>NZ_JBJDQK010000004.1:0-194847 GCF_044903445.1 Streptomyces sp. NPDC019890 | reverse complement strand
TTTGTGTGGGGGGGTTTCGGGGTGGTTTCTTTCATTCCGTGCGGGGCCACCCCCGCGGCGTATCTGCGGTTGTTTACCTCCTACGGCGGTGTCGGCGAGGCGGGCGGCGGCGGCGCCCCACAGCGGGTGGCCGAGCTGGAGGAGCGAATCGCGATCCTCACCCAGCTGCGCGACAGTCTCGTCCACCGGATGCCCTGGCTGGCGGCACCCGACGACGGCACAGACGAGCAAGCAGCCTGAACTGTGAAGAGCCGCGGCATTTTCGGCCGGACGAGCACGCCGTCCAACGCCGCGCAAGCCACGACGGTTTCAAGACCAGTGGGTTCGCCCTCCGGGCGAGGCCCTGAACTGCGCATACGGACTCCCCGGCGTTCCCCGCTGTCCTGACTTGGCCGGAGGTTGGCCGCTGGAGCGCATAACGAGTCCCTCCACCGAGGAGCCAGCGGGTAGCAGCCACCGCGAGCATGCGCGCGTGGGAGCGCACGCTTTCCCCCTGTCCGCATGACCGAACTGCCACGCACTCAAGACCTACGGCGCCAACAGGGACAAACTTCGACGCCTACTTGCAACTACCGCCCGCCGCCTCCACACAGCAGCCCTTGGCTAGCCTCGCGGCCCGGCTAGGCAGACACCCCGCGAGGCGCGGCAGATTGCCGCGCCGCGTGACAGTTGTCGGCATTGACGCCCGCCGTCGGTCCCACCGCAGCAGATTTACAGCGGGACGGTTCCGAGGGCTTTGAGCTGCGGTCTCCCTCCTTGGAGCCACTCTCGGGGGACACCTGGGGGGGAGCAAGGGCGCTCATCCGGCATCCCCGCCTGGTCCACTGGCCAGGCGAATCGTCGGAGAAGCCTCAGAGACGGGACGTACCTCCTGGACCGAGATGCTCGACGCCATGCGGGCCTCGGGCCGGTCGACGACGATCGGTTCACCCGACCGGGCCTATGCGTCGGCGTGCTTCTTGCTCATGGTGTTGAAGAGAGCCTTCGCCTCGGGGCCGAGGTGCGGTCCCGCCAGCCATCGCGCCCCCTTGAAGTGGCCATAGCAGGTATTCGACACCAGCACGGGATTGCCGTCCGCGCCCTCCATGAACCAGCCGCCGCCCGACGCACCCTTCGTCATCGTGCAGCCGATGCGGTACAGCGTCGGCTGGCCGGCCTTCATGGTCAGGCGCGTCGGCCGGTCCTCGCATGAGAGCATCGTGACACCGCCGAACGGCATGGCATCGGGGTATCCCCGCACGGCCACCTTCCCGATGTCCTTCATCCGAGGAGCGTCGAAGTCGATGGGCACGGCCGAACCGACCGTCTCCTCAAGGGACTTGGACCCCTTGGCGCCCGTCACATGCACAATAGCGAAGTCGTAGGGCATGCCGTCGCCCGACTCCCCGGCGCTCCCCTCGGAGATCCACTGTGGGGATGTCGAGACATCGTCTGCCTTCCAAGCGCCGAACGGGGCGAGGTCCTCCGGCGCTGCGCCCTTGATGCGGCTGACCGGAAGTCCGTTGTCGTTGAACGCGGGCAAGAACATTATGTTGCGGTGCCAGGTGCCTCCCTTGCCCCCGTGGACGCAGTGCCCCGCCGTCCAGACGAGGTTCGACTTGCCCGGGTGCGCCGGATCCTTCACCACTGTGGCGGTGCAACCCTCTGTGTCCCCCTTGGGAAGGTCGCTGAACAGCCTGCCCACGGCGCCACCGAACTTGCTACCGCTGTAGGGCGTGGCGACCGGTTTGGCCTTTATGGTCTGCGGCGTGGGGTCCGTGACGCCCTGATCGCCGGAGCCCTCCTTGCCGACCGGTGCCTGCTCCGCCTTGCTGCCCGAAGCTGGTGCCTTCACATCGGATTTGTTCTGGCAGGCGGTCGCGGTCGCCGCGAGGGCGAGCGAGAGGGCGCAGGCGGCGAGACCCGGTCCGAGCCGACGGGCTCCCAATCCTGCGGGCCCGCGATTCCGACGCGGCGGCTGTGCGTTGAGGGCTGACATGAAGCCTCCTGTGTACGGGGGGGGCGTGCTGTGCGTATCGACGGCAGCGGTCAATTACCTTCTATGCCGTGAATTAGGCACACAGCAGCATGCTGGTTCCATGGGCTCACAGAACTTTTCCTGTGAGCTCAGTTTTCAGAACTGATCGCGTCTCCGGGCGAAGGAAGGGGCGCACCGTGCGCTGACCAGAACGTTCACTGACACTGTCTGGCTCGCGTGGGCGAATTGGGCCAGAGGATGGCCGCAGGGTGCTGATGCAGCGTTGTGTCGGACGCCAGCGTCCTGGCATGCGCCGGTAACGTGCGCAGTCACCGCAACAGCCGTGGCACACAACAACGCACCCCTCGCAGCCCCCACTGTGCTGCGAGGGGCGCCGTTTCTCGTTTCCTGGCATTCGCCGACGGTGCCGGCATGAGGGCTGCCAGGGAGGGGACGCTTGGCGTGCTGCGTCAGCATAGATTCCGCGGGGCGGGGCAGGTTCATACCGCCCGGGCAGCCAGATGCCTCACTGGTCTAGTCGAGAGCATTACCGATGGTGCGCCCCGCAGCCACGGCCGAAGCGCTTACCGCAACAGCGTTACGCGTCTCCGGTCAGTAGTGCCAATGCACCGAGCGCCATGAGCCGGATGCGAGCAGGGTATCCGAGCCCCTACTGATTCCCTCTTGCGTGTGTGAGCTGGCGGCCGTCCCCGTGCGGTGCGTCGGGGCCTGGCTGGCGGCGAACGCGGCACCGCTGCCCAGGAGCGCGAGTGCGGCGGCGCCGCCGACCAGCGCGAGCCGCAGGCGCGATGAGCGCTGGGTGCGGAGCTGGTGCGAGGTGGGATGGTTGTCAGAACTCATGGTGATGCCCCGTTCGTTGAGGTTATGCGGGTCTGTAGAGTCGCCTCAACCTCAGCAGATCAGGGATCGATGTGGAACCGAAAAGCTTCCGGCCGACCAGAATGCTTCGGTAGCAATCCCGAACGCTCGGTCCCAGGAAGCCGGATACCACCGGTACCGCTTCGTCAGGTATCCATCTTGTTTTTCGGCCTCGCGGCGCCGGTGTCCTTCCGGTTCGTTCCCCAGCAGGCGACGGGGTGAAGAACGAAGCGGGTATTGCCGGTCGTGTGCTCAGCTTTCTTGCAGAGCTCGACGACGGGGAGCGTGACGCCATCGCCGAACTAATCGGGGGCGCCCTGGACGTCATAGGTGACGCCAAGTACTTCGGGAAGTTGTGGCTGCGTGACGCCGAGACCACTGCCTGGCACGTCCAGCTCGCCAGCCGCCGGACGCATGAAACGGCCGAAGACCGCGAGCGATTCTTTGAGGCATGGGGAAACGCCTAGTGATCGTGCGCGCGTAGAGCCGCGAAAAGGCCCCGCCGGGCGAACCGGCGGGGCCTTTGACCTGTGCGCATCCTCCCCCTTCATGGATCAAGGACTTGTGGCACTCGTGTCTGCTGGCGTCGGCCTATGGGGTGTGCTCGGTGGTCCGGCCATCGGCGGGGTAGCCGCTGCAAGAGGAGCACGCCTCGGAGCTGAGACGACGGCAAGGGCGACCGCCAACACCCCGGGCGCCAGTAGTGGCCGTTCACCGAGCGGTTCGGAGTACGAGCAGGCCGCCCACGACACGGCGAGCGGCCTGCGTCCTTCGTAGCGTTGTGCTGCCGGCCGTCAGCTCTGGCCGGCCGTGCGGCGCCTGCGCGCGATGTCGCGTGGCAATATACGCACTGCCTAGCGGGGCGATCGCGTGCTCACGCACCGGTACCTTGCGCGCCGGGGCGCTGCTTCTGGGCGTCGACGACGGCCCGCTCCAGCACGGCGGTGCATTCGAGGACTGTGCCAGGCTTGACGTCGTCGGCCTGCTTGACCTGGACACCGCGGCTGCCGAGATAGGCGTATGTCTTGCGGTCGAAGATCCACTCGGTGCGACCGCCGCTCTGCTGGTCGACGTGGGCCAGGGCGATTCCTTCGCGTCCCGCGGCGTCCTTGGCGTGGTCCACCACCACAACCCCGGGGATCTTGGCCGCGGCCCGGTACAGCGCTGCATTCAGCTTCGCCGGTGCGAGCTGCTCCCTGAGCAGGTCGCCGACAGTGGTGAATGCCTCCTGGTCCGGGGAGTTCCCCTGGCCCTCGGTCTCCTTGTAGATCTTCTTCAGCAGGGCGTCCGGGTCGGTGGGCAGCGTCTTGAGGTAGTCGTAGGAGGGGGCGCCCAAGCTGCTCTCGACGTCGCTGTCGAGGGTGATGCCGCCCTTGGGCTTGTAGCCGGGCTCGTCCAGCCAGCCCTGCTTGCCGTCGGGGGAATTCCAGACCTCACGGATATGCAGGGGCTGGACCAAGGTCTTGGACTTGTATGCGTCGGTGTGCAAGACGGAGAGGTAGGAGACCTTGCTCTTGATGTAGATGTACTGGCCCGGGCCGGGTTCGGGCGTCTTGCGGGCCGAGGCGGCGGCGGCGATGTGCTCGACGGTGGAGGCGAGCTGGGCGGTGCTGCCTGGCTCGATGCGGACGACCGGCGCTTCGACCGGGGGCGGGCTGGCCGCGGCCGGGTCGCTGCCCCCGGAACCGGTCAGCGCGGTGAAGGCGAATGTGCCGGCCAGGGCGGCGGCGGTGACCGGGACACCGATCAGCAGGACACGGCGTGCCGGGCGGCGGGACGGCGCAGGGGCGGGTGCGGTGGGCTGGATCTCGCTCATCAGGTGCTCCTCGAGAAGCAGGTGACGGTCGAGCGACAGGTGCGGGTCTCCCGGCGCCGGCAGCAACCGGGCCAGTTCCGCGTGGTCCAGCGACTCCTCACGCCGAGACTTCTTGCGGATCATTCGGACCTCTCCTCGTACGACTCGTGTGACCGGGCCGCAGAAGTGCGGCCGCCCTGTACTTGTCCGTTGCGCGGTAGCGGTTCCCTGCGTTTTCCCAGTTCTTCGTCGGCCAGCTTGCTCAGCCGTTTACGGGCGCGGGACAGGCGCGAGCGCACGGTGCCGACCGGGACGCCGAGCACGGCCGCCGTCTCCGCGTAGCTGAGCCCGGACCACACACAGAGTGTGAAGACCTCGCGCTCGCTCCGGCTCAGCTTCTTCAGCACCCGCTGGGCGGCAGCCAGTTGGTCGGCATCGGCTATGCGGCCGACGAGTTCGTCGGCGAAGTCCGGGACCGTTTCCTTGGCCGGCAGGCGCTCCAGGGCCCGCTGGTGGCGGCGCGCAGCGCGGGTGGTGTTGCGCAGTACGTTCACGGCGATGCCCATCAGCCAGGGGCGCGGGCTGTCGCCCTCGTCCCGCAGCTTGACGCGCAGCCGCCACGCCTCCAAGAAGGTCAGCGAGACGATGTCCTCGGCGACGGTCCAGTCCCCGGTCACGCGCACCGCGTGCCGGTGGACCAGTCGGGCGTGGTCACGGAAGAGCTCGCGGAACGCCTCGGGGTCGCCTGCCCGTATCCGGGTGTGCAATGAGTAGTCCACGTCCATCCTTGTCCACGCGGCAGGGCAGGTTCCCGTGGCGTGCCTCACACGGTCAGGAGACATGGGGCTCCGCGGCCAGGCTCGCACATCACGGCCGCCGTCTCCGTGGGCTGAGCGGCATCTCGGGCGGCAGCGAGTACTGGGCGGCACGGCAGTTGAGCAGCGGGGCAGGTGGCGTTCTCAGGTTGAGTGGAGGTCTTGTCTGTCATCGGCTCGAACTGTGGAGATCTTCTAAGAGCTCGCGCAGGTAGGCGCCGTGGAGCTTACGGGCCAGGTAACCCGAGGATGTTTCTCGGGCGAGCTGCAAGGCCTCACGTCCGAACGCGATGACGTGATCAGGGTCGCGTCGCTTGGCGCCGATCGCTGCCAGGTCAGTCAGGACGACTCCCCGGCGGCGGAATGAATGCCCTTCGGCAAGTGCGCCTTGCTCCAACGCGGACTGCAGGGCTTGCTCAGCCAGGTCAAGTCGGCCGAGCTGTACGTACCTGGCTCCTCGCTCCTCGGCCAACCGTGTCCCATCGAAACGCAGCCAGCCGCCGTTGTTGCTGTCCTCGGTCAGGTGCCGAACCTGTTCCGCCTCGTCGAGTGCACGCTCGCACGCGAAGAGGTCCCCCATGCCCGCATGTGCCTCTGCCTGCACTGAAGCGACCCAGTGCCGGGTTGATAGCGAACTGTCGCCTCGCTTGGCCACGTGCACGGCTGCTGAGAGAGTGTCAGCGGCTTCGCGATAGCAGCTCCTCGCCGGCCACCGCGCGGCCCCGTTGAGCCCCGGCGGCGGCCTGTCCTCAATAGCCGGACGGGCTTGAATTTCCGCCGGTCGGCCTGAATCTTGAGGCCGACCGGCGGAAACAAGCCTCGCCGGCGATTGAGGCGTGGGGGTCCCCCCACGCCCGCCAGGGCGTAGGGGGAGGGTCTGGGGCGGAGCCGCACATCGACACAGCGGAAAAAGGCGGGGTGGGGCCCCCGGTCAGACCTACGGCTCCGGCGTGACGAAATACGACGCGAAGCCCGCCAGGATCTCCTCCTCCGTGATCCTGCCGTCCCCGTCCGCGTCCAGCGACGTCGACGCCACCGCCGCGACCCCCGGATCCACCCCCAGCACCCTCAGCACCCGCTCTGCCGCGGACGGCGTCACTCCGCCGCCGTCCTCGTCGGCGATCGCGATCACCGCGTGCAGGAAGGGCCGGGCGATCTCGGCGAATCGCTGGGGATTGTCACGCAGTCTCTTCACCGCGCCCGTGATGAACTCCTGCCGGGTGACCCGCTGGTCCCCGTCCACGTCGGCGATCCCGGCCATGCCCTGCCAGAACGCCTCCGCACCGCTGTACAGGGCCTGGCCCTTGTCGCAGCGGGCGGTCGTGGAGAACTCGGCGAGCAGCGCGGCCGCGGCCCCGCTGAAGTCCTCACGGTCGATATAGCCGTTGCCGTCCTGGTCGAAGGCGGCGAAGCGGGAAGCGATCTTGCGCTCATATTCTGCGCTGTCCATGCGGGGAGCGTACGGCCCCGAGCGCTGACGCGTGCAAGTACTCCGCCAATTACGTGGTGACGACATTCGGGAGGAGCCCGGGTGAACCCCCGGTAATGCCCCGGCGACGCCGCTCACGCCGACAGCGGCTGGGCCGCGTCGTCCGTGGCCGAGCCCACCTCCGCGTACACCTCGAACAGGCGCCGCACGCCGAGCGCGGCCAGTACACGGTTGACGTGCGAGCCCTCCTCCGCGCCGTGGGCCGGGAGTATCAGCCGGAGGCGGCCCTGGCAGGAGCGCAGCAGCCGTCGGGCGGCCACCAGTACGCCGACGCCGCTTGAGTCGCAGAAGAGCACCTCGGAGAGGTCGAGCACCAGATCGCGGTGACCGACGGCGACCGCTTCGTGGACATGCTGGCGCACGACGGGCGAGGAGACGAGATCGAGCTCGCCGCGGACGTGCAGCACGGTCCACGCGCCCTGCCGGGTCGAGTCCACCTTGAGCATCACGACCGGACCTCTCCTCCCGCCGGTCCGAAAGCGCCACGGTCACGTCGAGCGGCCGCGCAGGCACATCCGGAAGATGTCGTTCCTCCCGCCCCTGCCCGCCCTCTCAGCCATGAAACACAAACCCCGCCCCCTACCATCCAGGCCCGCCTCAGGGGGCGCACTTGACGTAAAGGGGCGTGCGTCTGTTGCCACGCGCATTACATTCGAGGGGGCGACAGGCACCGGGAACAGGCGTTGGGGGCCGTATGGCAAAGAACACACCGCCGCGATGGGACCGCAAGATGCAGCAGCGGCTCGCGCGGGGAGAGGCCGCCGCGCTCGGAGAGTTCTACGACAGGTTCGCCTCTCTGGTGCACATGCTCGCCCACCGTGTGCTCGACGACGACCAGGGCGCCGACCAGGTCACCCGTGAGGTCTTCGGCTACATCTGGGAGAACCCCGACTCCTACGACCCCAAACAGGGCTCGATGCGCTCCTGGGTGGCCAAGCTCACCAACAGCCAGGCCGTGCACCGGCTGCGCCAGACCGAGGCCGCGGCACTCGCCAAAGGCGGCGAGGGCACCACGGAGGAGCTGGAGCAGAAGGTGCGCAGGGCGGCGGTCGCGGCCCGTGCCGACTACATCGTCACCTCCATGCCCGCACCACTGCGGGCGGCCCTGGAACTCGCGTACTTCCAGCGCAGGGACTACCGCCAGACCGCGGCCGACCTCGGGGTCACCGAGGACGAGGCCCGGCGCCGGCTCCGGCTCGGCCTGCAGCTCCTTTCCACCGCCAATACGCGCCCGCTGGAGGGCTCGTCGCCGCCCGGTTACGGACGCTCCTTGTGAGCGGGCCCTGGGACAGCGGCCGCGGAAACGGCCGACCCGGCGACGACGACGGCCCCGACGAGGTACGGGGCACCCCACGCATACCGGGACCGCGGTCGGCGGCGGACGATCTCGACGCCGCCCGGCTGGTCCCGCGCCCGCCGCGGCCCGCACCTGAGCCGGAGGCGCCCGCCGACCCGCCCGTCAAGCCGCCGCTCAAGCCGACCGCCGAGCAGCCCGTCCCCGAACGCCCCTCCCACAGCGTGCTGAAGTCCCTGCTCGGCGCATGGGCCCTGTCCGCCTGCTCCGCCGAGGAGATCGCGGCCGTCGAGGCGCACCTCGGCGAGTGCGCGCCCTGCGCGGAAGAGGCCCTGCGGCTGCGTGACGCGGTCGGCCTGCTGCACACCGACCGGGATCTGGACCTCGACCCGCTGCTGCGCTTCCGGGTCCTGGAGAACTGCCTGGGGCGCAGGCCCGCGCGCATCCCCGTGCCGGCGTGGGCGACTGCGTACGACGCCGAGACCGCGCGACTCGACGCGCTGCTGCGGGACATCGGCGAGTCGGAGTGGCACGCCCCGGTGCGTCTGAAGTGGTTCGAGGGCGAGCGGGCGGTCAGCCGCAGAACGACCGTGGCCGGGGTGATCGGCCATCTGATGACCGTCGACGGGCTGGTCGCGGGCGCGCTCGGCCTGGACGATCCGCTCGGTGCGAGCGCACCGAAACTGCCGACGGAGCGCACGGAGGCGTTCTGGGACGCCGACCTGTCGCACACCGCGGCCGTCCGCGAGCCGTGGCGCGAGCAGAGCCACGCCCTTGTGCGCACGGTGTCCTTCGCCGGCCGTGGAGTGGCCGAACTGTCCGTCTCGTACGGAGACTTCGCCCTGCCGCTGCAGGACTCCCTGCTCGACCGGGCCTTCGAGTGCTGGATCCACGCGGGCGACATCGCGGACGCGGTGGACTATCCGTACGAGCCGCCGAGCGGCTCCCATCTGCACCGGATGATCGACCTGGCCGCCCGGCTGCTGCCTGCCGCGCTCGCGGACCGCAGACGCGCGGGCCTCGCGGGCCCCGCCAAGCATCTGGTGGTGCCCGGTACGCCGGGCCGCTCGCTGCATCTGGAGGTCGAGGGATCGGGCGGCGGGAACTGGTACATCGCCCTGGACTCCCCGGCGGCCGTCGGCTCCGCGGACGAGGCGGTGGCCCAAGTGGCGTTGGACGGTGTGGAATTCTGCCGCCTGGTGGCGGGCCACGTCTCACCGGAGGAGGCCGCGGCGGGCCAGGACGGCGACCGGGAGGCGATCAGGGACGTGCTGTCCGCGGCGGCGTCGCTGAGCAGGCTGTAGGAAGCGCGGGGAGCCACCGGCGCCTCCCCTCACCCTCCGGCCCCAATTGCAGTTGACGCTCCACGATGCGCACGGGTTTGCTGGGCCGATGTCTGACCTTCGCATCGAGCAAGTGGACGGCGATGCCAGTCTCAAAGACTGGCAGTACGTCCACAACCTGATCGTCCCCACTCACTTCCTGTCACTCGACGAGGTGCGCGAGCGTGTTCAGCGCAACCACCTGGAAGTCGCGTATCTCGGCGATGTTCTTGTGGGCTGCTCGACAGTGCGTCCACCGACGGACGACGCAGCGACCGCCACAGTGATCGCCCGGGTGCTCCCCGCCCACCGCGGTCAGGGGTTTGGTGCGGAGATCTACGAACGAGGGCTGGCACAGGCGCGAAAGCTCGGCGCCGACGTGATCGAGACGTGTGTCCTGGCGTCCAACCTGGACGGGCTGCGATTCGCCCAAAAGCATGGATTTGCAGAAATCGAAAGGTACCTGCTGCCCGGTGACGGCATGCCCTTCATCGACATGAGGCTGGCCTGAGCCGGGGGGCGTCAACCGGCCTACTCCCCGCCCACCGCCACGTTCGGGTTCCCGTCGCGCCCCTGTGGCTTCAGTTCGATCTGGATCGTGTGCGTCGTGTCCCGCGCCGCCGAGCCCCCGCCGCCCGCCGTCAGCACTCCGATCCGCAGCTCCGCCCGGCCGCTGCC
Source organism: Streptomyces sp. NPDC019890 (assembly GCF_044903445.1). Taxonomy (NCBI): domain Bacteria; kingdom Bacillati; phylum Actinomycetota; class Actinomycetes; order Kitasatosporales; family Streptomycetaceae; genus Streptomyces; species Streptomyces sp. NPDC019890. The sequence goes on along the minus strand of NZ_JBJDQK010000004.1, from coordinate 184,618 downwards.
CTCCCGTCGCACCTGCACCGCGAACTCCAGATTCACTTTCTCCACGCTGAACTTGAGGTCGCGTCCCTCGCCGGCCCGCTGCGCCCGTTCCAGCTCGTCCCGGACCTGTCCGATCACCTCGGCAAGCCCGGCCACCGGCGCCTCGTCACGCTCAGCCATCGCGTACCCCGCTTCCTGTAGTTATCGTTGTGCAGTATGAGGGAGCCGTTGCGTACGTCCAACTCGTCGTCGCAAGAGGAGAGTTGGCGGGTCTGTCTGCTCCGTACGCAGGACCGGTCGAGCCGTCCGCTGGGCGCCGGGGTGCTGCTCCCCGGAGGACTGGTGCTCACCTGCGCCCACACCGTGCTCTCCCGCCCCGGCGGCGACGGCGTCCGGACCCCTTTCGACACCGTGTACGTGGACGTGCCCGGCACCGCGGCGCTCGCCCGGAAGACACCGGCACCGCTGCGCGCCCGGGTGCTGCGTGAGTATCTCGTCCTGCCCACCCCGCACTTCAGCGGCGATCTCGCCCTGCTCAAGCTGGACAGCGAGCCACCGCTGCCGCATGCCGTACTGCACCGCCAGATCCCCGCCCGCAATGAACCGGTGCACTTCACCGGCTATCCCGAGGATCTGCCCGGCGGCGAGCACCTCGACGCCCGGCTGATGGGGCGCGGCGGGCCCGCGCCCACGCCCGAGTGGGTGCAGCTTGACACGGAGGGCTCGCCGTACGTGGTGCGGCACGGCTACAGCGGCGGCGGGGTCGTGCACAGTCGCTCGCGTCGTCTCATCGGCATCGTGGCGCACCAGTTCGGGACCCCGCAGGCGCCGGTGCGCCGGGAGCATGCGTACATGATCCCGACCGAGACCGTGCTGAAGTATCTGCCGCTGGAACGGCTCGGACTCACCGTCACCGGCCCCCGCGCCGTCTCCCGCGACGTCGCGGTCGCCCACGACAGGACCGCGTCCGGGCGGGTGCCGGGGCTGCACCGCAGGCTGACCCGCTGGCTGGACGGCGCGTCGGACACCGGTCCCGTCGAGCTGGCCTTCGCGGGCGAGGGCGAGGGCGCGCTGCTGCACACCATCCGCTCGGCCCTCACCCTCGCCGACCGGGAGCAGAGCCCGCCGTCCGCGTCCGCGAGTTCGGCGGGCGAGCCGCAGGTGGGCTCCATCGACATCGCCGTCGACGCCACCAATCGCACCGCCGAGCAGCTCGCCGCGCACGCTGCCGAACGAATCGGTCTGGAGGCCCGTACGCCGCACGGCGCGCTCCTGGAGCAGATCGCCGAGGAGAGCCCGCCTCTCATCGCCGCCTTCCTCGCCATCGACAGGGCCGCATCTCCCGACGAGGAGATCATCGCTCTCCTTCGCGCCCTGCTCGCCCGCGGCGACAGCCGGCTGCTGCTGGTCTTCAGCGACCCCCGCTCACCGCTGCTCGCCCGCGTACGCAGCGAGCTGCTGGAGCCCGAGTGGCCCGAGCGCCGTGCGGACCGGCTCGCCACCCGCCTGACCCGGCTCGCCGAGGCCGAACAGCGATTACGACAGCTGCCGGGGCATCAAGGCACGCCGGACCGGCCCGCGGCCCGCCGTCCCGACGCCCGGTCGCCGCGGCTGCGCCGGGAGCTGAGGCAGCTGCGCGCCGGCGGCCCGCTGTACGGCACTCCCGCCCTGCCGCACGCGCTGTTCCGCCTCGCCGTCGATGTCGAAACGGCTCTGCTGGAGGCCGAGGCCGCCGAACAGGCGCTCGCAGGGCCGCTGGGCCCGCGCGAGTTCGTCCTGGAACCGCCGGGCGAAGGGCTCACCGATCTGCCGTTCGTGGCGGTGCGCGACCCGGATGCGCTGGTGACCGCGCCGACAGGGGCCCATCTGGCGAGCGGCGACCGGCTGCACCAGCAGTACGAGGTGGTGGGCCCGTTCGGCCGGGGCAGCCACGGTCAGGTGTATCTGGCGCGCGATCTGCTGCTGGACAACCGGCCGGTGGCGCTCAAGGGGATACTCGACCCGGGCAACCCGGCCGCCGTTCTGCAGGCGCACCAGGAGCGGCTGCGTCTTGTCAGCCTCAACCATCCGTCCGTCATCCGGGTGGTCAACTACGCGCGTCATCCGTCGACTTCGTCGGAGTTCATCGTCATGGAGTTCGCCGACGGCGCGCCGCTGGAGTGGGTCGCGGCCCGTATCGCCCAGCTCCATCCGCCCTTCTCGGGGCCCCGGGTGCGGGAGTTCATCGTCGTGTACGGGCTGCTCATCCTGGACGCGCTCAGCTATCTGCACGACCAGGAGGGCCTTGTCTACGGCGACCTGTCCCTCACCAACGTCCTGCACTGCGGCAACGGCATCAAACTCATCGACGTCGCCGGCGTGCGCAAGCCGGGCGACGCCGGACCGGTCAGCCACCGGCCGCCGGAGGCTGGGCCCCTGGGCGAGATGACGACCGCGGGCGACCTGTACACCGTCGGTGCGGTCCTCGGCTCGCTGCTCGACAAGGCCCCGGCGAGCCCCGCCGACCTGGGCACCCAGTCCCTGGAGCGCGCCCTGCGGCGCGCCATGGCGCACGATCCCAAGCGGCGATACGCCTCCGCCGACGAGATGGCCCTCCAGCTGCGCGGGGTGCTGCGCGAACTGCGTTCCCTGCGGCTCGGCGAGGAGACCTTCGAGCCGTCCCCGCTCTTCGACCCGGCCGCCACCGCCCTGGACGGGCAGCTCGGCAAGGCCCCACCACTGGTCCGCTGGCGCTCCGACGGCAGCCGGGGGCACCCGCTGGGCGCACATGTGCCGGGCCCGGCCGAGGTCGCGGTGGCTCTGCCCGTGCCCAAGCCGGACCGCAAGGACCCCAACTGGAAGAAGCTGCAGCGCACTTCGTACGCCGATCCGGCCGGTCTGCTCCAGCTCAGCGACGAGTGGCTGGCATCGCCCGAACTGCATCTGCTGCGCTGCCGGCTCCATCTGGAGCTCGCCCGCGACCAGTTGCCCCGGCGCGACCAGCAGCTGGTCGCCGCCGGCATGGAGCTCGACCGGGCCGGCCGCCTGCTCGGCGAGCGGGCGGGCTACGACTGGCGGCTCGACTGGCACGGCGGTCTGATCGAACTCGCCCACGGCCGGGTGCGCCCGGCGCTGACCTGCTTCAACGAGGTGTACGACGCCGTTCCCGGCGAGTACGCGCCCAAGCTCGCCCTCGGCTACTGCCACGAGAAGCTGGCCGACTCCGCCGCCGACGCCGGGGCCCGGGAGGACCACCAGCAGCAGGCCATGCAGTTCTATGACGCGGTGTGGCGGCGCAACCATGCGCTCGGCAGCGCCGCCTTCGGCCTCGCCCGCATCCATCTCGCCCGCCGCAGCCCGGACCGGGCCCTCGCCTCGCTGGACGGCGTGCCCCCGGACTCCCGGCACCGCACTGCGGCCCGTACGGCGATGGTGCGCATTCATGCCAGCCCGCCCGCCGACGGGAGCGCCCCGACCGTGGCATCGGCGGTGCGCGCCTACGCCGCGCTGCGCCGGCTGGTCAGCCATGAGGGCCTCACCGACCGGCAGGCGTACGAACGGCTCACGGCGGAGCTGCTGGAACTCCTCCTCGAACTGGTCGGCTCCGCACGACAGACGGATCCGCTGGGCGAACTGCGCGCCTCGCTGCCGCCCGGGGTACCGGTACCAGCCACGGAGCGCCAGTTGCGCGAGCAGCTCTCCGCCGGCTACCGCAAGCTGGCCAAGCAGGTGCCGCGCACGGACCGCGCCGAGCACGCGGCGCTCGCGGAGGCGTTGCTCGACAACGCCTACCGGACCCGCCCGCTCGGTCTGACGCACTACCGGGACCGCAATCCCGAACGGGACCGCAGACCGTGGCCACTGATCGCGTGGCTGGTGCGCAGGCCGTGGCCGCGCGGCTCCGAGGAGAGCGCATGAGCGCCCCGGACCCGCTGCGCGCCGCCGCGGCCCGTGGCCTGCACGCCCTGCGGGGGATCCTTCCCGCCCTGTGGCAGCGCGCCACGGGCCGCACCGCCGAGGGCGGCCGCCCCACCGCCGCGTTCCTGCGCCGCCGCATGCTGGTACTGCCCGCGCTCGCCGTCGTCGCCCTCGCGCTCTCGGCCTCCGCCTACGGCGACATCCACGCCCGTACGGAGCGGCTGCGGGACCGCTGCGCGCCCGCGCTGGTGGATCTGGCGCAGGCCAGGACGTCTCTCGAACTGGCGCAGGCCCAGGCCGAGTTACGGCTGCCACCGGGCAGCAAGGTCCCTCTTGTCGAGCTCGGCGAGACGTACCGCACCCGGCTGACCGAGGCGTCCCAGAGCCTGGGCCGCGTCGCCCAGTCCCGGGCCCTGCACAAGGACCAGGAGCAGGAGCTTCGGGTGGTCTCGGGCCTTGTCGTCGCGTACGGGGACAAGATCGCCTGGGCGGACTGGAACCGCAACACCGAGGTACTGCGCAATGCCGGGGTCGACTACGCCGACGACATGCTGCGCGGCCGCCACACGACCGTCGCCCAGGGCGCCCCGCAGGAGCCCATCTCCATACTCGACCGCATCGCGTCGCTGGAGCGCCAACTGCACGGGGAGGCCCTCGACCTGGCGGCCTGGAGCCCGCTCACCCTGGCGGGCGCGGCGGCTGCCGTGCTCGCGGCCGCGCTCTTCGCCTTCGTACTGGTGGGCACGTCGGTCTTTCTGCACGACCGGCTGCGGCTGATCAGCGTGCAGTTGGCGGCCGCGGCGGTACCGGTGCTGCTCACCCCCGTACTGCTGGGCATCGGCGGCGCCGCCGAGCACGGCGCGCAGCAGCGGGTGCGTACGACGGTCGGCGCCCTGAAGACGGTGGCCGCGGACCGCGCGGCTCCGCGACGGATCGAGTCCATGGCACGCGAGGCGGCCACGGTGATGCGGGCAGCGCACCCCGACGGCTGGTCGCTGACCGCGGGCGTCGTCGTGCCGACGGGCGGCGTGGGTGCGCTCGCCTGCGGCGTGACGCTCTTCTTCTACGTCCGGCCCTACCCGGCCGGCCGCCCCCGACGGAAGTACCCGGACGCATGAAGCGCTTGAGAGCTCTGCTGGCCTGCTGTCTGCTCACCGCCACCGCCGTGACGGCGGGCGGCTGCTCGGACGTCTCCGAGGAGCGGACCCTGGTCGTCCTCGGCCCGTGGACGGACGGCGAGGAAAAGCCGTTCGTGGCGGCGCTGAGGCACATCGGCGAGCGCACCGGGCGCAGTTACGTCTACAAGGGCACCCGCTCGCTGCGCGAGACACTGGTCGCCCAGCTCCAGGCCGGCGCCCCGCCGGACCTGGCGATCCTGAGCAGCCCCGGCGACCTCGCCGAGTACGCGCGCTCGGGGGACGCCTATCCGCTCCCGGAGAAGGTGGCGGGGGCCGCGGTCCCGCCCTGGGCCCCGGCCATCACCGTCGAGAACCAGGAGGGTGAGGCCCGGACCCGCCCCTACTGGGCGCCGGTGCGGGTGGACCTGAAGTCGCTGGTGTGGAGCCGCCGGGCGAGCGCGGGCAAGAAGCCGGACTGGTGCCTGGGCGTGGGCTCGGGCGCCACATCGGGCTGGCCGGGCACCGACTGGGTGGAGGATCTGCTGCTGCAGCGCGAGGGCCCCGCCGCGTACGAGAGGTGGGCGACCGGCCGGACGCCCTGGCCTCAGACCAAGCCGGTCTGGGAGGAGTGGGCGGCACTGCTCGCCGCCAACGGCAGGAACACCCGCGGCCGGGGCCTCGGCAGGGAGGCGCTCGGCGCCTCCTTCGAGCTGCTCGACGACGGCCGGTACGGACTGCTGAACCGCGGCGACTGCACCCATGAGCACCAGGGCTCGTTCATCCGCCGCCACTACGGCGACGATGTCCTGCCGACGCCCACGGCCGCCATCCTCGGCACACAGAAGTCCGGCGAGGGCGCGTACGAGGTCTCCGGCGACATGGCCGCGGTGTTCAAGCCGAGCGCGGCGGCCTGGGACCTGCTCGGCCGGCTCACCTCCCGCGCGGCGCGCGAGGACTGGGCGAAGGCCGCGAAGCCCGGGGAGCGGCCCTACTTCCCGGGCGGCGCGTTCGGCACCGTACCCCCGTCGGGGAGCACGCGCGCCGTGCAGGAGTTGTTCGACAAGGCAGGCCAGATCTGCCTGGACGCGTCGGACGCGATGCCGCCGACCCTGCGCGACGCCTTCTACCGGGCCGTACTGGAATTCCTCGGTGACCCGCAGAAGCCGGGCCTGCTGGACGACCTGCTCGACAAGCTGGAGGCGGAGCGGAACCTCCAGCAGCGCGAGGAGGGGTTCGTACTGGACGACCTGTGCGACAACCCGGTCGTCCCGTCGCCGTAGCACCGCCGTGGAACTAGCCGAAGACGACCGTGCGGCGACCGTTCAGCAGAATCCGGTGCTCCGCATGCCACTTCACCGCGCGCGCCAGCGCCTGGCACTCCACGTCGCGGCCGATCGCCACCAGCTGCTCCGGGGTGACCTCGTGGCCCACCCGCTCGACCTCCTGCTCGATGATCGGGCCCTCGTCGAGATCGGCCGTCACATAGTGCGCGGTCGCGCCGATCAGCTTCACGCCGCGCGCATGAGCCTGGTGGTACGGCTTCGCGCCCTTGAAGCTCGGCAGGAAGGAGTGGTGGATGTTGATGATCCGGCCGCTCAGCTGCTTGCACAGATCGTCGGAGAGCACCTGCATATAGCGCGCGAGCACCACGAGCTCGACGTTCTCGGCGCGCACCAGCTCGAGCAGCTGCGCCTCGGCCTCGGCCTTGGTGTCCTTGGTGACCGGAATGTGGTGGAACGGGACCTCGTACGAGGCGACGAGCTCCGCGAAGTCCGTGTGGTTGGAGACGACCGCGGCGATCTCGACCGGCAGCGCGCCCGTCCTGGAGCGGAAGAGCAGATCGTTGAGGCAGTGGCCGAACTTGCTGACCAGCAGGATGATCCGCATCTGTTGTTCGGCGCGATGCATCTGCCAGTCCATCTGGAAGGCGTCCCCGACGGCGGCGAAGCTGGCCCGCAGCTTCTCCACGGTCACCGGCTGGTCGGCCGAGAAGTGGACCCGCATGAAGAACAGACCCGTGTCCCGGTCGCCGAACTGCTGGCTGTCCTCGATATTGCAGCCGGTCATGAAGAGATAGCTCGACACGGCGTGCACGATGCCCTTTTTGTCCGGGCAGGAGAGCGTCAGGACGTACTGGTCAGTCATCCCCGTAGACTGCCATATTCACCGGCCCCGACAGGGCACCGTCCGTCAGGCGGACCGCGTCATGATACGGAGCACATCGAGCGAGCGTGGCGGGGTGTCCGGGTCCTCGCCGTCATTGACCGACAGCCGCACATGCGCGTCGCGGGCGGCGCGTACGGCCTCCGGCCAGCCGTGATGCTCGATATAAGCCGATACGGGAGCATCCGCACCGACTTGGTGCATGATCCGCAGCACCCGCAGAACGGCTACATCGACGAGGGCCGCCTCGCCGGAGTCGCGGAAGATCGTGCCGACGTACTTCTCGGCGGACCAGTTGTCCAACCAGGTGTCCTCGACCAGGCGGTAGACGGCGTCGGTGACGTCGCCGTACTCCTCGCGGCCGGCCAGCCAGCACTCCTGATGGAAGACGGGATCGGAAAGCATGTGCAGCGCCGAGCGCACATTGCTGCGCCAGCGCCACCAGGGCATGTCATTGAGCGGCATGCCGCCCATGGTGGAGGAGCGACGGCCGCGACGGGAAGAGGGGACCGAACCTTGCTGCACGACTGCGATCGTACGTTCCCATCCCGGGCGGCCCGACCACCCCCTGGAATTCACCTTCACGTCACTCCTCGTTGAGCAATGCTCACTGCACCGTTACCCGGGAGGAGGAAATGTGGCTGAGCATGACCGGCTGGCGACGCTCCTCCTCCCCCCGCCCCTCCAGGACCGTACGGGTTCGCGCCGTATGTATGACCACGACGGCAGCCGTGGCGGCCGGAGCGTCGCTGGTCAGCGGCTGTGGCGTACTCCCTGGAGCCACGGGGGGCTCCAGGGAAACCGTCAAGGTGATGACCTTCGCCCCGCAGGAGACCCGGGCGACGAACCTGCCCGGCATGCCCGCGATGGCGAAGGCGTACGCCCGCTGGGCCAAGGCGCAGGGCGGCCTGGACGGGCACGAGTTGCAGGTGATCACCTGCAACGAGGAGAACACCACGACGGGCGCGGCCGCCTGCGCACGGCGGGCGGTGAAGGAAGGCGTCGTCGCGGTCGTCGGCTCGTACAGCCAGCACGGCGACGCGTTCATGGCTCCGCTGGAGGCCGCGGGCATCCCCTTCATCGGCGGATACGGCATCTCCGAGGAGGAGTTCACCAGCTACCTCTCCTACCCGGTGAACGGCGGGCAGGCGGCCCTCCTCGCGGGCAACGGACGGCAGTTGGCGAACGTCTGCGAGCGGGTCTCGCTGGTACGCCCCAACACACTCGCGGGCGACGAGCTGCCCGAGCTCCTCAACTCCGGCCTCTCGGAAGGCAGTCGGCACACGTCGGCGGACATCGTCGCGGAGGAGGACGCGACGGACTACACCGCGCAGGCCAAGCAGGCCCGCAAGAAGGCGGGTTCGACGTCCGGGTTCGGGTTGGGGTCGGCGTCCGGTTCGGGTTCCGGTTCCGGTTCCGACGACCGTCCCGGGTGCGTCACGGCTGCGCTCGGCGAGCGCACCGAGACCTTCTTCGACTCCTTCCGGCGGCTGCCCGAGGACGGCCGGAAGATCCGGGTCTCCTCCGTCATGGGCAGCGTCGGCCAGCCGCTCATCGACCGCACCGGCGGGCGCAACGGGCCCTTCGAAGGCGCCTACGTCACCGGCTGGTACCCGGACGCGGGCGATGCGCGCTGGAGCGAGATGGAGAAGGTGATCCGCGCCTACGCGTTCGGCGACAACCGGATCGACCCGGCGGACGCGGGCGTGCAGACGACCTGGATCGCGTACACCGTGCTGAGGGCGGTCATCCACTCCCTCGGCTCGGACGACATCTCGCCCGGGAAGATCGCGCGCGCCCTGGACGGCGGAGTAGAGGTGTCGACCGGCGGCCTGACGCCCCCGCTGCGCTGGGAGTACGAGGACATGCTCGGCACGCCCGGCTTCCCGCGGATCGTCAACAGCAGCGTGACGTACCAAGTGGTGCGCGACGGGCGGCTGGTGGCGCAGCGGCCGGGCTTTGTGGACGTCGCAAAGACGCTGGCTAACTCCGTGTCCCTGTAGCCCCCGTAGGGGCTACAGGGGACTACAGCTGGTCGGCAGGGGACTACAGCTGGTCGGCGCGGCGCTCGGTGAGCTCGTACTTACGGGCGATCGCGTTCCACAGCGCGGAGGCCTCCCGCTTGGCCTTGGTCGCCTCACCGCTGGCACGGTTGGCCTGCGCGGTCTGCCCGGTGTTGCGGGCCTTGCCGCCCTTGCAGCCCTTCTTGTCCTTGACCTGCTGGGCCCATGCCGCGTAGTGGTCGTCGGCGGACGCGGACGCCTGCCAGGCCTTGGTGAGCGCGGAGGTCAGCTCGGCGTGGCCGGCCAGCTTGTCGACGGTCAGCCCCTGCAGGCGCGTCACCAGACCGCGGCGCTGGTTCGCGGCCCCGCTCAGATCGGCGGCCGCCTGGTCCAGGTTCTGGCACTGCTTGATGCTCTCGACCGAGCGGATGACCGCGCCACGGCTGTTGTTGCTGTCCGCGAGGAGCTTGTCGAGCGCCTCGGCCTGGGCCTTGGCGGGGTCGGCAGCGGCCTCGGTGCTGTTGTTGGGGGCGGCGGAGGTCGCGGCGACGTTCTTGCCGGCGCCGGGGTCGTCCTGCTTCTCGTCCCCGCCGAACATCACCATGCTGACGCCGAGCCCGAGGACGGCACAGCCGACGACGACGGCCGCGATGACAGGCACGCGGGAGGACTTGCGCTGCCGGGGCTCGGGCTCGTACTGCGGCTGGTGCTGGGCCTGCTGGTGCTGGGCCTGCTGATACTGGGGCTGCTGGTGCCGCCGCCGGGTCGGCCGGGGCGTCTCGAAGCGGGGCAACTGCTGCGTGGAATCGGGCGTTTGGGCGGTGGGCCCGTCCGTACGGAAGAGACTGTCGAACTCCGCGGGCGGCTGCCGGTCCCCCGGAGCCCCGGGCCTGATCCCGAACGGCGCGGCGCTGGGCGCGGCAGGCACGGGCGCGATGTACTGCGTCGCATCGGCATCGGCCGCCGCGCCGGGCCCGGCGCCGGGCCCGGTCCCGAGGAACTGCGTCGACTCGGCCGGAGCCTCGGGAGGCAGAGCGCCGGGTGCGACGGGAGGGATGAACTGGGTGGCGTCGGAGTCCCCCGGACCCGCGGCCTGCATCTGCGGCAGGGCCTGCGGGTCCCCGCCCTGCGGGCCGAAGTCCTGCGGAGGCAGCCCGTGGCCCGGCAGCGCCTGCCCAAGCGCGTCCGGCGGAAGCCCCTGCGTGATCCCGTCCTGAGGCAGCATCCGGCCGTCCGGTCCCTGCGCGTACGAAGGGCCCTGGCCGGGAAGTCCCTGCGGATACGAACCCTGAGGCAGCCCCTGCGGCGCGGACGCGCCCTGCGGAGGCAGCGCCTGGCCCGGCGCGCCCTGCGGGGGCATCCCGTGCCCCTGCTGCGGCTGGGCTCCGTACGGCTGCTGCGGTGGCTCGGGCCAGCCCGGCTGCGAGACCGGTCCACCCGGGCCCTCCGGGCCGTCCGGCGCAGCCCCGGTCGGTGGTCCCCACGGCTGGCCCCATGGCTGGCCGCCCGCCGGAGCCACCTGGGCGTCGGAGACACCCGGTATCCAGGGCTCACTTCCGTCGGCGGGCAGCACGACGCCTTCGTGCGCGGGCCGCGCAGCAGGCAGCTGCTGCTCGTCACCCTGACCGCTTTGCGTCACCGGGACTCCTACGTGTGGACCTATGGAATCGACGGCTCACGCTACCGGCTGCCTCAGCCGGTCCGCACACACGCGTGACAGCAGTAACAAGACTGCAGCTCAATACGCTGGTAAGGGGCGTGCGTGAGGATCACCACAAACCTTCACACTCCCTTCCCCGCCCCTTACGCGCCCCTTCCGCGCCCCTCACGCCGCCTGGAGCTCCAGGCGGGCACCGAACTCCCGCACCGACGGCTCGTCCGCGTACGGATCCAGCCGCTGCTGAAGGTCGTCCAGATACTCCGCGCCCCGGCTGGAGCGCAGCCGCCCCAGCAGCTCCACCGCGCGCGTGCCCGTATGACACGCCTGCTCCACCTCGCGCTGCTGCACCTGCGCCGTCGCCAGCAGCACGAGCCCGATCGCCCGCCGCCTGGCCCGCGACTCCGGGTGGGCCTCCAGCGCGTGGGAGGCATGGTGCGCGGCCGCCTCCGCCTGGCCCAGGTCGCGATAGCAGTGCGCCAGCTCGTCAGCCAGATAGGCATGGTCGAAGTGGGAGATCCACGCCGGGTCGTCGCCCGCCGCATGCTCCGCCCGCTCCAGCGAGGCGAGCGCCTTGCCCGCCACCGCGTGGCAGGTGCGGGCGTCCCCGAGCAGCGCGTGCCCGCGCGCCTCCGCGGCGAAGAACATCGCCTCGGCCCGCGGAGTGACCCGCCCCTTCGCCCCTTCCTGCGCGGCTCGCGCCAGCTGCGAGATCTCCCGCGGGTTGCCCAGCTGGGCGGCCAGATGACTCATGGAGGCGGCCAGCACATAGCCGCCGTATGCCCGGTCGCCCGCCGCCTGGGCGAGCCGCAGCGCCTGGATGTAGTAGCGCTGGGCGAGCCCCGGCTGGCCGGTGTCGACCGCCATGTACCCGGCGAGCTCCGTCAACCGCGCGACCGCCGCGAACAGTTCACGGCCGACAGCTTCGCGGTACGACCCCGAGAGCAGCCCGGAGACGACGCTGTTCAGATAGTGGACGACGACCGGCCGGACATGACCGCTGCCGAAGCGGTGGTCCAGCTCGGTGAGCGCCGCCGTCATCGCTCTCACCGCCTCGACGTCCGAGACCCCGACCCGCGCCCCCGCCGTGCGCGCCACCTGCGTGTCCGCGCCGGTGATCAGCCAGTCGCGGCTGGGCTCGACGAGCGCGGACGCGGCGACCGCGGACCCGGACAGGAAGTCGCGCCGGCCGACGTCGCTGCGCCACAGCTCGCAGACCTGCTCGATCGCGCCGAGCACGGTCGGCGAGAACTGCAGGCCAACGCCCGAGGCGAGGTTCTTGCCGTTCGCCATGCCGATCTCGTCGATCGTGACCGTGCGCCCGAGCTTGCGGCCCAGCGCCTCGGCGATGATTCCCGGCGCCCGGCCGCGCGGCTGCTGCCCGCGCAGCCAGCGCGCCACCGACGTCTTGTCGTAGCGAAGATCCAATCCCCGCTCGGCACCCACCATGTTGACTCGACGGGCGAGGCCGGCGTTGGAACACCCGGCTTCCTGAATGAGCGCCTGCAACCGTTCGTTCGGCTGTCGGGCTACGAGAGGCCTGGCTGCCATGACTACCCCCTGAGGCCGTGGGTGATCCATGAAGTGATCACTGCCCGGCTGATATACGGAGAATGCAGACTTCGAACGAGTTGGACTGTTATTTCCCGGACGACGTCCATCACGACGTCCGGGTGACGCGTCCCCACGCTGACGCCCCCTGCGTGTGGCTACCCGCCCGCAGCCACCCCGCTTCATGCGCGCCCCCGTTCGTGCACCCGTGCGCCCCGCGTGCAGGATCGATGCCCCGTGTCCTCGCCGCCGCTCGCCCGTAACCCGAGGTGACGGCGGGAGTTGAGTGTGTCGTGAATGAGACCATCGGAGTCGAAGAGACCGTCGGAGTCACGGAAGCCGCGCACATCCCCCAGCAGCGCGGTGAACTGCTGCTGGACAACGCCGTGCGGTATGCGGAGGAGCGGCACTGGGACGTGTTTCCCGGCACCTGGCTGGAGCCCGCGGACGGCAGGGAACTGTGCTCGTGCGGCAACGCCGACTGTGCCTCGGCCGGCGCCCATCCGACCGGGCCGGACTGGGCGAACCAGGCGACCGGCAGCGGGACGGCGGCACGACGGATGTGGTCGCAGCAGCCGAAGGCGTCGATCCTGCTGCCGACGGGACGCACCTTCGACGCTCTCGACGTTCCGGAGTCGGCGGGCTTCCTGGCCCTGGCGCGCCTGGAGCGGCTGGACCTGCCACTGGGCCCGGTGACCTGCACCCCCGACCGCCGGATGCTGTTCTTCGTACTGCCCGGCGCTGCGCTCAAGGTCCCCGATCTGATCCGCACCATGGGCTGGATGCCGAGCTCGATCGATCTCGTCGCACGGGGCGAGGGCCACTATGTCGCGGCCCCGCCGACCCGCATCGGCGGCCATGGCGCGGTGCAGTGGGTCCGCCGCCCCACGCACGCGAACCGGTGGCTGCCGGACGCGGACGAGTTGATCAGCCCGCTGGCCTACGCATGCGGGCGGGAGGCGGCCGCCGAACGCGCACGGCGTGGATAAGGAACGCCGTACATAAGGTGGTCCCGTACAGATGGGCACACGGGGACACCGAAGGGCAGGGCACCATGCCGGACCAGGCAGTTGGAGCCGCAGAGGCGGGCGGAGCGCACACAGCGCCGCCCGCCGTTCGTGTTGAGGGACTGTGGAAGAGGTTCGGCGAGCAGGTCGCGGTCGCCGGCATCGACCTCACGCTCCCCGCGGGCAAGTTCATCGGCCTGGTCGGCCCGAACGGCGCGGGAAAGACGACGACCCTGTCCATGGTGACGGGCCTGCTCCGTCCGGACCAGGGCCGGGTGGAGGTGGTCGGTCACGACGTGTGGCGCGACCCGGTCGAGGTGAAGTCCCGTATCGGCGTACTGCCGGAGGGTCTGCGCCTCTTCGAGCGCCTGTCCGGGCGCGAACTGCTCGCGTACAACGGACGGCTGCGGGGTCTGCCGGGAGACGAGGTCGACAAACGCGCCGCCCAGCTCCTGGACGTACTCGACCTCGCGGGCGCGCAGCACAAGCTGGTCGTCGACTACTCGACGGGCATGCGGAAGAAGATCGGGCTTGCGGCCGCCCTGCTGCACAATCCCGAAGTGCTCTTTCTGGACGAGCCGTTCGAGGGTGTCGACCCGGTCTCGGCGCAGACGATCCGCGGGGTCCTCGAGCGGTACACGGCCTCGGGCGCGACGGTCGTCTTCTCCAGCCATGTGATGGAACTGGTGGAGTCGCTGTGCGACTGGGTGGCGGTGATGGCGGCCGGCCGGATCCGCGCGCAGGGCCCGCTCGCCGAGGTACGGGGCGATGCGCCGTCGCTGCAGAACGCGTTCCTGGAGTTGGTGGGGGCGAACGGCCGGGACACCGGAGCGTCGCTGGACTGGCTGGGCGGCGGCAAGCGTTGAGTACCTCATCCCCGACCTCGGCATTCCGGACCCCGGCACCTGGCACCTCGGCCTCCCTGACCCCGGTCTTCGTCCGGCTCAAGCTGTCGCTGCTGCGCAACGGCCTGCGCCAGTCGTCGGGCCGCAAGGCCGCGTACATCTCGTCCGTCGTCGTCACGCTGCTGTTCGCCGCGCTCCAGCTCATCGGCCTGATCGCGCTGCGCGGAAACGAGCACGCGGCGTCGGTGGTGGTGCTGCTGACGGCCGTACTGGCGCTGGGCTGGGCGGTCATGCCGCTGTTCTTCCCCAGCGGCGACGAGACGCTGGACCCGACGCGGCTGGTGATGCTGCCGCTGCGTCCCCACTCTCTTGTACGGGCCCTGCTCGCCGCATCCCTGGTGGGCATCGGCCCGCTGTTCACACTGTGTCTTGCGGTGGGCTCGGCGTTCGCGGTCACGCACGGCGGGGTCGGGGTCGGGGTCGCGGTCATCGCCGTGCCGCTCACCCTGCTGGTGTGCGTGGCGCTGGCGCGCGCGGTCGCGGCGGCCAACATCCGTCTGCTGACCTCGCGCAAGGGCCGCGACCTGGCAGTGCTCAGCGGTCTCGTGATCGCGATCGGCATCCAGGTCGTCAACTTCGGCGCACAGCGGCTCGGCGACGCGGGGGGCCTCTCGACGCTCGACCCGGTGGCATCCGTGGTGCGCTGGATTCCGCCGGCGTCGGCGATCGGCGCGGCGGACTCGGCGAGCGAGGGCGCGTACGCGGTCGCCGCGGGCCAGTTGGCACTGTCGGCAGTGGCACTGTTCCTGCTGCTGTACTCCTGGCAGCACAGTCTGACGAAGCTGATGACGGCCCCGGACGGTTCGACGCTGGCCGCGGCCTCGGAGCCGACCCGCAAGGAGTCCGCTTCCAGCTTCCACCACCTGCTGCCGGAGGGCCGTACGGGCACGGTGATGCAGCGCAGCCTGCGCTATGTGTGGCGGGACCCGAAGACGAAGGCCGCGTGGGTGACGGCGCTGGCGATCGGCCTGATCGTGCCGCTGTTCAACGCGCTCCAGGGCACCGGCTCGGTCTACTTCGCCTGCTTCGCGGCGGGGATGCTGGGCATCCAGATGTACAACCAGTTCGGCCAGGACACCTCGGCGTTCTGGATGGTGGCACTGACGATCTCGTCCACGAAGGACGCGTATGTGGAACTGCGGGCGCGGGCGCTGGCGTTGCTGGTGATCACGCTTCCGTACACGGCGCTGGTCACGGTCCTCACCGCGTCGCTCCTCGGCAACTGGAAGGCCCTGCCGGAGGTGCTCGGTCTGTCCTTCGCCCTGCTGGGCGCGATGCTGGCGACCGGGGCGGTGGCGTCGGCACGCTTCCCCTACTCGATCCCGCAGGACAGCGCGTACAAGAACGTCGCCCCCGGGCAGGGCGGCCTGGCCTGGATCTCGATCTTCGGCGGCATGATCTCGGCGGCGGTGCTGTGCGCGCCGGTGATCGCGCTGACGATCTGGCTGCACGCGGCGAACGCCGGCCAGTCGGCGCTGTGGCTGCTGTTGCCGCTGGGCGCGGCGTACGGCCTGCTGATCGGCTGGGCAGGGGTACGGGTGGCGGCGCCGCAGACGGCGAACCGGCTGCCGGAGATCCTGGCGGCGGTCAGCAAGGGGTGAGGGCGGGGGCCTGGTTGTACGGTGCCCCGCGCCCGTGACATAGCGTCATGGGCATGTCGACGCCGCCTCCCAACCCTTATACACAGCCGCAGTATCCGCAGCAGCAGCCGCCGTATCCGCAGCAGGGGTACGCGCCTCAGCCGCCCGCCGGGTACCCGTACGCGCAGCCGCAGCAGTACCCGTACCCGCAGCAGTACGGCGGGGGTTGGGGCGCGCCTCCGCCCCCGCCGAAGAACAAGGGCCCGATGATCGCGCTCATCACGGTGGCGTCCATCGCGGGCATCTTCGCCATCTCGTGGTTCGGGAACAACGTCGTCGGTGGCGGATCGAGCGGCACCGGCTTCCCGGCGGCGGAGTACCGGCTGACACTCCCCAAGACGCTCCTCGACGGAAAGTACAAGCTGTCCGACGACCAGTCCGCCAAACACCAGGAGGAGCTGGCCGGGACGAGCGAGGCCAACATCCGCGATGCCAAGGCTTCGGTGGCCCAGTACCTCTCCGCATCCGAGTCCGGTGTCCTGATCGTCTCGGGCATGCACGGCCGTATCAAGGACCCGGACGAGGCCCGCACCAAGATCTTGGGCGGCGCGGGGAAGTCGGACGGCTCCACCATCGTCGTACCGCCCAAGGACTTCACTCCGGCGGGCTCGGAAGTGACCATCACCTGCCAGGTGATGACGACGGAGCAGACGGGCGGCGGCACGAACACGCTCCCGATGTGCGCATGGGCCGACTCCAACACGAATGTGGCCGTCGGCCTGACCACGGTCCGGACCTCGAAGCAGTCCCCGGAGGAGGTCGACCTCACATCGGTGGCGGAGGCGACGGTGAAGATCCGCGCGGAGATGCGCAAGCTGCTTCGGTGATGTCCCCCGGGGCCTGTCTTCCGTAGACCCAGCAGACCCCGTAGACCTCGTATACACATTCGCCATACACAATTCGCCGGAGCGACGCCCTCCACCGAGATCCGCACACCGAACCGACACAACTCGGCGCTCTCATCGCGACCGTGCGGGCGGGGGTGATGGATGAGCGCCCGTGTCTGCGCTCCAACTCGGCGGGACCCCGGAACCGGGGCATCCACCCCTCGGAGCGACGGTTTCCAGTCGATGCGGGCCTCACAGCCAGGGCGTCGCTCCGCACATCAGCGCAGCTCAGGCGGTAGTTTTCCGTTGCACCACCGGAAATTGCCCACATGCTGGACACCCTCGCACACCCGTTCCGAGCTGCCCGAACGACCATTCGGTCGCTGCTGCTTGGTCGTATTCGGCCGGAAAAGGGCGATCGATGTGCGCTCACTGTACGCATGGGCAAGACTCCTGACCGCAATCAACCCCCGAGCGAAGGAGTTTCACAGATGCGTTACATCCGCAACACAATCGCCGCTGCCGCCACCGCCGCAGCCCTCGTTCTGACCACCCCGGCGGTCGCCGGCATCGCGCAGGCCCAACCCGCGCAGCCCACTCAGGCGAAGAGCCTGTACGCGCCTTCCGCGCTCGTGCTCACGATCGGCAAGGGCGCGGAGGCCACGACGGCCACCGTCGTGCGCGCCGCGACCCTGAGCTGCGCCCCGCGGCCCGACGGCACCCACCCCTCGGCGGCTGCGGCGTGTACGGAACTGATGGCCGTGGAAGGCAACTTCGCCGCGCTGACCAAGTCGCCGTCGCACAAGCCGTGCACGCGCCAGTGGGACCCGGTCGTGGTCACCGCTCAGGGCGTCTGGCAGGGCAAGCACGTCACCTGGTCGGCCACCTACGGCAATGCGTGCGAGATGGAGGGCAGCCTGGCCCAGGGCGCGGTCTTCGCGTTCTGACCCTGCCGTCGCCTCAGGCGATGTTCCACGAGGCCGGCAGCCCACCCCCGCAGAAGACGCACACGAAGTCGTCCTCCCGCACGACGTTGACCTCCCCGCAGACAACGCACCGCCGGAAGACGACCTCGTACGTGAACCCGTCAGGCCGACCGATCCCGACCCGCTCCAGCGCCTCGGCAACCGCCGGCCAGGAGTCGAGGTCGGGGCAGTAGCCGGTCGACTGGTTGCTGACCTCGCTGATCGCCCAGCCGTTGCCGCCGCGGCGCAAGGCGCAGATCCCCACCCTCATCGACGACGTACGTGAACGGCTCCGCCAGCTCCTCGGCAGCCTGTTCCGCGACCCAGTCCTCGAAGCCGCCGAGGCTACGAACGACCCGGCCCCCGCTCCCGGGCCGGAGGGCTTCCCGAATCTCGTCGGGCCCGACGTACGCGTAACGCCGCCCGCCAGCCATGCGTCATCCCACTTTCGGTGAAGTCCAGGCCGCTCAGGGCGTCAGCACGCCGTCCAGGAACGGCTCGATGGCCGTCCGCCAGCCCTCCGGCTGGTCGTAGTGCACCAGGTGGCCGGCGTCCGCCACCTCCGCGTACTCCCCCCTCGGCAGGACCCGCACCATCTCCTGAGCCTCCGCGCGGCCCAGTTCGCCGTCGAGACCGCGGACCACCAGGGTCGGGCACTGGACCAGGGCCAGTTCCTCCCAGTGCGCGTCGTAGACCCAGGTCTCGCGGGACATGAGCATCTGGCGGCGGGAGAAGACCGGACGCCAGCCGTCCGCACGCTCCGCCATGACTTCGGCGAAGAACTCGCCGCGGGAGGGGTTGTGGCGCTCCAACCAGGGGTCGTCCTCGCCGAACCACTTGCGGACGTCCGCCAGCGTCGCGAAGGGGACGGGCCAGGAGCGGAACCAGTCGCTCCACTCGCGTTGCGATGCCGCGCCCAGCGCGGAGGCGCGCATATCGCAGATGATCAGGGCCTGGACCAGGTCCGGGCGCTTGGCCGCGACCTGCCAGGCGGTGAGCGCGCCCATCGAGTGGCCGATCAGGGTCACCGGGGCGAGGCTCAGCTGTTCGATGGCGGACTCGGCGTCGGAGACATACGCCTCGCGGGTGAACGGTCCCTCCGCCGGCTTGTCACTGCGGCCGTGTCCGCGCTGGTCGAGGGCGACCGCGCGATGACGCTCGGCCAGCCAGCGGGCCGTGGAGGCCCAGTGTGCTGCACGGCCCATCAGTCCGTGCAGGAGTAATACCCCGGGGGCCTCCGCCTCGCCGCGCCCTTTTGGCGGGTCGGCGAACTCCCAGGCAGCCAGGCCTACGCCCTCGGCTCCGATTACGTCGATGCGCCGCACCATGTGGCCTGGCACCCCCTTCTCTCCCCCAGGTCGTCCTGCCCTATCCAGCCCTGCCAGACTATCGAACCTTTATTCGAAAATGCGGTCCCGGCGCACAACACCGCTCGTTCGAGTGACCGCGCTCAAGGATTGACTCCCGCCGCCATGGGGAGATCTTCTGCGGGAGGCGGGCCACTCGGGGATGAGGGCCCGTGGGGAATGACCCTGGGAGCTCGGGGCTCCGGGTCAGCACAGGGGAGGACAGGCCCCGGCGCCCTTGGGCGCCGGGGCACTCCTGTGGAGACATGACTGCGCAGTTGACGTGCTGGACGCGGTGGACGCGCTGTTGCGCGCGCCGGGCGTACGACGGGCGCATCACCCAGTTCCCTCCCCGGCCGTGGGGTCATATGCCTCAGCCACAGCGTGGCACGCGAACCGCCCGGGCGCTGCCATTCCGGGCGGAAAACGGTTACTGGCGGGTGGAAATCGACTACTGCTTGGCCACAAACACATGCGAGGCCACATCAGCCTCAAGCTCCGCGGCCTCCCCGCTGCTGCCCACCAGCACTCCGCCCGCGGACTCCGTCACACTCACCACCGAGCCGGGCTGCACGCCCGCCCGCCGCAAGGTGTACATGAGCTGGGCATCCGTCTGGATCGGCTCGCCGATACGCC
This sequence comes from Streptomyces sp. NPDC019890, assembly GCF_044903445.1. Lineage (NCBI taxonomy): Bacteria > Bacillati > Actinomycetota > Actinomycetes > Kitasatosporales > Streptomycetaceae > Streptomyces > Streptomyces sp. NPDC019890. Next base: position 164,924 of record NZ_JBJDQK010000004.1, on the reverse strand, counting down.
GTACGACCACGGTCTTGCCGTCCACGCCCGGGTCCAGATCCGCCAGCGAAACCATGCCCTCGTCCAGGAACGGGTCGGCCTCCGCCTTCTCGCCCAGCTCCTCGAGACCCGGGATCGGGTTCCCGTACGGAGACTCCGTCGGGTGGCGCAGCAGTTCCAGCACGCGCCGCTCCACCGCCTCGCTCATTACATGCTCCCAGCGACACGCCTCCGCGTGGACCTGCTCCCACTCCAGGCCGATCACGTCGACGAGCAGACACTCGGCGAGCCGGTGCTTGCGCATCACGCGCGTCGCGAGCCGCCGGCCCTCCTCGGTCAGCTCCAGGTGGCGGTCGCCCGCGACCGTCACCAAGCCGTCCCGTTCCATACGCGCCACGGTCTGGCTGACCGTCGGGCCGCTCTGGTCGAGCCGCTCGGCGATGCGGGCGCGCATGGGCACCACACCTTCCTCTTCCAGTTCGAGGATGGTGCGGAGATACATCTCCGTCGTGTCGATCAATCCGGACATACGTGCCCCTCGATGCTCTGACTTGAAAACAGTCGTGCGCTGGCCCCGACTCAATTCTGACGCATCCCACTGACAACCGTGCCGTGCCGGGGGAAGCCCTTCGGTGACCGGATGCGCAGGGCCGGTCGGGGAGCCCGTATTGACAGGGCAATGGTCCAGACCGCAACGTGATCCGCGACACGGGTATTCCCGCGGTCGTCCATCTGGTCCACCCCTGTGCACCCGTACGCCACGCGCACAGGTACCCCTCCGTGTTTCCCATCCCCCGAAAGGGCTCGGCGATGAGCGAGAGCAAGCTGGCCGGTCAGTTCTTCGACGCCGCGATCGGTCTGCTGCAGCGTGCGCGGGACGAAGAGGCGGCGAACATCGCGGCCGCGGGAGTCGCGATCGCGGACACCGTCGCGGCGGGCGGCCGCCTCTTCGCCTTCGGCGCCGGGCACTCCTCGCTGGCCGCGCAGGACGTCGTCTACCGGGCGGGCGGCCTCGCCCTGATGAACCTGCTCGCCGTTCCCGGCGTCGTCGGCGTCGACGTCATGCCTGCGACGCTCGGCTCCGCGCTGGAGCGGGTGGAGGGGCTGGCGGGGGCGGTGCTCGACTCCAGCCCGGCGAAGTCCGGCGACGTGCTGGTGATCATCTCCCTCTCCGGTCGGAACGCGCTGCCGGTGGAGATGGCGATGAACGCGCGGGCGCTCGGGCTGAAGGTCATCGGGGTGACGTCGGTGGCGTACACGGAGGGGACCAGGTCGCGGCATGTGTCCGGGACCTTCCTCAAGGACCACTGCGACATCGTGCTGGACTCGAAGATCGCGGTCGGGGACGCGGAGCTGACGCACGAGGGGATCGAGGCGCCGTTCGCGCCCGCGTCGACCGTCGTCACGAGCGCGCTGATGCAGGCGACGATGGCCGCGGCGGCGGAACAGCTGGTGGAGCGGGGGATCGAGCCGCCGCTGCTGCGGTCGGGGAATGTGGACGGCGGGCATGAGTGGAACGGCCGCGTGATGAGCGAGTACGGGGACCGGATCTTCTTCCGTCACTAGGTCCTGTCCGGGCGGCGTCCTGCTTTGCCCCGTAACCGGGGCTCCGCCCCGGACCCTCCCCCCTACGCCTCAATTGCCGGCGGGGCCTGATCTGCCCGGGCAGAACAGCTCATTCCCCCCGTGTCACCCGCGCCAGATCCAGCGCCGCCCCCGCCAGCACCCCCACACTCTCCGCATACACCGCGTCCGCCCGTTCGAAAGCCGGGCGGCCCTGGCCGCGGAGGAAGGTGAGGACGCCCAGTGTCCGGCCGCGGCTGCGGAGCACCGTGCACAGCGCGTGCACCGCATCCCGCGGCCACTGGCGCTCCGCCGCCCAGTCACCCTTCGCCCCGGCCGCACCACCGGCCGGTGCGCTCGCGCGGACGGAGCCGTTGCGGTCGGCCGACTGGAGCGCCGGGTGGCCCGGCGGGTAGCGCACCGGGATGCCGCCGCCCGCCACCGGCATGCACGGGCCCGGCGCACCCCGTGGAGTCGCCGCGGCGCGGATCAGCCGCTCCCCGTCCCGGTCCGTCAGATCGATCAGCGCATGGTCCGCGAAGCCCGCCAGCGCGAAGTCGAGATACGCCGTCGCCGCCTCCATCGGATCCTCGCACTCCGCCGCTGCTCGCCCCGCCCGGTGCAGCTGGCTGGACCGGAAGCGCAGCCGGTCCGCCTCCTGCCCGGCCAGCTTGGACTCCGTCACGTCGTGGAACAGCCACCCCACTCCCAGCGGCACCGGCTCCTCCGCGAGCGGCGAGGCCAGCCGCAGAAAGCCGCTGCGCCAACAGCGCCGTTGCTCGCCCTGGGACGTACTCAGCGTCACCCACAGATCAGCGAGCCCCCGCGGCGCGCCCTCGGCCAGCACATGGTGGAGCGCCCCCTCCAGTTCCTCCACACCCTGGACGACCAGCTCACCCAGCGGCCGCCCGAGCGGGGACGTACGCCCGGCGCCGAGCGCCCGCGCCGCATGACCGTTGACGACGGTCGGCCGCAGGTCCACATCGACGAGTACGACTCCCCAGGACGCGTCCTCGAACAGCGCCTCGCTCAGCGCGATCGACCGCTCCAGGTCGATCTGCGCATGCACCTCGCTGAACGCGCAGTACACCCCGGTCGGCTTGCCGTCCGCACCGAGCACCCGCGCCGACTGGGTCCGTACGAGAACGCGGCCGCCGTCCTTGCGCAGCAGCGCGAACTCATGGACCTGCCGCCCCGGCGCATCCATCGCGGCCATCAGCCGCGCCTGCACCTCCCCGGCATCGGCGGTCCGCACCGCCCACCCGGCGAATCCCCGCCGGCCGACGGCCTCCTCGGGCGACCAGCCGAGAATCCGCTCTGCCTCGCGGTTCCAGTGCGTGATCGCGCCGTCGGCGTCGAACGCGCAGAGCGCCGCGTCCATCCCGTCCAGCAACGCGGCAAGCAACTCCGCCCCGGGCACCGGCGCGGGCTCCTCGGACCCCGCGCCCTCCCGCTCCGGCTCGTCAGGCCCGAGCGCATTGGTGGTCTCACTCTTGGAAGCACTCATCCTGGACCCCCTGCAGGACGCGTCCGCGCGAGCTTATGCACGTCAGATCATTGAACTCGAACGTGACGCAGGACACACCAGGTTCGCGGAAATCGTTGCCTCCCGGAAATTCGCTTGTGGCGCCCGGGACGGGTTCTTAGGGTGTGGCCACACGGTGAAAGGAGGTGGTCCGGAAGTGATGTCTTTTCGGATGCGTGAGGTGACTGCGGGCTGACGGCCCGTCGTCGCACTCTGTGTGCAGCCGACTGATCGTCGGCCGAAATTCCAAGCAGTCACCGACCCGCGGGCTCGCCGGCACATCCGGCCGGCCCCTCCGCAAGGAGGGACCAGAGCCCGCGGGTTTCTGCGTTCCCGGGCCCGGTCAGGGAGCCAGCCGCTCGACCCGCCACCCCTCATCCGTACGGACATACCGCAGCCGGTCGTGCAGCCGGTTCTCGTGGCCCTGCCAGAACTCCACCGTCTCCGCCTCGACCCGGTAGCCGCCCCACTCCGGCGGCACCGGGACCTGCTCGCCCTCCGGGTAGCGGGTCGCCAGCTCCTCGTATCTGCGCAGCAGGTCCTCGCGTGAGCCGATCACGGACGACTGCTCGCTCGCCCATGCGCCCAGCTGCGAGCCGTGCGGGCGGCTGCGGAAGTACGCGACCGTCTCGTCGCGGCCGATGCGGGCCACGGTGCCGTTGATGATGATCTGGCGGGCGAGCGGGTGCCAGGGGAAGAGCAGCGAGGCGTACGGGTTGGCGTCCAGCTCCCGGCCCTTGCGGGAGGCGTAGTTCGTGTAGAAGACGAAGCCACGGGTGTCGAACTGCTTCAGCAGCACCGTGCGGGACGACGGGCGGCCCTCCGGCGACGCGGTGGAGACGATCATGGCGTTCGGCTCGTGCAGACCGGCGGAGGCGGCGTCCTTGAACCAGTGCGCGAACTGGTCCACGGGATCGGGCGCCAGCTCCGTCTCCAGGAGCGGGGTGGAGCGGTACTGCTCCCGCATGACCGCGGGGTCGTGCGAGTCCGCGGGGTCGTGGGCGGGAGCGAGATCCGGGTGCGGGGCGGCTTGGTCGGTCACGGGGCCATCCTGCCTCAGCGGCCCAGTTTGCCCGGCACGGAGTGCCGCCAATCCTTCCCGCCCGAAATGGCGCAGTGTGCCGGATGTCACGCTTCCCCGCATCAGCCGGACCGGACAAAATCTTGGGTCGGGCCACTGTGGCCCCCATACAGCAGGGGATATCGTGCCTGCCTCCCGGCGATTGGGTGACCACCAGCCGCACGGGGCATCACCGGGGTGATTGACCCACACCCGTCGTACGCATCTTGAGGAGCCGCCAGATGTCCGACTTCGTACCTGGACTCGAGGGAGTCGTCGCGTTCGAAACGGAGATCGCCGAACCCGACAAGGAGGGCGGCTCGCTCCGCTACCGCGGTGTCGACATCGAAGACCTGGTGGGCCATGTGTCCTTCGGGAACGTGTGGGGGCTGCTGGTCGACGGCGCGTTCAATCCCGGGCTGCCGCCGGCCGAGCCCTTCCCGATCCCGGTGCACTCCGGTGACATCCGGGTCGATGTGCAGTCGGCGCTGGCGATGCTCGCCCCCGTGTGGGGCCTGAAGCCGCTGCTGGACATCGACGAGGCGCAGGCTCGCGACGATCTCGCGCGGGCCGCGGTGATGGCGCTTTCGTACGTGGCACAGAGTGCGCGCGGCCAGGGGCTGCCGATGGTCCCGCAGAAGGAGATCGACAAGGCGCAGTCCGTCGTCGAGCGGTTCATGATCCGCTGGCGCGGTGAGCCGGACCCTCGTCATGTGAAGGCCGTCGACGCCTACTGGACCTCGGCCGCCGAGCACGGCATGAACGCCTCCACCTTCACCGCCCGCGTCATCGCCTCGACGGGTGCGGATGTCGCGGCCGCTCTCTCCGGCGCCGTGGGAGCCATGTCGGGGCCGCTGCACGGCGGCGCCCCCTCCCGTGTCCTCGGCATGATCGAGGAGATCGAGCGGGCCGGGGACGCGACTGCCTACGTCAAGCACGCACTCGACAAGGGCGAGCGGCTGATGGGCTTCGGGCACCGGGTCTACCGCGCGGAGGACCCGAGGGCGCGCGTGCTGCGCCGTACGGCCAAGGAGCTGGACGCGCCGCGCTTCGAGGTCGCGGAGGCGCTGGAGCGGGCGGCACTCGACGAGCTGCACAACCGCCGACCGGACCGGGTCCTTGCCACGAACGTGGAGTTCTGGGCGGCGATCATCCTGGACTTCGCGGAGGTCCCGGCGCACATGTTCACGTCAATGTTCACCTGCGCGCGTACGGCGGGCTGGTCGGCGCACATCCTGGAGCAGAAGCGCACGGGACGGCTGGTGCGGCCGTCCGCGCTCTACGTCGGGCCGGGGTCGCGGAACCCGCAGGAGATCGCGGGCTACGAGGACATCTCGAACCTCGGGGGCTGAGCAGCCCCCGGGCCCCGGGCCCCAGGCCACGCCGGGCCCCGGGGCACGCCGGCCCCGGGTTCCCCCGCGCCGCCGCTTACGCCGCCGGCTCCAGCAGGTCCGCATGGTGCCGGGCGGCGACCAGCGGGTGCGCCCGCAGCTTGCCCTTGAGCTCGTTGCGGCCGTACTCGGCGAACAGCGGATTCGCCGGGTCCGCGGTGACACCCGGCGCGTGTGCCGCGTACGGGAAGGGCAGCGGCTCGATCCGGGCGTCCAGGCGCGGGTTGTAGAAGAACGGCACGGAGAACCGCTCGGTGGCGCCGGGCGGGCTGACCACCCGGTGGTTGGTCGCCTTGAGATAGCCGTTGGTGGCGACCTCGAGAAGCTCGCCGAGGTTGACGACGAACGCACCCGGCAGCGGCGGTACGTCGTGGAAGGCGCCGTCCTCGCGCTCCACCTGGAGGCCGCCGATCCGGTCCTGCTGGAGCAGGGTCAGGAAGCCGTAGTCCTTGTGGGCGCCGACGCCCTGGCCCCCGCCTTCGGCGGCGCTGCCCGGGTAGCGCACCAGCTTGAGGTGCAGGTGTGCCCGGTCGCCGAAGACGTCGTCGTAGAAGTCGGGGGGCGCGCCGATGGCGGTGAGCAGTTCGGTGAGCAGCTTGTGGGCGACACCGCTGAGCCGGTCGATCCAGGCGAGCGCGGCGGGGCGGAGCTCGGGCAGGGCGGCGGGCCACTGGTTGGGGCCCTCCAGCCACCAGTACCCGGGCTCGCCGGGGCCGGGGACGCGGACGGGCCGTTCGGCGCCGATGTCGAGCTGGTCGCGCCAGTCCATGCTGCCGCCGGTGCGCTCGTCTCCGGTGCGCGTGTAGCCGCGGAAGTGCGGCGAGTTGACGTTGTCTATGGCGAGCCGGTCGGCCTCGGGCAGCGCGAAGAAGGCCCGCATGGCGGTGGTCAGCGCGGTGGTCTCGGCGTCGGTGACGCCGTGCCCGGTGAGCTGGAAGAAGCCGACGTCATGGGCGGCGCTGTGCAGCTGCGCATGCAGCAGGGCCCGGGCCTGGGGGCCGCGGTCGGCGGCCGAGAGGTCGATGACGGGGAGCTGAAGGTACGACGAGGCGTGAGACATGTGTGCGTCCGCAGGGTGTACGGGGTCCCGAGGGGCCGCCAGGGGTGGGGCGGGGCCAAGGGTGCCGGAGGTGGAGAGGGGCTGTGCGCTGGCTCAGAGGGAGCGTCGACAGCCCATGCTCGTGACGCGGACATAGTCCACGTGGCGGCGTCGTACGAGCAGAAGCATGCGCCCAGGGTACTGCGGACCGAATGGGACGGTGGTGTCCCGGGTCACAGGGGATCAGCACAGGTCAGAGCGGATCAGTCCAGCGCCTCGTCCAGCAGCGCCGCCCACTGCGCCACCACCCTCCTACGGCGCGCGGCGTCGTCCGTGAGGAGGTTGGCGAGGCCCAGGCCGCGCGCCATGTCGAGCAGCCCCTGGACCGTTTCGCGGACGCCGGGATGCGATTCGTCCACCTCCAGCAGCTGCACGGCGATCCGATGCGTCTCGCGGCCGACCCTGGCCTCCAGCTCGGTGACCCGCGAGCGCAGCTGGTCCTCGTTCGACGCCGCCACCCAAAGGTGCAGCGCGGCCCGGAACAGCGGCCCGGTGTAGAGGTCGACGAGGGCCGCGACGACCGCCGTACGGTCCTGGGTCGGGAGCGCCCGCAGGGCCTGTGAGCGCTCCTCCGCCACGTATTCGACCGCCGCCGTGAACAGGTCCTCCCGGGTCGGGAAGTGGTGCTGTGCCGCGCCCCGCGAGACTCCGGCCCGCTCGGCGACCGCCGAGACGGTCGAGCCCGCCCAGCCGTGTTCGGCCAGGCAGGCCACCGCGGCTTCGAGCAGCCGCTGCCGGGTGGCCCGGCTGCGGTCCTGCTTGGGCTCCTTCGCCTTCGGCTCCTTGGTCACCGGTTCCCCGGCCTGCGGCTCCTTGGCGGCGGAGGTCACAACACCCATGCGGGGTCCCGTCGTTCGAGGAAGGACGTCATCCCCTCGCGTGCCTCCGCGGAGGCGAAGAGCGACGCCGAGCGCTGCACAAGATCCTCCGCGTCGCGGTCGAAGGTCTCCAGCACCCTAGCTCCGAGCAGCTCTTTCGACGCGGCCAGCCCCTGCGGGGACGCCCTGCGCAGCCCGTCGAGCACCGGCGCGAGCGCCGCGTCCACATCGTCCGCGGCGAGCGTGATCAGTCCCGTACGAGCAGCCTCCGCCGCGTCGAAGCGCTCCCCCGTGAGGTAGTAGCGCTCGGCCGCGCGCTGGTCCATCCGCGGCAGCAGCGGCAGTGAGATCACGGCGGGCGCGACCCCGATCCGCACCTCCGTGAAGGCGAAGTCGGCGGCACTGGCGGCGGCCGCGATGTCGCAGGCGCCCAGCAGCCCGAGGCCGCCGGCCCGTACATGCCCGGTGACGCGGGCCACCACCGGTTTCGGCAGCGTGACGATCTGCCGCAGCAGGGCGACGAAGGTGTACGGATTGGGCGGGGCCTTCAGATCGGCGCCCGCGCTGAACGTGGAGCCGGTGTGGGTGAGCACAACGGCCCGTACGGACTCGTCCTTGGCGCACTCCCCCAGCGCCTCGCCCAGCTCGCCGACGAGCCGCGCCGACAGGGCGTTGCGGTTCTCCGGCGAGTCCAGCGTCAGCGTGGTGATGCCGCGCTCGTGCGCGGTGGCGAGAAGCGTCACGTGTTCTCCCTCTTGATCGGCTCCCGGTCCCTCAGTTCACGCCTGAGGATCTTTCCGGAGGCGGCGCGCGGAACCACGCCGGTGAACGAGACACAGCGGATCTTCTTGTACGGCGCGACCCGCTCCGCCACGAAGGCAATCACATCGTCCTCGGTCAGCTCCTCGGCGTCCCGCTGCCGTACGACGTACGCCTTCGGGATCTCGTTCCCGTCCGCGTCGTACACGCCGATCACCGCCGCGTCCGCGATGCCCTCGTGGGTGAGCAGCAGCGCCTCCAGCTCTGCGGGAGCGACCTGGAAGCCCTTGTACTTGATGAGCTCCTTGACCCGGTCGACGACGAAGAGCCAGCCGTCTTCGTCGACGCGCCCGACGTCGCCGGTGTGCACCCAGCCGTCCGCGTCGATCATCTCGGCGGTCGCCTCGGGCCGGCCGAGGTAGCCCTTCATCACCTGCGGTCCACGGATCGCTATCTCGCCCTCCTCGCCGATGCCGACGTCCTTTCCGGGGTCGTCGAGACAGACGAGCCGCATCTCGGTCGAGGCGATGAGCTTGCCGACGGTGCCGGGCGGCGGGTTGCCGGCCGCCGGCGGCACCACATGCGTGCCGGGCGACAGCTCGGTCATGCCGTACGCCTGGCCGATGGGCGGCAGCCCGAGCCGCCGGGAGCAGGCCGCGGCCAGTGAGGCGTCCAGGGGGGCGGCCGAGCAGATGATGTAGCTCAGCGAGCCGAGGTCGTACTGCGCGACCGCCGGGTGCTTGGCGAGTGCGAGGACGATCGGCGGGGCGACGTACAGACCGTTGATGCGGTGTTTCTCGATCGCCCCGAGGAAGGTGTCGAGCTCGAAGCGGGGCAGTACGACGACGGTGGCGCCGTTGCGCAGCGGGGCGTTCATCAGGGCGGTGAGGCCGTAGATGTGGAAGAACGGCAGTACGGCGAGGATGCGGTCGCCGGGGCCCATCGGCAGCAGCGGACTGAGCTGGGCGAGGTTGGTGGCGATGGAGCGGTGGGTGAGCATCACGCCCTTGGGCACTCCGGTGGTGCCGGAGGAGTACGGCAGGGCGGCGATGTCCTCGGCCGGGTCGATGGCGATGTCCGGCTCGGGCGCGATCGAGCCGAGCATGTCGAGGACGCTCGCATGCCCGTCGGCACGGTCGCAGACGAAGATCTCCTCGATGCCGCCGACCAGTTCGGCGGCCCTGCGAGCGACTTCGAGGAGAGGTGAGACGGTGACGATCCAGCGGGCGGAGGAGTCACGGAGCTGTTTGGCGAACTCCTCCGCCGTGGAGAGCGGATGGACGGTGGTGACGGTCGCGCCGGCGCGGGTCGCCCCGTAGAAGACGGAGGGATACGCGATGGTGTTGGGGCTGTGCAGGGCCAGCACATCGCCCTTGCGCAGGCCCGCGTCGGCGAGCGAGGCGGCGATGCGCCGGTGGAAGTGGTCGAGCTGGCGGTAGGTGATGGTGGTGCCGTTCACGCCGTCGATCAGGGCGATCGTGTCGCCGTACTCGGCGGCTGCCCGGCCGAGCACGGCCTCGTGGATCGGCTCGGTGACGGCCGGGACATCTGCGTACTCGCTGCGGAACACGGTTCCAGGCATGTCGGCCCCCTCGCACTGTGTGGACGGCCAGAATCGCCTCTGTCAGTACGACTTGGGGAGACCCAGGGACTGGTGGGATACGTAATTGAGGATCATCTCGCGGCTGACCGGGGCGATCCGGGCGACGCGGGCGGCGGTGATCAGGGACGCGAGGCCGTACTCGCGGGTGAGGCCGTTGCCGCCGAGGGTGTGGACGGCCTGGTCGACGGCCTTCACACAGGCCTCACCGGCCGCGTACTTGGCCATGTTGGCGGCCTCGCCGGCGCCGATGTCGTCTCCGGCGTCGTAGAGGGCCGCGGCCTTCTGCATCATCAGGCGGGCGAGTTCGAGCTCGATGTGGGCCTGGGCGAGGGGGTGGGCGATGGCCTGGTGGGCGCCGATGGGTGCCTTCCAGACCTGGCGGGTCTTCGCGTAGTCGATGGCCTTGGCGAGGGCGTAGCGACCCATCCCGATGCCGAAGGCGGCGGTCATGATGCGTTCGGGGTTGAGTCCGGCGAAGAGCTGGAGCAGCCCGGCGTCCTCTCCCCCACAGCCTTCGGCGTGGGAGGTACCCCCACCGACAAGCGCGTCGTCGGGCAGGTGCACCTCGTCCAGTACGAGCTCGAACTGCTTCTCCTGGGCGTGCAGTTCCATGTCGATCTGCGAGCGCTGGAAGCCGGGGGCGTCGCGGGGGACGATGAAGAGGCACGGCTTGAGCCTGCCGGTCCTCGCGTCCTCGGTGCGGCCGACGATGAGGGTGGCGTCGGCGATGTCGACGCCGGAGATGAAGACCTTGCGCCCGTTGAGGATCCAGCCGCCGTCCTTCTTGCGCGCGGTGGTCGTGATCCGGTGGGAGTTCGATCCGGCGTCGGGCTCGGTGATGCCGAAGGCCATGGTGAGGCTGCCGTCGGCGAGGCCGGGGAGCCACTGCCGCTTCTGCTGCTGCGTGCCGAAGCGGGCGATGACGGTGCCGCAGATGGCGGGCGAGACGACCATCATGAGGAGGGGACACCCGGCGGCGCCCAACTCCTCGAGCACTATGGAGAGTTCGGCCATGCCGCCTCCTCCGCCGCCGTGCTCCTCGGGGAGGTTGACGCCGAGATAGCCGAGCTTGGCGGCCTCGGCCCACAGCTGTTCGCGTTCGTATCCGCGCCCGTGGCGCTGTCCGAGCGCGGCGACGGCGGCACGCAGTGCGGTGTGTTCCTGGCTCTCGATGGTCATGACGCGGTGTCCTCCTCCTGTACGACGGCGAGCAGGGCGCCGACCTCGACCTGACGGCCGGGTACGGCGTGGAGTGCGGTGAGGATGCCGGAGGCGGGCGAGAGGATGCGGTGCTCCATCTTCATGGCCTCCAGCCATACGAGCGGCTGCCCCTGGGTGACCTTGGCCCCTTCGGCGAGACCGTCCCCGATACGGACGACGGTCCCGGGCATGGGTGCGAGCAGGGACCCGGGCTCGGCCCGGTCCTGCGGATCGGTGAACCTCGGTCGCACGGCGAGCGCGTGCGCGCCGGTGGGGCTGTCGATGTGGACGTGCCCGTCACCGTGATCGGTGACGTCGAAGGGCCGTACGACTCCGTCGATCTCGAGCCGTACGCGGTACGGTCCGGCGTCGACGGCCCGCACCCCGGGATCGTCGACCAGCTCGAACCCGCCGCCCCGGGTGGGGCGGTAGCGGATCTCGTGCTCGCCGTACGCCTTGACCTGCGGCTGGGACGGAAGGTTCCGCCAGGCTCCGGGCCGTGCCGCGGCATCGGCGAGCGCGGCGGCAATCGCGGCGTGCCGCTCCCCGTCGGCGGGCGCGGTGAGGGCGTCGAGGTGCCGCTCGTAGAACCCGGTGTCGAGCCGTGCGGAGGTGAAGTCGGGATGCTCCAGGGACCGCACGAGCAGCGCCCGATTGGTGACGGGCCCGTGCACGCGGGCCCGCCGCAACGCATCCGCGAGCCGCCGCACGGCGTGGTCCCGGGTGGGGGCCCAGGCGATGACCTTGGCGATCATGGGGTCGTAGTGCACGCCGATGGAGTCCCCGCCGGCATACCCGGAGTCGACGCGCAGGCCAGGGGCTCCCCCCGGCACGTCCAGCGCGTGCAGCACCCCCGTCTGCGGCGTCCACCCGCTCCCCGGGTCCTCCGCGTACAGCCTCGCCTCCACCGCGTGGCCCCGCGCCCCCGGTGGCTCCGCGGGCAACGCCGCGCCCTCCGCCACCCGCAGTTGCATCTCCACCAGGTCCACGCCGAACACCGCTTCCGTCACCGGGTGTTCCACCTGGAGGCGGGTGTTCATCTCCAGGAAGTGCGCCTGGTCGCCGACGACCAGGAACTCCACCGTCCCCGCGCCCCGGTAGTCCGTCGCCCGTGCCGCCCGTACCGCCATTGCGTACAAGGTCTCGGTGAGTTCGGGGCTCAGGCCCGGAGCCGGTGCCTCCTCGATCACCTTCTGGTGGCGGCGTTGCAGGGAGCAGTCACGGGTGCCCAGCGCCCAGACCGTGCCGTGCGCGTCCGCCAGGATCTGGACCTCGACATGGCGGCCGTTCTCGACGTACGGCTCCAGGAACACCTCGCCGTCGCCGAACGCCGACGCCGCTTCGGACCGGGCCGCCGCCAACTCTCCGGCCAGGGAGGCCAGGGAACGGACGATCCGCATGCCCCGGCCCCCGCCGCCCGCCGCCGCCTTCACCAGGACCGGCAGGTCGGCCTCGGTCAGCGCCGCGGGGTCGAGGGGCGCGCCGCCCATCAGTTCCTTCGCGCGGGTCTTGGACGCCATCGCTTCGATGGACGAGGGAGGGGGGCCGATCCACACCAGGCCCGCAGCCGCCACCGCCCGCGCGAACTCCGCGTTCTCCGACAGGAAGCCGTACCCCGGATGCACCGCATCCGCGCCCGCCGCGAGCGCCGCCTTCACGATCAACTCGCCTCGCAGATACGTGTCCGCCGGGGCCGCTCCCGGCAGCCGTACCGCCGCGTCCGCCTCCCGTACATGCAGGGCGGTCGCATCCGCGTCCGAGTACACCGCGACCGTCGCGATGCCCAGCTCACGGCAGGTACGGAAGATCCGGCAGGCGATCTCGCCCCGGTTGGCGACAAGTACAGAAGTGATCATCGAAGAGTCCTCACATCCGGAAGACGCCGAAGCCGCCGCGCGCGCCTTCGACCGGGGCCGTGTGGATGGCCGACAGACACAGGCCGAGGACGGTGCGGGTGTCGCGCGGATCGATGACTCCGTCGTCGTACAGCCGCCCCGAGAGGAACATCGGCAGCGACTCCGCCTCGATCTGCTGCTCCACCATGGCCCGCAGCCCCGCGTCCGCCTCCTCGTCGTACGGCTGTCCCTTCGCCGCCGCCGACGCCCGCGCCACGATCGACAGCACGCCCGCCAGCTGCTGCGGCCCCATCACCGCCGACTTGGCACTCGGCCAGGCGAACAGGAACCGGGGGTCGTAGGCCCGCCCGCACATGCCGTAGTGCCCGGCTCCGTAGGAGGCCCCCATCAGCACGGACAGGTGCGGGACGCGCGAGTTCGACACCGCGTTGATCATCATCGCGCCGTGCTTGATGATGCCGCCCTGCTCGTACTCCCTGCCGACCATGTAGCCGGTCGTGTTGTGCAGAAAGAGCAGCGGCACATCGCGCTGGTTGGCGAGCTGGATGAACTGCGCCGCCTTCTGCGACTCCGCGCTGAACAGGACGCCCTGCGCATTGGCCAGCACCCCGACCGGATACCCGTGCAGCGAGGCCCACCCCGTCACCAGGCTCGGCCCGTACAGCGGCTTGAACTCGTCGAAGTCCGAGCCGTCGACAATCCGCGCGATCACTTCTCGCGGGTCGAAGGGCGTCTTCAGGTCCTCGGGCACGATGCCGAGGAGCTCCTCCTCGTCGTACTTGGGCGGCTCGGCCGGGCCCGGACCGGCGTGCGCCTTGCGCCAGTTGAGACGCGCGACCACCCGCCGCGCCTGCCGCAGCGCATCCGCCTCGTCCACCGCGAAGTAGTCGGCGAGTCCCGACGTACGCGCGTGCATCTCCGCGCCGCCGAGCGACTCGTCGTCGCTCTCCTCCCCCGTCGCCATCTTCACCAGCGGCGGCCCGCCGAGGAAGACCTTGGACCGCTCCTTGATCATGATGGTGTGGTCGGACATGCCGGGGACGTACGCGCCTCCGGCGGTCGAGTTCCCGAAGACGACCGCGATGGTCGGAATCCCGGCCGCCGACAGCCGGGTGAGGTCCCGGAACAGCGCCCCGCCGGGGATGAAGATCTCCTTCTGGGACGGCAGATCCGCCCCGCCGGACTCGACGAGCGAGATGCACGGCAGCCGGTTGGCGAAGGCGATCTCATTGGCGCGCAGCGCCTTCTTCAGCGTCCAGGGGTTGGATGCCCCGCCCCGCACGGTCGGGTCGTTCGCCGTGATCAGGCACTCGACGCCCTCGACGACGCCGATGCCGGTGACCATCGACGCGCCGACCGGGTAGTCGCTGCCCCACGCGGCGAGCGGGGACAGCTCCAGGAAGGGCGTGTCGGGGTCGAGCAGCAGCTCGATCCGCTCGCGCGCCAGCAGCTTTCCGCGCCCCCGGTGCCGCGCGACGTACTTCTCACCGCCGCCCGCGAGCGCCTTGGCGTGCTCGGCCTCCAGGGCGGCGAGCCGGTCGAGCATCGCCTCCCGGTGGGCTGCGTACTCCGGTCCCCCGGGATCCAGCGACGACGCGAGCACAGTCACAGCAGTTCCTCCGGAATGTCGACGTACCGGCAGCGCAGCCACTCGCCGAGCGCCTTGGCCTGGGGGTCGAAGCGGGCCTGCGCGGCGACGCCCTGGCCGAGGATCCCCTCGATCGTGAAGTTCAGGGCGCGCAGATTCGGCAGCACATGGCGTACGACGGGCAGTTCGGCGGTCTCCGGGAGCAGCGCGCGGAAACGGTCCACCGTCAGCTCGTGGGCGAGCCAGCGCCAGGCGTCGTCGGACCTGACCCAGACGCCCACGTTGGCGTCGCCGCCCTTGTCGCCGCTGCGGGCGCCGGCGATCAGACCGAGGGGTGCGGGACGCCGGGGCCCGTCGGGCAGCTGCTGCGGCAGCTCGCCGGGGCCGGCCGGCGGCTCGACCACCTGCGTACGTACGGGAGTCGGCACCGCGATTCTCCGCCCGTCGGGCAGTACGGCCGTGTGCGTCACCTCGGCCGCGTCGATGTACTCGGCCTCGAAGACCCCGTACGGCGAGCCCTTGCCCGGCGGGGCCGTGACATGGAAGCCCGGATAGCTGCCGAGCGCGAGCTCGACCGCCGCGCCGGTCACCGTCCGCCCGACCTTGTCCGGGTCGCTGTCGCGCACGACGAGCCGCAGATAGGCGCTGGCCCGCTCCTCGGTGTCGCCGTCGGTCCGCTCGGTGCGGGCGAGCTCCCACCGCACCTCGGCCGGGCGGTGCTTGCCGAAGGCGTCCTCCAGCTGGTCCTGCACGAGGCGGGCCTTGGCCTCGATGTCGAGGCCGGTCAGCACGAAGACGACCTCGTTGCGCCAGCCGCCGATGCGGTTGAGCCCGACCTTCAGGGTCGGCGGCGGGGCCTCGCCGCGTACGCCGGAGATCCGCACCCGGTCGTCGCCGTCCTGCGTGAGCCGTACGGTGTCGAGGCGGGTGGTCACGTCCGGTCCGGCGTACCGGGCGCCCCCGGTCTCGTACAGCAGCTGCGCGGTGACCGTGCCGACGTCGACGAACCCGCCGGTGCCGTCGTGCTTCGTGATGACGCAGGTGCCGTCGGCGTGGATCTCGGCGAGGGGGAAGCCGGGGCGACGCACGTCATGGCTGCTGAAGAACGCGTAGTTGCCGCCGGTGGCCTGGGTGCCGCACTCCAGGACGTGTCCGGCGACGACGGCGCCCGCCAGCCGGTCGTACTGCGTCGGCCCCCAGCCGAAGTGGGCGACGGCCGGTCCGGTCACGAGCGCCGCATCGGTGACCCGGCCGGTGACGACGACATCGGCGCCCGCACGCAGGCACTCGGCGATGCCCGCACCGCCGAGGTAGGCGTTGGCGGTGAGAGCGCCGGGGAACCGGCCCGCGAGGTCGTCCCCCTCGACGTGCGCGACCTTGACGGGCACGCCGACGCGTTCGGCGAGCGCGCGGACGGCGTCGGCGAGTCCGGCGGGGTTGAGCCCGCCCGCGTTGGCGACGATCTTCACGCCGCGTTCGTGGGCGAGCCCGAGAGTGTCCTCCAACTGTCTGAGGAAGGTCTTGGCGTAGCCGAGGCGAGGGTCCTTGAGCCGGTCGCGGCCGAGGATGAGCATGGTGAGCTCGGCGAGATAGTCGCCGGTGAGCACGTCGAGTGGCCCACCGGTGAGCATCTCGCGCAGGGCGTCGAAGCGGTCGCCGTAGAACCCGGAGGCGTTTGCGATACGCAGCATCCTCAGGCTCCCTGCGGCGCGCGGCCGGGTCCCGCGGGGCCCGCGAACGCCTGCGCGATGTCCAGCCACCGGTCGGCGTCGGCGCCCTCGGCCCGTACGGCGAGGTCGGCGCGGTGCGCGCGCTGGGTGACCAGCAGACAGAAGTCGAGGGCGGGCCCGCTCACGCGCTGCGCGGCGTCCTCGGGTCCGTACACCCAGAGCGTCCCGTCCGGCGCGGTCAGCTCGACCCGGAAGGGCGCGGCGGGCGGCGTCAGTCCTCGTACTGCGAAGGCGTAGTCCCGCGCGCGGACCCCGATGTACGCGACGTGCCGCAGCCGGGCGGTGGGTTCGCGTACGACACCGAGCGCGTCGGCGATGTCCTGCCCGTGCGCCCAGGTCTCCATCAGCCGCCCGGTGGCCATGGAGGCGGCGCTCATCGGCGGCCCGTACCAGGGGAAACGGGCTCCGGCCGGGGCGGCGCGCAGGGCCTGCTGCAAGTGTTCGCGCCCGTCGCGCCAGCGGGCGAGGAGCTGGGCGGGCGGCAGCGCCGCGCCCTCTTCGGCGCCCTCGTCGACGAAGGAGTCGGGCGCGAGGAGTGCCTTCTCGACCTGGGCGGCGAAGGCGCCGGCGTCGGTGACGGCGAGCAGTGCGGCGGAGTCGGTCCAGGCGAGATGCGCGATCTGGTGGGCGATGCTCCAGCGCTCGGCGGGGGTCGGCCCTGCCCACTCCTTTGCGCTCAACTCCCTTACCAGCTGGTCGAGTTGATCACTCTCACTGCGCAGGTCGTCGAGTACGACGGTGGGGTCGGACACGGTGCGCTCCCTCGGGACACGGCGTTGTGTGCCCTGGAGCATGGCAGCGCGACAGAAAACAAGCAAGCACGCTTGCTTTAGATCTGGTGTCCTTCTGGCGCATTTCTGGCCACCTGGGTGCGTACGGCGCCCATGCTCGCGGCGATGACCAGCGCGATCGCCAACGCGTCGAGCGCGGAAAGGGCTTGATGCAGTACGAGGAATCCGGCCGTCGCCGCGATCGCCGGCTCCAGGCTCATCAGTACGGCGAAGGTCGGGGCGGGCAGCCGGCGCAGCGCGAGCAGTTCCAGGGTGTACGGCAGGACGGACGACATCAGCGCGACGGCGAGCCCCAGCCCGAGCGTGGAGGGCACGACCAGCTTGGCCCCGGCCTCCGCGATACCGAGCGGCAGGCTCAGCACGGCGCCGACGCCCATCGCGAGCGCGAGCCCGTCAGCCTGCGGGAAGCGCCGCCCTGTGCGGGCACTGAAGACGATGTACGCGGCCCACATCGCGCCCGCGGAGAGCGCGAAGAGCGCGCCCACGGGGTCGAGCCGGTCGAAGCCGCCGCCGCTGAGCAGGACGACGCCGCCGAGCGCGAGGCCCGCCCAGACGAGATTGACCAGCCGCCGCGACACGATCACCGAGAGCACGAGCGGGCCCAGGACCTCGAAGGTGACCGCGACACCGAGCGGGATGCGGTCGGCGGCCTGGTAGAAGAGGACGTTCATGGCGGCCATGGCGGTACCGAAGGCGACGACGGTGCCCCAGTCGGCGCGCGAGTGCCCGCGGAGAGTGGGCCGGCAGACGGCGAGCAGCACGAGGGCGGCGAGGACGAGCCGCAGGGTGACGACGCCGAGGGCTCCGGCGCGGGGCATGAGCAGGACGGCAATGGCCGCGCCGAACTGGACGGAGAGCCCGCCGGCGACGACGAGGGCGACGGGGCCGAGGCGGTGGCCGGTGGCGGGGCGGGGCCCGGAGCCGGCCGTGTCCAGGGCTGCGGCGGCTTCCGGCTCGTTGGCGACGACAGCGGTGCGGTGCTCGTCCACCGGAAACCTCCCTGGATACCTTTCGGCCGACGCCCTCCACGCTACGGGTCTTCGAGCGCTGGGTGAAATACCGACTGGGCTGCCGTTATGCTCCACACGCATGAGCATCGAGCTGCGCCATCTCCGCTGCTTCCTGGCCATCGCGGAGGAGTCCAGCGTGACCAGGGCGGCGGCCCGGCTGCACCTCACCCAGCCCGCGGTCTCCCGGTCGCTGGCCGCGCTGGAGAAGCACCTCGGCACCCGGCTGGTGGACCGTTCCACCCATCATCTCGCCCTCACCGCGGAGGGCGAGGTCTTCCGCACCAAGGCGGCGGCCGCGGTCGCCGCCTTCGACGAGGCCCTGGACGCGGGCCGGCTGCGCTAGCGGGGCATGGTGGACACGCCCGGCGCGGACCTGGCGGCGGGGCCGGTCATCCTGCGCCTCAAGATCGTCTATGCCGGAACGGGAATAACCTCAAGTCGGCGTGGACGGGCGAAAACAGACTCCGTAGCGTCGACTTCGGCCGGTCCCAAACCGGGGGCCGAAGATCCAGGGAGACACGTCGAGCACCTTCGCTCCAGCACAGGGAGAAGGGCTTGTCGAGAGCCCCGAGGCAGTTCTGAGGGAGGCTGTCCGTGTTCTTGGCTGGTGACGACTGGCGGAACACCTTCGACTCCAATCAGGGATTCGTTGGGGCTGCCGCTCCTCACCGCTTCTGGCGGTGGACGTCCCTCCACACCTGCACCATGTCGGCCGCACACGACGCCAGGAACAACAGGGGGACCCAGAAACGGAACGAGGCCACGTCGGGACTGCGCAGCTCGTCGCTCCCCGCCACGACGACCAGCACGGCGAGCAGCCCGACCGCCAAGACCCGGCGCCGCTGGGCCCGCCGCTTGCGGCCCGGGCCGTCGGCCAACCGGGATGCGTAGATCTCCACATCACCGAATTCCCCCTGAGCCGTCAGCTCCGGTGCCGCGCCCAGGTGGGAGCGGGCTTCGGTCACATGCCCGCGCGCATCCGCCGCCGACATGCCGTGCCGTCCGCGCAGCAGCCCGTCCAGGCGCCGGAGCCACGCCTCGCTGTCCCCACCCGGAGCCGGGGCGAACCACCTGTCTGCTGTCCCGTCGGGCAGGCAGTGCGCGCCCACCATCACCACTGCCGATGCGGCCAGCAGTACCGGCGCGGGCAGCGAGAACAGTTCGCGTCGGGGCAACAGGGAAGCGGCAGCGATCCCGCCCGCCAACCCCACTGCGAACGCTCCGATGCACGCCCGCATGGCCGGCACGCGGCCCGCGGTGCGCAGGGCGACCGCGACACAGGCGACCACGGCGGCCGCGGCGAGCACGCTGACGCCTGTCAGCGTCGCCCACGACACATCGACCCATGTCCCGTTGCGGACCCAGCGGGTTGCGCTCAGCAGGACTCCCGAGAACCCGGCCATCGCGAGCCCGCCCGTGAACCGCTCACCTGCCGTCGTACCCGCCAGGTCCACCCTGCTGGTGTGCGCCTCGTCGATGCGTTCGGCCGCAACAGAGGCTGCGTACTGCCGCGGGTCGTCGAACAGGTCCCGCGCCGACCTGCCGGTCTCGGTCACCATCTCGTGGACCTCGGAGAGTGCCTGGTCCGCCAGGCCCTTCTGGGGGTTGTACTTCAGAACGAGTTCGAGTTCGAAGTCGGCGGCCCACCTCTCGTCCTCCTCTCGGGTCCACCGGATGCCTGTGTTCACCGTCATAGCCCTTCCCCTCCCGTAAGCGCCGTCACTGTGGTGCTGAAGTCCCTCCAGGCCGTGCGCTGTTCCTCAAGGCGCCTTCGGCCCTCTTCGGTGATGAGGTAGTACTTGCGCCCCGGCCCGGCCTCTCCAGCCGCCCACTGCACCTCGACCGCGCCTTCCTCGGCCAAGCGGGCAAGCGCGGGGTAGAGCGTGGCGGGCTTCACATTGCCGAGGCCGGCCGTCGACAAGCGGTTCAGCAACGCGTAGCCGTAGCTGGGCCCTTCGGCTTCCAGGACGCCCAGCAGGCAGAGCTGCAGACATGCGCGTACCCACGCCGGGTGAGGTACGGCCACCAGGACCAGCTCCTTCTCGAAATCTCGACTAGTTCGAGAATCACACTAGTCCGGGAATCGATCGGAGCCAACCATGGGAGCACTTGACGCCGGGCCGATTCATTCCGTCGGCGTGCCTACCCGTAGGCGGTTGCCGTCAGGGTCGCGCAGCTCGATCTCACGCGCCCACGGGGCGTCCTTCGCCTGTACCCCGAATTCAGCAGCGATGGCGTCGACATCACGGACGCGGAGGTAGATCAAGGTGTCGGGGCGGGCATCGTCCTTGTGCTCCGACAAGAACAACCGCACCCGGCCGCGGGCGACCTCCACGAACGCGGGAAACCCTGGATCGAAGCGATGTTCCCACTGCTTGGCGAAGCCCAGACGGCCGTACCAAGCGACCGCCGCGGTGGCATCTTGGACGTGAAGGATGGGGATGACTTCCTCGTTCATGCGACCCGTCTTCCTGAAGATCTTTCCCGTGTGCCTCTCCATGCTTCCGGTCGCACACGCGGGGAACGTCGCCCTCGAAGAGGACATCCGACTGCATCCTTGGAACTAGGGGGTGTCTTTTGGATCAGGCCGGATCAGTGAGCGGGGTCTGGCGTGGTGCATCGCAAGGCGGAGGAAGGAGTCCATGCGGAGCATCGGCGACTGACGACAACGCAGCGAGGTGCCGTGCCAGGGCACGCGAGCCCGGCAAGATCCGAAAGACACCCCCTAGGGGTGTCCGGCGGATCATGTCGGCGTGCCGGAAATTCCATGTCGGCTCCGGCGCCCGCGGACATAGCCTCGGGGCGTGCTCCAACTCGTCCTTGCCGCATCCGTGTTCACCGTGGCCGCCGCCGTGTACGGGGCCATCGGCCTCCGGTGGCGGCGCCGGGCCCGGATCCGGCGCGAGATCCTCGGGCTGGTCGCCGCCCTGGACCTCGAGCCGTACCACGCCGCCGCGATGGAGTCCCGGGCGACCGAGGCGGCCGCCGCCGAGCTGCTGCTCGGCGGGTACCTCGACATCGACGGGGAAGGGGCGGCGCTCCTGACCGAGGCGGGCCGCGACCCCGGCCGGACGCCCGCCCATCCGCTGCCCGCCGCCCTGCTGGAGGCCGTGCGCCGGCACGATCCCGAGCCGGTGTCGATCGGCTGGATCGACTGGTGCGACGAGGAGTACCAGGCGCGGCGCAGCGCGTACCGGAGCGAGCGGGACGCCCTGCTGCCCGAGATTCCGCGCATGCCGGACGGCAATGGGCGGCAGCTGCTGGCCTGCTGCTCCTGCATGGGCGCCACCCTGCTGGTGAGTTTCTGGAGCCTGGCGGCCACGCTGCTGGTGATGGCGCGCCCGCACGGCGTCCTGGAATGGGCCGCCTCCGCGACGGCCGCCGCGGGCCTGGCGGCGCTCTGGTTCGCCGAGGGCGCCCACCAGGCGGTCCGCGCCCGCACGGCATGCGGGGACCCGCTCGGGGACCGGAACCGCGCAGAGTTGCATCCGTCCCTCGCGGCGCTGGACGAGCAGCAGCGGTTCCACGTCCTCATGAGCATCGACGACCACAGCAGGTGGCGGGGCACCGACCAGGAACTCCTCGAGGGCGGTGACGAGGACGACGACTGGATGGACGACGACTGGTGGGCGGACGCGTACCACTACCGGGCCGCCGACCACGAGGAGGAGCCCGACGACAGGGACGAGCCCGAAGACGAACTCGACGGCGACGCCCGAGGCACGCCCGCGGGGACTTGTCCGTCCGATCAGGTGACTGCCTCGTGCCCCGGTCGTTGCTCCGGGCATGGGGCGGGGTGATCTCGCAGAGGGAAAACGGCCTACGAACGTCACCGGCTGTGGTCTGCCAACGGAACCCGGGAACACCTGCTCCAGCAGATTCAGGCCCAAGCGGACGCGGCAGGCGATCGACCGGAGCCCTCACGATCTGGCTCCGCACACGATCGACCGGACAGGTCGTCGTACCGCAACTGCGCCACGGCCCGCACATGGGGCCGACAGCGGGCTCCCGGACATGCCCCGTGGTAGACCGGGCTCATGAAGCGCGACGAGCTGCTGTGGTTCCTTCGCCGGTACAAGCTCGCCGTCCAGGCGACCGTCGCCCCGGACGGCACCCCCCAGGCCGCCGTCGTCGGATTCGCCGTCAGTGACGAGTTCGAGATCGTCTTCGACACCGTCGAGACGACCCGCAAGTGCCTCAACCTCCGCGCCGACCCCCGTATCGCGCTCGTCGTCGGCTGGGACGACGCGATCACCGTGCAGATCGAGGGCGTCGCCGACTTCCCCACCGGCCCCGATCGCGAACACCTTCTCGCGACCTACTTCGCCGTGTATCCCGACGGCCGGGACCGGCTCGCGTGGCCCGGGATCACGCACGTCCGGGTGCGGCCGACCTGGGTGCGGTACAGCGACTTCACCCAGGACCCGCCACTGGTCGAGGAGCTCACGTTCGGGTGAGTCACAGGCCTTCCGCCAGCACCTCCGCCAGATGCCGCGCCCGCCGTCCCCCCAGCTGCTCCAGCTGCTGAAGTTGCGTACGGCACGAGAAGCCGTCCGCCAGGATCTCCGCGTCCTGCCCCGCCGCGCGGACCGACGGGAGCAGCTGGTCCTCCGCGCACGCCACCGACACTCCGTAGTGGCCCTTCTCGAAGCCGAAGTTGCCCGCAAGTCCGCAGCAGCCGCCGCTCAGTTCGCCCTCCAGGCCTGCCCGTTCGCGCAGCCGGCGGTCCGCCTCGTCGCCCAGGACCGCGTGCTGGTGGCAGTGGGTCTGGCCCGCGACCGGGCGGCCGATCAGGGGCGGCTCCCAGTCGGGGGCGCACTCCTGAAGGGCCTGGGCGAAGGTGCGGACGGATGCCGCCAGGAGGGCCGCTCGGGGGTCGTCGCCGAGCAGCTCCGGGAGGTCCGTCTTCAGCGCCGCCGCGCAGCTCGGTTCGAGGACGACCACGGGGACGGCCAGATCCAGCAGCGGCTCCACCGTGTCCAGCGTCTGCCGCAGCACCGCCCGCGCGCGGTCGAGCTGGCCCGTCGAGACGTAGGTGAGGCCGCAGCAGACCCGGCCCGGCGGGAGTGCGATGTCCATACCCGCCGCCTCCATGACCCGTACCGCCGCGCGGCCCACTGACGGTGCGAGGTGGTCGGTGAAGGTGTCCGGCCACAGCACCGCCGTACGGCTCTTCGCGAAGACCTCGGCCCTCTCCCCCATGTGATCCCGCAGCCAGCGCCGCAGGGTGACGGGGGCGAGCCGGGGGAGTTCGCGTTCCGGGGCGATCCCGGCCACCCGCTTCGCGAGCGCCGCCAGCGGGCGCACCCGCGACACCGCGTTGACCGTGCGCGCGAAGGGCGCGGCCGCCCGCAGCCACACCGGCAGGCGGCCCATCGCGTAGTGCGACGCGGGGCGCAGTCGGCCCGCATAGTGGTGGTGCAGGAATTCCGCCTTGTACGTGGCCATGTCGACGCCCACCGGGCAGTCGCTGCGGCACCCCTTGCAGGACAGGCACAGATCGAGCGCGTCCCGCACCTCCGTCGAGCGCCAGCCGTCGCGTACGACGTCCCCCGCCAGCATCTCGTGCAGCAGACGGGCCCGCCCACGCGTCGAATGCTGCTCCTCGCCCGTCGCCCGGAACGACGGGCACATCACGTCCGGCCCCGAACTCGGTCCCGCGACACGGCACTTGGCGACGCCCACACACCGGCGCACCGCCCCCGCGAAGTCCCCGCCGTCGTGCGGATAGCCGAACTCCACCTCCACCGGCCTGCTCGGCAGGACGGCGAAGCGGAGGTTCTCGTCCAGTCGCGCGGGCCGGGCCAGCATGCCGGGGTTCATCCCGCCCGCCGGGTCCCACAGGTCCTTGAACCGGCCGAAGAGGGCGACCAGTTCGTCTCCGTACATCTTCGGCAGCAGCTCCGCGCGGGCCTGCCCGTCGCCGTGTTCGCCCGACAGCGAGCCACCGTGCGCGACGACGAGTTCCGCCACCTCCTCCGAGAAGCGCCGGAAGGCCCGCACACCCTCGGCGCTCATCAGGTCGAAGTCGATACGGACATGGATGCAGCCGTCGCCGAAGTGTCCGTACGGCGTGCCGCGCAGGCCGTGCTCGGCGAGCAGGGCCCGGAAGTCGCGCAGATACGCCCCGAGCCGGGCGGGTGGCACCGCGCAGTCCTCCCAGCCGGGCCAGGCCTCGCTCCCGTCGGCCGTACGGGTCGCCGTGCCCGCCGCGTCCTCCCGTACCCGCCACAGCGCCCGCATACCGGCCGGATCGTCCACCACCGTGCCGTCCAGCGCGTCCGCCGCGCGCACGATGGCGGACGCGTGGGCGCGCGCCTCGGCCGCCGTGTCGCCGCCGGTCTCCACGAACAGCCAGGCACCGCCGCGCGGCAGTCCCCGCACGTCCGGCACCAGGTCCTCGGCCATGCCCTCCACAGTGAGCGGCCGAAAGCTGAGCAGCCCGGGGGCCGCCTCGGCGGCCGCGCTCTCGTCCGGATAGCCGAGCACCGCGAGCGCACGGGCACGCGGCGCCTCGACCAGGCGTACGGTCGCCTCCGTCACCACCCCCAGCGTGCCCTCGCTGCCGCAGAAGGCCCGCGCCAGATCGGCGCCCTTCTCGGGCAGCAGGGCGTCCAGCGCATAGCCGGAGATACGTCGGGGCAGCCCGTCCGGATAGCCGGTCCGCAGCAGCGCCAGATTCCGGTCGACCAGCTCGTGCAGGCCGGTGGGCGCGCCCGCCCAGCCCTGGCCCAGCCGGAGCTCGGCGCCGCCGTACGTCACGACCGAGAGTCCGTGGATGTTGTCGGCGGTCGTGCCCCATGCCACCGAGTGGGAGCCGCAGGAGTTGTTGCCGATCATCCCGCCGAGCGTGCAGCGGTTGTGCGTGGACGGATCGGGCCCGAAGGTCAGCCCGTCGGGCCGTACGGCGTCACGCAGCGTGTCCAGTACGACGCCGGGCTGCACCACCGCGGTATGCGCCTCGGCGTCCACGTCCACGACGGCGTTCA
Organism: Streptomyces sp. NPDC019890; assembly: GCF_044903445.1. NCBI lineage: Bacteria > Bacillati > Actinomycetota > Actinomycetes > Kitasatosporales > Streptomycetaceae > Streptomyces > Streptomyces sp. NPDC019890. The sequence continues at coordinate 139,963 of NZ_JBJDQK010000004.1, read as the reverse complement.
TATGGCGGGTGAAATCCAGCACCACGCCGATGCCGGTGGCCTGGCCGGCGATCGAGGTACCCGCGCCGCGTGGCACCACCGGAACGCCCCGGGTCCGGCACACCTCGAGCGCGGCGGCCACGTCGTCCGCGTCGCGCGGCGCGACGACGCCGACCGGGACGCGCCGGTAGTTGGAGGCGTCCATGGTCATCAGGGCGCGGGCGGCCGCGGAGAAGTCCACCTCGCCGCGCACGGCCTGCGCGAGGGCGCGTGCCAGCTCGGCCGCCTCAGGCGAACCCGCGTCACGCGAACCCGGTCCGCCCGAGCCAGCCGCACGCCCGCCCGCGCGCGAACCCGAACCGCCGGGACCCGGCCCGCCCGAGCCCTCTCCGCCCCGCCCCACCTGTCGCTGTTCAGCCATGTGTCTCAGGATGCCCCTGTCGCTCTTCTCACACCGCCCGTCACACCGGCAGCAAACCTGCCGGTTGCGCCCGGTGCGTCGCCCCAGCCCTTGGCAAAGCCCGCCGCGAACCCCCCAATGTGATCGCCAACTCTCCTATAGTGACGACCACTTGATCAGGAACAAGCGGCTCCAGTTACGCCCTCGCCACCCCGGAAGGCAACACTCGATGACCGGCACCGCCCAGAACCGATGACCCGCGTCTCGCGGGCGGTCCCCCAGGCGCAGCCCCACCCCGCGCTCGCCGGGACGGCTGCCGACGCCCTGAAGATCATCGTCGTGGGCGGTTTCGGAGTCGGCAAGACCACGATGGTCCGCTCCGTCAGCGAGATCCGCCCGCTGCACACGGAGGAGGTCATGAGCCGCGCCGGCCGCAGCCTCGACGACACCGGCCGCGCCCGCACCAAGGGCTCCACCACCGTCGCGTTCGACTTCGGCCGGATCACCATCGACGAGCGCAGCCTGTATCTCTTCGGCGCGCCCGGCCAGGAACGCTTCGGGTTCCTCTGGGACCGCCTCTTCGAGGGCACGCTCGGCGCGGTCGTCCTCGTGGACACCCGCTCCCTGCCCGACGCCTGGTACGCGCTGGACCGCCTGGAGCACCACGGCACGCCCTTCATCGTCGCCGTCAACGACTTCGGCGGGCCGCTGCACAGCGACGAGCAGATCCGCGAGGCGCTGGCGCTGGGGCCGGAGGTACCGCTCGTCGAGTTCGACGCCCGGGACCATTCCTCCAGCAAGTTCGTACTGATCGCGCTGGTCGAGCATCTGCACGCGCTCGCGTTGCGCACGAAGGACGGTTGACGCGCGAAACGGCCGAGGCGCAGGTCAGGACCCTGTGGCCCGTCTCAGCCGCCGGACCGCGTACGCACCGCGCCGCCGGACCGGATACGCTCCGAGACGTGGCTGAGATCCAGATTCCCGCTGACATCAAGCCCGCCGACGGCCGTTTCGGCGCGGGCCCCTCCAAGGTGCGTACGGAGGCGCTGGACGCCCTGGCCGCCACCGGCACCTCACTCCTCGGCACGTCCCACCGCCAGGCCCCGGTCAAGAACCTGGTCGGCTCGGTGCGTGACGGCGTACGCGACCTCTTCCAGCTCCCAGAGGGCTACGAGGTCATCCTGGGCAATGGCGGCTCGACCGCCTTCTGGGACATCGCGACGCACGGCCTGATCGAGAACAAGTCCCAGCACCTGTCCTTCGGCGAGTTCTCCTCGAAGTTCGCGAAGGCCTCGAAGCTCGCTCCGTGGCTGGCCGAGCCGACCGTGATCGTCTCCGACCCGGGCACGCACCCGGACCCGGAGGCGGAGGCGGGCGTCGATGTGTACGCCTTCACGCAGAACGAGACCTCGACCGGCGTCGCGGCCCCGATCAAGCGGGTCGCGGGCGCGGACGAGGGCGCGCTGGTGCTGGTGGACGCGACGTCGGGCGCGGGCGGCCTGCCGGTCGACATCGCCGAGACGGACGTCTACTACTTCGCCCCGCAGAAGTCCTTCGCCTCCGACGGCGGCCTGTGGATCGGCGTGTTCTCCCCCGCCGCCCTGGAGCGCGCGGCGCGCATCCACGGCTCGGGCCGGCACGTCCCGGAGTTCTTCAGCCTGCCGACGGCGATCGACAACTCGCTGAAGAACCAGACGTACAACACCCCGGCGCTGGCCACGCTCTTCCTGCTGAACGAGCAGCTGACCTGGCTGAACAGCCAGGGCGGCCTGGACTGGTCGGTGGGCCGCACGGCGACGAGTTCGCGGAACCTGTACGGCTGGGCCGAGGCGTCCAAGTACGCGACCCCGTTCGTGGTCGACCCCGCGAAGCGCTCGCAGGTCATCGGCACGATCGACTTCGCGGACGAGATCGACGCGGCGGCGGTCGCGAAGGCGCTGCGCGCGAACGGCATCGTCGACACCGAGCCGTACCGCAAGCTGGGCCGCAACCAGCTGCGCGTCGCGATGTTCCCGGCGATCGACCCGGCGGACGTCGAGGCGCTGACGGCCTGCATCGACTATGTGATCGAGAAGCTGTAGCACTGCGCTGTACGAGGAGGGGCCCGGAGACACCGTCTCCGGGCCCCTCTCGTTTCGGCCGGATGGCCCACCGCGCGGGCAGGCCGCCCGCCGCCGGCTGATGCTGAGTCACGTGCAACCGGCCAGGGCGCCGAACCCGTGGCCCACGTCATCCGGAGGTCCGCACCGTGCCGCTGCCCCGCCGCTTCGTCGCCCTGCTCGCCGTCGCCCTGCTCGCCGGTCCGGTGGCCGCCCCCGCTCAGGCCGCGGAATCCGCCGAGCCCGCCGGGTCGACCGGCCACGATCATGCGCTGTACGAGCGCCTGCAGGCACTGGTTCAATCCCCCGACGGCCCGCCCGGAGCCATCGTCGTACTCCGGCGCGGACACCGCACCGAGATCTACCGGGCCGGGGTCTCCGAGCTCGGCACCGACCGCCGGCCACAGCCGACCGACCATATGCGGATCGCCAGCACGGCCAAGGCGTTCAGCGGCGCCGTCGCCCTGCAACTGGTCGACCGCACCCGGCTCCGTCTCGACGACACGATCGGGCAGTGGCTGCCCGGCCTCCCCGCCGACTGGCACCCGGTGACCCTCCGGCAGTTGCTGAACCACACCAGCGGTCTGCCGGACTACTCCACGGATCCGGAATTCCTGGCGCTGCTGTCGGAGGACCCGCGCCGCCACTTCGACTCCCGCCGGCTCCTCGACTTCGTCGCCGACGAACCGCTGCTCTTCCCGCCGGGCTCGCAGTACCTCTACTCGAACTCCGACAACATCGCCGTGGCCCTGATCGCCGAGGCGGTGACGGGCAGGCCCTACGAGGAGTTGCTGAGGAGAACCGTCTACCGCCCGCTGGGACTGCGGAACACCAGCCTGCCGCAGGGCTTCCTCCTCCCCGAGCCCTATCTGCACGGCTATGCGACCGACCCGCCGAACCCGCCGGAGGACGTCAGCACGGTCCTCAGCGCCTCGGGCGTCTGGGCGTCCGGGGGCATCGTGTCGACCCCGAAGGACCTGACCTCGTTCATCCGCGCCTACGCGGGCGGCCGTCTGATCTCGCCGCCAACCCGCCGTCAGCAACTGGCATGGATCGACGGCGCGTCCGAACCGGCAGGCCCCGGGACCAACGCCGCCGGTCTCGCGATCTTCCGCTACACGACCCGGTGCGGCGTGGTGTACGGCCACACGGGCAACTTCCCCGGCTATACGCAACTGGCGGCGGCGACTCCGGACGGCAAACGCTCCCTGACGTTCTCCCTGACCACCCAGGTGAACAAGGACAACAACCCGGCGCTGCTGGCGGAGGTCCGCAGCGTGGAGGAGGACTTCGTCTGCGCGCTGCTGGGCTCACGATGAGGTGACGCGCGGCGCGGATCGTGCATTGATGGAGGCATGAGTACGAGTCCGGGGCTCACCCCCTTCGACAAACAGTGGGCCGTCCTTCTCACCAGCTACAAGAAGGACGGCACGGGCGTCGGCACCCCCGTCAGCATCGCCGTCGAGGGTGACCACGCCTACGTACGCACCTACGCCAAGGCCGGCAAGGCCAGGCGGATGCGGAACAACCCGGAGATCGAGATCGCGCCCTGCACGGCACTCGGCAAACCGACGGGGCCCCCGGTCAAGGCGAGGGTGCGGCTGCTCGACCGGAGCAGCGAGGAGTACCGGCATGCGGCGAAGCTGCTGGCGCACAAGCATCCGTTCATGCACGGTGCGCTGGTGCCGTTCGCGCACAAGGTGAAGCGGGACACGACGCTGCAGTACGAGGTGCGTCCCCGCTAGCGGAACTCGTCAGCCGCGGCGCAGCAGGCGCTTCACCCCGAGGACGAGAGCCGTCGCTCCGGCCAGCACGATGATCCCGTACGTGAAGGAGCTCTTCCCTCCGCCCTGCCCGCTCTCGGCCGAACTCCCCCTGCTGGAGGGTGACTTGCTGTCGGCGCCCGACGCCGAGTCGTCGCCGAGCGCGACTCGCTGCACATCACTCTGCTCCCCCTCCGTGCCGAACATCAGCGCCTTGCCGTCGGCGGTGTACGTCACGGACTCGGCCTGCCCCTGGATCGGCGCACGCACCCGGTGATCGGCCCCGAGGCGCCCCTTCTTCCACTCGTACCCCCGCGCACTGAAGTACGAGCGCAGTACGAGCTCCTTGCCGTCCGGCGAGAACGCGCCGTCGGTCACCCACGGAACATCCCCGATCCGCCGGAAGACATTGGTCCCGGAGGAGGTGAGCGTGGCGGGCCCCTCGTACAGGCCGCCGCCGTCCTCGTTCTTCGAGGCGATGTAGACCCGCCCGGTCTTGGGATGCACCATCAGCGCCTCGGCATTCCGTGGCCCGTCCGCGTACGTGACCGTGTACTGCGTCGCTTTGACGGTCATGTCCTTGAGAGTCTTCGGCTCCGGGAACTTGTAGATCCAGACGTGGTCCCAGCTGCCGTTGAGGTTGTCGCCGATGTCCCCGACGTAGACGTTCCCGTCCGGGCCGACCGAGATCGCCTCCATGTCACGCGGTGTGCCGACCCCGCGCAGCGTGATCGTCGCGACGGTCTCGCCGGTCCTGGAGTCGACCGCGAAGACGCGCGGCTCGTCCTGGTCGTTGTGCGTCCAGTACACGCCGGGGTGCGCCCGGCTGGCGGCGAGGCCGCTGGACTCCGTGATCCTCGGGTCCTTGATTGTGAACCCCGAGTCGTCGTCGGCCGATGCGGGGGCAGCGGCGAGCACAACGGCGGCGGCAGCAACGGCAGCGGCGACGTACGGAAGCGAACGCATTCCCCCAGCCTGCCACCTCGCGCGCGTGGACCCCGGGCCCTGTCCCCGTGGTCAGCCTCACATCGCAGGTGCGTGGCTTGATCGGCCATGATGACCCCCATGCGTTTCATGTTCGTCGGCGACTCCATGACCATCGGACGCGCCGGCGACTACACCTGGCGTTACCGGATGTGGCAGCACCTCGCCGCCTCTTTCGACGGCCCCTACGAGATCGTCGGCCCGCGCACCGAGCTGTACGACACCGACGCGGCCGGGCCCGTGTCCGGTGCGTACAAGGACCCCGCTTTCCCCGCCGACGCCCGCCGGCATCTCGCGGGCTGGGGCGAGGGCTGGCTGCACATGGCCCCACTGATTCGGGCTGCGGTCAGCGCCGACCAGGTGGACATCCTGCTGGTCTCGCTCGGCCTGATAGACCTCGGCTTCTACACGAACAGCGTCCAAACCGCCCTGAACGCACGCCAGTTCATCGCCGAGGCCCGCGCGGCCAACCCGCGGATACGGATGGTCCTGCTGCCCGTCATCCCCAACGTACGGGCCCGCTCCGACGCCCCCTTCGCCGCAGAGTGCGACCACTTCAACGAACTCCTGGCCAAGGCGGTCGCCGACCTGGACACGGCATCCTCGCCGGTTCTGCTGGCGTCGCGCCCGGAGTCGTACGCCATCGACACGGACACGTACGACGGCACGCACCCGGGCCCGAGCGGCGAGGACAAGCTGGCGGCGGCCTTCGCCGGGGCGATGCATCAGGCGTGGGACATGGGCGGCCCGTACCGGCCGGCGTACTAGTCGCCCCGCAGTCTTCGCGGCCCGCGGCCCTCGCGGCCTCGCGTGCGGATGCGAACCGCGCGCCGGGAGGTGACCCTGGAGGGGGGCGACCAGGACAGGCCACTCCGGCGTGCCCGAGGCCCGCTCCCAGGAGGCGGGAGGAAAGAACATGGCTACGAAGAAGCAGCTCACGACCCGAGACATCATGACCGCCGGCGTGCAGTGCATCGGTGCACACCAGTCGCTGAAGGAAGCGTCGGTCATGATGCGCGACATGAATGTCGGGGCTCTGCCCATATGCGGCGACAACAACAGGCTCACCGGCCTGATCACCGACCGCGACATCGTCATCCAGTGTTGCGCCGAAGGCATCGACCCGGGGACGGTCCAGGCCGGCTCCCTCGGCGGGGAACTGCACTGGATCGACGCGAACGCGGGCGCGGACGAGGCTCTGACGATGATGGAGCAGCACCAGATCAAGCGGCTGCCGGTGATCGACGTAAAGCAGGGCCATCAACTGGTCGGCATGATCACGGAGGCCAATCTCGCGAAGAACCTCACGGACGCGCAGATCGCGGAGTTCGCGACCAAGGTGTACGCGAACGCCTGACGGTCGGCGGGCGGCCGGGGGGAGTGGTCTTCCCCTGTTCTTCCTCTGTCGGCCGGGACCGCCGGTCCAGCGGCCAGATCAGCCCGTCGTCCAGCGCGGGCACTCCCACGAACGCCGGGCCTCGCCCGCTCCGGTGGCCCAGTGGACCGGACGCAGGCGGGCGGCGCCACCGCGCGTGACGCCGCCCGCCTTTGATGCCTGTCCGCCTGTCCGGTGATGCCTGTCCGGCCGTCAGAACACGAACGGTCCGGGAGCCTGCGCCGAGGTGGCATTGCACGTCACGGTGATGCCGAAGACCACGACGGTCAGCGACTTCCCCTCAAGGCTGTCGCCCGCGGCGACCGTGCCCTTGAGCGGCCCGGTGGACACATCGCCCCCGGCGGGGATCGCCGGGTTGGAATTACCCGTGAACGTCGATGTTCCGGAGCCGTTCTTGGTGAGCGTGAGGGTCGACTTGACCGAGTTCGCTCCGATATTGATGGGGGACTTGATGGCCGATGTGGACACGCTGATGGTCGCGGCCGTGCCGTCCTGCGTGGCCGTGAGCGTCGCCGTGCCCGACCCGAAGGAGCCGCAGTCGAACGAGAGGGTCGCGGTCTGAGGAGTCACCGCGCTCGCGACGGGCGCCGCCACGAGCGCGCCCGCGACCGCCAGGCCGGTGCTCACTAATACGCCGATTCCGAATCTGCCGTGCTTCATGGAGGTCCCGCTTTCATGTGGGGGTGTACGGGATGCCATCGCCGACTGCCACGACGCACTGCGCGGTGTCCCGGGGGTGGGTGTGGGGATCCCGGGCCTGACGGGCAGTCAGTGACTGCTGTCATTGCGGCAGGTGCACCTCAAGAATGCAAGGCTCGACGCCATGAACTTTTGTACGCAACGACCACATCCGGCCGGGGCAATCACCCGGAAGCCCGCGTCAGGCGGTTGGCCAGCGTCGACATCGTGTACGTCCCGATACCCATGACCACCTCCAGAGCGTTCTGCTCCGTGTGGCCGCGGGACAGGAACGCGCGCAGTTCCTCGTCGCCCACTCCCCCGGCCGTACGCAGCACCTCCAGCGTGAACCGCCGTACCGCTTCGAGGCGTTCGTCATCCAAAGGCCGCTGCTCCCGCAGTGCCGAGATGATGTCGTCGCCCGCCCCCAGCCCCGTCAGTCTTTTGGTGTGGATCGCCACGCACACATGGCACTCGTTGCGTGCCGCGACGGTCATCACGACCACCTCGCGCGCGATCGGATCCAGCGTCGTCTGCTCGAACATCGCGCTGAGCTTCAGAAAGCCGTCGAGCAGATGCGGCGAGGTGGCCAGCCGGGCGGCGGCCGACGGCAAGTGCCCCATGCTCCGGGTCACCGCCTCCAACGAGCGGCGCGACGCGGCCGGGGCGGACTCCAAGGTGTGATCGACGAACACGACTTTCCCCCTACGATGGACAACGTGGTTGACGAAAAAAAGGTAAACCAGGTTGTCGATATCCGCAACAGCCGTGAGGACACGCCCGGTTACGAGCTGCCCCTGCTCCTCTTCGCGGGGTTCCGGTCCCTCATCGACCGGCTCCACGCCGAACTGGCCGAGCAGGGACACCCGGACGTTCGGCCCGCGTACGGCTTCGCGATGCAGGCGATCGGCGCGGGCGGCGCGACCGCGAGCGAGATCGGCCGACGGCTCGGTGTCTCCAAGCAGGCGGCCGGCAAGACGGTCGACCGGCTCGTGACCCTGGGCTACGCCGTACGGGCCGACGACCCGGGCGACGCGCGCCGCAAGCTCGTCCGCCTCACCCCGCACGGCCTGGACGCCCTCGCCCGCTCGGCGGCGATCTTCGACGAACTGCGGGCGGAGTGGGCCGGCGCGCTGGGCGCGAGGCGCGTGGCCGACATCGAGGAGGCGCTGCGTACGGTGGTCCCGGCCGAGGCCTTCCGGCTGGACGCCGCGGGCTGGTTCGGCGGCGCGTGACGAGTTCTCGTCACGGGCGTGTCCCGGTCACCGTGCGTATCGTTGACTGCGCGGCTGCATGCGACCCCGCTGCAGCGGGGAGGAGCGCCACGATGACCGTCGTAGAGAGCGGCAGGATCGACATGGCCGACGACAACGCCGAGCGCTTGGACGAGTGGTTCGAGAGGCTTGAGCAGATGCCCGTCCCCGAAGGAATCAAGGTAGAGATCGTCGGGGGAATCGTCTTCATGTCGCCGCAGCGGAAAGTCCATTGGGAGATCATCCGCAGGATCGTCAGAGCACTGGAAGACAAGTTCGGCATGGATGTCGAGGTGCTGTCGGACGTGCGCATCGATTTCCCCGGCCCGGAGAACGGCTTCTGCCCCGACGTGGCAAAGCTCCGCGACGGAGCGGTGCAGGACAGCCGAGGCCGCTGGCGCTCCGAGGACGTGGAGTTCATCGCCGAGGTGATTTCCAAGGGCACCGCACTCAACGACTACGGCCCGAAGAAGATCGCCTACGCCGTCGCCGAAGTCCCCGTCTTTTTGATCGTCGACCCGTACAGCGGCAAGTGCCTCCTCCACACCCAGCCCAAGGACGGGGACTACATGACTGAGACGAAGGTCGCCTTCGGGCAGCCCCTCGACCTCAGCAGCACGCCCCTCGGCCTCACCCTCTCCACCGACAAATTCCCCCGCGACTGACCACGCGGCCGTCCTTGCCTGGAGCGTGCTCCAAGGCGTTGGCTTGGTGCCCATGAAGTACACACAGCTCGGACGCACCGGACTCAAGGTCAGCCGACTCGTCCTCGGGACGATGAACTTCGGGCCTCAGACCGACGAGGCCGACAGCCACACCATCATGGACGCCGCGCTCGGCGCGGGGATCAACTTCTTCGACACCGCCAATGTCTACGGCTGGGGCGAGAACAAGGGCCGTACCGAAGAGATCATCGGCAGCTGGTTCGCCAAGGGCGGCGAGCGCCGTGACAAGGTCGTCCTCGCCACCAAGGTCTACGCGAACATGGCAGGCGACGGCGAGCCCTGGCCCAATCACGACCGGCTCTCCGCACTCAACATCCGCCGCGCCGTCGAAGCCAGCCTCAAGCGGCTGCGGACGGACTACATCGACCTCTACCAGTTCCATCACGTCGACCGGCGCACGCCTGTCGAGGAGATCTGGCAGGCGATCGACGTCCTCATCCACCAGGGCAAGATCCTCTACGCGGGCTCTTCCAACTTCCCCGGCTGGAAGATCGCCCAGACCAATGAGACGGCCCGCCGCCTCGGTTCGTACGGCCTTGTCAGCGAGCAGTGCCTGTACAACCTCGCCGAGCGCCGCGCCGAGATGGAGGTCATCCCGGCCGCGCAGGAGTACGGCCTCGGGGTCATCCCCTGGTCGCCGCTGCACGGCGGGCTGCTCGGCGGTGTGCTCAAGAAGGAGAGCGCGGGAGCGCGGCGGGCGAGCGGCCGCAGCGCCGACGCGCTCGCCAACACCGCCGTTCGGGCACAGGTCCAGGCGTACGAGGATCTCCTCGACAAGCACGGCCTCGAGCCGGGCGAGACCGCGCTGGCCTGGCTGCTCACCCGGCCGGGAGTCACCGGGCCGATCGTCGGGCCGCGTACGGCGGACCAGCTGGCGTCCGCGCTGCGCGCCGCCGAGCTCGAGCTGAGCGACGACGTGCTGTCGGGTCTCGACGAGATCTTCCCCGGTCCTGGACCGTCCCCCGAGGCCTTCGCCTGGTAGCGGGCGGCACGCCGGGCGTGGTGGTCGGTCAGGTCCACTGACCGACCTGGGCCCTACCGTCCGACCAGGGCCGTGACGGCGATGATCGCGAACATCAGCACAAGCACGCCGGCCATGATCTGGTTTCTGGTCTTGGGATTCACGCTTTGAGACTAACCGGCCCGCCCGAGCGGCCAGGCACCGACCGTCTCGTAGCGCGGCTCCTCGCCCTTCACCCCGCTCACCGGCAGGTTGCTGCGTACGAGCACGAGCTCGGCCACCTCCCAGGGCGTGCCCTCGAAGCCGCTGAGCTTCTCGACGTACGGGCGCAGATCGGCGTCGTGGCGGCTGCGGGCGATCGTGAGATGCGGGTGGAAACGGCGGTGCTCCTCCATGCTGACCCCGGCCCGCCGCGCCGCCGCGTCCGCGCGTTCCGCGAGCAGATTCATCTCCTCCAGACCGCCCGCGGCGCCGGACCACAGCGCCCGGTGCCCGAACCGGCCACCCTGGTGGAGACGGAGCGGGAAGGGGGAGGACCTGTGGGCGGCCCGCCCGAGCCGCTCGTGCAGCTCGGGCAGCAGGCCGTCGTCGACCTCGCCCATGAAGGCGAGCGTGAAGTGCCAGCCCGCCCGGCCGGTCCAGCGCAGGTCGTCCGCGCCGGGCAGGGTTCTCAACCGGTCGACGGCACGGACGAGTTCGTCGACTGCCGTGGCGGGCGGCAGAACGGCGGCGAAGAGTCTCATGATCCGAGTCTGGCCCAAACCGGGGCCGTACGGGACCGACGGAACCGGCCGGGGCCGTACGGGACCGGCCGGTACAGCTGAGGCCGGCCGGGGGTCGGGCCCGGGACAAGCCGGGGGCCCGGCCCGGGACAGGCTCACGCGGCCGGCGCCAGCTGCTCCCGCGGTACGAACTCCACATGCCGGCGTCCCCGCCGCAGATCTATTTTCAGGCGCAGCCCGCCCACCCGGGCGAGCATCACGCCGACTCCGATCGCCGCGATCAGCGCCACCGTGCCGCCCGCCGCGAAGCCGATCCGCGGTCCGTAGGTGTCCGTGATCCAGCCGACGAGGGGTGCGCCCATCGGCGTACCGCCGACGAAGACCATCATGAACAGGCTCATCACGCGGCCTCGCATGGCCGGTTCCGTCGCCATCTGAATGCTGGAGTTGGCCGTGACGTTGACCGTCAGGCCGAACATCCCGATCGGCACCAACAACACCGCGAAGATCCAGAACTGCGGCGCGAACGCGGTCACGATCTCCAGTAGGCCGAAGAGCACCGCGGCTCCCACGAGCACCCGCAGCCGCGAGGTGCCACGCCGGGCCGCGAGCAGGGCGCCGGCCAGGGAGCCGCCGGCCATGAGCGTGTTGAGCAGGCCGTATGTGCTCGCGCCCGAGTGGTAGACGTCGTTCACGAAGGCCGACAGCCAGATCGGGAAGTTGAAGCCGAAGGTGCCGATGAAGCCGACGAGGACGATCGGCCAGATCAGCTCCGGTCGGCCCGCGACATACTTCAGCCCCTCCCGCAGCTGACCCTTTCCGCGCGGCGCGCGCTCGACCTTGTGCAGTTCGCCGGGGCGCATCAACAGCAGGCCGACGATGGGGGCGAGAAACGACAGGCCGTTGAAGAGGAAGGCGTAGCCGCTGCCGACGGCGGTGATCAGCACACCGGCGACGGCGGGACCGACGAGGCGCGCGGACTGGAAGTTGGCGGAGTTGAGGCTGACCGCGTTGGCGAGCTGCTCGGGGCCGACCATCTCGGCGACGAAGGACTGCCGGGCCGGGTTGTCGATCACGGTGACGAGGCCGAGCAGGAAGGCCGTGAGGTACACGTGCCAGACCTGGACGTGCCCGCTGAGGGTGAGGACGGCGAGGGCGAGACCGGTGAGGCTCATCGCGCACTGGGTGGCCAGCAGCAGCGGCCGCTTCGGCAGCCGGTCGGCGAGCACCCCGCCGTACAGTCCGAAGAGCAGCATCGGCAGGAACTGCAGCGCGATGGTGATGCCGACGGCGGACGCGGATCCCGTCAGTGTCAGCACCAGCCAGTCCTGGGCGATGCGCTGCATCCAGGTGCCGGTGTTGGAAACGACTTGCCCGGTGGCGAAGAGCCGGTAGTTACGGATCTTCAGCGAGCTGAACATGGTTGTAGGGGAGGGTGCGGGTGCGGAGTGTGCTCCGGGTCCCGAACTCAAAAGGGTTCGCCTCCTCAGTTTGGTCTCTACAGGTGCGCGAGCTTCTCCAGTACAGGGGCGGCTGCGCGCAGCTTCGCCCACTCGTCCTCGTCCAGGCCCTCGGCGAGCGAGGCCAACCAGACGTTCCGCCTCCGGCGGCTCTCTTCGAGCATGGCTTCGGCCTGCTCGGTCTGGCTGACCACCTTCTGCCGGCGGTCATCGGGGTGCGGCTCCAGCCGGACCAGTCCCTTGGCTTCGAGCAGTGCCACGATCCGGGTCATGGACGGCGGCTGGACGTGCTCCTTGCGGGCCAGCTCACCGGGGGTGGCCGAGCCGCAGCGGGCGAGGGTGCCGAGCACCGACATCTCGGTGGGGCTCAGCGATTCGTCGACGCGCTGATGCTTCAGGCGTCGGCCCAGCCGCATCACGGCCGAGCGAAGAGAGTTCACGGCGGCGACGTCGGCGTCATTACCGTGGGACAGGTCTGGCATGTTCGTTAGCATAACTCATTACCCAACCTAAAGACCAGTCGTGAATTGCGGGCACTGGCGGCGGGCACCGATACGAGATCAGTTCATCACTCATATGAGTGAGACATATCCGGAAAGTGATGCACTGGCCGTGGCCGTCCGGCAACGCTGGTCGACATGGGATCGACAGTCCTCAGCCTGCGGATAGACGGTGAGCTCCTCGACCGGCTCAGGCACCATGCCGCCAGACGCGGAATGAGCGTCCAGGACTATGTGGTCCAGACGCTCATCCGCGACGACTTCGACGAACGCTTCAAGGCGGCCGTCGACGAGACAGAGAAGTTCTACGGCCGCGCGTGATCGGCCGCGCGTGAAGCGGCGTGGATGAAGCGGCGTACGCGCCCTACGTGAGGCCCAGCGCGGGCATCGCGTAGTAGAAGACGAACACGGCGGAGACGACGTACATCGCCACGGGCACCTCGCGGCCCCGCCCGGCCACCAGCCGCAGCAGGCTGAAGGTGATGAAGCCGATGCCGATCCCGTTCGTGATGGAGTACGTGAACGGCATCATCACCATCGCCAGGAAGGCCGGCACGGCGACGGTGAAGTCGTCCCAGTCGATGTCCCGGACCGAACCGGCCAGGATCAGGAAACCGACCGCCAGCAGCGCGGGCGTGGCCGCCTGGGACGGAACCATCGTGGCGAGCGGCGTGAGGAACAGCGCCGCCGAGAACAGCGCACCCGTGACGACGGAGGCAAGTCCCGTGCGGGCCCCCTCGCCGACGCCCGCCGTGGACTCCACGAAGCAGGTGGAGGCCGAGGACGAGGTGGCGCCGCCCGCGGCGACGGCGATGCCGTCGGCGAAGAGCACCTTGTTGATGCCGGGGAGGTTGCCGTCCTTGTCCATCAGTCCGGCCTCGTCGCCGACGCCGAGGATCGTGCCCATCGCGTCGAAGAAGCAGGACAGCAGCACGGTGAAGACGAACAGCACGCCCGTCAGATAGCCGACCTTGCCGAAGCCGCCGAACAGGCTGATCCGGCCGACCAGGCCGAAGTCGGGGGACGCGACGGGGTTGCCCGGCCAGGTGGGTGTGGTCAGACCCCAGCTCGGGACCGTCGCCACGGCGTTGATGACGATCGCGACGATCGTCATCGTGACGATGGAGATCAGGATCGCGCCCGGCACCTTGCGGATGATCAGCGCGAGCGTGAGCAGCACACCGAGGGCGAAGACGAGGACCGGCCAGCCGTCCAGATGACCGCCGACGCCCAGCTGAAGCGGGACGGTGGTCTTGGCGACGTCGGGGACACGGGCGACGAAGCCCGAGTCGACCAGGCCGATCAGCATGATGAAGAGGCCGATGCCGATCGCGATGCCCTTGCGCAGGCTGCGCGGCACCGCGTTCATGACGCGCTCGCGCAGACCGGTGGCGACCAGCAGCATCACGACGAAGCCGGCGAGCACGACCATGCCCATCGCGTCCGGCCAGGACATCCGGGGCGCGAGCTGCAGAGCCACGACGGTGTTCACGCCGAGCCCGGCCGCGAGCGCGATCGGGACATTGCCGATGACGCCCATGAGGAGCGTGGAGAAGGCGGCGGTAAGCACGGTGGCGGTGACGAGCTGGCCGGCGTCGAGCTGGTGCCCGTACATGTCCTTCGCGCTGCCGAGGATGATCGGGTTCAGCACGACGATGTACGCCATCGCGAAGAAGGTGGCGAATCCGCCCCGGATCTCGCGGGAGACGGTGGAGCCGCGCGCCGAGATCTTGAAGAAACGGTCCAGGCTGCCGAGAGCACCCATCGGCTGATGCTCGGGAGCCGGCGGCTGGGAGGCGGGGGCCGCGGCAGGGGCCGAGGGGGTCATGCGGGGGTCCTCATCAGATGCGATCTTGGCGGTTTGTACGAAGAATTCCGGTCACGGGAAAAACCGATTCAGTATGAACACATCAGAGGGAGATCGCTATCTTCGCGCGCAGACGGCTGTGCCCACTGGGCGTAAACGACCGCCGCCTACACTGTGCGCATGGCGAAGTGGACCCCCAAGCACGAGGCACCCGAGCCCCTTGAGGGGCCGGTCGTCGCCACCATCACCGGCGGCACGATCCTCTGGTTCGTCCTCTTCCTGGTCCAGATCCCGTTCTACAACTGGTTCGCCGAGCGCGATCTGATGTGGTGGGTGTGGACCTGCCTGGCCGGTGGCGGTCTTGGCCTGATCGGCATCTGGTACGTACGGGGGCGGGAAGCGGCGATCAAGCGCGCGCAGTCCGCGGAGACGGCCGTGGCTGCCGAGTCGTCGCGGGCCGCGGGACCGTCCGCACCGAGCGACGAAGGCGAGCGGGGCCAGGGCACGTAGCCCGTACCGCGCCGCTCGTGGTGCCTGGAGTTCGTAGAGCCGGGCGTTCCTGGAGCCGGGCGTTGTGGAGCCGGGGGACGACTCGTGGTGCCAGGGGACGATTCGCTTCCTACCGAGGTCTGATCCCGGGCGCACTCGGCGGGTGAACCGGCCATTCCGGCCGTACCGTCGAAACCATGACTCAGCGGTCGAGGATCGACGCGGACGGCCCCGAGCCGGGCGGACCCTCCATCGACGCGGGTGCCGAACTGGATCCCGTACACCCGAGAAAGTTGCCCGAGTCCGCCCTCGCGCCACGGGCGAGCGGACTGACGACGGCGGAGGTCGCCGAGCGGGTCGCGCGGGGCGAGGTCAACGACGTACCCGTCCGCTCCTCGCGCTCCCTCACCGAGATCGTCCGCGCGAACGTGCTCACCCGCTTCAACGCCATCATCGGCGTGCTGTGGCTGATCATGCTCTTCGTCGCGCCGTTCCAGGACAGCCTCTTCGGCTACGTGATCATCGCCAACACCGGCATCGGCATCATCCAGGAGCTGCGCGCCAAGAAAACGCTGGACGCGCTCGCGCTCATCGGCGAGGCCAAGCCGACGGTACGGCGCGACGGTACAGCCGCGGCGGTCTCCACGACCGAGATCGTCCTCGGGGACCTCGTCGAACTCGGGCCCGGCGACGAGGTCGTCGTGGACGGCGAGGTGGCGGAGGCGGACAGCCTGGAGATCGACGAGTCGCTGCTGACGGGTGAGGCCGACCCGGTGCCCAAGCAACCCGGCGACCGGGTGATGTCGGGCAGCTTCGTGGTCGCGGGCGGCGGAGCGTTCACGGCGA
Organism: Streptomyces sp. NPDC019890; assembly: GCF_044903445.1. Lineage (NCBI taxonomy): Bacteria > Bacillati > Actinomycetota > Actinomycetes > Kitasatosporales > Streptomycetaceae > Streptomyces > Streptomyces sp. NPDC019890. The sequence goes on along the minus strand of NZ_JBJDQK010000004.1, from coordinate 123,901 downwards.
CGAAGGTGGGGCGCGAGGCGTATGCGGCGCAGCTCGCGGAGGAGGCGTCGCGCTTCACGCTCGTCAACTCCGAGCTGCGCAACGGCATCAGCACGATCCTCAAGTACGTGACCTGGATGATGATCCCGACCGCGATCGGGCTCGTCATCAGCCAGCTGGTGGTCAAGAACAACGACTTCAAGGACTCGGTGGCCAGGACCGTCGGCGGCATCGTGCCGATGATCCCCGAGGGGCTTGTGCTGCTGACGTCGGTCGCCTTCGCGATCGGCGTCATCCGGCTCGGCCGCAAGCAGTGCCTCGTGCAGGAACTGCCCGCGATCGAGGGTCTGGCGCGGGTCGACGTCGTCTGCCTCGACAAGACGGGCACGCTGACGGAGGGCGGCATGGACGTCACCGAGCTGCGCCCGCTGGGCGGCTCGGACGAGAGCTACGTACAGAAGGTCCTCGGCGCACTCGGTGAGTCCGATCCGCGGCCGAACCCCTCCTTGCAGGCGATCATCGACGCGTATCCGGACAACGAGGACTGGCGGTGCACTCAGTCGCTGCCGTTCTCCTCGGCGCGCAAGTACAGCGGCGCGAGCTTCAGCGATGGCCACGGCGAGAGTTCCACCTGGCTCCTCGGCGCACCCGATGTGCTCCTGCCGACGGGCGACGCCACCCTGGCCGAGATCGATCAGCTCAACGAGCAGGGCCTGCGGGTGCTGCTGCTCGCCCGGGCGGCGGGCGACCTCGACGCGCCCTCGGTCGGCGCGGGGGCGCAGCCGGCCGCGCTGGTCGTCCTGGAGCAGCGGCTGCGGCCGGATGCGGCCGACACCCTTCGCTACTTCGACGAGCAGAATGTCCACGCCAAGGTCATCTCCGGCGACAACGCGGTGTCGGTGAGCGCGGTGGCCGGAAAGCTCGGCCTGCCGGGCGCGCAGGACACGGTGGACGCGCGGCGGCTCCCCACGGAACAGGCCGCGATGGCCGCGTCGCTGGACGCGAACTCGGTCTTCGGCCGGGTCACTCCGCGGCAGAAGCGCGACATGGTCGGCGCGTTGCAGTCGCGTGGCCATGCGGTCGCCATGACCGGCGACGGCGTCAACGACGTGCTGGCGCTGAAGGACGCGGACATCGGCGTGAGCATGGGCTCGGGCTCGGAGGCGACGCGGGCGGTGGCCCAGATCGTGCTCCTCAACAACAGCTTCGCGACGCTGCCTTCGGTGGTGGCGGAGGGGCGCCGGGTGATCGGCAACATCACGCGCGTCGCCACGCTCTTCCTGACGAAGACGGTCTACTCGGTGCTGCTGGCGATCCTGGTGGTGTGCACCCAGGTCGAATACCCCTTCCTGCCACGGCACTTGACGCTGCTGTCGACGCTGACCATCGGGGTCCCGGCGTTCTTCCTGGCGCTGGCGCCGAACAAGGAACGCGCGAAGCCGAACTTCGTACGCAGGGTGATGCGGTACGCGCTCCCGGCGGGCGCGATCGCGGCGGCGGCCACGTTCTGTACGTATCTGCTGGCAAGGTCCCACTACAGCGGCCCGGGATCACTCGACGCGGAGACGAGCGCGGCGACCCTGACGCTGTTCCTGGTCTCGATGTGGGTCCTGGTGATCATCGCCCGCCCGTACACATGGTGGCGGGTCTGCCTGGTGGCGGCGATGGTGGCGTGCTTCCTGCTGGTCCTGGTGGTCCCGTGGTTGCAGCACTTCTTCGCGCTGAAGCTGGTGGGGACGACGATGCCGTGGGCGGCGGTGGGGATCGCGGCGGCGGGGGCGGCGCTGCTGGAGGTGGCGTGGCGGGTGGTGGACCGGAGGTTCGCGGCGTAGGAAAGGCCTTTGCCCATGGCGCAGCGCCGCTTCAGCGAACATGCCCGGCGTCGTGCCGGTCCGTGACAGCAATGTCCCCGGCGGGGATCCCGAAAGCGATCGCGCGCCAGATTCACTTCACGTTCCTGAGGCCAGTGGGCCGACGCGGAACTCGACGACTGCTGCTCACCCAAAAGGCCGAGGGGGAGGATCCCCCTCGGCCACTCGCCTGCTCGGCTACTTCGAGATGACCGCGCGGAGTGTTCCCGCGGTGGTCGCCTCGAACTCACCGAAGCCAGTTGTACCGTCCGCGAACTGTACGAAAGCCCGGGCCCCGGACATGTCGAGGACCCTCACCCCGGCTGACGGGGAGCCGGTGAAATCTGGATCGACTCCGGTGAACGACACCTGCTCTCCGGGTGCGAAACCGGAGAAATTCGCGACCACAACCTCGGTGTCCACACCGGCCGTGCTCGTGAGCGTCGCGGGGCCTGCGAAGCTGCCCATACTGTCCCAGGTGACAGGGAACTTGGCCGTACGGCCGCTGATGCCCACCGATTGGACTTCAGATGCACTCGCGTTGCTGAGATTGAGGTTGATGGAGAATGAGTTCAGCGGACCAGCGAATGTGGCCACGACTTCTTCAGCCATGTGTGATCTCCCGTTCCGTCATTGCAGGGCTGCAATTCGGCCCATGCGGTTGTTCTTATGATGGGCACACTTCGGCCTAGATGGTCATAGCTGAGCACAACCCGAAGGAAGCAGAGTATTTTTGAAGGGAAATCAGCTGCGACTCTCGCATCCCCTCATTGCATCACTGCGCTGTTTCACAGTGCCGCCGGACGGGTATTTCAGCGACAGGGCAGTCGGATAATAATGAGAAGGACAGGTGGCTGGGGCGTCTACGGCCGCCGTGAAACGGCCCGGGGTCCTGGCTCGGACACCAGCCGCGAAATGGCGGTCAGACCTCTCGCGTCCAACCGGCGCCGCCTCAGAGCACAGGCGCCACCGGGCCGTTGCCGGCGCCGAGCGCGATCTCCTTGTCCTCTCCGCCCCAGCCGTCCGTCGTACTCCACACGACGTGGACCCCGAATACCCCTCTCACGGTGTCGGCCGCCCAGCCTTCGGCGGGCGGTTCGGAAAGCACCAGGTACAGACGATCGGCGGTTTTCGGCAGAGTGTGGTTGATCTCCAGCAGCCGCGTGGCTCCGGCACGGAGGTCCGGGTAGGCAGAGCGTCCAGCACCAAGGACTTCGTAGAGAAAGAGACCATCCTGACCGACGAGGCTGACGTCGATGAAGGACGAGTCGGACGGTTTCAACCCTGCCCTGAGCAGAGCGGCCTTCAACTCGTGGCGCACCGCCTCATGGGTGTTGCAGTTGCGGTCGGCCTCCGAAGCGATCGTCAACTCGCGCTGAAGGCTCTCCTCGCCTGCCCGTCGGCCAGGTGTCGCTTCTTCGTCGTTCCTGGGGGCGATGGCGTGCACTTCGGGCTCCTTCTCAGGTCCTGTTTCCGGCGGGCTGCTGGGCTCGGATGGCGTGTCGCGTGCGACCTCGGGCTCGGGGGCAGGTACGACGTCGGTTACTGCGGTGGTGCCGATGAGTCCCCGCAGACGTTCCCGGGCTTCGGACAGAGTGAGGGCCCAGCCGCTTCGCTCAACGTCCGACAAAGCTTTGGTCCCCGGAGTGACCTCACCGGACATGACCGCGTCACGAGTGCTCTGCGCGAGGTCGCGCAGAGCTCCCAGTCGTCCCGCGTCCGGAGATCCGAGCAGGTGCCAGACACTGAGCCAGTCGGCCTGGTCCCGGCGCAGGCAGCGGTTCGCCATGCCTCTCAGCTCCGAAAGCCGGGCCGTGGCATCCGGCGGGACCGTGTCGCCGCGAACGATGTCGCCCAGAACGCCGAGCGCCGCCTCGTAACGTGCCGCCATGCCGGCCGAGATGGGCTTGCGGCCGAAGTCGCTGGCCGAGATCAGGCTCACCCGTGCTTCGTTGCGGATCACCCAGGCGTCCAGCTTCGATCCGACAGAGGGGGCCGGTGAGCCGTGACGAAGAACGAGGAAAAGCCTGCGCTCCGTAGGGGGCGAGAGAGCCTGGACCCTCCAGTGTGAGCCGGGGCCGGGGCCGAGTACCCGCACCCGGACGTTGTCGCCGACCGCCAGCCCTGGCGGGCGGGACGTGCCGGACGTGCCGCCCCCTCCGGACCCGTGGGTTTCCCCGGGCACCTCGGGATTGGAAGGCGCTTCAGCCGCATTGTCGCGGCCTCCCATGAGCGCCTCCGGCAGCGGTGAAGTGTGGAGAACGGTCAGAGTCTGGGTACTGCGGGTCAGGGCCACATACAGCTGGCGCAGACCTGCGGGTCCGCGATCGGCAATGGTCGTCGGATCCAGGACCAGGACATGGTCGAATTCCATGCCCTTCGCCTCGGCCGCGGCCAGCACGGACACGGCGTGCAGCCGCTCCGGGGTCATACCGTCCGCCCGCTCCACCCGGCCGCGGACCTCGTCCAGCCAGTCGGAGTCGTCGGGCACGATGACGGCGACCGATCTCAGGGACCGCCCGTCGTCAGTACCTACGAGCTGGGCCGTGCGGGTCACCGTCTCGTCCAACAGCTCCCAGGGTGTCGTCGGAACCAGCCGTACAGCTTCCCCGTCGGCCCGGCGGACAGCGACCGGGTACGGAAGCGACGGCGCGACCGCCAGGGCCAGGGGAGCCACGAACTCCATGATCTGAGCGGGCACGCGGTAACTGGTGTTCAGCTCCGCCACATGCCAGGCACCCCGGCCTGAAAGGAGCCCGCCCAACCGGCCCCATGCGGCGTACGTGTGAGGACCGGTGGCCTGTGCCAAGTCGCCGAGTACGGTCATCGATCCGGTCGGGCAACGCCTCTGCAACGACCTCGCCTGCATCGGCGTCAGATCCTGCGCCTCGTCGACGACGATGTGACGGTACCGCTGCGGGGCCTCACCGGCGAGGAGGAAGCGCAGCTCCTCCAGACACACCAGATCGTCGAGGGTCCAGGCTTCCTCCGCCGCGCTTTCGGCCCTCGGCCTCTGCAACGCGGCCTGTTCACTGTCGCCGAGGACCTGCGACGCGCACTCCCGCAGCTTGTCGGGCGAGTTGAGCAGACTCCGCAGAGCTTCCTCCGGACTCAACGCCGGCCAGGTCCGGTCGACAAGTGCCGTGACCTGCCGGTGGCGTTCGAGGTCCCGGCGCACCGTCGTGTCCCCGCCGCGCCGCGGCGCCAGCCGGACCAGTTCGCCCAGCAGCCGGTCGACCAGCAGAGCCCGGAAGCGGTCCCGGCGCGCGCGGTAGGCACCGGTGCCCTCGCGCACCTCGCGCAGAAGGTCGAGCACCTCTGAGCGAGGCAGGCGCAGCATCGTGCTGCCCACGGCCACGGTGAACGCCGGCTCGTCACTGTCGTGCGAGGGTGCGGTGGTCAGGGAGTCCAGTGCTTCCGGCCTGCACTCGCTCTCCACGCGGCGTTGCAGCACGGTCGCCATCCGGTCGTCGGACTTGACCAGCCTCGCCTTGGGGGAATCGGTGCCGCTGACATCACCCTGCCAGAGGCGCGAGAGCTGAACGGCGTTGACATTGCGGGTACCGAGCGTGGGCAGCACCCGGCCCACGTACTCCAGGAAGTTCTGGTGCGGTCCCACCACCAGGATGTCCTGTGGGCGGAAGTGGTCGTTGTTCACGAGCCAGGTCACCCGGTGCAGTCCGACCGCGGACTTTCCGGTGCCCGGGCCGCCCTGGATCACGAGCACGTCCGCCGGTGAACCGGTGACCAGAGCCATCTGGTCACGCCGGATCGTCTCGACGATGTCCCGCATCCGTCCGCTGCGGGACCGGCGGAGTTCCCGGAGCAGGAACTCGTCCACACGCTGCGGCTTCTTCCTGCGCCGTCGGCCGGCTTCACGAGGTGACGGGACCCGGGAGAGTACGGGGTCCTCGGCGGGGGCGATTTCGGGAATGCGGTGCCCCGCGGGGGCCGTCTCCGGCACATGGTCGAAGGCAGTACGCGGCGGAGCCACCGTGTCGTCGCGGGTGACGGGGGCTGCCATGCTCTGACCACCGGGTGCGGGAGGCGGGGATATCTCGTCCAGATAGTCCTCGACCGTCCGCTGCGCACAACGTAACTGCCGCCGCAGGCGCACCTCCCCGGGTTCCTCCGGCTGCGCGTTGTACCACTTCTTGGCCAGCTCGGTCGTCCAGAGGACCACCACCTGGTCCCGGGTCCTGGGATCGGACACGGCGCGGCGCCCGATGTAGAAGGTCTCGGACTCCTTCGTGCCCGGCTCCTGTACGTCAACCCTGCTGACGACCAGGGCTTCCTCACCCAGACCGCCGTACTCCTCGGCCCTGGCCTCGGCCTCCTTGCGGGCCGCGATGGCGTCCTTGCCGCTGGCTGCCGCCGAGGCGGGCGACTGTTCGGCAATCTCCGCAAGGCGGGCCTCGTAACAGTCGTAGGCTCGGTGCACGGCCTTCTGCTCGTCGGCGACGACCGCTTCCCGTGATGTCGTGCTCACGTGTATCCCTCCGTACAGCGCGCGCTTGCGCTGCGACGGGCTGACGCCCGGAACCAGGGTCATAGGATTAGCAGAAGTCCGGGGGCAAAGTGTGACCAATTGCGCAATCGGGCAACAGTGAGGTCCACTTCGCGCGCGATGCGGAGGGTCATGGCGGCCCCTGATACCGCCCCGCCGCCATCGCGGCGGGCGCATCGATGAGGAGCTCTGGCCGAACAGGGGGTGGCGGTTCACCCGAAGGCCTCATGGCCGCACCGCCACCTCCGCCCAGACGACCTTGCCGAGGGGAACACGCGGCGTGACACCCCAACGGGTGGCCAGCATGTCCACGAGAAGCAGACCGCGCCCTGACTCGTCGTCGGGAGACGGCACGGCCGCATGGGTCGGGGGCCGGTCCGAGGACGCGTCCGACACCTCGATACGGATCAGACCTCGCCGCACATCCGAGCTCAGGCGAAGCCTGAAATCGCGCCCTGGCACTCGCCCGTGGCGTACGGCGTTGGTGGCGAGTTCCGCCACCAACAGGGCGACGGTGCAGGAGAGGTCCGACGTGGGCGGATGTCCCCACTCCTCCAGGCGCCGCACTGCCAGCCGCCGGGTGAGCCGGGCTCCCCGGGCCGACGAGGTGAACTGTGCGGCGAACGTGTGGTCTTCGGCCCCGGCGTCGTGGGCTTCCTCTCCGAGCACCCCTACGGCCGATTCCGTCTCGCGCTCCGGGCCGTCGCCCGACATGTCCATGGTCTTCAGCACGTGCCGTCCATCCCAGTCCGTCGATGCATCGCACGACCCACAGCGCCCGCAGCGTGTACGGGTCGTGACGTTCCGTGCTCAAGAATCGTCCGGCGCGCCTACGCTCGGAAGGTGATTACGCCTTACATCGAAAGCGGTAAGGAACGGAAGTGAGTCCATGGCCAAAGGAATTCAGCCCGAGGAGTCGATGGCTGCGCTCTTCGGCTCACGTGTCCGCAGACTCCGTACGGCCGCCGGGCTGACCCAGGCCGAACTGGGCGCCAGGACGCATGTGGTGAGCACCCGGATCACACAGATCGAGCGCTCGTCGGGGGCGAAACCGACGCTGGAGCTGGCACGGGCGCTCGACGCGGCCCTCGGGGCGGACAACCTGCTGGTGGACCTGTGGCCCTACGTCTACCGCGAGGCGTTCCCCGACTGGTCGCGGGCGTTCATGGCGCACTCGGCGCGGGCGGTGTCCATCGGGCAGTACGCGGCGCATGTGGTGCCGGGCCTGTTGCAGACCGAGGAGTACGCTCGGGCCGTCCTGCGGCTCGACGCGCTGCTCAGCAGCGAGGAGCAGCTGGAGGAGCGTGTCACCGCACGAATGGGACGGCAGCAAAGGCTCGGTTCGCCCGACCGCCCGAACCTGTGGGTGGTCCTGGACGAAGCGGTGCTGAAGCGGCCAGTCGGTGGCAAGGCTGTGATGCAGGGCCAGTTGGCCCGGCTGCTGGAGGCGGCTGCCGAGCCCCACATCACCGTGCAGGTGCTTCCGTTCGACCAGGGCGAGCACGAGGCGATGGGCGGATCGCTTTCGGTGCTGACCCTGCCGGACAGCACCGAAGTGGCCTACACCGAGGGCGCGGACTACGGACAACTTATCGAGGAACCGGCAGACGTCCGCCGCTACTCGGTGATTTACGATCGGCTGCGGGCAGTAGCCCTGCCCCCGCTCATGTCGCTCGACATGATCCGGTCCGTGATGGAGGGCAACTACCGTGCAGCGACTGTCCCGTCCCGATCTGAACGCCGCCGCGTGGCGCAAGAGCAGCTACAGCAATCAGGCAGGGGGCGACTGCGTCGAGGTGGCGGACGGATTCCCCGGCGTCGTGCCCGTCCGTGACAGCAAGGCCCCGCATGGTCCGGCCTTGCTCCTCTCGGCAGCCTGCTGGGCCTCATTCATAGGCGAGTTGAAGGTCGGCCACCGGCACTGAGCCGACCGGGAACCGGCTCGCACAGCGGCCTCCCGGAACCGCCGGAACCTCGCGCGCGGGGGTCCGGCGGGCCACGAACTCATGGATCGCCCACGGCCTCGACCAGTCCTGGGTCCCGCTGTCGAAGGACGGCCGGATCAAGACACGGGAGCTGGAGATCCAGCCCGTTTCAGAGCGTGGGGCGGTGCTCTTCTACCTCGACAACCAGCAGCTCCGCAGTATCGAGATGGTCGAGCGGCTCGACGCACACCGCAACGCGATGTACCGGGCCATCGAGAAGGGCGGCCCCGCCGCCTATGCCGTACGGCATGACCGCCTTGAGCGCACGTGGCCGTGACAGCGGGCTTTCGTCCAGGCGACCGGAAGCGACGCGAGCGAAGATCGCGCGCTGGCGGATCGCAGGCTGCGCGAGGCGGATCAGGCCGCAGACCAGCAACGCGAATGGGAACTGCGGGACGAAGCGTGGAATGCAGAATCCTGGGTTCGCGATGAAGCGGTTGTGCTCGAGGTCCTGCGGCAGACCAGGTTGTCGTTGGGCCTGGCCTCAGCTTCAGCACTGACCGCAGGAGCAGTGGTTCTCTTCGTCGGCCGCCGACGCCCGGCGGCGCCGGGCGAAACATCGGCAGGGTGACCTTGCACGGACAGGCTGCCGACGAGTAGGGGGCAGCGTGACGTTGCCCCCCGGGCTACGCGTCGAACCAGCGCGCCGTTTCCAGTTCGGACGTACGGGACGGGTCCTCCAGCAGTGCCGCCACCTCGAAGCGGCGTGGCCACTGGCCCGTTGCCCACGCCAGCGCCGCCGCCACGCCCTCCAGCGTCGCCGCGTGGATCACGCCGTCCGGGGTGCGGCGCCAGTCCAGTTCCGTGCCGCCCGCGATCAGTTCCTCGTGTTCGATGTACGTCGACGGCGTGGCCGGGCCGAGGAGGACGTGCACCGATTCGGGGACCGCGTGTTCCTCGCCCGGTGTCGTCACCTCCGCCGTGACCGTCTCGCTCAGCCGGCGGACCTGGAAGAGCTCCGCCAGGTCCGCGGCCCGTGAAGGCGACACCGGGAGCAGCGGCATGCCGCCCGTCAGCGGGAGCAGATCGGGCGCGTCCGCGATCACCGCGTCCGCTGCGTCGACCACGCGGACCTCGCCGTCCACGACCGCGCGGAGTTCGTCCGGGAGCGTGACCTGCTCCGGGTCGAGGTCCGCCAGCGCCGTGTACAGGGCGTGCAACTGGGCCGTCCGCACCGGGCGGTCCGGGTCGGCAAGGCGGCCGAGGAGTTCCGCCGCGCCGCCCGGCTCGTCGAGCAGTGCGGCGACCGACGTGCGGACGCCCAGCGCCCGCAGCACCTCGGTGTCCTCGAAGCCCGTCGTGTCGGCGGACTCGTACAGGCCCTCCAGCAGCGGGTCCCCGCCCGAGGCCCGCAGGCCGGCCGGGCGACGGCCGTCCAGGACCGGATGGTCCCGCAGCCACCATGCCGTGTACGGACCCACCGTCTGCGTCGTGCCGTCCGGCAGCAGGATCCGTACGGACTGGGTCAGCGCGTCCCGCAGCGGCGGCTGCGCCAGCAGCGCCAGCGCCTGGGGCCAGCAGTCGTCGTCCACCAGGTCCAGATCGCGCACCGCGACCAGCTCGGTTGCGACCGGCGGCACCGGCGTGTCCGGCAGCCGGTCGAGAACGTCCTCGCACCACACGTCGACCGCGTCCAGCAGACCCGGATCGTCCGGCTCGGCGAAGTCCCCGTCGCGGGGCTCCAGTTCATCGGGGTCGAGGACGACATCCGTGGCCCGTACGAGCGCGAAGTTCGCCAGCACACCGCACGCGGCGAGCGGCTGCTCACCCCATCGTTCGGCCAGCTCGGCGTCGCACAGCGCCAGTTCGTCCTCGCTCATCACGGAGGCGAACGGGCTGCCCGGGAGGACCAGTTCACCCGCAGGAGCGAGTTCGCCGTCCTCGTCCGGCAGCGCCAGCGCGCCCAGCCACGGCTCGTCGCCGGGCTCGAGGCCCGCGTCCCGTACGAGTGCCAGCACCGTTTCCGCGAGCTCGTCCGCGTCCAGCGCGGCACCGTCCCCGGCTCCGTCGTACCAAACCTCGCCCGCGTCCAGCGAGCCCGCCACCGCCGTCCGCACCTGCGGTGTCGTCAGTACGGCGCGCGGTGTCGCGGGCAGCGCGCCCAGCTTCTCGAGCAGGGGGTGCGCGGCCTCGGGATGGACGACTTTCAGGCCGAGCCGGGCCAGTTGCGGCGGAGTCTCGGCCAGCGGCAGCAGCGTCTGCCGGGGCCCGATCGTCGTACGTCCGTCGGCCAGTGGCACGGGCAGCCCGGACAGCCGGTCCGGGTCGACGCCCGCGAGGCTGTCGTACAGCCGCTGCCACCAGCCCGGCTCGCGCTCAAGACCCGCGAGCCGGTCGATCGCCTCGGTCAGCGGCACCCGCGCGACGCCGAGCGTACGCAGCTCGACGCGGCGCTCAAGACCCGCGGGCAGCAGGCTCGGCATGACCTCGGCCAGCACCTGTACGGTCTCCGCGCCCGCGCCCTCCAGGACTTCCGCCTCGATGGGGCGCAGCCCGGCGGAGATCTCGCGGTCGGGCAGACCGGTGTCCTCGCCGGACACGTCGCGCGGGGCGGCCGCCTCCAGGAACGCCGTGCGCGGCAGCCGCTGCAGAATCTCCGCCCGCAGCGCGCCGTCCAGCTCGCCCTTGCCGAGCGGGCCCGGCACCAGGTCGATGGTGCCGACGCTCACCGGCTGCCAGTGGCCGAGCAGTTCGGCGTACGCGTCCGCCGCCTTGCGCACCAGGAAGTCGGTGAGCGGCCCGGGCGCCGGGTGGCGGCGGGTGGTGTCCAGCGGGAGCGAGGCGATCAACAGCGCGGGTACGCCGAGGGGTTCGTCGGTGGGTGTCGGCGCGTGCACCACGGGGGCGGTGCGCGGACGGGCGGGCGCGCCCTCGTCGTCCACGGGCACGGCCCAGGTGACGGTCCAGTGCGGCCGCAGCCGCTCCTCGACGGGCCGGTCCGCAAGCAGCTTGGGCTCGATGCCGCCGCTGTGGCTGACCACCCGCCAGCGCCGGTCGCCGCCGGTGCTGTCGTCGATGTGTACGTACGCCCCGTGCACGGAGCGCCTCAACTCCCGTACGCCGTCCGGGGTCTCGATGACGATCTCGGCGAGACCGGGCAGCGTGAGCAGCAGCGCGTCGTCGACCCCGGCGAGCAGCCGATCGACCAGGTCGACCGCGGCGCCGTCGCGCAGGGGCAGGACGACCACCGTGTCGTACCCCTCGGGCGCCGTGCCCTCGGCGGGCAGCGGCAGCCGCAGCAGCGGGACATGACCGTCGCGGCGGCGCAGCTCGTCGCCGAGGCCGGGGCTCGCCTGGGCCGCCTGCTGGGCCAGTCCCCTGGCTTCCGCGAGGGACCAGCGCACGCCGCCGTGGCGGCCGACGACCGCCGGCTCGTCGCTCACGGCGAGGACAGCCGCGAAGCCGACGCCGAAGCGGCCGACGGCGGCCTCATGGCCCTCGCGCTTGGCCGAGGCGCGCAGGGTGCTCAGGGACTCGACGCCGGTCGCGTCCAGCGGCGCGCCGGTGTTGGCGGCGGCGAGTACGGCAGGCTGGTCGGCCGTGCCCGGCCGCAGCGTCAGCCGGAGCCGGCCCCGCACACCTGCTCGCGCCGCGGCGTCCGCGGCGTTCTGGGCGAGCTCGACGACGAGGCGGTCCCGGTAGCCGCCGAGTACGAGGTCCTCCTCGGCGTTGGCGTCCTCCCGGAAGCGGGCGGGACTGGCCCCCCACGCGTCGAGCACCCCGCGCCGCAGCCGCGCCGTCCCGAAGGGGTCGGCCCACTCGGTCGTCCTGACGCTCACGCTGCGACTCCGCTCTCTCCGGTTAACACCGATGCCTGTGCGGCCGAAGGTACCCCCGTACGGGCGTCCGTGGTGACCGTGGGCCGCAGGCGTTGGCCGTTACTGCCCGGTGAGTGGGCTTGAGGCCTGTCGGGCGGACGCCGAACCGGCCCGCCCCGGCGGGCGGGCCATCGAGGACCGATGAAGGACAGCGAAAACTTACGAGTGGCCGAGATCCTCGGACTCGCCGTCCGGTTCCGGCGAGACCGAGCCGCTGTCGCGGACCGGTCGCAGCGGGAACTCGTCCGCGCCCATCGAGTCCAGCACCGGCGGCGGAGGCTTCGGCGTCTTCGGCATCACCGCCGCCTCGGAGTGCCCTCCGCAGCCGTACGCCAAGGACACCACCCGGCCGTCGGCCGGTGAGAACTCATTCGCGCACACTCCGAACGCCTGCCGCAGCGAACCCGCCAGCGGAAGCAGGAAGCCGCAGCTCACGCACGCCGCGGGGGCCGCCTGCGCCATCGGGGTGCTGGGTCCGAAGGCGTCCTCCCAGCGCTCCGCCCCGAGCCGCAGCCCGTACCGGGAGAGCACCCTGGCCCGGCGCATGCCGAGCTCTTCGGCGAGCGACGCGATCGAACCGCGGGCGTTGTCGGCGGAGGCATCCGCGGGCCTGCGGTCGGTGAGCTCCGCGTCCTCCGCCTCGACGCGCTCGGCCAGGTCGTGCGACGGCTGGTCCGCGAGCACCGAGTTCGGCAGGGGCTCGTCCTCGCCGGTGTAGCCGGGCTCCAGGCGCGGATCGTCCGCCTCCGTGGGCAGCAGATCGCCCGGGCCCATGTCGCCGGGCCGCAGCCGCTCGCTCCATGGCACCCACTCGGGCGCCAGGAGAGCGTCGGGACCGGGGAGCAGGACGGTTTCGTCGAGGGTGACGACCTTGGCGCGGGAGGCCCGGGCAACGGTGACGGCCCAGCGCCAGCCGCGGTAGCCCATCTCCTTGCACTCGAAGAAGTGCGTGACGACCCGGTCACCCTCCGATACGAGGGACACATGCTCGCCCACCACTCCCGGGGCCGCGGCCTCCTCGGCAGCCGCCCGGGCTAGATCTACCGCCTCGGCGCACAGGCGGTCGGGGGTACGGCTTCGCGTCGCAGCACTCACAGGTCTCGCTTCTCTCCTACGCCGTCTCACGGGTGCGCCGGCCGAGACGTGAGGTACGGGCCGCAGGCGGAGCGGACCGGAGGGCCGCATCGACGTCCGCGCCCGGACCAAGTTGTCTCGGGCACACCTACCGTCATCCATTCTGCGGGATGCCGGAGAGGCGCGCGGCCAAGAACAACCGCCGGTGGCGCGCTACGCACGCTACCCCCTCTGCCGCTCCCCGCCCACCTGCCTGCCCCAACAAGGGGCTAACAACACCGCATCACGGTTCGCCCGGGCGGGGCTTGGGGCACTATGACGGGGTGACAGCCGCGAGGTCGTCCGACGGAGCCGGGCAGCTCAGAAGAGCCGGCCGGTCGGTCGGCCGCGCCCTGCATCTGCCCTTCACCGGGACGGCGCGCGGCATCCGCAAGGCGACGCACGCGCATGGTGCTGGCGAGTCGGGCCTGGGCAAGCTGATCGAGCTGCACGCGGTCAATGGCGCGGGCGATGTCATGATCACCGTCGCGCTCGCGTCGACGGTTTTCTTCTCCGTACCGACGGACGAGGCACGCGGCCGCGTCGCGCTCTACCTCGCGGTCACGATGTTGCCCTTCACCCTGCTGGCTCCCGTCATCGGACCACTTCTGGACCGCATCCCGCACGGCCGCCGTGCGGCGATGGCGGGCTCGATGCTCACGCGTGCGGTGCTGGCGGTGACGATGTCGGGGGCGGTGGCGACGGGCAGGCTCGAGCTGTATCCGGCGGCGCTCGGGGTGCTGGTCGCGTCGAAGGCGTACGGAGTGGTGCGCAGCGCGGTCGTGCCGCGGCTGCTGCCGCCGGGGTTCTCCCTGGTGAAGGCGAACTCCCGGGTGACGCTGGCGGGGCTGGTGGCGACGGGCATCGCGGCGCCGATCGGGATCGGGCTGCAGAAGGTGGGGCCCGAGTGGCCGCTGTACGGGGCGTGCGCGCTGTTCCTGCTGGGCGCGTACTGGGCGTTCACGATGCCGCACAAGGTCGACTCGGCGAAGGGCGAGCGCAAGGCGCACATGCTGACGCACGGGGAGACGAAGCCCAGTCTGCGGACGGTAGGTCCGTCCGTCCTGCACGGACTCCAGGCGAATGCCGCCTTCCGCTGCCTCTCCGGCTTTCTGATCTTCTTCCTCGCGTTCCTGCTGCGGGACCATCCGCTGGGCGGGCAGAGCGCGGCGGTCTCGCTGGGGATAGTGGGCGTGGCGGCGGGCGTGGGCAATGCGCTCGGCACGACGGTCGGGGCCTGGCTGAAGGCGCGCGGCCCGGAGATGATCATCGCGACAGTGCAGGCGGTGGTGCTGGCGGCGGCGATCACCGCGGCGGTGTTCTTCGGTGCGGGCATGGTCGCGGTCCTGGCCGCGACGGCGGGCCTGTGCCAGGCCCTGGCGAAGCTGTCCCTGGACGCGCTGATCCAGCGCGACGTGCCGGAACAGGTCCGCACCTCGGCGTTCGCCCGCTCCGAGACGCTGCTGCAGATGGCCTGGGTGGTGGGGGGCGCGATCGGCATCGCGCTCCCGCTGAACGGGGTACTGGGGATGTCGGTGGCGGCGGGGATCGTGGGCGTGGGGGCGGGTGTGTCGATCCGGGGCCTTTTGGTGGCAGCGCGGCACGGCAGCCAACCGCGCACGCGGGTCGCCTAGCCACCGGGGCTCCGCCCCGGACCCTGCGCCTCAATCGCCGGCGGGGCTTGAATTTCAAGCCCGTCCGGCGATTGAGGACGAACCCGCCGCCGGGGCGGGCCGCCCGGCGTGACGCGCGGCACGGTGACCCCCGCGTGGCGGGAGACGGTGCGACCGATAGCCTTCGAGCCATGACCGTTGCGTTCTTCTCGGGCAAGCGCCGCCGGGCCGCTGCCGCTCTCGGTGCCGTCTCCGCCGGGCTCCTCGTACTCTCCGCCTGCGACAAGCCGACCCCGCTCGCGACCGTGACCGTCGGCACGGACTCGGTCCACACCGAGGCGGCCTGCTACAACGACGGCAAGCCGATCAAGGAATCGCTGCTGCAGGGCTGCCTGACCGAGAAGCCCGCCAAGACCATCAAGGTCGCCCTGGACGACAAGGTCCGCATGGGCGTCGACCCGGAGATCGCGGACCACGGCTGGACGCTGCTGTTCAGCGGTCAGCCCGTCGAGCAGGAGCCGTACAAGAAGTCGTACCGGACCATCCCCGGCAACGCCTTCTTCTCTTCGCAGACAGGCGAGACCACCAGCAAGACTCCGGTCAGCATCATGGAGACCAGCGGCAAGAAGGTCATCGGCATCTGGCACTTCCAGTTCGAGAAGGAATAACCCCGGAGGCTCCTGTGCGCGTACTGGTGGTGACCGCGGTGGCGGCGGAGGCCGAATCCGTCGCCGCGGGGCTCACCGCTCCCGTACCGCAGACACGGCAGCTGCCCGGCTCGTACACACTCGCCCGCCACGGTGACGTGGACGTACTCGCCGCCGGTGTCGGCCCCGCGGCCGCCGCCGCGGGCACCGCAACCGCGCTCGCCACCGATGCGTACGATCTCGTCGTCTCCGCCGGGATCGGCGGCGGGTTCCAGCCACTCGCGCCCCTCGGCGCGATCGTCGTCGCCGACGCCATCGTCGCCGCGGATCTCGGCGCCGAGACCCCCGAGGGCTATCTCCCCGTCGACGAACTCGGCTTCGGACGCTGTGTCCACCTCCCGCCCACCGAGCTCGCCGCCCGCGTCGCCAAGATCCTGGACGCCGTGCATGCGCCCGTCCTCACCGTCTCCACCGTGACGGGCACCGCCGCCCGCGCCGCCGAGCTGACCGGGCGTCATCCCCGCGCCGCCGCCGAGGCGATGGAGGGCTTCGGAGTGGCCGAGGCCGCCGCGGCCCACTGGGTACCCGTCCTCGAAATCCGCGCTGTCTCGAACCCCGTCGGGCCGCGCGACCGCGCCGCCTGGCGCATCGGCCAGGCCCTGGACTCGCTGCGGCACGCCTTCCAGCAGCTCACCCCCGTCCTCGAGGAAACGCCGTGACCTTGCAGATCGCGTACTCGCCCTGCCCGAACGACACCTTCGTCTTCGACGCGTGGGCACACGGCCGTGTCCCCGGTGCGCCCGCCATCGATGTGACCTTCGCGGACATCGACATCACCAACGGCATGGCGGAGCGCGGGGAATGGGACGTGCTCAAGGTGTCGTACGCCGTGCTGCCGTGGGTCCTCGGCGAGTACGCCCTGCTGCCCTGCGGCGGCGCACTCGGCCGCGGCTGCGGTCCGCTGGTGCTGACCCGCGAGGCGGGTGTGGAACTGAACGGGAAGACCGTTGCCGTGCCCAGCGAGCGCTCCACCGCGTATCTGCTGTTCCGGCTCTGGGCCGCGGCCGCCGTCCCCGGCGCCGTCGGCGACATCGTCGTGATGCCCTTCCACGAGATCATGCCGGCGGTACGCGACGGCAAGGTGGACGCCGGACTCGTCATCCACGAGGCCCGGTTCACCTATCAGCAGTACGGACTGCACTGCCTCGCCGACATGGGCGAGCACTGGGAGTCCACGACCGGGCTCCCCATCCCGCTCGGCGCGATCATCGCCAAGCGCTCGCTGGGCGCCGGGACGCTGCGGACGCTGGCCGAATCCATCCGGACGTCGGTGCGCATGGCATGGGACGACCCGCAGGCCTCCCGGCCGTACGTCCTGGAGCACGCCCAGGAGATGGACCCGAAGGTGGCCGACCAGCACATCGGCCTCTACGTCAATGAGTTCACCGCGGACCTCGGGGACGACGGCTATGCGGCGGTACGGGGACTGCTGACGCGCGCCGCGGCCGAGGGGCTCGTTCCGCCCCTCGGCCGCGATGCGCTCAGTTTCGTGTAGGCGCTATACGTCCAGCTGGTCCGCCACCGCCCGCAGCAGGCCCGCGATCTTCGCGCCGTGCACCTTGTCGGGGTAGCGACCCCGCTCCAGCATCGGCGTGATGTTCTCCAGCAGCGTTGTCAGGTCCTGCACGATGGATGCCAGCTCGTCCGGCTTGCGCCGCTGGGCCGCCGCCACCGAGGGGGTCGGGTCAAGAACCGTCACCGAAAGCGCCTGGTCACCGCGCTGGCCGGCCACCACGCCGAACTCGACGCGCTGGCCCGGCTTGAGCGAGTCCACCCCCTCGGGGAGCACCGAGGAGTGAACGAAGACGTCGCCGCCGTCGTCGCGGGAGAGAAAGCCGAAGCCCTTCTCGCTGTTGAACCACTTGACCTTGCCGGTAGGCACGTCTGTCCTCGTCCTCGTACTCGTTGGGGCGCTGGGGCACCGGAACTGGGGTACCGAAAAAACGGCTCTGGATAGCACTACAGCGGGTCGCCTGACCCGCCACCCCCAAGGCTAATGGTCCAGGGGCTGGTGACAAGACGTCGCCGAGCGGTTCCTATGCGCAGGGAACTACCCTGGCCGGATGACTGCTACTCCTCCCGCCCCGGGTGACGGGCTGGTGCGCGTCGGCGTGATCGTCTTCATCGTCGGCGCCGTGGCCACACTGGTCACCGTGGCCCCGCTGTTTCTGGGGACCGAACCGTTTCCGCCGATCGCCTACGCGGTGTGCATGCTGATGGGCGTCGGGTTCCTGATCGCCGCGGCGGGTGTGCTGCGCTCGATCGCGGCACAGCGCCGAGAGGCCAAATCCGCTCTCTAGTTCTGGTTGTCGCTAGTTCTGGTTGTCGCTCTCGCGGTATGCGCGCAGCCAGGCCGGGAACGCGGTCAGATCGTCGATGATCACGTCCGCTCCGGCATCCCGCAGCTCCCCCGCGTCGCACGGTCCTGTCGGCACGGCGAGCGAGAGCGCCCCGGCGGTGTGCGCGCCCCGTACGTCTCCGATGTGGTCGCCGACGTACACGCTCGCGCCGTGCTCGCGCAGCGCCTCCGCCTTGGCCTCCGCCCACAGCCAGCCGATGACCTCGTCCGGTGCCATCCCCAGGTGCGCGAGGTGCAGCTTGGCGTTCGGTTCGTGCTTGGCGGTGACGACGATCGCGCGGCCGCCGAGGTCCTGGACGGCGGCCACGGCCTCGCGGGCGCCGGGCATGGCGAGCGTCGGCTCGATCGCGTAGGCGGGATAGATCTCGCGGTAGCGGTCGGCCATCTCCTGGATCCGATCCGCGGGGAACCAGAGCGCCAGCTCCTGCTCCAGGGGCGGACCGAGCCTCGTCACGGCCCGGTCGGCGTCGATCCACACGCCGGTCTCGGCACAGAGCGCGCGGTAGGCGGCGTGGATGCCGGGTCGCGAGTCGATGAGGGTCATGTCGAGGTCGAAGCCGACGGTCAGGGGATGCGATGCCATGGGGGCCATTGTGCCCATCCGGCCGCGTGGACCCGCCCGTGCGGGTGTGCGTCAGCGTCGCCGGGCCCGCCACAGCAGGTAGAGCGCGGAGGCGACAGCCGCCCCCTTCACCACCCACGGCCATGTGCCGGCCAGTGCGTCGCGCATCCCGTCCTGCGGGATCGGCTCGCCCCAGCGGCCGTTGACCCGGCCCCACAGCCAGACCAGGCCGGCCGTCACGACCGCGCCGGGCAGGCCGAAGACCGCCCACTTCGCCTCCGCGCGGGAGAGCCGGCGCGAGGCGTACGCGAGGAGCCATCCGACGCCGAGGGCGAGCCAGGAGCCGAGCACGGCGCCGGCGAGCAGTAGAGCGGCGGCGAGCAGCAGGAAAGGGTTGGCGAAGGCGGGCAGCGGCTCGGCCGTTGCGGTACGACGGATGAGCCGCGGACGCAGGCCGCGTGGCGGAACGGCATCCGCCTCGACCGGATCGTCCTCGTCCTCGTCCTCGTCCTCCTCGCCCGCCTCCCCTTCCACGTACACGCGCTCCACTGCCGCCGCTGCCTCCGCGGCCGCCAAGTCCTCCTTGGTCGGCGGGGGTTTGAGTATCTCGGGGATCTCGACGCCGCCGACGAACCCGGCCACGCTCTCGCCCGCCCCGAACGGCCCCGGCTCGACCCGCCACCAGTCGGGCTCGCTGCCCGACGGGCCGAGTTCGTCCATCCCGGCGAGGTGCGGCGGGGACGCGCCGAGGGAGGGCCGCGGGGGCTCGGGCCGATCGACGGCCGCGGTCTTGCGCGGTCGCGGGATCCGACGGCGTACGCGCTGTTCCGGCACGGCGACCCGGGGTGCGGGTGGCGACACCCCCTGGCCGCCGTCGGCCGACGCGGCCGCCACGACCTCGTCCGGCGTACCGAGCCGCCCCAGAATGCGGCGTACGGACGCGGGGGTGTCGGAACCCGACTTCGCCCGCTGCTGGTCGATCTCGTTCCGCAGACCCGACACCAGCCGCATCCGGTCGCCGGACGGCAGCTGGCACTGCTGGGCCAGGTCGCCGACCCGGCTCAGATAGTCGTAGACGAGCTGGTCGCTCTCGATCCCCACCGGCGTTCCCCTGACGTTCCCTGCCCGGCCGCTCCGTCTTCCCGGGCCCGCCCTGTCCCCGACCGTAGCGCTCCAGGGACTACCGTGGGGCGGATGGGGACCATGCCCGAAGGAAGCAGTACGGCCGGCCCGAGCAGTCCGGCCGGCCCAAGCGGCGCGGCCGGCCCGAGCAGCCCGCGCACCCTCGCCGAAGCCCTGCGCACCCGCGCCGACGACGAGCTGGCCGCACTGCTGCGCGCCCGCCCCGATCTGCTGACCCCCGTGCCCAACGATTTGACGCAGCTGGCGACTCGGGCGGGCACGCGTGCCTCCGTCGTACGCGCACTCGAACGGCTCGACCGGTTCACGCTGCAGACCGCCGAGGCACTGGCCGTGGCCCCGGACCCCGCCCCGTACGAAACACTGCTCGCGCTGCTGACCGGCGACGAGGGCGACCTCACCATCGAGGCGGCGCTGCCGCACGCGGTGGACGTGCTGCGCGGGCAGGCGCTGGTCTGGGGCGGCGACGACCGGCTGCGGCTGGTGCGCACCGCCCGCGAACTGCTCGCCCCGTCCCCGACCCGTCCGTCCCCGACCGGTCTCGGGCCGACCGTCGCCGAGGCCACCGCGGGGATGTCGCCGACCCGGCTGCAGGAGATCCTGGCGGCGGCCGGGCTGCCGACGACGCACGACCCGGTCTCCGCGGTCGCGGCGCTGACCTCGCTGTTCACCGACCGGGAGCGGATGGCGGCGCTCCTGGACACCGCACCGCCGGAGGCGCTGACGGTACTTGACCGGCTGGTCTGGGGTCCGCCGTACGGAGAGGTGACGGCGACCCCCGCCCCGCCCGTGCGGTGGCTGCGCGACCGCGGGCTGCTGCTGCCCGCGTCACCGCGGACGGTTGTGCTGCCGCGCGAGGCCGCACTGCATCTGCGGGCGGGCCGCGCGCACCGGGCACCGGAGCCGGTGCCGCCGGCGGTCGCACCCGCCGCGGCGGCGTCGATGACCGCGGGCCGTCCACAGGTTGTGGACAGTGCGGCGGCGGCCCAGGCGTACACCGCGCTCACCACGGTCGAGGACCTGCTGAAGGACTGGCACGAGGGCGGGCCCGCGGTGATGCGGTCGGGCGGCCTCTCGGTACGCGACCTCAAGCGCACCGCGGCCGCGCTGGACACGAACGAGCAGATGGCCGGGTTCTGGCTCGAACTCGCTTATGCAGCAGGCCTGTTGGCGTCGGACGGCGAGGCGGACGAACGGTACGCACCGACGCCCGCGTACGACGACTGGCTCACGCTCCCGGCGGCCGAGCGGTGGGCGCATCTCGCGACGGCGTGGCTCGGCGCGACCCGCACCCCCGGCCTGATCGGCAGCCAGGACGCCAAGGGCCGTACGCTCTCTGCGCTCGGCCCGGAGCTGGACCGCTCGTCGGCCGCCGAGGTCCGCCGCCGGGTCCTGGAACTGCTGGCCGCGCTCCCGTCGGCCACGGCCCCCGCCCCTGAGACCGTGCTGGCCCGGCTGCGCTGGGAGCGCCCGCTCCGCGGCGGCGCGGCGGCACCCGATACGAACGCGGCCCGCAATGCGGCGGGCACCCCGACGGACCTGCGCTCGCGGATCGCGGCGTGGACGCTGACGGAGGCGGAGGTGCTGGGCATCACGGGCCGGGGCGCGCTGTCGACGCACGCGCGTGCGCTGCTGGGCGCCGACGCCGCGGCCTCGACGGCCGGGGTCGCACCGGCCTCGCGGCCCCTCAGCGACGAGCTCGTCCCGCCCGACTGCGCGGAGCTCGCCGCCCGCGCCGCCGCAGCACTCGCGCCGCTGCTGCCCGAGCCCCTCGACCATGTCCTCCTCCAGGCCGACCTCACGGCCGTCGCCCCCGGGCCCCTGGAGCGGCCGCTCGCCGAGACCCTCGCCGTGCTCGCCGACGTCGAGTCCAAGGGCGGCGCGACCGTCTACCGCTTCACGCCCGGCTCCGTGCGCCGCGCGCTCGACGCCGGGCGGTCCGCCTCCGAACTGCACACCTTCCTGGCCACGCACTCCCGCACCCCCGTGCCGCAGCCGCTCAGCTATCTGATCGACGACGTGGCCCGCCGCCACGGCCATCTGCGGATCGGCGCCGCATCCGCGTACGTACGCTGCGACGACGACGCGCTGCTGGGCGAAATCCTCGCGGACAAACGGTCCCAGGGCCTGCGCCTGCGCCGACTCGCGCCCACCGTCCTGGCCGCGCAGGCCGATCCGGCGACACTGCTCGAGGGCCTGCGCGCCATGGGGTACGCGCCCGCCGCCGAGTCCGCGGAGGGCGATGTCCTGATCACCCGCGCCCACGCCCGCCGCACCCCGCCCCGCACCCCGCCCGCCCCGGTGCCGGACGGCCCGCCGGTGCCCGACGGCACGCTGCTCGGCGCGGCGGTGAAGGCCATCCGCGCGGGCGACCTCGCGTCCACGGTCGTGCGCAAGCCCGTCCCGGAACCGGCACGCAACGGCGAGCTCCCGCGTACGACCTCCGCCGAGACCCTGGCCACGGTCCAGGCCGCGGCGATGACCGGCGCCGCGCTCTGGATCGGCTACGTCAACGCGGACGGCGCGGCCAGCCAGCGCGTCATCGCGCCCGTGCGCGTGGAGGGCGGCTTCGTCACGGCCTACGACCACACGGCGGACGAGGTGCGCACGTATCCGCTGCACCGCATCACCGGCGTCGCCGAACTCGCGGACGACCCCGCCTGACGGGCTTCACGCGCCTGACGGGCTTGACGGGCCGGGCAGGCTTGGCGGGCCCGGCGGGCCTCGCGACTGTCGCATGCGCGAACCTGCGCCCCAGCAGCAGATAGCCGAACAGCGCACCCGTCGTGTTGAGGATGACGTCGTCCACGTCGAAGGCCCGCCCCTCCACCAGTGCGCCCTGCGCCAGCTCGACCAGCGCCATCACCACCACGGTGAGCGCGATCACCCGCACCATGCGCATCGAGCGCGGTACGAGGACGGGCAGCAGCACGCCGAACGGCACCCCCAGCAGCAGGTTGCCGCCGATCTGCTTGCACGCGGCGAGGAAGGTGTAGTCCTCGGCGTACTGCCGCAGCGACGAGCCGGGCCGGAGGTTGGCCGTGGCGATGTCCGCGGAGGCGTGCGAAGGGGCGAGGGTCAGTCTGGCCAGTACGGCCGAGAAGGCCACCAGCGCCAGAAAAGCCACCACCACGGCACCCACGCGCAGTGCTGTTCTGCCCCTCGAAGTACGGGGCTGTGCTCCCGTTGTCATGGGGGTCCGGGTACCCCCGCCGCCTCCGGTCAGCCCTGGACGTTGCCGGGGGCCGCCGCCACGACGAAGGGGCAGGCCGGCGAGGTGCGGCCGCTCGTCCACTCCACCCCCGGGCTCAGTACGGCACACTGGAGGTTTGGCCTTACCGAAAGGGCGCAGGTGTGAACGGACCCCTCATCGTCCAGAGTGACAAGACGCTTCTCCTCGAAGTCGACCACGAGCTGGCGGACGAGTGCCGTCGCGCCATCGCCCCCTTCGCGGAGCTGGAGCGCGCGCCCGAGCACATCCACACCTACCGGGTCACCCCGCTCGGCCTGTGGAACGCCCGGGCCGCCGGGCACGATGCCGAGCAGGTCGTCGACGCGCTCGTGGCGTACTCCCGCTACCCCGTGCCGCACGCACTCCTCGTCGATGTCGCCGAGACGATGGCCCGCTACGGCCGGCTCACCCTCTCCAAGCACCCCGTCCACGGGCTCGTACTCACCACCACCGACCGGCCCGTGCTCGAGGAGATCCTGCGGTCCAGGAAGGTGCAGCCGCTGGTCGGGCCCCGGATCGACCCGGACACGGTCGCCGTGCATCCCTCCGAGCGCGGGCAGATCAAGCAGACGCTGCTGAAGCTGGGCTGGCCCGCCGAGGACCTCGCCGGATACGTCGACGGCGAGGCGCACCGTATCGACCTCGACGAGAGCGGATGGGCCCTGCGCCCGTACCAGAAGCAGGCCGTGGAGGGCTTCTGGCACGGTGGCTCGGGCGTGGTCGTACTCCCCTGCGGCGCCGGAAAGACGCTGGTGGGAGCCGGTGCGATGGCCCAGGCCAAGGCGACCACCCTCATCCTCGTCACCAACACGGTCTCGGCGCGGCAGTGGAAGCACGAGCTGGTCCGGCGCACCTCGCTGACCGAGGACGAGGTCGGCGAGTACAGCGGTACGAGGAAGGAGATCCGCCCCGTCACCATCGCCACCTACCAGGTGCTGACGACGAAGCGGAAGGGGATCTATCCCCATCTGGAGCTCTTCGACTCCCGCGACTGGGGCCTGATCGTCTACGACGAGGTGCATCTGCTGCCCGCGCCGGTGTTCAAGTTCACCGCGGACCTGCAGGCGCGGCGGCGGCTCGGTCTGACCGCGACGCTCGTACGCGAGGACGGCCGCGAGTCGGACGTCTTCTCGCTCATCGGGCCGAAGCGTTTCGACGCGCCGTGGAAGGAGATCGAGGCGCAGGGCTACATCGCGCCCGCGGACTGTGTGGAGGTGCGGGTCAATCTCACCGACTCCGAGCGGCTGGCGTACGCGACCGCCGAGACGGAGGAGAAGTATCGCTACTGCGCCACGACCGCGACCAAGCGGAAGGTGACGGAGGCGCTGGTACAGAGGTTCGCGGGCCAGCAGATCCTCGTCATCGGCCAGTACATCGACCAGCTCGACGAGCTGGGCGAGCATCTGAACGCGCCGGTCATCAAGGGCGAGACGTCGAACGCGCAGCGCGAGAAGCTCTTCGAGGCGTTCCGGCAGGGCGAGATCTCGGTGCTGGTCGTGTCGAAGGTCGCGAACTTCTCGATCGACCTGCCGGAGGCGACGGTCGCGATCCAGGTGTCTGGCACGTTCGGCTCCCGCCAGGAGGAGGCGCAGCGGCTGGGACGTGTGCTGCGGCCGAAGGCGGACGGCCACAAGGCCCACTTCTACTCGGTGGTCGCACGGGACACGATCGACCAGGACTTCGCGGCACACCGCCAGCGGTTCCTGGCGGAGCAGGGGTACGCGTACCGGATCGTCGACGCGGACGAGCTGCTGGCATAAGCGCATTTCAGGGAGCGCGGGGGTCGGGCTCCGGGTGCGGTACCAGGCCCGGGGCCGGCGCCGCGGCAGGCGCCAGTGCCGGCATCGTGAGCGCCAACGTCAGCACCAGCAGCGGATACGGAGACGCCGGCACCTGCTGCCACCACGACAGGCGCAGATCCAGGTCGCCCTCGTGCGGGACCAGCCACATCGTGCGGGCCAGGAAGACCACCGCCACCGTCGCCGCCGTACGCGTCCGGCCCTCCGCGAGCAGCACCGCCAGCAGCGGTACGCACCACACCCAGTGGTGCGACCAGCTGATCGGCGAGACGAGCAGCCCGGTGAACGCGACGACCAGGACACCCCGGGCCGCGCTCGCCGCCCGGCGGGCGATCCACAGGCCGGCGACGGCGGTGACCACGGCGGCGAGCATCCAGACCGGCCCCGGGTCGGGTGTGTGCAGCGCCCTGGCCAACAGGCCCTGCAGGGACTGGTTGTCGATGACCCACACCTTGCCCACCCGGTCCGTCTCGAAGATCCGCCGGGTCCAGAAGTCGAGGCTGGCCCCCGGCAGTACGAGCGCGCCCAGCAGCACGGTCCCGGCGAAGGAGGCGAGCGCGGTGAGCCCCGCCCGTACCCGACCGGTGATCAGCAGATGGAGGATGAACACGGCGGGCGTCAGCTTGACGCCCGCGGCGACGCCGAGCGCGAAGCCCTTGCCGATGGCCTCCTCGTCCCGGGACAGGTCCCACAGCACGAGGCAGACGAGGGCGAGGTTGATCTGGCCGAAGAGGAGCGTCTGGAAGACCGGTTCGAGCCAGAGGCCCACGGCGACGGCGGCGAGCACCAGCGGCTGCCGCGCGGGAAGCCCGGCGAACCGGCAGGAGAGCCGCACCAGCAGCGCGAGCAGCAGCGCGTTCCCGACGACGAAGACCACCTTGAGCGCCGGAACGGGCAGCCAGGTGGTCGGTACGAAGAGGATCGCGGCGAAGGGGGGATATGTGGCGGGCAGTCGCCACTGGGTGACGGTGAACCCGTAGAGATCGGTGCCGTTCGCGACGGCTGCTCCCTCGGCCCGGTACACGAGGGTGTCGACCATGGGGATGCGCTGCGCGATGCAGAGGGCGACGAGCGCGGTGATCGAGAGGGCGAGAGCGAGGGCGCCTACTGCGGTGAGTAAACGAGGGGTCACGTTCCGGTACGTCACGGCCGCGACCCTACTAGTGGATCAGTAGGTCTCTGCGCCGGTCAGCGGCGGTGGATGCCCGCTTCCTCGCCGTACTCCCCGAGCACGGCGACGCTGAACGCGGCGCCGGCGAAGACCTTGACCGCGCGCAGGGCGTTGCCGAGGCGGTGGGGGGGATGCTGGGTGGCGCCGGTGGCGGTCGCGCCGCGGCGTGGATGGGGGACACGGGGGGTGGGGGTGAAGGTTGCTGTGCTCATATCTCCATGATGGATCTCCGCGCCGGGTAGCACATCGACCTGCGGACTGAGCTGCGCGGATGCGCGCGTACGACTCCAGGCATAGGTCGTCCCCTACGGGGAGGATGTCCGGGCGTACGACGTGGGGCAAGTCCCAGCGCACGACCCCGGCAAATCCGGGCGTACGGCTCGGAAAGCCCCCCGTACACCGCTCCCAGAAATTCGGTCGCCCGCGTCCCCGCCCCTGACTACAATCGCCCGTCTTGCCCGCCTCCCTCTGCGGAGCGCCGCCGGCCGGACGGAATCCGGCCGGTTCGTCATGCCGCCCCGATCCATGCCGTAGCCGCCGGAGGCAACCCCGTGCCCGCGCACGCCCCTGAACCCCTGCAATCCCTGCAACCCGACTCCGACCCCGATCCGCTGTCGCGTGAGCGGGCCCACCTCACCGCCTCGCGTGCCGCGCTCCGCGCCATGCGCGAGGACGTCCAGGCACTCGACATCCGCGATGTCACCGCGAACTGGGTCAACGCCGCCGTCCTGGAGGCGCAGATCGAGGAGCGCATCAAGGCGCTCGCCGATCTCTCGCACACCCCGCTGTTCTTCGGCCGCCTCGACTATCTGCACACCGGGCTGGAAGGCCGGCGTTTCTACATCGGCCGCCGGCACGTCCACGACGGGGACGGCGACCCGATGGTCGTCGACTGGCGCGCACCCGTGTCGCAGCCCTTCTACCGGGCCTCCCGGAAGGACCCGCTGGACGTCGGCCTGCGCAGACGCTTCGGCTACACGGGCGGGGACCTCACGGCGTACGAGGACGAGCACCTCACCGACCCCGCCGAGCAAGAGCGGACCAGCAGGCTGCTCCAGGCGGAGATCGAACGGCCGCGCGTGGGCCCGATGCGTGACATCGTCGCCACGATCCAGCCGGAGCAGGACGAGATCGTACGGTCCGGGCTCGGCGGCACGGTGTGCGTGCAGGGCGGTCCCGGCACCGGGAAGACGGCGGTGGGCCTGCACCGGGTCGCGTATCTGCTGTACGCGCACCGCGAGCGGCTGGCCAAGACCGGCACGCTGGTGATCGGGCCGAACCGTTCCTTTCTGCACTACATCGAGCAAGTCCTGCCCGCGCTCGGCGAGTTGGAGGTCAAGCAGGCGACGGTCGACGACCTGGTGGCCCATGTGGAGGTGCAGGGCGCGGACCCGGCGGACGCCGCGGTGGTCAAGGGCGACGCGAGGATGGCGCAGGTGCTGCGGCGGGCCGTGCGCTCCCATGTCACGATCCCCACGGAGCCACTGATGGTGGTGCGCGGCTCGCGGCGGTGGCGCGTCCCGGCGTACGAACTCGAGGAGATCGTGCGCGAGTTGCTCGACCGCGACATCCGCTACGGCGCGGCACGCGACGCCCTTCCGCAGCGCATCGCGCACACGGTGCTGGTCCGCATGGAGCAGGCGGGCGAGGCGCCCGACGACCGGGTGCAGGACGCGGTGGCGCGCAATCCCGCGGTGAAGGCGGCCGTGAAGGCGGCATGGCCCCCGGTGGATCCGGCGAAGCTGGTGCTGCGGCTGCTGTCCGACCCGGACTTCCTCGCGTCGCACGCGGAGGGCGTGCTGAGCGAGGAGGAGCAGCGGACGATCCTGTGGGAGAAGCCGCCGCGCGGCGTCCGGTCCGCGAAATGGTCCCTGGCGGACGCGGTGCTGATCGACGAGGCGAACGATCTGGTGCAGCGTACGCATTCGCTGGGCCATGTCGTACTGGACGAGGCGCAGGACCTGTCCCCGATGCAGTACCGCGCGGTGGGCCGACGCTGCACCACGGGCTCGGCGACGGTCCTCGGCGACCTGGCGCAGGGCACAACGCCGTGGGCGACGGGGAGTTGGGCCGAAGCGCTGAGGCATCTGGGCAAGCCGGACGCTGCGGTGGAGGAACTGACGGCGGGCTTCCGCGTCCCGCGGGAGGTCATCGCGTACGCGTCCCGGCTGCTGCCGCACATGTCACCGGGCCTGACGGAGGTGACGTCGGTCCGCGAGACGCCGGGTTCGCTGTCGGTCCGTGAGGTGCGGGACCTGGACGCGGCGGTGGTGTCGGCGTGCGAGGAGTCGCTGCGGCGGGAGGGCTCGATCGGCCTGATCGCGGCGGACGCCCGGATCCCGGCGCTGGCCTCGGCGTTGACGGCCGCGGGCCATGCGTATCTCTCGCCGGGCGAGGAGACGACGGCCGAGTCCCGCCTCACGCTGGTCCCGGCGTCGCTCGCGAAGGGTCTGGAGTACGACTACGTCGTACTCGACGAGCCGGCCGCGGTGGTGGCGGCGGAACCGGACGAACGAACGGGCCTGCGCCGCCTGTACGTGTCCCTGACCCGAGCGGTCTCGGGCCTGACGGTCGTCCACGAGTCGCCGCTGCCGGCGCAATTGGCCTGACCTGCGGGGGGCGGGGCGCCCTTCGCGCGCGCGGTGACCGCGCTGGTAGCCCGAGCGGGGCATGGCGCCACTCACTTGGCCCAGGCAAGGGCGCCCCTGCTGGCGGAACGACGGGGGTGGCTGTGGGCTGGGCTGCGGACCACTCGGTCCGACCATTCGACTCATCGCACTCGCCTGGCCGGACGGGCCACGCGGGAAGGAAGACATGAACGGGAACAGCCAGCCCCCACGCTCCGCTCGCCGCAGGATACTGCTCGCTGCCGTGATGGCGGCGGCGGCGCTGACCGGTCAGCTGCTGATCGCAGCGCCCGCGGCTCAGGCAGACGGCGAAGACACCGAGACGGGAAGTTCGGGCAAGAAGGTCCAGCACGGACTGCAGGAGTTCACCGAGGACGGGACGTTCAGGATCCCCAGGGACGTCAAGACGGTCTACGTCCAGGCATGGGGCGCCGGGGGCGGCGGCGGTGGCGGCGGTGGCGGCGGCCTCCCGCTGAGCACCGGCCGCGCCGCTCAGGGCGCCGAGGGTGGTGACGGTGGCGGCGGCGGCGCCGGCGGCTTCGTCTACTGCGTGCTGAATGTGGCCTCGCAGATCCAAGGGGACGAAATCGCGGTGGACCTCGGCACCGGCGGCAACGGCGGCGAAGGCGGCGCGGCGGGCGAGCACGGTGACGACGGTGACGACGGTGGCGCGACGACCTTGGCCCACGACGGGAACGGGCTGCTCCACGCCGGTGGTGGCGGCGGCGGTGGGGGTGGCGAGGGCGGCACCGGCGTCGCGGGCGCCCCGGGCACCGGCGGCACGGCCGGCACCTGCTCCGGCTTTCCCCATGTGAGCCGGCCCGGCGACCCCGGCAACGGTACCGGCGGCCACCCCGCCGACGGCATCGTCAGCCCGCCCGACAACGCCGCCCAGGGCGGGGACGGCGGGAACGGTGGCGGCGTCCAACTCCACGGCGAGGACGGTACGCCCGGTGGCGACGGGTACGCCGTCATCTGGTACTGACACCGGACCACCCGGCTGAATCCGACCGGCCGCCACGGCTTCGGCCGTGGGGGCCGGTTCCGCTGCGAGGATGAGGCCCGGCGCGTAGCCAGTAGCCAGGCCTTGATCAGAGGCCTACGCGTCCAGCGCCCCCCGCCACTCCCGTACCGCTGACGCCTCGACCGGCGCCCCCCACCCCCGCGGCCGCGCCGCGCCCCCGATGTGGAAGCCGTCGATTCCCGCCGCCAGCAGCACCGCCACGTGCTCCAGCCGCAGCCCGCCGCCGACCAGGATCCGCGGCTCGTACGCCGGTTCGCCCCGGCGCCCCGCCTCCGCCAGCAGGGTCGGCAGGCCGTCGTCGACACCGGCCGCCGAGCCTGCGGTGAGATAGGTGTCAAGACCGGGGAGGTCCGCGAGCTGCTTGCGCAGGGCGTCCCGGTCCGCCGCCCGGTCGATCGCGCGGTGGAACGTCCACCGGCAGCCGTCCAGTTCGGCGACGAGCCGCTCGATCGTGACGAGGTCGGGCGAGCCGTCCTCGTCCAGGAAGCCGAGTACGAATTCGTCGGCACCCTCGGCGCGCAGCTCCCGTGCCGCACGTACCAGCGCATCGACGTCACCCGCCTCGAAGCCGTCGGCGAGTCGCAGCATCACGCGCAGCGGGATGTCGACGGCCGCGCGGATCCGGGCGAAGGTCTCCCGGGACGGCGTCAGCCCGTCCGCCGCCATGTCGGTGACCAGCTCCAGTCGGTCCGCCCCTCCGGACCGGGCCGCGACCGCGTCCTCCGCGTCGAGAGCGATCACCTCCAGGACTGCACGGTTGCTCATGTGACCCCATTCCTCCAGGGAGACTGCTACGGCTCAAACAGGTCTAGTCCAAACAGGTCTAGTCCAATCCCAGCGTAATGCGGATGTACTGCAAACACAGCCACCAGGAGCTGCCGCGTCCGGATCACATCGCGCATTGCATACTGGTGGGGGGTATGCAGACCGCCCGGGAGGAACCAAGCCCCCTCACCGGGGTCGAGCTCGCGTCGGCGGCATGACCTGCGCCGACTGCGCGGCGCGCAGGGAAAAGAAGCTCCACCGCATGACGAAAAGGCCGCGGGGAGGGCTCCTCCGCACACGACCTGATCGCGACGGTCGAGGCGCCCGCTCTCAGGGCGCGCACAAACCCGCGGCCGCAGTCACCAACCCGATGTGCGGGCGATCGCGGACGCGGGTCCTCTCAGCCGCCCAGCGCGCCGCTCCCGAACGACCCGCCGCCACGCTCCCCGTGCTGGGGCCGCTCCTCGCGCCCCTTGCCCGTGCTGTGCGTCGTGTGCGTCTTCATGTTGTAGGGCAGGAGCCGCCCCCCGTCCTGCGGGAAGAGATCCTCGTCCGACTCACGGACCTCTTCGATGTGCTCATGGGGGTGGTCGGGCAGCTTCGGCTGCTCTTCGGGGCGCGGTGGCACCTCTTGCTCCCGTCGCACTCCGTCCCACCACATGGCTGCCGCCAGGAGAGCCACGATGATGAATCCAAGAATGAAGG
Organism: Streptomyces sp. NPDC019890; assembly: GCF_044903445.1. Lineage (NCBI taxonomy): Bacteria > Bacillati > Actinomycetota > Actinomycetes > Kitasatosporales > Streptomycetaceae > Streptomyces > Streptomyces sp. NPDC019890. Next base: position 92,945 of record NZ_JBJDQK010000004.1, on the reverse strand, counting down.
CCAATGCGATCATGGTTTCTGCCTCCGCACACGGGGATGACGCAGATGCCTTACAGGCATTATCGCCCGGTTGAGCCGTTTTAGTCGAAGAAGACCAGCTCCTTCTCGTTCGCCCCGCCGAGCTCATAGCGCGTGCCCGTCAGCAGCCGTACCGCACTCGAGGGGCTCCGCTCTAGAGTCGCCCCATGACCGACGACTTCGTGGACCTGCGCGCACGCTGGACCCAGACCCTCCTCGCCGCCCGCCACGGCGCGGGCGGACCGGACCCGCTGCCGTACGCCGACAACCTGCTCGCCCGCTGGTCGGAGCCGCAGCGTCACTACCACACGGTCGATCACCTGACGGCGGTGCTGAACCACATCGACGTGCTGGAGGAGCACGCCGCGGATCCGGACCTGGTCCGTCTCGCGGCCTGGTTCCACGACGCGGTCTACCTCCCGGACCGCTCCGAAAACGAGGAACGCTCCGCCCATCTGGCCGAACGCGCCCTCGCCGAGGCGGGGCTGGCCCCCGCCGCCACCGCCGAGGTCGCCCGACTGGTCCGCCTCACAGTCACCCACGCGCCTGCGGCCGACGACCTGAACGGCCAGGTCCTGTGCGACGCGGACCTGGCCATCCTTGCGGCGCCCCCGGAGCCGTACGCCGCGTACACCGCAGCCGTGCGCGAGGAGTACGCCTTCGTCCCGGACGACGCCTTCCGCGCGGGCCGCGCGGCGGTGCTGCGCCAGCTGCTCGGGCTGCCGCGACTGTTCCGTACGCCGCACGGGGAGCGGGAATGGGAGTCGCGTGCGCGGCACAACCTGGCGACAGAGCTGAAGCTGCTGGCCTGACGGCTCGCTGGGACAGGACCTTATGCGGGGCGTCCCTTGCGCCTCCGCAGGCCCGCCTTCGTCAGCAGCACGACCACCTCGCGGCTCGACACCTCCACCGCGCCCGCCGCCACCGCGTCCCCGTACCGGTGCGACGGCACGTCGTAGTGGTCCCGCTCGAAGGCCCTCGGCGGGCAGCCGATCGACGCGGCGAAGGCGTGCAGTTCCTCGTACGAGACGTCGCTGACCAAGTGCGACCACATCCGGCCGTGCCCCGGCCAGGTCGGCGGATCGATGTACACGGTCATGCAAGACCGCCGACCCGTGCCACCACCACGCCCGCCTTCGCGCAGACCCAGTGCGGATCCGGGCCGAGCTCCGGTTCGACGTCCAGTGCGTGCGGGTCGCCCGCGTCGCAGACCGGGCAGATCGGCCAGCGGCCGTACCGTTCGAGCAGTGCGTCCTGGACGTCCTGGGCGACCAGGCCCGCGACGTACTCCGCGCCCTCCGGCCACTGCTCCACCCACCAGCGGCGGTGCGCCACCGCCTCCTCGACCAGCGACACCACCCCGGCGTCCGCCACATCGCGTGCGGCCAGGTCGGCGAGGACCAGAGCGCGCGCCGCGTGCAGTGCCTGCTCCAGGGGGTTCGGGTGGTCCATGGAGCCATTGTCGCCCAATCGACCCCGACGATCTCCAGTACCTGGGGGGCGACTCTCCAGTACCTGGGGGGCGACTCTCCGGGACCTGGAGGGGTTGACGATGACGGAATGCCGAAAATATCTTTCAGGTGTGACCAATCCAGTGAAGGAAATTTTCAGCGGGGAGGCCCCACCCGCCCCCGCCGCCCTCGCGGCCAAGGTACGGACCCTCGCGCCGTCCATGACCCGCTCCATGCAGCGGGTCGCCGAAGCCGTCGCCGACGACCCCGCCGGCTGCGCGGCCCTCACGGTCACCGGCCTCGCCGAGCTCACCGGCACCAGCGAGGCCACCGTGGTCCGCACCGCCCGCATCCTCGGCTACCCCGGCTACCGCGATCTGCGCCTCGCGCTCGCCGGCCTTGCCGCCCACCAGCAGTCCGGCCGCGCACCCGCCGTCACCGCCGACATCGCCGTCGACGACCCCATCGCGGACGTGGTCGCCAAGCTCGCGTACGACGAGCAGCAGACCCTCGCAGACACGGCATCCGGCCTCGACACCGTCCAGCTCGGCGCGGCGGTCGCCGCCGCCGCGACCGCCCGCCGTATCGACATCTACGGCGTCGGCGCATCGTCCCTCGTCGGTATGGACCTCGCGCAGAAGCTGGCGCGCATCGGCCTCATCGCGCACGCCCACGCCGACCCGCACCTCGCCGTCACCAACGCCGTGCAGCTGCGCTCCGGGGACGTGGCCATCGCCATCACCCACTCGGGGTCGACCGGCGACGTCATCGAGCCGCTGCGTGTCGCCTTCGACCGCGGCGCGACGACGGTCGCGATCACCGGCCGCCCGGACGGTCCCGTCTCGCAATACGCCGACCATGTGCTGACCACGTCCACCGCCCGCGAGAGCGAGCTGCGCCCGGCCGCGATGTCGTCCCGCACGAGTCAACTCCTCGTCGTCGACTGCCTGTTCATAGGCATCGCGCAGCGTACGTACGAGACGGCGGCCCCTGCCCTCGCCGCCTCGTACGAGGCCCTGGCGCACCGGCACAGCCCCCGCACCCGCTGAGCCCCGAGCTCCCAGTCCCCCCACACATGAGAAAGCGGAGCCGTTCTTCATGACCTCCACGCCGTCCGCGTCGTCCACGCCGTCCGCGCATGGTGAGCTCCGCGCTCAGCTGGCCGCCCTCACCACGGAGGCGTTCCGGCCCGAGCTCGCCGAGATCGACCGGTTGCCCACCCTCGAGATCGCCCGGATCATGAGCGACGAGGACCGGACCGTTCCCGCCGCCGTCGCCGCGCAGCTGCCGCGGATCGCCGCCGCGATCGACGCCACCGCCGAGCGGATGGCCCGCGGCGGCCGGCTGATATACGCGGGCGCGGGCACGGCGGGGCGCCTCGGCGTACTGGACGCGAGCGAGTGCCCGCCCACCTTCAACACCGACCCGGCCGAGGTCGTCGGCCTGATCGCGGGCGGCCCCACCGCCATGGTCACCGCGGTCGAGGGCGCCGAGGACAGCAAGGAGCTGGCCGCCGCCGACCTGGAAGCGCTGAAGCTGACCGTGGACGACACGGTGGTCGGGATATCCGCATCGGGCCGTACTCCGTACGCCATCGGCGCGGTGGAGCACGCCCGCTCCCTCGGCGCGCTCACCGTCGGCCTGTCCAACAACGCCGACAGCGCGCTCGGCGCGGCCGCCGAGCACGGCATCGAGGTCGTCGTCGGCCCCGAACTGCTCACCGGGTCGACGCGGTTGAAGGCCGGCACGGCGCAGAAGCTCGTCCTCAACATGATCTCGACGATCACGATGATCCGGCTCGGCAAGACGTACGGAAACCTGATGGTGGACGTCCGCGCCTCCAACGAGAAACTGCGCGCCCGTTCGCACCGGATCGTCGCGCTGGCGACGGGTGCGTCGGACAGCGTCATCGAGGCCGCACTCTCCGCGGCCGAAGGAGAGGTGAAGACCGCGATCCTCATCGTGCTGGCCGAGGTCGACGCCCCCACCGCGAACCGTCTCCTCACCGACGCGAACGGGCACTTGCGCGCCGCACTCGCCGACGCGCACCCCTGACACGCAGTGCACCCCCACCCCCCACAGCAAGGCACCGCGCACCATGGCACCAGAGAAGAACCACGCCGCCACCGCCGCCGAGATCCTCCCCCTCGTCGGCGGCGCCGCGAACATTTCGTCCGTCGCCCACTGCATGACCCGCCTCCGCCTGGGCCTGCACGACCGCTCCCTCGTACAGGACGAGGCGCTGAAGGCGCTCCCCGCGGTCCTGGGCGTGGTCGAGGACGACACGTACCAGATCGTGCTGGGGCCGGGCACGGTCGCCCGGGTCACGCCGGAGTTCGAGGCGCTGCTGACGGCGCCTCCCCGGACGGCCTCGGACCTGACCGCGCAGGGCGCCGCCATCAAGGCCGCCCAGCAGGCCCGGAACGCAACGCCGTTCAAGCTCTTCCTGCGCCGCATCGCGAACATCTTCGTACCGCTGATCCCTGCCCTCATCGGCTGCGGCATCATCGCCGGACTGAACGGCCTGCTCACCAACCTCGGCTGGCTGCCGTCCGTCGTGCCCGCGCTCGCCGCGATCGCGTCCGGCTTCATGTCGCTGATCGCCGTCTTCGTCGGCTACAACACCGCGAAGGAGTTCGGGGGTACGCCGATTCTGGGCGGCGCGGTCGCCGCGATCATCGTGTACGCGGGGGTCGCGAAGGTGACGGCCTTCGGCGTGACGCTCTCCCCCGGTCAGGGCGGCGTACTGGGCGCGCTGGGCGCCGCGGCCCTCGCCGTGTACGTCGAGAAGTGGTGCCGCCGCTGGGTCCCGGAGTCCCTGGACGTGCTGGTGACCCCGGCCCTCACCGTGCTGGTCTCCGGCCTGGTCACCATCTTCGGCCTGATGGTCGTGGCCGGCGAGGTCTCCACCGCGATCGGCGACTTCGCCAACTGGCTGCTGGCCTACGGCGGCGCGGGCGCGGGCTTCGTACTCGGCGGCCTCTTCCTCCCGCTGGTGATGCTCGGCCTGCACCAGGCGCTGATCCCCATCCACACCACGCTGATCGAGCAGCAGGGCTACACCGTCCTGCTCCCGATCCTCGCGATGGCGGGCGCGGGCCAGGTCGGGGCGGCAACCGCGGTGTACTTCCGCCTGCCCCACAACACCGCGATCCGCGCCACCATCAGGTCCGCACTCCCGACAGGCCTCCTGGGTGTCGGCGAACCTCTGATCTACGGTGTCTCGCTCCCCCTGGGCCGCCCCTTCGTCACGGCCTGCGTCGGCGGCGCGTTCGGCGGCGGCTTCGTCGGCCTGTTCAACATGCTGGGTGACACGGTGGGTTCAACGGCGATCGGCCCGTCGGGCTGGGCGCTGTTCCCACTGCTCGACGGCAACAGGGGCCTGGGCGGGACGGTCGCGATCTACGCGGGGGGCCTGCTGACGGGCTATCTGGTGGGCTTCTTCGCCACGTACTTCTTCGGCTTCAGCAGGCAGCTGCTGGCGGACTTCAACGTGGCCCCGGAGCACGGAGCGACGGCTTCCGCGGACCCCGCGAAGGCACCGGCCACCACCCGCGTGTGACGCGTACGCCTCACAGGTTATGGTGCGGTCTTACGCGATCACTCAGCATCGCTCGCGGACCGCCGGACCTGACCCCGGCGACCGCTTCATGACCTGTGGGGGGTCCCTCGACGTGACGGTCACCGACAGCAAGGGCGCCACCGCCACCCGCCAGGATGCGGGCGTACTCGACTTCACGCTGAGGCCGCAGTTCACCGAGATGGAGCCGGACGCGCAGACCAGCAGGGACGACCGCGCACTGCGGCTGAACACCAAGCTGATGGGCGTGCAGCCGGGCAGCGGCGACCTCGTACCGCTGCCGGGCCGCGAGGTGCGCTTCACCCGCACGTACGACGGTGCCAAGCCCGAGCCGGACACCACCCTCACGGCGGTCACCGGTGCCGGGGGCGAGGTCACCAGCCCCGAGTTCGCCATGGAGAACTGGGCCAGTTTCGAGGCCCGTTACTCCGAGGACAGCGACGTGGCGCACGGCTCGGCGAGCAACTACGAACGCCCCTCGATCACCGCGTACAACGTCGTCCTGACCGCGCAGGCGGACAAGACCCGCGCGCTGCCCGGCGAGACGGTCACCGTCACCGGCCGCGCGACGCACGACGGGGCGGCGGAGCCCGGCACCACCGTCCGCGTCAGCCTCGGCGACGACGATCGCGGCACCACGTGGGGCGAGACCGTCACGACGGACGCCGACGGCAGGTTCACCGCGAAGCTGACCGGCACGCCCGGCATCCGGCTGAGCGGCTGGGTCGCGGAGGCGACCGAGTTCTACGTCTGGGCCACGCCGGTGACCGGACCGCTCGCGCTGCCCGACGAGTCGCGGATCGACAGGGTGAGCTCCAGGCTCACGGCGGACGGCAAGGTCACGGTCACGGGCCGGTTCCGCAACCCGTACGACCACGAGAACCGCCACGACTACGAGCCCGTCCAGCTGGAGCTCTCGGCGGACGGCAAGACCGGCTGGAAGAAGGTCGCGAGTGCGCAGGCGAGCCTGGAATCCGCGAACTTCACCCTGAACGCGACGACCACCACCGGCGGTTACTACCGCGTGCGTCATGTGCTGAGCGACAGGTTCACCGAGAGCGTGGGCCCGGTGCACCACCTCGTCCGTACCCAGACGCGGGTGCTGTCCGTCAACGCCGCGCCCGAGCCGGTGAAGTCGGGCACAACGCTCACGGTCACGGGCGTGCTCCAGCAGAACGCGGGCGGCTGGAAGACGTACGCGTCACAGCCGGTGCAGCTCTGCTTCCAGGCGAAGGGCACGAAGACCTGGTCCGTGGCGGCGTCCGGCCGCACGGACGCCAAGGGCAGGGCAACGCTGAGGGCGAAGGCGTACAAGGACGGCTCGTGGCTGATCCGCTACGTCCCGGACGCGACGCACTTTGCGAGCACGGCGACGCCGGACTACGTCGACGTGCGCTGAAATCCCGTTTCCGCCGACGGAAGTTCCAGCCCGGCCGGCGGACACTCAGGCCCCGCCGGCGATTGAGGTGCGGGGGTGCGGGGGAGGAGCCCCCGGCCCTCGCCCCGGCCCGCCGCGCCCCTACGCCGTCCCCGCGTCCGGGCACTCCGCAGCCCGGGGCCCGTCCCCGCTCACGTACTCGACCCGCAGCCCCTCGCTCTCCTCCACGACGAACATCGTGCCCCGGGCGGGACTCCAGCCCCGGGAGACCAGGAAGATACGGTCGCCCGACACATGGAAGAGCCGCAGCCCGGCATAGCGGTAGCGGAAGGCGCTCGCCTTGCCGGCGATCGTGAAGCGACAACTGCCGCGGCCGTGGATGAGCAGATCGTCCTTGCTGAACACGGCGACGGCCGGCATCCCGGTGTCGACAGTCCTCGCGGTCAGGGCCGCGCGGCCCCGGCCGACGATGCCCGCGTAAGAGGACACTGCCCAGAACAGCGCGAGTACGGCGACCAGGAGGCAGAGGGTCCACATGCGCAGATCCCGGCTCTCGCGCGTGCGGGCATAGCCGGTGAGCAGGAACCCGGCGATCGTCGCCAGCGGCACCAGCAGATCGAAGAGCGCGGGGTGGAGGGGCATCAGAGGGAGCAGGAGCAGCGGCGGCACCCAGGCATGACGCAGTAGGCGCAGCGGGGTCGCCGCCGCGCCGGGGTCGCGCTGTACGCGACGGTGCGCCGCGAGGGCGGCGAACGCGGCGGCCGCGCCGAGCAGCACCGGGAGGTAGAGGGCGTCGACGCTGCGGAGCAGATAGTCGCTGGTGGAGAAGTGGAACACGGTGTCGCGCAGCCCGAGGGCTTTGGCTTCGGCGTCGGAGCTGGACCAGCCGAAGTAGAAGAGCACGGCGGTGAAGAGGGAGATGAGCGACCCGACGGTCCCGATGAACTCGGTGAGCCCGGCACGCCCGGCCGCTTCGGGCCGAGGCGCGGCGCCACCGTCCGGCTCGGGGTCCGGGGCGGGGTCCCCACCGGGGTCCGGGACCGGATCCGGTGCGGGGTCTCCACCGGGGTCCGGCTCGGGGTCGGCGTCCGGGTCTGGTGGACTGCCGGCGGCAGGCGGTGCCGGGTCCGGGGCGGTCACGGCACCGAGAGGAAGGAAGGCGAAGGGGAGTCCGTGGACGAGGAGTTCGGGGACGGAGATTCCCCGCCCGAACCCGGGTTCGTCGATCCGTCAATTCTGATCGCGCCACGCTTGGTCATTGAGCCACCCCCCTCGAAATGAAGCGTCAGATCCACCAGCCCGGCTCCCGTGAAGGACTCCGGTAGCTCGATCGCGACCGCGGCGCCCTCGCAACATTGCTTATGGCGCGGCTCCAGCGTCAGCACCTTGGCCGCCCCCTCAACCTCGAGGTCCACGTTCACGACCTCGCTCGGCCAGGTGCCCTCCACCCGGAACCCCCAGTACGGCGGCTTCAACACGACCTCGGGCCCCGGGATCACCGCCGCGATACCCAGCGGGCATGCGGTGGTGCCGCGCGAACTCGGATGCAGCGTGACCTTCCCCCGCGGATGCTGACGATGCCAGTTCACCACCTGCTTCAGCATCCGGTACGCCGCCGTCTCGCGGCAGCCGCCGTGGGTGAATCCGGGCCCGTGCAACGAGTCGTACAGCCGCACTGCCTCGTTCCACTGTGAGGTGTCACCCTTCGCCGCCAGGCAGGCGAGCGTCAGGGCGTGAACAAGGTTCCAAGACTTGCTCCCGGTGCTGTGCTGCCTGACAGCATCGCGAGCGTCGGAACACTTGAACACCCACAACTGGTCGTAGACGTCCTCCGGGTCGATCCCGGCGTTCGTATTGGGCGAGTCCGGCCCCCATGGCAACCAGGCGAATTCCGCGTCCTTGCCCCCGCCACCGTCCCCACCGCCATTCCCACCGCCATTCCCCGAGCCGCCGGACCCGTCGTCGTCGGAGGGATTCCAGGTGGGCCCGCCGGAGTCCGGGCCCGAGCTCCACTCACCGCCGTCCGCTCCCGCGCTTCCCCGCGGCGGCGCGCTCTCCCCGTCGCCTCCGCCACCGCAGCCCGTCAGCATCAAAGCCGCGGCCAGCACCCCCGACACCAGCACTCCGCAGCCTGCCCCGCACAGTTCGACCAGCCATGGGACCCCCCCCGTACATGCCCGATGGCTACTCATCATGGCCAGGTGAGCCCGCCGCGAGAAAGATGGCGCACAGCCCGCGTCCGAGAAAATCCCCCACCATTCTGCGCGGCAGTTTCCCGCGCAACTCCAGCCTCTCCGGCAGCACGCCAAAAAGGGCTGATAGGCCATGCTCACTGTCGCCGCACATCTCGAACTGCCGCACAGAGGAGTTGATCGATGGCGAAAGAGGAAGCCGAGAACGAACCTGGGGCCGTCGAACTGCCGGACCCTTCGGGGACCGGCGCCGATCCGCGCGTGGCGCTGGGCGAAGAGCCCGTCCGCCGCGGCGCCGCAGTATCCCCGGCACGGACTCCAGGGCGTTCCCACGGGGAAGCGACGCACTCGCCGGGTGTCGTGGACACTCCGGACCCGCAGTCGGAGGGATGAGACCGTGGGCCTGACCATCCGCAACCAGTATTCAGCGCGCTTATACGTCGCGATCGGGTTCTACGACAACTCCTGCCCTTACAACACAGGGCCGCACCTCATGGGGTGGTGGGGCATAGACCCGGGCAGAGGGTCGCTGGTCTACGCGAACGATGTGAACCAGTACAGCCCCATGTGGTTCTACTTCGCCGAGGCCGCGAACGGCCCGGTCTGGGCCGGATCGCATGTCGTCCAGATTCCGAACCAGGCATTCAACCGGTGCGAGAAACCAGGGGTGTCCGGCGGGTACGCACGAGGCTTCCGCGAACTCCATGTCGGCGACAATGAGGACTTCACCCTCAACCTCACGGGATAGCCGCAGCTGAGCGTTGCAGCAGCACCTGACGCGTGACATCGGTCAGGTGCTGCCGTCGGCCGACCGCGGACGCAGCCCGGTCCGCGTTCATCGCGGGGCTCACAGGCTGAGGGCGTCCTCGGAGTTGTTCAGCCAGGCCGTCACGGAGTTCGTGGGCGACACGTACAGACCGGGAGTCGATGCCTTGAGCGGCTTCTGCTCCAGGTCGGACGCCGTGTTCATCGTCATCCGGATGTAGTTGACGGTCTTGCCCTTGCCGTCCTTCTTGCCGCCCATCAGGCCGGCGTAGGCCGACTCGCCCGGCTTGAGCACGAGGTCCTTGCCGGGGAGCGTCTCCTTGCGCTCGTTCGCCTGCCCGTCCAGGTCACCGAAGGTCACGATGGGGGAGGTGAGGGCCTTGCACGGCTTGCCGCTCTTGTTGGTGATCTTCAGCAGGTAGCTGCTCGTGGTGGGTTCGGCCAGGGTCGCGGTGAACGTCACGTCATAGGTGCTGCAAGGGAACAGGTCGTACTCGGGGTCGGGGGACGAGCCGCCGCCCGTGGAGTCCGACGACTTCGCGGGCGAGGGCTTCGCGGGCGACGGCTTCGCGGTCGCGGGACTGCCGGTCGACGGCTTCGCGGTCGACGGGCTCGCGGTCGCCTTGTCCGTGCCGCTCGGCTTGGCGTCCGAGCCCCCGCTGGGCTCACAGGCCGTCAGAGCCAGTGCGGATACGGCGGCGAGCACGACGGCGGCTCTGTGAACGTTGGTCCTCATCTGATGTTCCCCCCGAGTGAGAAGCGCGCATGCGCTGGGCAGAGCACGAGCTTCCCGTACAACCTTCACAGCTTGGTGACGGTGTCTTGCCGAATCCACCACGGAAAAGCCCGAGGGTTCTCGAAAACCGTTATGGCGGCGTCCTCATCCGCTCTCCCACGTGCCGGACCGACCGGCAGAGTACGGATGAGAGCGGAGAATCCATGCACCACCGTGACGAGGACACCCAGTTCCTGGACCCGGCGACCAGCCGCGGAAGCGCCGAGGGCCGGGGCGGACGACGGAGAGCTGCGGGCGCGGGGCGCCACGGGCGTCGGGGCCGGGCAGGCGGGCGGCCGATGGCCGCAATCGCGGTGGCCGGCACCGTCGCGGTCGCGGTCGTCGCCGGCGGAGTCTTCGTCCTGAGCGGTACGGACGAAGACTCCGCCAGTACCCGGGGCGCAGCTTCCGTGCAGCAGGCGCCGGCGGATGCCTCCCTCGACGGCCTCTCGAAAGCCTCTCCCACCCCCACGGCATCCGCCCCGCCTTCTGCCACTCCGTCGGCCACTTCCGTGAAAACAAAGGGTCCTACCGCCACGCCCAGTGCCCCGGCCCGCCGGGCGCCCAGGCCCGGGACTGCTCCGGCGAAGCGCAGGCAGCAGTCCGCCCCTGCCGGTTCGGGCGCGAGCGTCCCCACCGCGGGAAATCCTGTGACCGGCAAGGCCGCCGACTACGTCCAGCGGATTGCCGCGCTGGTCAACGCCGAACGCGCCAAGGCCGGGTGCTCGCCCCTGCGCGTCGACGGCCGAGTGCAGGCCGCCGCCCAGGCGCACGCCGACGACATGGCAGCCCGCAACTACTACGAGCACACAAGCCCGGAGGGGCGGCATGCCGACGACCGGATGAACGCCGCCGGCTATCCCGTCGGCAAGTGGGGGGAGAACATACACAAAGGGCCGAAGGACCCCGTCTCCGCGATGCGTGACTGGATGAACAGCCCCGGGCACCGCGACAACATACTGGACTGCGGGTTCAAGGACCTGGGCGTCGGCGTGAACTTCAGCGCGAACGGCCCCTGGTGGGTGCAGAACTTCGGCGGCTGACCGCCAGAGCACCCGACGGACGGTGCGGGCTCAGGCCGGCGTGGCGAGGTTCTGGACCCACACCGTCCCGTCGGGACCGGGTACGGCTGCCACGCCGGTGTCCCGGTACCGGCAGTCGAGCATGTTGTCCTGATGGATCGAGCCGTCCATCCAGTCATCGACCACCGTTGCGGGTTTGCCAGGACCCTGGTCCAGATTCTCGGCCCACCGGCTCAGGTCGTATCCGGCTGCCGAGATCCGGGCGTCGGCATGCCGTCCCTCCGGGTCGGCATGGTCGAAGTAGCCACGCGCCACCATGTCCTTGGCATGTTTGCGGGCCGCGGCACTGAGTCGCGGATCGATCCGCAGCGGGGCGCAGCCGGCCTCGGCTCGCCGGGAGTTGACCAGGGCGGTGAGACGTTCCTCAACGCTCGCCGCGGACGGAGAGGGCTTGGGGGGCTTCACGACGGGTGAGGCGGTGGGGGTCGGCATGCGTGTCGGACTGGGGGTGCGAGTGGGCTTCGCAGCGGGCGGAGCCGCCACCGGGGCCCGGTCGGCCGAAGGCTTCGCGGTGGGCCACACCAGGGCGAGGAGTACGCCGACCACGACCACGATCCCTCCGACTGTCGCCGCCACGGGTACGCTCAGCCCCCCGCCGGTTGCGCCGGTCGGGTCCCCGGGCTGCCCCGTCCCGGCGAGGTCCCCCTGGCCGGCCGTGCCGAACTGGCTCGGCGGAACGGGAGGGTGGCCGTCGAGCGGGACCACCATCGCCATGCCGGCCAGCAGTCCCTCTGCGGGTACGAGATTCGACCAGTGCCCCGAGCAGCGGGCGCACACGCGCACGTGCTTGGCCATCCGCTTGCGCCACACCGGCGAGGGCTGCCCGTCCCAGGCCGCGGAGACGGCGGCCAGTTCGACGCAGCGCGGCTCGGTGGCCAGCGCACGGGACACGACACGGCCCAGTTCCAGCTGGGTCTTCATCCGCTGGATGCGGACCGCGGCGTGCTGCGGAGTGACATCCAGCGCCCCGGCAAGCTCGGCACGGCTCAGTTGCCCTGCGGCCTCTTGCCACCACAGGGCCAGCAGTTCACGATCGCTCTCGTCCAGCCAGCGGGTGGCCTCGGCGACCTCGCGGCGCTGTCCGGACAGCCCCAGACGCAGGATGGTGAGATCCACGAAGTCACCGGTCGGGTCGGCGGTCTCCGCCACGCGGTCCAGCGGGGCTGTGGGGGTCTGCTGCTGGAGCGTCCAGCGCCGACGTATCTGGTTCATCGCTATCGCGACCAGCCAGGAGCGGAAGCGGGAGGGCTCGCGCAGCCCGCCGAGTCCGTCGAGTGCACGGAACATGGTCTCCTGCACCACGTCGTCGACGTCCGCGTGGCCGTCCAGTGCCCGGCCGACGATGTTGTAGACGAGGGGAAGGTAGTCGGCGACCAGCCGCTCCCGGGCCTGCTGGTCCCCCGCCCTCGCCTCCGTCACCAGTTCCGGACTGTGTCTGTCGTCCCTGTGCATACGTGCCCTCGCCCCTTGCCTGTTCGACCCCGTCGCTCAGAGTCCTGCCTGGAGGAGACCTGTGGGCGCCGATCGGATAACAGAAACCGACTCGCCCTCCCCGGCCCGGATCCTGAAACGCCCGAGGGCGGTACCCCCCTGGGAGTGGGGGTACCGCCCTCGGTCAGGACCGGGTCCGAGCCGATGAGGCTCAGAAGTCCATGTCACCGCCCGGCATGCCGCCCGGAGCGGCCGCAGAGGCCTTCTCCGGCTTGTCGGCGATGACGGCCTCGGTGGTCAGGAACAGCGCCGCGATGGAGGCCGCGTTCTGCAGGGCAGAGCGGGTCACCTTCGCGGGGTCGATGATGCCCTCGGCGATCATGTCGACGTACTCACCGGTCGCGGCGTTGAGGCCGTGACCCACGGTCAGGTTGCGCACCTTCTCCACAACGACGCCGCCCTCAAGGCCGGCGTTGACCGCGATCTGCTTCAGCGGGGCCTCCAGGGCCAGCTTCACAGCGGCGGCACCAGTGGCCTCGTCACCTTCGAGCTCGAGCTTCTCGAAGACGGCGGACGCCTGGATGAGCGCCACGCCACCACCGGCGACGATGCCCTCCTCGACGGCGGCCTTGGCGTTGCGCACCGCGTCCTCGATGCGGTGCTTGCGCTCCTTGAGCTCGACCTCGGTCGCGGCGCCGGCCTTGATGACGGCCACGCCGCCGGCCAGCTTCGCGAGGCGCTCCTGGAGCTTCTCGCGGTCGTAGTCCGAGTCGGAGTTCTCGATCTCGGCACGGATCTGGTTGACGCGACCGGCAACCTGGTCGCTCTCGCCCGCACCGTCGACGATCGTGGTCTCGTCCTTGGTGATGACGACCTTGCGGGCGCGGCCCAGCAGGTCCAGGCCGGCGTTCTCGAGCTTGAGGCCGACCTCCTCGGAGATGACCGTGCCGCCGGTGAGGATGGCGATGTCGTTGAGCATCGCCTTGCGGCGGTCGCCGAAGCCCGGGGCCTTGACGGCAACGGACTTGAAGGTGCCGCGGATCTTGTTGACGACCAGGGTCGACAGGGCCTCGCCCTCGACGTCCTCGGCGATGATCAGCAGCGGCTTGCCGGACTGCATGACCTTCTCGAGGAGCGGCAGCAGGTCCTTGACCGAGCTGATCTTCGAGTTGACGATCAGGATGTACGGGTCGTCGAGCGACGCCTCCATACGCTCCATGTCGGTGGCGAAGTACGCCGAGATGTAGCCCTTGTCGAAGCGCATACCCTCGGTGAGCTCCAGCTCCAGACCGAAGGTCTGGGACTCCTCGACGGTGATGACGCCTTCCTTGCCGACCTTGTCCATGGCCTCGGCGATGAGCTCGCCGATCTGGGTGTCGGCGGCGGAGATGGAGGCGGTCGAAGCGATCTGCTCCTTGGTCTCCACGTCCTTGGCCTGCTCGAGCAGGGCACCCGAGACGGCCTCGACGGCCTTCTCGATGCCGCGCTTGAGGGCCATCGGGTTGGCGCCGGCGGCTACGTTGCGCAGGCCCTCGCGAACCAGGGCCTGGGCGAGAACGGTCGCGGTGGTCGTACCGTCGCCGGCGACGTCGTCCGTCTTCTTGGCGACTTCCTTGACCAGCTCGGCGCCGATCTTCTCGTACGGGTCCTCGAGCTCGATCTCCTTGGCGATGGAAACACCATCGTTGGTGATCGTGGGGGCGCCCCACTTCTTCTCGAGGACGACGTTACGGCCCTTGGGGCCAAGGGTGACCTTGACGGCGTCGGCGAGCTGGTTCATCCCGCGCTCGAGACCGCGCCGTGCCTCCTCGTCGAACGCGATGATCTTGGCCATGTGAAGTGGTCCTCCCGGACTGGGGTGGATTCTCCGGACCGCGCCTGGCGCCCGCGACGGACGGCCTGCAGGCCTTGTGGTTCCTTGCCCCACCCGGCTTGCGGACCTCACCGACCCGGTCCTCGTTGTCACTCTCACTGTCAGAGTGCTAACGCCAATGATTAGCACTCGACCCCGGAGAGTGCAAGCGCCCGAAGGGCTCCGTGAGGGGTGGTCGGGCGACGCGAGGGCGCAAGCCCTCGGGCTCCGTGAGAGGAGCCGGTCGGGCGCAGGCGACCGTGCGCGCAGTCCCCGCCGCGCGGGGACGCGCACGAAGGGCCCGCATCCCTCGCGGGATGCGGGCCCTTCGGCGTGAGCGTGAGTGCGTCGGTGGTCGATCGCGCCGATCAGACGGCGAGCTTGACCATGTCCGCCTGCGGCCCCTTCTGGCCCTGCGAGATCTCGAATTCAACTCGCTGACCCTCTTCAAGGGTGCGGTAGCCGTCCATCTGGATCGCGCTGTAGTGGACGAAAACATCCGCACCACCGTCGACCGCGATGAAGCCGTACCCCTTCTCCGCGTTGAACCACTTGACGGTGCCCTGAGCCATGCCTAACTCCCCTATTACTGGCCCTTGCGCAGGACCGCACTTCGCGGACCCGGGTCAGACCTCACCCCGACAGGAGGGGTGTGCGCCGGAACGCGTCGACCGCGGCTGAATGTATCTGCCCAACTGCCCTCTGCAACAGGTCAATCGGACGAGAATTCTGAGCGCGCGCGAACGGAAAATTGACCCGAATTCAAGAAATTACGGGGCAAGTCGGGCCCGGCAAATCACACCTAAGAGAGGCAATTCGATCGACCATATTGGCTGCTTCTTGTCACGCTCGGGCGCATTCTCATATGCGCCCGGCACACGCAGCGGAGGGGGGCTTCCCCAACTGTACCGCGCTCAACCATACAGAATTGCCCCCTCCGCTTCTCTTGCGGAGAGGGCAATACGCATAACTCTGTGTGCCGTCCGACACGGCGTTTGACGATCAGCCTCCGGCGACGGCGGGGATGATCGAAACTCCCGCCCCATCCGGTGTCGCCGTCTCGAGTCCCTGCTCGAAGCGCACGTCGTCGTCATTCACGTACACGTTCACGAAGCGGCGCAGCTTGCCCTGGTCGTCGAGGACCCGGGCGGCGATTCCCGCGTGGTTCTTCTCCAGGTCGGCGATCACCTCGGAGAGGGTCGCGCCCTGAGCCGAGACCTCGGCCTGACCGCCCGTGTAGGTACGGAGAATGGTGGGGATGCGGACGTTGACACTCATGGTGCGTGCCTTTCTCGGGAGTCGGATCAGCCGGCCAGGCCGGCGTCGCGGAACGCGTCCAGGCTCGGGCGAATCGTCGCGGACGGGCCGGTCGTCGGCGCCACCGCGTCCAGGGTCTTGAGGCCGTCGCCGGTGTTGAGGACGACCGTGGAGAGCGCCGGGTCGAGCACGCCCGCCTCGATCAGCTTCCGCGTCACGCCCACGGTCACGCCCCCCGCGGTCTCCGCGAAGATGCCCTCCGTGCGAGCGAGCAGCTTGATCGCGTCGACGATCTGCTCATCATTGACGTCCTCGACCGCACCGCCTGTGCGGCGGGCGATGTCCAGGACGTACGGGCCGTCGGCCGGGTTGCCGATCGCCAGCGACTTGGCGATGGTGTTCGGCTTCTGCGGGCGTACGACGTCGTGTCCGGCCTTGAAGGCGGTCGACACCGGCGAGCAGCCCTCGGCCTGGGCGCCGAAGATCTTGTACGGCTTGTCCTCGACCAGGCCGAGCTTGATCAGCTCCTGCAGACCCTTGTCGATCTTCGTCAGCTGCGAGCCCGAGGCGATGGGGATGACGATCTGGTCCGGCAGCTGCCAGCCGAGCTGCTCGCAGATCTCGTACGCCAGCGTCTTGGAGCCCTCGCCGTAGTACGGGCGGAGGTTGACGTTGACGAAGCCCCAGCCCTCGCCGAGCGGGTCGCCGATGAGCTCCGAGCAGAAGCGGTTGACGTCGTCGTAGTTGCCCTCGATGCCGACGAGCTCGCCGCCGTACACAGCGGCCATGACGACCTTGCCCTGCTCCAGGTCGTGCGGGATGAACACGCAGGAGCGGAAGCCGGCCCGCGCGGCGGCGGCGCCGACCGCGCCCGCGAGGTTGCCGGTGGAGGAGCAGGACAGGGTGGTGAAGCCGAAGGCGCGCGCGGCCTCGACGGCGATGGCGACAACACGGTCCTTGAAGGAGTGCGTCGGGTTGCCGGAGTCGTCCTTGATGTACAGGCCGCCGGTGACGCCCAGCTCACGGGCGAGGTTGTCGGCCTTGACGAGCTTGGTGAAGCCGGGGTTGATGTTCGGCTTCTCGGCCACGTCGGCGGGGACGGGCAGCAGCGGGGCGTACCGCCAGATGTTGTTCGGACCCGCTTCGATCCGCTTCCTCAGCGCCTCGGGGTCACCGACCGGCAGGTCGTATGCGACTTCCAGCGGCCCGAAACAGGAGGCACAGGCGAAGATCGGACCGAGCTCGAAACGCTCTCCGCACTCGCGACACGAGAGCGCCGCGGCGGGACCGAGGTTCACGGGGGTGGTTGCGACAGTCTGCACAGCCATGGTGGCGAGGCCCTTTCTCCTCATCTTCCTCGTGACGCATTTCGCCACGAGACGGAATTGGCACCTTCCCCACCGTGACCTCGCGGTCGGCGGGAGGGTTGCCGGGGCTTCAACGGGCCGTTCCCTCTGCCCCTCTGGATGAGCGGTATTCGATTGTCAGCGTGATGACCCCGGCATGCCACGGTCATCCGCGTTGTTCAAGACTGTAACCGAAGGCGGAGACGGTTGAGATAGTCGTCCGAACCGCGAGATGGATCACTAGCGATCACTAGCCAGGGAGTAACGAGCGTGCTGGAAGAGGTGGAGCGCTGGCTGACCAGGCGTTCCTGGTCGGCAGCCGACCGCACGCTCGGCAGGCTGATGGCCGCCAAGCGCGGTACGACCATCAGCGTCGTCCTGCCCGCGCTCGACGAGGAGTCGACCGTCGGTGAGATCGTCACCGTGATCCGGCGCGAGCTGATGGAGGCCACGGCGCTGGTCGACGAGCTGGTCGTGATCGACTCGGGCTCCAGCGACCGTACGGCCGAGGTGGCCGCGGCGGCCGGCGCGCGGGTGGTGCACCGGGACGCGATCCTGCCACGGATACCGGCCGTCCCCGGCAAGGGTGAGGTGCTGTGGCGCTCACTGATGGTGACCAGCGGCGACATCGTCTGCTTCGTCGACGCCGACCTGCGGGAGTTCTCCGCGGACTTCGTCTCCGGGATCGTGGGGCCACTGCTGACCGACCCCGAGGTGCAGTTCGTCAAGGCGATGTACGACCGTCCGCTGGGTGAGACGCCGGGTCAGGGCGGCCGGGTCACCGAGCTGGTGGCGCGCCCGCTGCTCAATCTGCACTGGCCGCAGCTGGCCGGCTTCGTCCAGCCGCTGGGCGGGGAGTACGCGGCACGGCGCTCGCTGCTGGAGCGGCTGCCCTTCCCTGTGGGATACGGCGTGGAGCTGGGCCTTCTCGTGGACGCGCTGCACACGGTGGGCCTGGACGCGCTGGCGCAGGTGGACGTCGGCTCGCGCAAACACCGCCACCAGGACGGACAGGCGCTGGGCCGGATGGCGGCGGCGATCTACCGCACGGCGCAACTCCGGCTTTCGCGGGGCCACTTGGTGCGGCCTGCGCTCACGCAGTTCGAGCGGGGCGTGGGCGGTTTTGAACCGCGTACGTACACGGTGGACACGGAAGAGCGGCCGCCGATGCGCGAGATCGGTGAGTACGCGGCGCGTCGCGCGGCATAACCACGAAGAACCGGCCATCTTGTCTAAATTTCCTATGTATGAGCTTTGGACACAGAGTGGCGTTTCTCGGACAGGCGGTGGCCGACACCATCGCTCCCGCGCACCGTGGCAATCACAACAGCGAGCTCTTGTGGCTGCTGGGCGGCCTGGCGCTGAGCCTGGCCGCCGCCGGGGTGGTCGCGGTCGCCGCGACACGGGGACGGCGTCATCATTGATGCCGTGCCGTACTCACGTTTGAGCGTCTGAGGGACGGGCTAGGTTTCGCGACATGGTCTCCGAGCAGGCTGCCGCCCAGGTACTCGTCGCGTCGAACCGCGGCCCGGTCTCGTACACCCTGAACGAGGACGGGAGCCTCGATTCCCGCCGCGGCGGGGGCGGCCTGGTCTCCGGCCTCTCGGCCATCGGCTCCGAGGCGGAGGCGCTGTGGGTCTGCGCCGCCCTCGGCGACGGCGACCGCGAGGCGGTACGGCGCGGGGTGGCCGAGCCCGGCGTACGGATGCTCGACATCGACACCACCGTGTTCGCCGAGGCGTACAACGGCATCGCCAACTCGGTGCTGTGGTTCCTCCACCACATGCTCTACCAGACGCCGCTGGAGCCGGTCTTCGACGCGGAGTTCCGCCGCCAGTGGGCGTCCTACGAGGCATACAACCGCGCCTTCGCGGACGCACTGGCCGAGGAGGCCGCGCCGGGCGCCGCCGTCCTGATACAGGACTACCACCTCTCGCTGGCGCCCCGGATGCTCCGCGCCCACCGTCCCGACCTGCGCATCGGCCACTTCTCGCACACGCCGTGGGCCCCGCCGGAGTACTTCCGGCTGCTGCCCGACGACATCGCCGCCCAGCTGCTCGGCGGCATCCTCGGCGCCGACCGGGCCGCGTTCCTCACCCAGCGCTGGGCGGACGCGTTCACCGACTGCTGTCACAGCGTGCTGGGCCCCGGCATCCCGTCCGGCACCCGGATCGGGGTGCACGGCCTCGGCGCGGACGCCGACTTCCTGCGGGAGCGGTCGGACCGGCCGGATGTCCATGAGCGCCTGGTGGCACTGCGCGAGCAGGTCGGCGGGACGGACCGGAAGACGATCGTGCGGGTGGACCGCACCGAGCTGTCCAAGAACATCGTGCGCGGGCTGCTCGCCTACCGGCACCTCCTCGAGACCCGTCCCGAGTGGCGGGAGCGGGTCGTCCATGTCGCCTTCGCCTACCCGTCCCGGCAGGACCTGGCGGTCTACCGCGACTACACGGCAGAGGTCCAGCGCGTCGCCGACGAGATCAACTCGGCGTACGGGACGGCGACTTGGAGCCCGGTCGTGCTCCATGTGAAGGACGACTTCGCCCGGTCGCTGGCCGCGTACCGGCTCGCGGACGTGGCACTGGTCAACCCCATCCGCGACGGAATGAACCTGGTCGCCAAGGAGATTCCGGTCGTCTCGGACGAGGGCTGCGTGCTGGTGCTTTCGCGCGAGGCAGGCGCGTACGAGGAGCTGGGCGACGACGCCGTGACGGTCAATCCGTACGACGTGACGGGCACCGCCGACGCGCTCCACGAGGCCCTGACGATGCCGGACGACGAACGGGCCCGGCGCACGAAGCGCCTGGCGGCCGCGGCGACCGCGCTGCCGCCGCATAAGTGGTTCCTGGACCAGCTGCGGGCGCTGCGCGAAGCGTGAGATTCCGGGCCAGGACCGGCGCACGTGAGAGCGCGTGGGAAACCCGGACCTGCGCCGGCCCCGGTTGAGAACCCCGGACCCGGGCCTTACTCCGACCGGCTCTGCAGCCGCTGCGCGAGCGCGCCCAGGAACTCCACGACCGCCGCCGGACCCGGCAGCAGCAGGTCGGCGCGGCCCGCGACCTCCGGGACCTCCGCGCTGCCGCTGCACACCAGCAGGCCGGGCACGCCGTCCGAGCGGAGCTTCTCGACGGCCGCGAAGGCGGGCAGATCGCCCAGGTCGTCGCCCGCGTACAGGACCGCTTCGGCCCCCACTTCGCGTACGTACTCGGCGAGGGCCACGCCCTTGTCCATGCCCGGCGGGCGCAGCTCCAGGACCATGCGGCCGGGCTCCAGGATCAGCCCGTGGCGGGAAGCGAGCTCGGCAAGCGGCTCGCGCAGCGCGTCGAACGCGGCCTGCGGGTCGGACGCACGGCGGGTGTGGACCGCGACCGCCCGGCCCTTCTCCTCGATCCAGGTGCCGTGCCAGGCGCCGATGCGGTCGAGGAATCCGGGCAGTTCGGCGCGGACGGCGGCGACGCCGGGATGCGGGGCGGGGGCCTTGACCGTGCCGCTGACGGCGTCCCAGCGCTCGGCGCCGTAGTGGCCGAGGACGACGAGGTGGTCCAGGCCCGGCTCTCCGGCGAAGCCGCCGTAGCGAACGGCGACCCCGGCGGGCCGGCCGGTGACCACGGCGACGGAGGCGACCCGGGGCGCCAGGGCGGCGATCGCGAGGACGGCGCCGGGGTGGGCGCGGGCCTGCTCGGGGTCGGGCACGATCTCGGCGAGCGTGCCGTCGAAGTCGAGGCCGACGACGGATTTCTCGGGCCGGGCGAGAAGCGCGGCCAGGCCTTCACGGCCGGCGGGGGTGGACGGCGTCGGCAGGGAGTGCGCGTACGGGGAGCCCATGCCCCGACCCTATCGGCGACTGCGTTTGGCGTCCCTGACACGGCGGAGCCGGTTGACAGTGACAGGGTCGTGGGCGAGTGCGCGCTCGTCGTCGATGAGGGCGTTGAGGAGCTGGTAGTAGCGGACCGGGGAGATGCCGAGCTGCTCCCTGATGGCCCGCTCCTTGGCGCCGGGCCCCGGCCAGGAGTGGCGCTCCATGGCCAGTACGGCGCGGTCGCGCTCGGAAAGCGCCTCGTCGTGGGTCATACGATCCAACATATCGGCGAGGCGCCGGGCACGGGTCTGCTCGCGCCGGCTCGGTGTCCCGGCTGCTCGGCGCCGTGGAACGTTGTTCGACGCTGTCCGCGCCGCCCGCGCTATTCGGAGCGCTCGGCGACGGTGGCGTCGCGGCCGATGCGGCCGAGGACGTCCTTCGGTTCGGTGCCCTGCTCCATGGCGGTGCCGATGTTCTTCTTGATGCTCTCGCTGACCTTCGCCCACGACGTCTTGCCGACCGGCGGAAGCACCGAGGTGGGGAGCTCCTCGAGGAACTCCCTGAGGTCCTGGTGCTTCGGGTTCTGCTCCATCGCCTCGGACGCGGAGACCGTCACCGGCAGCAGGTCGTTCTGGCCTGCGAAGTCGAGAACGTTCTTGTCGCTGAAGACGAAGTCGAGGAACTTACCGATCTCGCTGCGGTGGCCGTTCTGCTTGAAGCCCATGATCCAGTCGGCGACGCCCATCGCGGACTTCGGCTTACCGGTGATGCCGGGCAGCGCCACCTTGCCGACCTGGATATTGGCCTTCTGGGCGGCCTGCATCAGGGACGGGTGGCCGTTGAGCATGCCGACCTCGCCGCGGGTGAAGGCGGCGAAGGCATCCTTGCGGTTCAGCTTGCCGGGGGCGACCGGTCCGGTGAGGCCCTTCTCGACCAGGTTCTCCTTCAGCCACTCGAAGGTGGCGATGTTCTGCTCGGAATCTATGGAGTAGCTGCCGCTCTGGTTGGTGTATCCCTCACCGCCGCCGCTGAGCAGCCACATCATGGTCTCGGCCTGGGCCTCTTCGGGACCCAGCGGCAGGGCGAAGGGGTACTTGGCGTTGGTGTTCGCCTTCAGCTTCTTCGCGTCGTCCTTGAGGTCGTCCCAGGTCTTCGGGTCCTCCTTGATGCCCGCCTCTTTGAAGAGCTTCTTGTTGTAGAAGAGCAGGCGGGTGGAGGCGACGAAGGGGAGGCCGTACTGGACACGTCTCATCTCGCCCGCGTCGATGAGGGGGCCGAGGAAGTTGGACTGTACGGGGATGGAGAGCAACTGGTCGGCGGAGTACAGCTTGTCGGCCGCGGCGTAGTCGGCGTACGCACCTATCTGCGCGACGTCGGGGGCCTTGCCGGCCTTGACCATCTCGGCGACCTTGCGGTCGACGTCGTTCCAGGACTCGATCTGGACGTCGATCTTGATGCCGGGGTTCTTGGCGGTGAAGGCCGCGGCGAGGTCGGACCAGTACTTCTTGCTGCTCTGGCCGCCGTCGACGTCGTAGTCGGCCGCGACGAGCTTGAGGGTGACATCGCTGGAACCGCTGGAACTGCCACAGCCCGAGAGGGCCACCGTCATACCGAGTGCGGCGAGCGCCGCGGTCAGACCCAAGAAGCGCTGCTGCACAGCTCTTCCCCCACCCTCTGCTGTTGGTTGCCAGACTTGTCCCAGTCAGTTCCCCCGTGCTGTCCGCTGAGATGAGGTGCGATTTTCCCCCATGGTGCCGCCGGAGGTCTACTCCACTGCATATCACTTCGACAACGTCTGTCCCTGAGGCCTTGAGCGTTGCCCGGGTGTGCCGATGCCTGCTAAGCACGACCCGGAGTTGTGCGTACGTCTACCTCGCTAGGAGCCATGCCGCATGTCCCGCACCGCAGCAGAGATAGCCACCCAGCCCGCGTGCTGGCGCCGAGCGGCCGAGGCCGCGGCCGCCTTCGACGGACTGCCGGAGCCGGGTGAGCGCGTCGCCGTCACCGGGTGCGGGACGTCCTGGTTCATGGCGATCGCGTACGCGGCGCTGCGGGAGGCGGCGGGGCTCGGCGAGACGGATGCGTTCGCGTCGTCCGAGTTCCCGTCGGGTCGTTCCTACGACCGCGTCGTGGCGATCACGCGCTCCGGCACCACGACGGAGGTCCTGGACCTGCTGTCCGAACTGCGCGGCAAGGTGCCGACGCTGGCCCTGACGGCGGACCCGAAGACTCCGGTGATGGAGTCGGCGGACGCGGTGGCGGTGCTGGACTGGGCGGACGAGGAGTCTGTGGTCCAGACGCGCTTCGCGACGACGGCGCTGGCGTTTCTGCGCGCGGGGCTCGGGTCGCTGCCGGGCGTCAAGTCGATCACCGAGGCGTCGGTCGACGCGGAACTCGCGGTGACCGAGCCGCTGCCGGAGGCGGTGGTGGGGGCGGAGCAGTGGACGTTCCTGGGCCGCGGCTGGACGTACGGTCTGGCGCTGGAGGCGGGCCTGAAGATGCGCGAGGCGGCGGGCGCGTGGACGGAGGCGTACCCGGCGATGGAGTACCGCCACGGCCCGATCTCGATCACCGCCCCGGGCAGGGTGACTTGGGTCTTCGGCGCCCTGCCGGAGGGCCTGTCGGTGGACGTGTCCCGGGTGGGCGGCACGCTGGTCTCCCGCGCCGAGGCGGACCCCCTGGCAGACCTGATCCGCGCACAGCGGCTGGCGGTCACGCTGGCGGAGGCGAGGGGGTTCGACCCGGACCGCCCGAGGAATCTGACGCGAAGCGTGATTCTGGGCTGAGGGGGTTCAGCCGGCCTGCGCCCCGGCCCCCAAGGTGCGCGGGCCTCGCGCCGCCGCGTGCACGCCCCTGCACACCGGTCGCGGCGCCAAGCCGCCGTACCCCGGAGCGCGGACGCATCGCGGCGCCAAGCCGCCGTACCCCGGAGCGCGGACGCATCGCGGCGCCAAGCCGCCGTACCCCGGAGCGCGGACGCATCGCGGCGCGAAGCCGCCGTACCCCGGAGCGCGGACACGTCGCGGCGCGAAGCTGCCGCTCCCGGGGGTGCGGGGGCGCGGCCCCCGCGTACCCCTCCCGGGGTCCGGGGCGGAGCCCCGGTTCGGGATGGGGGTACCTCCCACGGCCGCCAGGCCGTAGGGGGAGGGCGGGGTGGGGGAAACACACCGGTCTTTTTGTATGGCGGCGCAACAATCCGGCGTAGTGGACTAGACCTTTCGCCCGCCCACCCGCCAAACTGTCCACGTGAAACACGTCATCGCCCTCGATGTGGGCGGCACCGGCATGAAAGCCGCCCTCGTCGCGGCAGACGGCACCCTCCTCCACGAGGCACGCCGCGCCACCGGGCGCGATCGTGGGCCCGATGCCGTCGTCGAGTCGATCCTCGCCTTCGCCGGCGAGCTGCGCGCGTACGGCGAAACGCACCTCGGCCAGGGCGCCCTCGCCGCCGGCGTCGCCGTCCCCGGCATCGTCGACGCCGACCGCGGCATCGCCGTCTACGCCGCCAACCTCGGCTGGCGCGACGTACCCATGCGCGAGCTGCTCAGCCGCAGGCTGCACGGCGTACCCGTCGCCCTCGGCCACGACGTCCGCACCGGCGGCCTCGCCGAGGGCCGGATCGGGGCCGGCAAGGGCGCCGACCGGTTCCTGTTCGTGCCGCTCGGCACCGGGATCGCCGGAGCCATCGGCATAGACGGGTCCATCGAAGCCGGCGCCCACGGCTACGCCGGCGAGATCGGCCACATCGTCGTCCGCCCCGACGGCCCCGACTGCGGCTGCGGCCAGCGCGGCTGTCTGGAGACACTCGCCTCCGCCGCCGCGGTGACCCGCGCCTGGGCCGAGGCGAGCGGCGACCCCGCCGCCGACGCCGCCGACTGCGCGAAGGCCGTCGAGTCGGGCGACCCGAAAGCCGTCGCCGTCTGGCACGACGCCATCGACGCCCTCGCCGCCGGCCTCGTCACCGCGCTCACCCTGCTGGACCCCCGCACCCTGATCATCGGTGGCGGTCTCGCCGAGGCGGGGGAAACCTTGTTCACACCACTACGGGCCGCGGTCGAGGAGCGAGTCACGTTCCAGAAGCTGCCCGCCATCGTCCCGGCAGCCCTTGGGGACACCGCCGGATGCCTGGGCGCGGGGCTGCTCGCCTGGGATCTGCTCGCCACCGACCCGCTCGCCACCGACACGGAGGTAACCGCCTGATGGCCGACCGCATGGTTCTCACGGGTGCCCGGGTGGTGCTGCCGACCGGGATCGTCGAGAACGGACGGGTGATCGTGGAGGGCGCGAAGATCACCGGCGCCGTCCTCGCCGACACCCCCGCCGTCGATCTGACCGGCCATTGGGTCGTGCCCGGCTTCGTCGACATCCACAACCACGGCGGCGGCGGCGCCTCCTTCACCTCCGGCAGCGCCGAGGATGTGCTGAAGGGCGTACGGACGCACCGTGAGCACGGCACGACCACCCTCGTCGCCTCCACCGTCACCGGCGAGATGGACTTCCTCGCCCACCGGGCCGGCTTCCTGTCCGAGCTGGTCGAGCAGGGCGACCTCGCAGGCATCCACTTCGAGGGCCCCTTCATCTCGCCGTGCCGCAAGGGCGCGCACAGCGAGGAGCTGCTGCGCGACCCCGACCCGGCGGAGGTGCGCAAGCTGATCGACGCGGCCCGCGGCACCGCGAAGATGGTCACCCTCGCCACCGAACTGCCCGGCGGCATCGACTCCGTACGCCTGCTCGCCGAGCACGGGGTGATCGCCGCGATCGGGCACACGGACGCGACGTACGAGCAGACCGTCGAGGCCGTCGACGCGGGCGCGACGGTGGCGACGCACCTGTTCAACGCGATGCCCGCCCTCGGCCACCGCGCGCCGGGACCCATCGCCGCGCTCCTGGAGGACGAACGGATCACCGTCGAGCTGATCAACGACGGCACACATCTGCACCCCGCCGCCCTGGAGCTGGCCTTCCACCGCGCGGGCGCGGCCCGGGTCGCCTTCATCACCGACGCCATGGACGCCGCCGGCTTCGGCGACGGCCGCTACGAGCTCGGCCCGCTCGCGGTCGACGTCAAGGACGGGGTCGCGCGCCTGGTCGACGGCGGCTCGATCGCCGGCTCGACGCTCACCCTGGACACGGCTTTCCAGCGCGCGGCCACTGTCGACCGGCTGCCGGTTCAGGACATCGTCCAGGCCATCTCGGCCAATCCCGCGAAGCTGCTCGGCCTGTACGACCGGGTCGGCTCGCTGGAGCCGGGCAAGGACGCGGACCTGGTGGTACTGGACGCCGCGTTCACGCTCAAGGGCGTGATGCGCAAGGGCGAATGGCTGATTGAGCCGCAACTGCCCTAACTAGGATGATTTCCACGTAACTTACGCAAGGCGGTTGCCCAGGGGGTCTGGGCCAACCGCCTTCCGTTTGGCATGATCGGGGCGCGTACGAGCACGGCAAGCGCGTTCTGAGGGGGTGCGGCGGGGTGATCCTCACGGTCACGCTCAACACCGCGCTCGACATCACATACCGCGTCCCGGCCCTGACCCCGCACAGCGGCCACCGCGTCACCGAGGTCCGCGAACGCCCCGGCGGCAAGGGCCTCAACGTCGCGCGCGTACTGTCCGCGCTGGGCCACGAAAGCGTCGTCACCGGCTTCACGGGCGGCCCCGTCGGCGCCGTGCTGCGCGATCTGCTGGCCCCGCTCGGCCCCCACGACGCGCTCGTGCCGATCGCCGGGACCACCCGGCGCACCATCGCCGTCGTGGACGACGCGAGCGGCGACACCACTCAGCTGAACGAGCCGGGCCCGACGGTGACGGCCGCCGAGTGGACCACGTTCCTGTCCTCGTACGAATCGCTGCTGCGGGACGCCGACGCGGTGGCCCTGTGCGGCAGCCTGCCGCCCGGCATCCATGTGGGCGCGTACGCCGAACTGGTCCGCCGGGCCCGTGCCGTGGGCGTCCCCGTACTCCTGGACACCAGCGGTGAGCCGCTGCGCCGCGGCATCGCCGCCCGCCCCGACGTGGTCAAGCCCAACGCCGACGAGCTGGCCCAGCTCACCGGCTCCCGCGAGCCGCTGCGCGCCACGCGCGACGCCCGCCGCCGGGGCGCGCACACCGTGGTCACCTCGCTCGGCCCGGACGGCGTGCTCGCCGCAACGCCGGACGGGGTGTGGCAGGCGACCCCGCCGACGCCGTTGAAGGGCAACCCGACGGGCGCGGGCGACTCGGCGGTGGCCGGGCTGCTGTCGGGCCTGGTGGAACGGCTGCCGTGGCCGGAGCGCCTCGCGCGGGCGGTGGCCCTGTCGGCGGCGACCGTGCTGGCCCCGGCGGCGGGCGAGTTCGACACCGCGGCGTACGAAGAGCTGCTGCCGCGCATAGCGGTGACCGAGCGCGCGGCAGCGGCGTGAGCCGCCCCGGCTGTGGCGTGAACCGTCCCGGCCGCGACAACAGCACACGTGAGGACCGCACAAACGGGCCTGGGTGCCCGGGAATTGGGATACACCATGCCACTCGTCAGCACCGGTGAACTCGTCTCGGCCGCGGCGGCCGACGGCCGTGGCATCGCCGCGTTCAATGTCATCACCCTGGAGCACGCGGAGGCGATCGCCGCGGGCGCGGAGCAGGCGGGTGTGCCCGCGATCCTGCAGATATCCGAGAACGCCGTGACGTTCCACGGCGGCAGCCTCGCCGCAATAGCCGCCGCGGCGTCCGCGATCGCCCACGCCTCCACCGCCCCGCTCGCCCTCCACCTGGACCATGTCGTCTCCACGGAGCTGCTGCGGGCGGCGGCCGACGAGGACTTCAGCTCGGTGATGTTCGACGCCTCGAAGCTCCCGTACGACGAGAACGTCAAGGCCACGGCGGAAGCGGTGCGCTGGGGCCACGAGCGCGGCATCTGGATCGAGGCGGAACTGGGCCGGGTGGGCGGCAAGGAGGGCGAACCCCCGCTCGACGCCCACGCGCCCGGCGTCCGCACCGACCCGGCCGAGGCGGCGGCCTACGTCGCCGCCACGGGCGTGGACGCGCTGGCGGTGGCGGTCGGCTCCTCCCACGCGATGACGCAGCGCACGGCATCCCTGGACCACAGCCTGATCACGCGGCTACGGGACGCGGTCCCGGTGCCGTTGGTCCTGCACGGCTCCTCGGGCGTCCCGGACGAGGAGATCCGCGCGGCCGTCGCCGCCGGTATGACCAAGATCAACGTCGGCACGGCGCTGAACACGGCGTTCACGGGCGCGGTCCGCACATTCCTGGACGCGAGCCCGTCGACGGTGGACCCGCGGAAGTACCTGGTCCCGGCTCGCGCTGCGATGACCGCGACGGTTGCCGGTTTCCTCAACCTGCTCTGACACCACTCACTGCGCCTCGTGGGGCCGGGTCGCCTGACCTCCCGTCAACCGGCCTGCCCGTCAAGCGGCCGACAGCAGCGGGCGCGCCACAGCGGATTCACTCTCCGCCGTGACGCGCCCGCGTCGCCGGACATCCCGGGCAGCCCTCAGAGCGCCCCATCGCTGACCTGAAGCCAGTCAAGGATGACGTTGCACTGGTTGCCCTGCTCACACGAGATCTTGATCTCGTTGTCGCCCTTCTTCAGGGTGACCGGAGCCCAAGTGGTCTGCCAGTTCTTCTCCCAGGCCGGGTCCGTGGATCCGATGAAGTTCTTCAGACCCAGCGGGTTGCTGTTCGCCTTGCCGTTGACCGTCAGGGTGGCGTTGGCGTCCTGCGCCGGGATGGCGTAGCGCACATACAGCCTGTAGTCGCCGGGCGCGGCCATGTTCGCCTTCCAGGTGACCGAGGCGCCTACTGCGTTGAAGCCGGTCACGAACGCGCCGCCCGCGCCCTGCGCGCCCTTGATGTCCTTGGCCAGGGCAGCAGGCGCACCCAACTGCAGCGTTGCCGCGTCCTGCTTGGGCAGCGGCTCCTTCGGGTCCTTCTGCTTGTCGGACGGCTCGTCGCTCGGCTTCACCGACTGGCCCGCGTTCGCGCCACCGTTCGTGCCCGTCTGGCCGCCCGCCTTGTCGTCCTCACCGCCGCCCGACATCAGTGCCGCCGCGATGCCGATCACCACGACCGCGACCACCGCGATCGCGCCGATCAGCAGGCCCTTGGTGTTGGGGCCGCCGCCGCGGCCACCGCCGTGGCCGGCCGAGTGCTGGGGCGGGAGCGGGACCGAGCGGGTGGGGGCGCCGCCGGGGTACGTCTCCGGGGCCGCGTACTGCGCGGTCGGCTGGCCCTGCGGGGCGTACGCCTGCTGCTGCGGGACCTGCTGGCCGTACTGGCGCTCGCCGACCGTCCGCACCTGGTTGTACGAGGTTCTGGGGACTCCCGGCTGCGCGGGCCCCACGGGCCCCGGGTAGCCGTAGCCGCCGCCCTGGCGGGGCGGTGTGGCACCCGCGGCCTGACCGTCGGCGTAGAGGTAGCCGAACGGATCGTCGTCCTCGGGCGTGCTCGCGCCGGTGTTCGCGGCCGTCATCCCTGGTCACTCCTTACCATCTCGTCAGCACAACGCCGACGCGGGCGAGCCTACCCGGTTCGCAGTAGCCCATAGGGTGTCGTTGGCCTCAGCCGGCCCGCCGGTGCACCTTCGCGCGGGACCGCTTCTCGATGTACATCCGCTGGTCGGCGGATTGCAGGACCTCCTCGACGGACATCCCGCAGCTCGCCCAGCCGATTCCGAAGCTCGCCCCGACCCGGACCCCGCGGCCGCCGACCCGGATCGGCAGGATGATCGCGTTCCGCAGACGTACGGCCAGGTCGGCGGCGTCCGCCGCGCCCAGGCCGTCGGCGAGCACCACGAACTCGTCACCGCCGAGCCGGGCGACGGTGTCTCCCTCCCGAACCCCCGTGGTGAGCCGGCGCGCGACCTCCACCAGCACCGCGTCACCGGTCTGGTGCCCGAACCTGTCGTTGATCGACTTGAAGCCGTCGAGGTCGCAGAAGAGGACCGCGAGCCCCTTCGTCCCGTCGTCGATCTCGCTGTCGGGCGCGATGGTGTGCACATGGTGGTCGTACGGAACGCCGGTGCTCTCGAAGTCGAAGCCGTCGCTGCCGAAGATGTGCTCGCTGTCACTCTCGTACGCCGCGTCCAGCGCCTCGATCGCGCTCTCCCGCGCCGTCTGCGGCCGCTCGCACAGCCGCGCGCTGAGCCGGGCGCGCAGCTCGGCGCTGTTGGGCAGACCGGTCAGCGCGTCATGGCTGGCCCGGTGCGCAAGCTGCAGCTCGTTCCGCTTGCGCTCCTCGATGTCCTCGACGTGGGTGAGCAGAAACCTGGGGCCGTCCGCGGTGTCGGCGACGACGGAGTTGCGCAGCGAGACCCAGACGTACGTCCCGTCCCGGCGGCCCAGCCTGATCTCGGCCCGGCCGCCCTCGGCCGACGTACGCAGCAGGGTGCCGACATCTTCGGGGTGGACGAGATCGGCGAAGGAGTACCGGCGCATCGCGGACGCCGGGCGGCCGAGGAGCCGGCACAGCGCGTCGTTGGTCCGCAGCAGCCGGCCGTGCTGGTCGCCGCCCATCTCGGCTATGGCCATGCCGCTGGGCGCGTACTCGAAGGCCTGCCGGAAGGACTCCTCGCTGGCTCGCAGGGCCTGCTGCTCGCGCTCCAGGCGGACCAGGGCGCGCTGCATGTTTGCTCTCAGCCGAGCGTTACTGATCGCAATCGCCGCCTGCGATGCGTACATCTGGAGCGCTTCCTGGCCCCAGGGGCCCGGCCGCCGCCCGTTGCGCGGCCGGTCGACGGAGATGACGCCGAGGAGCTCACGGCCGCCGCCCGACGCGTACATGGGGGCGTAGAGACGGTCCTGCGGGTGCCACTCGTCCTCGAAGCGCGGATCGGGCCCCTCGGTGTGCCACTGCGGGACGTCGTCCTCGATGAGCACCCAGCCCTCGGTGTGCGGTATGAAGCGCAGCTCGCCCCAGGCCTCGCCCATGGAGAGCCGGCGTTCCCAGGAGGGACGCGAGCCGACCCGCCCGGTGATCAGGGCTTCTGCGGCGGCGCTGCCGGCGAACGCGGCAACGACGAGGTCACCGTCGGGGCGTACGAGATTGACGCAGGCCAGCTCGTAGCCGAGTCCTGCGACGATTCCGTCGGCGACGGTCTGCAGGGTGTCGGCCAAGCTCCGGGCCGTGTTGAGGTCCGCGACGACCTGGTGCAGCTGCCTCAGGGTCGCAAGACGGACGTAGGGCTCCGACTCGGTCTCCATTGCTCGCTCTCCCCGAGACCTCGACAGCAAACTCCAGGGTTCTCATCGGTGTTCTTGGTGCGGTATCACGGCCACTGAATCACAGCGAGCTGCCCACTCGGTACACAGGGTCAACAAATACTGCACTCTGTGACTCAAGTCACATCAGATGATGAAAGGTTATGGGTACGGGCGGTGGCCGCCCATAGCTTTCTTGAACGCAAATCCGCGACGTCGGTCCTAGGACTCGGCTGGTCCCCTGGCCCGATGCGGGCGCGGGACGGACGACACTAGCGTTCCTCGTGTGTTGCAGACGACCCCCGCTTCCGACCCTGTCGCCATCCCCCATGCTGAGGGGGTGAGCAACGAGGAGTTCCGCGACGCCATGTCCCGACTCGCCGCGGGTGTGGTGCTGGTGACCGCGCACGACGACGACGCCGGCCCACGCGGCGAGGACGTCGGCATGACCGCGACGGCGTTCATGTCGGTGTCGCTGGACCCCCCGCTGGTGCTGGTGAGCCTGCGCAACGGCTCACGCATGGACGATCTGCTGGCCGAACAGCCGCTGTGGGGCGTCTCGGTGCTCTCGGAGAGCCAGCGCCACATCGCGGGCCGCTTCGCGATGAAGGGACGGGTCAGCGACCGGCTGCTGTTCGAGGACATCCCGTACACGAGGGGCGAGGTGAGCGGGGCGCTGCTGGTGCGGGGCGCGCTGGCGACGCTGGAATGCCGTACGGAACAACGGATCGAGGCGGGCGACCACATGCTGGTGATCGGCCGGGTCCTGTCGGTGGGCCTGCCGAGCGCGGACGGCGGACCGCTGGCGTACTTCCGCGGCCGCTACCGGCAGTTGGGCTGATCCGCACGGCGGGGCGCCGCGCGGCGGTCGGGGCGCGGCCGGGCCGGGGGCGCGCGGGGCGTCCGCCCCGTGAACCCCGCGCCGGGGGGCGCGGGGCGGAGCCCCGGAGGACTACCAGTCGCGGCCCGTGCGGCCGCGCTTCGTTTCGGCTCGTTGCTTCTTCTCGCGCAGGCGGCGCTCATTGATGCCCCGCGGAATCTTCGTCGCCCGCCGCGGCCTCGGCGGCGGCGCCGTCGCCTCCGCCAGCAGCGCCGCCAGCCGCACCGCCGCCGTCTCGCGGTTGCGCCACTGCGAACGGTGCTCCGACGCCCGTACGGCGATCACCCCGCCCACCAGCCGCCCCGCCAGCCGGTCAAGCGCACGGTCCTTCCAGACCTGCGGCAGCGCCTCCGTCTTCGCGAGGTCGAAACGCAGCTCGACCTGCGAGTCACTGGTGTTGACGTGCTGCCCGCCCGGCCCCGACGACCGCGAGAAACGCCACATGAGCTCGGCCTCCGGCAGGGAGACCGAACCGCGGATGATGTATGGACCGGACATGTGTCCATGGTCGCGTGCCCACCGCGCTCCCGTCACCCACTTTTCCGCTCCCGGGCATGGAACCTGACAGTCCCCTGCCTGCGTTATGACGGGTGACGGTAGCTTCGGAAGCGCTCGAAGCCCGCAGACTCGATCACGAAGGGGACTTCCCAATGGCAGTAAGCCTGTCCAAGGGCGGCAACGTCTCGCTCACCAAGGAGGCACCGGGCCTGACCGCCGTCACGGTCGGCCTCGGCTGGGACGTCCGTACGACCACCGGCACCGACTTCGACCTCGACGCCTCTGCGATCGGTGTGAACGCCGGCGGCAAGGTCGCATCCGACGCGCACTTCGTCTTCTTCAACAACAAGGCGACGCCGGACCAGACCATCGTCCACACCGGCGACAACCGCACCGGCGAGGGCGGCGGCGACGACGAGCAGATCAACGTCAACCTGGCGGGTCTGCCGGCCGACGTCGACAAGATCGTCTTCCCGGTCTCGATCTACGACGCCGTCACCCGCAGCCAGAACTTCGGCCAGGTGCGCAACGCCTACATCCGCATCGTCAACCAGGCCGGCGGCGCCGAGCTCGCGCGCTACGACCTGAGCGAGGACGCCGCCACCGAGACCGCGATGGTCTTCGGCGAGCTCTACCGCAATGGCGCGGAGTGGAAGTTCCGCGCGGTCGGCCAGGGTTACGCCGCGGGTCTCGAGGGCATCGCCCGCGACTTCGGCGTCAACATCTGACGTACCCCTTCTTCACTGCAGGATTCAAACGCGGGAAGCCCCCTGCCCGGCCGGCAGGGGGCTTCCCGCTTCCTGCGCTCAGGGATGCGCCGGCTTGTCCTTGCCGTACAGCCAGGTGTTCCACAGCTCCCGGTCGAGGTCCTTGCCCGCCTTCTTCGCCTTCTTCTCCACGTACGAAGTGAAGTCGGCGGTCGAGGCGTTGCCGTAGCGGTGCTCGGCCGCCCAGCCCTGCATGATCTCGTAGAACACGTCGTTGCCCACCTCCTGGCGGAGCTTGTGCAGGACCATGGCGCCCCGGTAGTAGACCGGGGCATCGGAGACCTGCGCCGCGGACGGCGGATCGGCGGGCGCGAACTCCCAGTTCTCCTCGGCGTCGAAGGCCGCCTCGAAGCTCTCCTGGGCCGGGGTGCCCTCGAAGTCCTCGGCCCAGATCCACTCCGCATAGGTCGCGAAACCTTCGTTGAGCCACATGTCCTTCCAGGACTTGGGCGTCACGGAATTGCCGTACCACTGGTGGGCGATCTCATGGACGAGCGTCTCGGTGTCGAAGTACTTCTGCGGGAAGACCGGCCTGGTCTGGGTCTCCAGGGCGTACTCGACTTCGCCGTCGGGGACGACGATCGCGCCGATGGAGGAGAAGGGGTACGTGCCGAAGTTCTCCTTGGCCCACTCCATGATCTCGGGAATCTGCGCGAGCACTTCCGCGCTGTCGTCGGCGACGGTCTTGTCCACGGCAGTGAGGACCTGCGGGCCGGAGGCGGGGCTCGAGCGCTTTACGTCGTACTTGCCGATCGCCAGCGTGGCCAGGTAACTCGCCATCGGCTCCTTCGACTTCCACGCGAAGGTGGTGCGGTCGCCGGCCGTCCGCCGGCTCGTCAGCTCCCCGTTGGAGATCGCCTGCAGCCCCTTCGGAACGGTGACCGTGATGTCGTACGTGGCCTTGTCGCTCGGGTGGTTGTTGCCCGGGAACCAGGCCATCGACCCGGCGGGCTCGCCGACCGCGAGCGCGCCGTCCGCGGTCGTCAGCCAGCCTTCCTCGGACTCGTCCTTGTCCTTGTCGACGATCACCTCCGGGGTGCCGGAGTAGCGGACGACCGTACGGAAGGTCTTGCCCTTGTCCAGATCGCGGTGCGGCCGCACGGTCAGCTCGTCGCCCGCCCGGTTCGCCGCCGCCTTCTTCCCGTCGACGGCGGCGCTCTCGACCGTCAGTCCATGGAGGTCGAGGTTGAAGGCGCTCAGGTCCTGGGTGGCGCGGGCGGTGATCTCGGCGGTGCCCTCGAGGCGGTTCGTCGCCGGGTCGTAGTGGAGGGTCAGGGCGTAGTGCTGGACGTCGTAACCGCCGTTGCCGAGCTTGTGGAACAGCGGGTCTCGTACGCCCGCGGCGCCCGGCTTCCCATGAACGTCGATGCCGCCGCCGGTGCAGCCGCCGAGGAGGAGCAGAGCGACAGCGGGCGTCAGTATGCGTACGAGAGTTCGCCGGTCCACGCGGTCGATCCTATGTGGGGCCGGCCGACTGCCCACTGTGGTTCGCTCGCGCGCCGCGCGCCCCTCGACGCCTCGCGCCGCCCGCCTCTCGACGCCTCGCGCGACCCGCCCGCGATCCGGGCGCCGGCCCGCCGCGACTGGGCCCCGCCCCCGCCCGCGTGGGACCGCGCCGCGCGGCCCGTGACACCATCGACCACGTGCTCGACATCGGCTACTCCCTCTCCCGTCGCTTCCCGGACCCCCCGCAGACCGACTACCGCCGCGCGGACGTCCAGGCCCTGCGGCACGACCTCTTCTGCGGTGACGTCTATCTCGCCGACACCAAGGAGGACCGCGAGGTATCCACAGCCTGGGGATGGGTGCCGGTGCTCGACTTCGCCTGGGCGCTGTGCGACATCGTCGAGCAGCTGGACCGCGACCCCCTCGGCAGCCGCGCCGCCAAACCCCAGTACGCCGAGCTGGACTTCACCGAGTCCGCCGACCGGATGCTCTTCGCGCGCCGCTTCGGCTGGGTCGACGTCGAGGCCGACTGGATGCACGGCGACGAGCCGCCGCTCAGCTTCAACCACGCCGAGCTGCGCCGCGAGGCCCGGGACTTCCTGCACGACCTGATCGCGGACCTGTCCGACATGCACGAGGGCCTCACCGACAACCCCGTCGTCTGGGATCTCCAGGCCCGTTTCCCCCGGCTCCAGCCCTCCGGCGGCCTTGACCTCAAGCAAACTTGAGGTTGGAAGGTGTTCCCCGTAGCCCACAACCACAGGGGAGCCCACCATGCACGCCGTCCGCCTCCATGCCTTCGGACCCGCCGAGAACCTCACGTACGAGCGGACCGAAGACCCGGTACCCGGCCCCGGCCAGGTGCGGATCGCCGTCGCCGCGGCCGGCGTGCATCTCCTCGACACCGCCCTGCGCCAGGGCATGACCGGCCCCACCCCGGCCCCCGCCGAGCTGCCCACCATCCCCGGCCGCGAAGTCGCGGGCACCGTGGACCGGCTCGGCGACGGCACGGACCCGAGCCGGCTCGGCAAGAAGGTGGTCGTCCACCTCGGCATGGCCCCCGGGGGCTACGCCGAGCTCGCGGTGGCCGACGCCGCCAGACTTCACGAGATCCCGGCCGGACTCGACGAGGGCGAGGCCGTCGCGATGATCGGGACGGGCCGGACGACGATGGGCATCCTGCAGTTCACCGACCTGGGGACCGACGACATCGTGATCGTCCCCGCCGCGGCCGGCGGCGTCGGCACCCTCCTCGTGCAGTACGCGAAGAACGCCGGCGCGAGGGTCGTCGGACTCGCGGGCGGCCCCGGGAAGGTGGGACGGGTCGTCGAGAACGGCGCCGACCTGGCCGTCGACTACAAGCAGCCCGACTGGCCGGACCAGGTCCGCGGCTACCTCGGCGGCCTCCCCCGCACTCCGTCCGGGAAGACCCCCACGGCCACCGTCGTCTTCGACTCGGTCGGCGGGAGGACCGCACGATCCGCCGTCGACCTGCTCGGCAAGGGCGGTCACCACATCGTCTTCGGCTGGTCGTCCCAGGGTCTGCGGGACGGCGGCCCACTGACCTTCACGGAGGAGGAGCTGGCGGAACGCGGCATCACCTCCGAGGGCGTACTCGGCCCGCGGATGATCCAGAAGGCGGGCGGAGACATCCGGGTCCTCGAAGAGCGCGCGATGGCCGAGGCCGCGGCCGGCCGGCTGCGCCCGGCGGTACAGCGCTTCCCACTCGCCGAGGCCGCGGCCGCCCACCGCGCCCTGGAGACGCGGGGCACGGTGGGCAAGGTCGTCCTGATCCCCTAAGAACCGAGCTGCGTCAGCGCCTCGTCGGTCAGCCGGTACACCGTCCACTCGTCCTGCGGCTTCGCCCCCAGCGCCTTGTAGAAGTTGATCGACGGGGTGTTCCAGTTCAGAACGGACCACTCCAGCCGCTCGTACCCGCGCTCCACACATATCCGCGCCAGCTCAGTCAGCAGCGCCTTGCCGTATCCGCCGCCCCGCAGCCCGGGCCGTACATACAGATCCTCCAGATAGATGCCGTGCACCCCGCGCCACGTCGAGAAGTTCAGAAACCACAGCGAAAAGCCCGCCACCTCCCCGTCGCCCGTCTCCGCGATGTGCGCGAAGGCGGCCGGCCGCTCGCCGAAGAGCGCCTCGTGCAGCTGCTCCTCGCTCGCGCGGGCCTCGTCCAGGGACTTCTCGTACTCGGCGAGCTCGCGGATCATGCGGTGGATCTCGGGGACATCGGCGGGAGTGGCGTGACGAATCATGGGCCCAGGGTGCCCGCTGAGCCGCCTGCCGTGCCAGCAGTGCCCGCCCGATGGACACCCGCACCGCGTCGATCGACGGCCGGTCACCGCTCACGCCCGGATCCCACCGCCGCGCGCCGACCAGTCCTGCGTACGACCATGAAAGGGCCAACGAGTACCCTCCCGCCACAACAGGCGCACAGTGGCGGCCGGATCAAGCAGCAGGGGCATCATGAGCACGAGCACCGTCAACGGCGGCATATCGTTCTGGTACGCGCAGGAGGGCACCCCCGTCCCCCGGGAGCCGCTCCCCGGCGACGCCACCGCGGACATCTGCATCGTCGGCGGCGGATACACCGGCCTGTGGACGGCGTACTACCTCAAGAAGGCCGTCCCCTTCCTGAACATCACGCTTCTCGAGGAACGGTTCTGCGGCTACGGCGCCTCCGGCCGCAACGGCGGCTGGCTCTACAACGGCATCGCGGGCCGCGACCGGTATGCCAAGCTCCACGGCCACGACGCCGCCGTCCGCCTCCAGCAGGCCATGAACGACACCGTCGACGAAGTCGTGCGCATCGCCGCCGAAGAAAATATCGACGCCGACATCCACCAGGGCGGCGTACTCGAAGTCGCTTACACCCCCGCCCAGTTGACCCGCCTCAAGGCCTTCCATGCCGTCGAGATCGCCTTCGGCGAGAAGGACCGGATGCTGCTCGGCGCCCGCGAGAGTGCCGAACGGATCCGCGTCAGCGGCGCCGTCGCCTCCACCTGGACCCCGCACGGCGCGCGCCTCCACCCGGCGAAGCTGGTCACGGGACTCGCGGCAGCCGTCGAGGCACTCGGCGTGACGATCCACGAATCGACCCCCGTCACAGAGATCAAGCCCAAACACGCCATCACGCCGTACGGCACGGTCCGCGCCCCGTACATCCTGCGCTGCACCGAGGGCTTCACCGCGAACCTCAAGGGCCACAAACGCGCCTGGCTCCCGATGAACTCCTCCATGATCGTGACGGAGCCCCTCCCTCAGTCCATCTGGGACACCATCGGCTGGGAGGGCCGCGAAACCCTCGGCGACATGGCGCACGCCTACATGTACGCCCAGCGCACCGCGGACGACCGCATCGCACTCGGCGGCCGCGGCGTCCCCTACCGCTTCGGCTCCCGCACCGACAACGACGGCCGCACCCAGCCCGCCACCATCGAGGCCCTGCGCGAGATCCTGGTCCGCTTCTTCCCGACCACCGCGGGCGTCCGCATCGACCACGCCTGGTCGGGCGTCCTCGGCGTGCCCCGCGACTGGTGCGCCACGGTCACCCTGGACCGCTCCACCGGCCTCGGCTGGGCCGGCGGCTACGTCGGCTCCGGCGTGGCCACCACCAACCTGGCGGCCCGCACCCTGCGCGACCTGATCCAACAGGACTCGGGCCAGGCGGGCGGCACCGAACTGACCGCGCTCCCCTGGGTGAACCACAAGGTCCGTCCATGGGAGCCGGAGCCGCTGCGCTGGCTCGGCGTGAAAGGCATGTACGCGGCCTACCGCACGGCGGACCGCCGCGAGTCGGCCGCCCGCTCGGCCCAGACGGACCGCATCGCCCAGATCGCGGACCGGATCGCCGGCCGCCACTGACGGCCGCCACCAAGACGCCCCCTGAGCGTTGCCCCGGCGTCAAAGACGGCTGGACCGTGCGAAGGGCACCTCGCTGAACGGCACGGGGTGGCCGGGCGCGAGCGCCGCGGCGATCCGGTTCGTGATCGTCTCGGCGGTGTTGCCGTCCGGGGTGCTTTCACCCTTCGTCGTCGCGACCGCGATGGCCAGCCGCTCGGCGGGGAGATAGGCCTGGACGGCGGCATATCCGGAGAAAGACGGGTTCGCCACGATCCAGCCGTTCAGGACGAGAACGCCGAGTCCGTAGTGCGTGGCCTCGGTATTCACGAGGCACACGGTCGCAGGACAGGTGGCCGTGGGTCCGCCCAGGCCGACCGTGCCGGGATCCAGCTGCTCCCGGAAGGCGCTCCGGGACAGCAGCTCACCGGAGCCGATGGCCTGCGCCGAGCGGGCCAGGTCACAGATATGGGTGGTCACGACCGCGCCGGGGGCCGTGGTCCACGAGGGGTTCCAGAAGGTGGACTCCTCGTACAGACCGCGTTCGGCGGTGAAGGCGTGCAGAACGGGCGGCGGGATGTCGGGCGTGAAACTGTTGCGGGTGTCGCGCAGCCCGAGCGGGCCCGTGATGCGCCGCTTCAGCAGGACGTCGAGCGGGGTCCCGGTGATCTTCTCCAGAGCGGCGCCGAGAAGAACGAAATTGGCGTGGGAGTAACTCCAGTTGGTGCCCGGCTCGTACCAGCGTGGCAGGGCCGTCGAAATGCCCACCAGCTCCTCCGCGGTCCACTGGCGGAAGGGGTCGGCCTCGAGGGCGGCGATGAAGTCGGGGTCGGTGACGTAGTCGGCGAGCCCCGTGGTGGAGCTGCCAAGCATGCGCAGCGTGATCCGGTCGGCGTCCGGGAGATCGGGCAGCCACCGCGAGACGGGGTCGTCGAGACTGACCTTCCCCTCGTCGACGAGCTGCAGCAGAACGGTCCCCATATAGGCGATCGCGATGGACCCGGCCCGGAAGTGCATGCCGGGCTCGGCCGGTACGCCGGTCATCGACTCGCCGAGCGCGGTGGTGATGACCTCCCTGCCGTCCACGGTGACGCGCAGCAGCACGGACTTGAGGTCCAGCTCGCTCTTGACCTGCTGGGCGATCCGCAGCACCTCGCGGGCCGGGCCGCCCCTGGGCGGAGGGGAGCTGACACACGGGCGGCTCTTCCCGTGCCCGTCAATGGCGGCGGCGGAGACCGTGAACTGGGTGCTCGCGGCGATGAGCGTCGCGACGCAGAGCAGCGTCGTCATGCGTGTGCGTCTCATGCCCGCACTATGGGTGAGCGAGACCGACGAACCAGGACATAACACCCCAAACGCCACAGGGATCACTCTTCGGGGCCCTTGACCCCGGCGCTGCTGGAGGCGGGAAGGGCGCTACATCCGGTGCAGAGCAGTTTGTCCACGCTTGTGCGTCGGCGTTGTCACGCAGTTAGACACTCATACCCGCGCTTGGGTACGGCCTGTCAGGCGGTGCGCACGTACCGGGCAGCAAGCACCACGTCATCGTCGACGGCCAGGGCATCCCGCTCGCCGTCTCGCTGACCGGCGGGAACCGTAACGATGTCACTCAGCTCCTGCCATTGCTGAAGAAGATCCCAGCGGTCGCCGGCCTGGTGGGCCGACCACGAAGACGGCCCGACACCCTGCTCGGTGACCGCGGCCCACCCGTGCCTGAATCGGATCACCATAGGGCGTGAGCGCTTGAGCCCCACGGTGGCGTCGATGCCACGACGGTTTCAAGAGCGCT
Source organism: Streptomyces sp. NPDC019890 (assembly GCF_044903445.1). Lineage (NCBI taxonomy): Bacteria > Bacillati > Actinomycetota > Actinomycetes > Kitasatosporales > Streptomycetaceae > Streptomyces > Streptomyces sp. NPDC019890. Next base: position 52,598 of record NZ_JBJDQK010000004.1, on the reverse strand, counting down.
GTCGGCCCTCGGTGCCGAGTGTGTTCGACAGCCCGTACCGGACCTGCACGTTCCGGTGCTCCACGCCGACGTCGACCGGGTCGGCCAGGTTCGTCCTCGTGCTCACCGTGGCCGAGCGGGCGCCGGGGCTCCCGCTGAAACGGACGTCCGCCCGCGGCGCTTCGCGGAAACGGAGCCGGTCGGCCGCCACGGTGGAGGTGAACTCGATGTCCGCGTGCCGGTATTCAGGCCTTCACGGAGGGTGGCCGCCGTCCTCCGGCTGCTGCTCCCGCACACGCTTCACCTTGCGACGAGGCGCTTCAGCGCCCCGTCGCGCCCGCCCCTCGCCACCTTCGGCGGCCCGTCGCCTGCGCGCGGGTTCTTCGCGCGCGAGCTTCCGTTCCGCGCGGCCTGTCGCGCCCCCGGCCTTCCTGGCGCGCGTGGCGCCGCCACTCGCGGCCTTCGGGACGTCGGACACTTTCTCTGCGGTGTCCGGCAGCGTCTCGCCGACCCCCGCGGCGGCTCCCTCCACCGTGTCCCCGGTCCGTTCCGCGAGCCCCGCGACCGCGCTGCCCGTGTCGTCACCCAGGCGCTCGACCGCGGTCCCGGCCCCGCGCCCCACGTCCTCCACCGCGGTCCCGGCCCCGCGCCCCACCTCCTCCACCGCCCCGCCGGCACCACGCCCCACGTCCTCGACCGCGGTCCCGGCCCCGCGCCCCACCTCCTCCACCGCCCTGCCGGCACCACGCCCGACCTCGTCGAGCGTTCGGCCCGCCCCCGTGCCCACCTCACGTACGGCGGTCCCGACGCCCGAGGTCACGTCCCTGAGGATGTCCGGGTTGCGGTCGATGGTCGTCAGAACCCTCCCAATGACCTCCACGACGTTGTCCAGACGCACCTTCAGCAGCGCCTGCGCCTCCACGCCCTTGATGTCGAGGTGGACGGCACCCAGCTCCACGTACGCCCCCACGTTCAGCCGGAGCAGGTCGAGCACGTCCGCCTGGAGCGACACCCTCGCGCGCAGATCCTCGACGTCCAGGGCGATCTCGTCCACCTTCAGCAGGGGGACGTCGAGGAGAACGTCCGGCTCCGCGAGCCCCGCACCGACGGGTTCCTCGACGTAGTCATCGATGTCATCGACGTCGGTTTCCGTCACATCTTTGGTGCCCTCGTCGTCCATGCCGCTCCTCGAGAACGCGTACGTAAAGGGATCTTTCCGATCCTTCCACCGCCCATGGGAGGCCGCCACCGGTCGGCAAGCTGCCCGGCACCACCCCAGAGGATGTTCCGGGCCATGTGCGGGGCGGGCCGCCATCAGGTGCGCAGGAACTCCTCGTCGACGGGCAGGGCATCCCGCTCGCGGTGTCGCTGACCGGCGGGAATCGCAACGACATCACCCAGCTGATACCCCTGCTCAAGAGAATTCCCTCGGTCCCTGGCCTCGTCGGACGCCCGCGAAGGCGGCCCGACACAACTGCTCGGGGACCGCGGCTACGACCACGTCGAAGGACGCCATGCGCCGCCTGGGAGACACCTTCATGCCCCAGCCCGAACCCACGTCTGAGACCGCAGACAGCCGAGCAGCACGTGCGCGGCGCCGCCGCAGGGTCCGCTGAACGAAAAAGCCCAGCTCAGAGCGCATCTGGGCTGGGCTTTGCGGAGCCCCCTGTCGGATTCGAACCGACGACCTACGCATTACAAGTGCGTTGCTCTGGCCAGCTGAGCTAAGGAGGCAGCCGTAGCAGTGTAACCAACACCCCACCCCGCCCCGGTCGAATATTTCATCGCCGTCCGGCTACTGACAGAACAGACAACGCCAGGTAGCGTCGCGGGAGGTCCACCCAGGGTGGACCAGACCACTCCCTTACTCGGATCGTCCGGCACGTTCCTGCCGGTGAAGGAGAAGATCAACCATGGCCACTGTCACGTTCGACAAGGCAACCCGGATCTACCCGGGCTCCGAGAAGCCCGCCGTCGACCAGCTCGAGATCGAGACCGAGGACGGCGAATTCCTCGTACTCGTCGGACCCTCCGGCTGCGGCAAGTCGACCTCCCTGCGCATGCTCGCCGGCCTCGAGGACGTCAACGCCGGCTCCATCCGCATCGGTGCCCGCGACGTCACGCACCTGCCGCCCAAGGACCGGGACATCGCCATGGTGTTCCAGAACTACGCGCTCTACCCGCACATGTCCGTCGCCGACAACATGGGCTTCGCCCTCAAGATCGCCGGCGTCAACAAGAGCGAGATCCGCAAGAAGGTCGAGGAGGCCGCGAAGATCCTCGACCTCACCGAGTACCTCGACCGCAAGCCCAAGGCGCTCTCCGGCGGTCAGCGCCAGCGCGTCGCCATGGGCCGCGCCATCGTGCGTGAGCCGCAGGTCTTCCTCATGGACGAGCCGCTGTCGAACCTCGACGCCAAGCTGCGTGTCTCGACCCGTACGCAGATCGCGAGCCTGCAGCGCCGTCTCGGCATCACCACGGTGTACGTCACGCACGACCAGGTCGAGGCCATGACCATGGGCGACCGGGTGGCCGTTCTCAAGGACGGGCTGCTGCAGCAGGTCGACTCGCCGCGCAACATGTACGACCGCCCGGCCAACCTCTTCGTCGCCGGCTTCATCGGCTCTCCGGCCATGAACCTCGTCGAGGTCCCGATCACCGACGGCGGTGTGAAGTTCGGCAACAGCGTCGTGCCGGTCTCCCGCGAGGCCCTGAGCGCCGCCGCCGACAGGGGCGACACCACGGTCACGGTCGGCGTCCGCCCGGAGCACTTCGACGTGGTCGAGCTCAACGGCTCGGCGGCCAATTCGCTCTCCAAGGGCACCGAGGACGCCCCGGCCGGCCTCGCCGTCTCGGTGAACGTCGTCGAGGAACTCGGCGCCGACGGCTATGTGTACGGCTCCGCTCAGGTCAGCGGCGAGCACAAGGACCTCGTCGTCCGCGTCGGTGGCCGCTCCGTACCGGACAAGGGCGCCGAGCTGCATGTCGTGCCGCGTCCGGGCGAGATCCACGTCTTCTCGACCTCGACGGGCGAGCGCCTGAGCGACTGACCAGGCCGGCACAGGGCCCGGACAGCAGCCGCAGGCCGCACAGGCCGCACAGGCCCAATGCGCCGGAACGGCCCCGCACTTCACTGCGGGGCCGTTTCCGTATGTCGACAAATACCCCGGCACATCGGTCATTTCAGGCCCATTCGAGCCCGTACGTCAACGCCCGATTCGAAAAGCGGTATCGAACCATCCCCCGCGCGAGTGACTAAATGTCGCCAAATCATCACTGACCGCTACGCTCGCTCGCGTGACCCACACAGCCCGCCGAATCGGCCGCTCTCTCGCCCTCGTTCTGCCCGTCGTCCTGGTGCTCTCCGGAACCCTCGCAGTCACCAGCGTCCCGTGGGCAGGGCACACCACCACCGAGTCGCAGATGCTCACCGCCTCCTCGGAGAACGTCTCCGTCCGCGCCACGTCACGCGCCCCGCAGGACGTGCTGCGCGACAAGCTCCTCACCGAACTCCAGGAGAAGGACGCGGGCACCGCCCTCACCCACCTCCAGCGCGCGGTCGAGGAGCGCCCGTCGCTCGCCAAGCACTGCGTGTCGATCGCCCGCGCGCTCGGCCGCGCCGCCGTCGACCGGTACGGCCCCACCCGCGCCCAGAGCTTCTCCCGCCCGGTCTGCGACACATCCTTCGCAACGGGTGTCTCGCAGCAGACTCAGGGGAGCTGACCGGCGGGCTCCGGCCTGCGCCGCATATCGTTCACGGCATGCATACGCCTACGTATCCGACGCAGGCCGTGGTCCTGGCGGGCGGCCAGGGCTCGCGGCTGCGCCCGTATACCAACGACCGCCCCAAGCCGATGGTCGAGATCCCGGGAACCGGGACCCCGATCATCGGCCATCAGCTTGCCTGGCTGGCCGACGAGGGTGTGACCGACGCCGTCGTCTCCTGCGGCCATCTCGCCGAGGTCCTCCAGCAGTGGCTGGAGAGCGCCGACCTGCCGCTGCGGGTCACCACTGTCGTCGAGACCGAGCCACTGGGCCGCGGCGGCGGCCTCAAGTACGCCGCCGCTCACCTCCCGCATCCGGACCAGCCCTGGTACGCCACCAACGGCGACATCTGGACCCGCTTCTCGCTGCGCGAGATGGCCGCTTTCCACGGCGAGCGGGACGCCACCGCCACGCTCGCCCTCGCGCGGCCGCGGATCCCCTGGGGAGCCGTTGAGACGGACACCTTCGGGCACATCACGGACTTCGTCGAGTCCCCGCCGTCGCCGTATCTCATCAACGCTGGTGTGTACGTGTTCTCCGCGGCCTTCACGGGGCTGCTGCCCGACCGGGGCGACCACGAGCGGACCACTTTCCCCCGTCTCGCGCGAGAGCGCCGACTGGCCGGCTACCCGCTGCCGCAGGGCGCGTACTGGCGGGCTATCGACACCGCCAAGGACCTTACCGAGGCCGCCAAGGAGCTTGCCGCGCAGGCCCGTTGACGGGCCGAAGTAAATGGCTCACGACGGAAGGGGCGGCCATCGCGGTGGCCGCCCCTTCCGTCGTACGCGTCGGCCTACGTGCCGGCGTACGTGCCGTCACTCAGCCGAGCAGGCCGCCGATCACCCGGCCGCCGCCGGAGCTGCCGCCCGAACCCCCGCCGGAGCTGTCCCCGCCTCCGCCGCCACCGCTGGAGGCGCCACCGCTGGAGCCGCCTCCGCTGCCCGTCCCGCCGCTCGACGAGGGGCCCGAGCTGCTGGACGGCGGCTGCACCGGCTCCGAGTGCCCGGGCGGCTGCTGTCCGGTGCCCTGCGTCTCACTGGGCCGGTCCCCGATCGTGCCGCTCTGGCTGGCCGCGTCCTCGGAAGGCGTCGACTTCTCGGCCTCGGGGGAACGGCTCTCGGACGGCGACGGACTGCCGTCCTCGCCGTATGCGCCCGCGGTGCTGCGCTCGCTGCTGGGCTCGTCCGGCAGCGGGGACCCCGGCAGGTGGTTGGTCGGGTCCTGGTTCGGCCCCGGCACGGTCACCATGTCCGTGGAACGCACCGCGCCACCGAGCACCGAGCCGGTCAGCAGCGTGAGGCCGACCACGACGGCGGCCACGATGCCGCCGCGCCGCAGCACGCGCCGCCGCAGCTCCCACAGCTGGGAGCGCGGCCCGAGCTTGCGCCAGGCCTCTCCCGCGAGGCGCCCGTCGATCGAGTAGACGGGGGCGCCCGCGATGATCAGCGGGGACCAGGCAGCGAGGTAGATGATGTCGGGCGCGTCGTACGCAGGCACCGTCTTCCAGGTCACCGTCAGGATCAGGGCCGCCGACAGCAGCGCGCCGATGACCGCCGCGACCCGCTGCCAGAGCCCGAGCACGGTGAGCACACCCACCACGACCTGGAGGAAGGCGACGGTGAGGCCCGCGCCCACCGGGTGGGAGAGCGCGAAGTCACGCAGCGGCTCGGCGAGGGCCCATGGGTGCAGGGAGGTGAGCCACTTCACCATCGAGCCGCGCTCGCCGCCGTCGAAGTAGACGGGGTCGCAGAGCTTGCCCATGCCCGCGTAGATGGAGATGAAGCCGAGGAACACCCGCAGCGGCAGCAGCACCACACCGAGGTTCATCCGGCGGCCGGGGTAGTAGGCGTGCCGGACCGCGTCGGCGCCGTGCCGCTGGATGTGCGCCCCGTCGCCGCGGTCCTCGAACTCGTCGAACTCCTCGTCCGCGGGCGGCTCTTGTCCGTACGAGCGGTACGAGTCGTAGGCGCCGACGGCCTGCCGCATCGGGGGCAGCAGCGGCCTGTCGGGGGTGGGGCCGCCCGAGCCGGGCGGGGCGGCCAGGGGTGTCTGCGCGGTCTGGGCGGCCACGTCGATCCGCGGGATGACCTGCGTCGCGCCGCTGTCGTAGGTACCGCGGTCGTAACCACCACGGTCGTAGGCACCGCGGTCGCCGTACGCGCCGCGGTCGCCGTAATTACCACGGTCGCCGTAAGTACCGCTGTCGTAGGCGCCGTTGCCGTACGAGTCACTGCCGTACGTGTCGCTGCCGTACGAGTCACTGCCGTACGAGTCACTGCCGTACGAATCGTTGCCGTACGAATCGCTCTGCGCGGTGGAATTGCGCACGGCCTGCAGCAGGCCGGTCGCGCCTGCGTCCCCCGGCGCCGATCTGCCGCTCCACACAACGGGCGTCCGCCGCCGCACCGCCGTCCCGGCTCCGCTGACGACGGGGATCCATGCGGTGTCCGCCGAGGCACGTGCGGGGCGCGAGCTCTGGGCGAGCTGCACCCGGAAGCTGGCGTGGTTGACGATGACCTGCGCGGGATCGCAGTCCACCTTGACCATGCTCAGCGCAGGCTGATCATCGAACCCGGGCCGGGGCGTTCTGGTGTCCACACTCATCTAACCGAGTGACTTGTAATTAGGACACTGCCCCGACGGGCCCTATCTGTCCGAGACCCGTCAAAGATCTTGAAACGGCCGAAAAGCGGGGTTACGGCGTCACACGCCCCGCCCTCCGGCGGTCGGGCGAACCGTCAGACGCGGCGCTTTGCCGCCTCGTACAGGACCACTCCCGCGGCCACGCCGGCGTTCAGCGACTCCGCGCCTCCCGGCATGGGAATGCGGACCAGGTAGTCGCACGTCTCGCCGACCAGCCGCGACAGGCCCTTGCCCTCGCTGCCGACCACGATGACGACCGGGCCGCCGAGCGCTTCGAGGTCGCCGACCTCGTGCTCGCCGTCCGCCGCGAGGCCGACGACCACGAGGCCCGCCTTCTGGTACGACTCCAGCGCGCGGGTCAGGTTGGTCGCGCGGGCGACCGGGGTGCGGGCAGCCGTGCCGGCCGAGGTCTTCCACGCGCCGGCCGTCATACCGGCCGCGCGGCGCTCCGGGACGACCACGCCGTGCCCGCCGAAGGCGGAGACGGAGCGGACGACCGCGCCGAGGTTGCGCGGGTCGGTCACGCCGTCGAGCGCGACGATGAGCGGCTCCTCGCCGTCGTCGAAGGCCGCGGCCGCAAGGTCCTCGGGGTGCGCGTACTCGTACGGCGGGACCTGGAGCACCAGACCCTGGTGGTTGAGTCCGTTCGTCATCCGGTCGAGCTCGGGGCGCGGGGCCTCCATGATGTTGATGTTGCCGCGCCCGGTGGCGAGCTGGAGCGCCTCGCGCACCCGCTCGTCGTTGTCGATGAACTGCTGTACGTACAGCGTGGAGGCGGGCACGCCGTCGCGCAGCGCCTCGAAGACAGGGTTGCGGCCGACGACCATCTCGGATGTGCCCTTGCCGCCGCGGCGGGCGACCGGGCGGCGCGCGGCCTGCTTGGCCTGGGCATTGGCGACCCGGTTCTTCTTGTGTCCCTTGCGGGCGGAGGCGGGCGGCGTCGGGCCCTTGCCCTCGAGCCCGCGGCGTCGCTTGCCACCGCTGCCGACCTGCGCGCCCTTCTTGTTGGACGTGCGGCGGTTCCTGCGCTGGCTGTTCCCGGCCATGACCTACCTGTTTCGTTGCTTCAGAAGTACGTACGTAATGAAAGTGTGCCGCCCGGCGGTCCGGGCGGCACATTCCGGAGGATTCGTCGGGGTCCGCGGACCCACCGGCTCCGCAGGGCTCACGGACGCGCTAGCGCGGGCCGAGAGTCCAGCGGGGCCCCTGCGGGCCGTCCTCGATGACCAGGCCGGACTGGTTGAGCTGGTCGCGGATGGCGTCCGCCGTGGCCCAGTCCTTCCGCTCCCGGGCCGCCTCGCGCTGTTGCAGCACGAGCCGGACCAGGGTGTCGACGACACCGTGCAGGTCCTGGCCGCGGTCGGCCTCGCCCGCCCAGTGCGCGTCGAGCGGGTCCAGGCCGAGGACGCCCAGCATGGCGCGCACCTCGGCGAGCCGGGCGACGGCCGCTTCCTTGTCGTCGGCGGCCAGGGCGGAATTCCCCTGGCGGACCGTGGTGTGGACGATGGCGAGCGCCTGCGGGACGCCCAGGTCGTCGTCCATCGCCTCGGCGAAGGCGGGCGGCACCTCGGGCGTGGGCTCGACGACTCCCCCTGCCTTCTCGACCACGCGCTGGATGAAGCCCTCGATCCGCGCGAACGCGGACTCGGCCTCGCGCAGGGCCTCCTCGCTGTACTCGATCATCGAGCGGTAGTGCGGCGTACCGAGGTAGTAGCGCAGGACGATGGGACGCCAGCGCTTGACCATCTCGGAGACGAGCACCGAGTTGCCGAGCGACTTGGACATCTTCTCGCCGCTCATGGTGACCCAGGCGTTGTGCACCCAGTACTTCGCGAAATCGTCGCCGAATCCCTTGGCCTGGGCGATCTCGTTCTCGTGGTGCGGGAAGATCAGGTCGATGCCGCCGCCGTGGATGTCGAAGGCGGTGCCCAGGTACTTGTGGGCCATGGCCGAGCACTCCAGGTGCCAGCCGGGCCGGCCGCGGCCCCAGGGCGTCTCCCAGCTCGGCTCGCCCGGCTTCGCCGCCTTCCACATGGCGAAGTCGCGCGGGTCGCGCTTGCCGGTCTCGCCCTCGCCCGACGGCTGGCGAAGGTCGTCGATGTCCTGGTTGGACAGCTTCAGGTAGCCGGGGAAGGAGCGCACGTCGAAGTAGACGTTGCCGTCGGCCTCGTAGGCGTGACCGCGCTCGATGAGGCCACGCATCATCTCGACCATCTCGGTGATGTGGCCGGTGGCGCGCGGTTCGTAGGTGGGCGGCAGGCAGCCGAGGGCGTCGTAGCCCTCGTTGAAGGCGCGCTCGTTCTCGTACCCGATCGACCACCAGGGACGATTCTGCTCGGCCGACTTCGCGATGATCTTGTCGTCGATGTCGGTCACATTGCGGATGAAGGTCACCTCATGGCCGCGGTACTGAAACCAGCGGCGCATGATGTCGAAGTTCAGGTAGGACCTGACGTGTCCGATGTGCGGAGCGGCCTGCACGGTCGCACCACAGAGGTAGATCGAGACGCAGCCCGGCGTGAGCGGGGTGAAGTCACGGATCTGCCGGGCGCTGGTGTCGTACAGGCGAATGGTCACGCAACAAGGGTAGTGGCCCGATGCCAGTGCCCCGCGACCCTTGTGGGGCGCGGGAACAACTTTGTGACGTAGTCCGAGTGGGATACGAGCATGACCCCGGTTTTTTTGGCGACAACTCGCCGCCGACACCCGGCATTTCAGTCAGGTCGCCCCGCCGTGTCTTCGCCGGCCGGCGCGGCCGGACTGCTTTTCCCGCCATTTCTCCGGGGATCGTCCCCCGGAGAAATGGACTAGGCGTTCGTGCGGAACACCAGGGCGGTGGCGATGGCGGCGAGTCCTTCGGCCCGGCCGGTGAGACCGAGGCCGTCCGTCGTGGTCCCCGACACGGAGACCGGTGCGCCGACGGCGGCGCCAAGCGTCTTCTGGGCCTCGTCGCGCCGCTTGCCGATCTTCGGGCGTACGCCGATGACCTGGACGGCGACGTTCCCGATCTCGAAGCCCTCGGCCCGGACGATCCGTGCCGCCTCAGCGAGCAGGGTGACGCCGGAGGCGCCGGACCACTCGGGACGGGAAGTGCCGAAGTGGGCGCCGAGGTCGCCGACGCCGGCCGCGGAGAAGAGCGCGTCGCAGGCGGCGTGCGCGGCGACGTCCCCGTCGGAGTGCCCGGCCAGTCCGTCCTCGCCCTCCCACAGGAGTCCGGCGCACCACAGCTCGCGCCCCGCCTCGAAGGCGTGGACGTCGGTGCCGATGCCGATCCGGGGAAGGAGCTGAGGGAGGCTCTGGGGAGGGACCTGAGGAGGCACCTGGGGAAGCTCAGAAGCCATCGTTGGCCCTCCTTCGGGCGAGGACCGCCTCGGCCAGTACGAGGTCGAGGGGGCGGGTCACCTTGAACGCCTCCTCGTGGCCGGGCACGACGACGACCGGCTCGCCGAGCCGCTCGACCATGCCGGCGCAGTCCGTCGCACCGTCGCCGTCCAGCACGACCGTCTCGTGCGCGCGGACCAAAGTGTCCCGGTCGAAGCCCTGCGGGGTCTGTACGGCGCGCAGCCGGGCCCGCGCGGGTGTGGCCACGACCGGCTCGGGGGCGTTCTTGTCGCCCGGCTCGACCTCCTTGACGGTGTCCGCGAGCGGCAGCGCGGGCACGACCGCCGGGGCTCCGTCCCGTACCGCCTCGATCACGGCGTCCACGGTGTCGACGGGCACGAGCGGGCGGGCCGCGTCATGGACCAGGACGATGCCGATGTCGTCGGGCAGGGCCTTGAGGCCGAGACGTACGGACTCCTGGCGGGTGTCGCCGCCGGGCACGACGAGGTAGTCCGTCCTCTGCGGCAGCGCGTGCTCGTCGAGGAGGTGCTTCACCTCGGGAGCGCCGTCGGGCGGGGCCACCACGACGACGAGCGAGACGGCGCGCGAGGCGGCCATGGCTCGTACGGCGTGGATGAGCATGGGCGTGCCGCTCAGCGTGCGGAGCGCTTTGGGGGCGCCCGGGCCGAGCCGTACGCCCCGGCCGGCTGCCGGGATCACCGCTGCGGTGCGGTACGGGCGCGATTCGTCTGACATCGGTTGCACTCCGGCAGGTTTGTTTCCTCGGCCGACATGGGTATGGCCACAGCGTGCCGGGCGCGACGCCTTGACCGGACCCTTCCGTGACAACTGGTCTGCGCCAGCCGCCCGGGCCCGGCACACCAGCAGCAGGTGCTGTGCGTACGGAGATCATGCGCGATGCGAGCACATGCTGTGGTCAAACAGACGTGAACATGCCGCAGCGCCCGGCGACAGAACTGTAGTCACAGCATGTCAGCGGGCACCGCGGCACTTTGTTGAATCCAACGCCGTTGCGTCAGGACTCAGGACGCGAGGACTTCGTCGAGGAGAGCCTCGGCCTTGTCTTCGTTGGTGTTCTCCGCGAGAGCGAGCTCACTCACCAGAATCTGGCGCGCCTTCGCGAGCATCCGCTTCTCACCTGCGGAAAGCCCACGCTCTCGCTCACGACGCCACAGGTCACGCACCACTTCGGCGACCTTGATGACATCGCCCGAGGCGAGTTTCTCGAGATTTGCCTTGTAGCGACGGGACCAGTTCGTCGGCTCTTCGGCATACGGTGCGCGCAGCACCTCGAAGACCCGGTCGAGCCCGTCCTGACCGACCACATCGCGTACGCCCACGAACTCCGCATTGTCCGCCGGCACGCGAACCGTCAAGTCGCCCTGGGCGACCTTGAGCACCAAGTAGGTCTTGTCCACGCCTTTGATCTGGCGAGTTTCGATGGCCTCGATCAGCGCGGCCCCGTGATGGGGATAGACCACGGTGTCGCCAACCTTGAACGTCATGTGACAGGTACCCCTTCCGTGGCTATCCAGAGTAACACGGATACGGCTTCTTCTGAATGGCGTTTTCGCAGGTCAGGGCATATCTCGGGGCTTGACAACAGCAACACGAACGTGCTGCGGGCGGCTTCCGGAGGGGGGTATTCGCAGGTCGGAGCGGCTGCGAAGGCGGACAGAAACGCGCACGTTACAGCCCGCACAAGCCCCTCCGAAGAGGCTGAACGTCCCGATTTGCCTGATTCCCGGTGGTGAACTTCCCGTACTCCGTTCAGCCCTCGGTCACCCGCCCGGACGGATCCGCGGTCGAATCCTGAATTGATCACCGAGAGGTATTCGGTAAGGAATGTGCGGTGGCCCGGGAAATTGATCACTGGGGTTATGTGAACGGCGTACGAAACGACCCGGTCCGGAGTGCGACGGGAGCGCGAGGGGTGCGGTGGCGGCGCGGTGGGGTGTGACGGGAGTGGCGGCGGGAGGCGGCTGTCCGGTGAAGGGGCGGGTCGGGTGCGGGGCCGGTGCGGGCGATCGGTAACCTGAGCGCGAACTGACGCGGGCTTGGTGATCTGTGTACTTCTGCTGCGCCTGGGCACGCCGGTTCAACAGTTTGTCCGTAGACCGTCCGTTGCCAGTCCATACGTCCAAGGAGATGCCGCCGCCGTGAGCCGCAGCCTTCGACGCGGCGCCCTCGCCGCCGTTGCCATCGTGTTCTCGATCGCCTCGCTCTCCGCCTGCGGTGCGGGCAACAACGCGCAGACCCTCGAGGTGAGGCCGGACAACGCCGCGGTGACGGTGGACGAGATCAAGATCCAGAACGCGTTGGTCATCACCCAGCCGAAGACGGACGCGGAGGGTCCCGCGGTCGTCTCCGCGACGGTCTTCAACACCGGCTCCACGGAGCAGACGATCGAGTCGATCACCGTGGCGGGCGTGGGCGAGGTGAAGCTGACCGTGGCCGAGGGCTCCGGCCCGGTCACCGTGCCCGCGCAGGGCTCGATCCTCCTCGGCGGCGCGGGCAACCCGTCCGCGGTCATCGAGAACGGCCGCGAGCTGTCGACGAACGCGGGTGGCGTGCAGGAGGTCGCCTTCCGCTTCAGCGAGACGGGCGACGTGAAGGTGCCGGCGCTCGTGGAGCCGGCGACGAGCTACTTCGAGGGCTACGGCCCGAGCTCGCTGCCGAAGCCGCCCGCGGAGCCGTCGACCAAGCCCTCCGGCTCTCCGTCCGGGACGCCGTCGGGCACGCCGTCCGGCACCCCGTCGCAGTCCGCCACCGGTCAGGCGGGCGACCCGGGCGAGGGCACCCCGTCCGACTCGGCGTCGCAGAGCGCCGACCACTGACGCACAACGCAGGCGCCCCGCCGGACCAGTCCGGCGGGGCGCCTGCGTGCATGTACGGGTACGGGAGGCGGTTTACGGCTCGAACTTGTAGCCCAGGCCGCGCACCGTCACCAAATATCTCGGCGCACCCGGATCCGGCTCGATCTTGGCGCGGAGGCGCTTGACGTGGACGTCCAGGGTCTTCGTGTCGCCCACGTAGTCCGCGCCCCAGACGCGGTCGATCAGCTGCATGCGGGTCAGCACCCGGCCCGCGTTGCGCAGCAGCATCTCCAGCAGGTCGAACTCCTTGAGCGGGAGGTCGACCTTGCCGCCCGAGACCGTGACGACGTGGCGGTCCACGTCCATCCGGACCGGGCCCGCCTCCAGCGCCGCGGGGGCGACCTCCTCCGGCTCGCCGCGGCGGCGCAGGACCGCGCGGATGCGGGCGACCAGCTCCCGCGAGGAGAAGGGCTTGGTGACGTAGTCGTCGGCTCCTATTTCCAGCCCGACGACCTTGTCGATCTCACTGTCCTTGGCGGTCACCATGATCACCGGGACATTCGAGCGGCCGCGCAGCTGGCGGCACACCTCGGTGCCCGGCAGCCCGGGCAGCATCAGGTCGAGGAGGACGAGGTCGGCGCCATTGCGCTCGAACTCGTCGAGCCCCTCGGGCCCCGTGGCCGCGATCGCAACCTCGAAGCCTTCTTTGCGGAGCATGTAGGACAGGGCGTCGCTGAATGATTCCTCATCCTCGACGACGAGCACTCGGGTCACGGAAGGACCTCCGGGGCAGGGATCTCGGTGTTCGGATCGGTGTCGTAAGGCCGGTCGTCGTCCTCGTCGACGCGATCCGGTCCGGTGGATGAACGGTCCCGTACGGCGCCCGCTTCAGGAAGCCGCAGGGTGAAGGTGGAGCCCTGTCCCTCGGAGCTCCACACCGTGACCTCCCCGCCGTGCGAGGCGGCCACGTGCTTGACGATGGCCAGTCCGAGGCCGGTGCCCCCGGTGGCCCGGGAGCGCGCGGGGTCGACGCGGTAGAACCGCTCGAAGACCCGCTCGCGGTCCTTCTCGGAGATGCCGATGCCCTGGTCGGTGACGGCGATCTCGATGAGATCCCCGCCGGGCGCGGCCACCCGGCGCGCGGATATGCCGACCCGGGTGCGGGCCGGCGAGTAGTTGACGGCGTTCTCGACGAGATTGCCGAGGGCGGCGGCGAGCTGGCCGCGGTTGCCCCAGATGCGCAGGTCGGCGGTGCCCCCCGCGGCCATCGTGATCTGTTTGGTGGACGCCGGTTGCCGGGACCGGTCGATCGCCTCGGCGACCAGTTCGTCCACTCGTACCGGCTCCGCGTCCTCCAGCGGGTCGTCGTTCTGGACCCGGGAGAGGTCGATCAGTTCCTGTACGAGATTGGTGAGCCGGGTCGCCTCGATCTGCATCCGGCCGGCGAAGCGCTCCACCGCCTCGGGGTCGTCCGAGGCGTCCTTGACCGCCTCGGAGAGCAGGGAGAGTGCGCCGACCGGGGTCTTGAGCTCATGGCTGACGTTCGCGACGAAGTCGCGCCGTACGGCTTCGATCCGGCGGGCCTCGGTCAGGTCGTCGACCAGCAGCAGAACGAGCCGGGAGCCGAGCGGGGCCACCCGGGCGGAGACTGCGAGCGCCTCTCCGCGGCCGGTGCCGCGCCGGGGCAGGTCCAGTTCGACCTGCCGTATCTCGCCGTCGCGCCGGGTGTCGCGGGCCATGTGCAGCAGCGGCTCGACGGCGAGCTTGCCGCCGCGCACCAGACCGAGGGCGTACGCCGCGGAGCTGGCCTTGACGACCGAGTCGCTCTCGTCGAGGACGACCGCGGAGGAGCGCAGCACGGACAGGACCGTGTCGACACCGGGCGGCAGCACGGCAGCAGTGTGCAGGGAGGTGCGGGTGGGTCTCTTCTGGTCGCGCTCGCTCCAGCGGAACGCCAGCATGGCGATGACACCGGTGCACAGCCCGGCGATCGCTGCCGCTGCGGCGACCGCCGCGTTCACGTCCATGCACCCAGGTTATGCGTGGCCAGGGACATGCTCCCAGCCATACGGGTGGCACCTCGAACACTCGTCGCTCAGAGTTCACCAAGGGGATAGGGCTGATTCACTTCCGGGGGAGGAGCCGGACGCGTAACGGACAGAACGTGGGAGCGTGGGGGTCCGAAGCCCCACCCGGACCCCGGTCGCATCAAGAGAGGGACACCCCATGCGGGACGCGTACCACGAGGAACTGGACTCGATCGGCGAGGGCCTGGTCGAGATGGCCCGGCTGGTCGGATCGGCGATCGGGCGCGCCACCACGGCCATGCTCGACTCCGACCTGAAGCTGGCCGAGAGTGTGATCGCCGCCGATCAGAAGGTCGACGATCTGCAGCACGACCTGGAGGCACGGGCGATCGCCCTGCTGGCGCGGCAGCAGCCGGTCGCGACGGATCTGCGGATCGTGGTGACCTCGCTGCGGATGAGCGCGGACCTGGAGCGCTCGGGGGACCTGGCCCAGCATGTGGCCAAGCTGGCCCGGCTGCGTTTCCCCGACACCGCGGTGCCCCACGATCTGCACGCCACCATCCTGGAGATGGGGCAGCTGGCGCAGCGGCTGATGGCGAAGGCGGCGGAGGTGATCATCACCAAGGACGTCGACCTGGCACTGCAGCTCGAGACGGACGACGACGAGATGGACCTGCTGCACCGGACGCTGTTCCAGCACCTGATGGACGACCGCTGGAAGCACGGCATCGAGACGGCGGTGGACGTGACCCTGCTCGGCCGCTACTACGAGCGCTTCGCGGACCACGCGGTGTCGGTGGCGAAGCGGGTCGTGTACCTGGTGACGGGCGAGCACGCGGACGAGATCCAGCCGCCGACGACGGTCGAGGGAGCGTAGGGCGCCACCGGGCAGGTGCCGGGGTGCGGGCCGACCGCACCCCGGCCGGCGGCCGCCCGTCGTGGAGCGACTCGCGGCGTGCCTCTACGCGCTGTTGATGCGCCCGCAGAAGCGGGCATGCAATGGGCAGAGGCGGTACATCTCGTACGCCGATGAGGAGGGACCCATGGCCGAATCCCCCACGACCGACGCCCAGCAGGAAAACCCCGTCGGGGTGGTGCTCCTGCCCGTGCTCGGCGCCTGCGGCTGCGGCTCGGGCTGTGGCTGCGGCTGCCAGTCGGGCGCGCCCTGCCAATGCGGCGGCTGCTGCGGATAGCCGATCCTTCGTACGTATGCGAGAGGGGCCCCGTCCACGAAGGACGGGGCCCTTTCGGCTACGTAGCGGGTTACTTCTTGCCCTGGGTCTGGCGGGCCCGTTTTTCGTCCCTGGTCAGCCGACCGCGTACCCCCACTGCCCTGCGGTCGGGCGGTTGTGCAGCCGCCCGTGATGCTGCCGCGCACTGGAGCACTAGCGATCTGCGCAGGCACCGAAGTCGAGCCAGCCGAGCTTGAGTTCGGGCCAGTCCGACACCCCGTAGAAGTCGGTCTCCTCATGGCTCACAGAGACCCCGCCGCCGTACTGCCGACCGATATAGCGGGAAACGGAGCCATCCCCGCCTGACTGGAAGACCTGGAGCTCGGCGCGGCCGTCGTGATTGGTGTCGGTGGCCCGCACCCCGTATACGAACGTCGAGTGCTTCATACGGATGGTGCCGGTCTGGTCACTGCTCAGGTCGCGGGCGAGAGGCCCGTAGTGCACCTCATGCACCACCATGTTGTCCCGCGGAGTGTCGCCCTCGTCGCGCTGACTGTAGAAGAGGGCCAGATCGAGGTACCCGTCGCCGTCGAAGTCGCCGAAGGTTCCCCGTGTCTCCATGTCCTCCTTCGATGCGCCTCCCAGCTTCTGCCAAAACCCGCGGGCATCGCCAACGCTGACAGTGGTGCGGTGATCGTCTCTCTGGAAGACCACTGAGCTGGTGCCGTCGCCGTATGGGTCGTGGATCTCGTCCAGTTGTCCGTCCGCGTCTACGTCGGCGCGCAGGGTGCTGCTGTCGACGGCGCATATGGCCATGGGTGCATGGTCGCCTGGTTTGGGCCCGGTGCCCAACAGAAGCCATATGCCTTCGGCGATCACGACGAGACCAGCTCCGGTAGCCGTGGCGAGCCGCCGCCGGCGTGTGCGCTGTCGCGGCAGCGACGAGAACACGCCCCCAGACGTGGATTGCTTCGGAGCAGCAGAGAAAGGCATGCCAGAACCCTAAGACTGCACTGTGCCCGACCGGCCGGGGGGCAGGCAGCCCGCCCCCGTTGCCTGCGACGACCGTCTGGGCAGTGAAGAGCAGCACTGGCCCTTTTCAGAGATCCTCATCAATGCCGTCTCTCGTCCGGCCGCTGGCCGGATTCCCGGATCGGGCTACTGGCTACTGGCTACTGGCTACTGGCAACCTTGCCACTGGCCAGTAGAAGGGGCTCACCAGCCGGTATTCCGCCTTGAGGAAGGCGCCTCGCCTTGCCACTAGCCGGTAGCCGGTAGCCACTAGCCGGTAGCCAGACTGGCCCGTTCTTCCCAGGGCTCGGCGGACGAGCCGGCTAACGCGCCACGCGGTAGCGGAGATAGACGACTCCCGAGCTGAAGGTGCGGGTCTCGACGAGTTCGAGATCCACCCGGCGCTCGCGTTGGGGAAAGAACGGGATGCCGCCGCCAACCAGCACCGGGTAGACCATGGCCCGGTACTCGTCGATCAGACCCAACGCGGCCGCCTCGGCGGCGAGGGTCGCGCCGCCGATCGCGATGTCGCCCTCCCCCGGCTCGGCTCGCAACCGCTCGATCTCCTCCGCCAGGCCGCCGGAGGCCAGGCGGGCATGGCCCTGCACCGCCGACAGCGTGGTGGAGAACACCACCTTTGGCAGCGGCTTCCAGAGCGCGGCCCACTCGAGGTCGTCGAGCGATGGATCCTGGTCGGCGGTCTCCCAGTACAGCATCGTCTCGTACAGCCGTCGTCCCAACAGGTGGACGCCGACCTGTCGAATCTCGTCGATCCAGAAGCGAAAGACCTCCTCGTCGGGCGCCGTCCAGTCGAAGTCGCCGTCCGGCCCGACGATGTAGCCGTCAAGTGAGACGTTCATCGCATAGGTCACGCTGCGCATCAGAAGCCCTCCTCGGTAACGGGTTTCGACAGTACGACCGCCGGACGCCGCAGGACTCATCGCGGCTCGCGGGACCCCCTGGGCCGAGTCACCACACGAGATCATTCCGTTGAGAAAACCTCAGTAACCCCGACGGGCGGCTCCGTACTGACACCCGGCCTGACACTGCGCTCCGACAGTGAGTACCTGGGGCACTCCGACCCGGGGCTGACGCTGAAGGTGCACGCCCACCTCATGCCCAGCAGCAGCAACCGCGCGCGGATGGCTCTCGGCAAGGCTCTGCGGCCGGACGAACCTCCGCGCTGAGGGCCCAGCGTGGGCCCAGAGCAAACGACAGCCCCTGATCTGCACCGTAAGCGCAGGTCAGGGGCCTGATCGCCATTCTTACTTCTTCTTGCCCTGGTTCTTGACCGCCTCGATCGCCGCCGCGGCCGCGTCCGGGTCGAGGTAGGTGCCGCCCGGCTTGACCGGGTTGAAGTCGGCGTCGAGCTCGTAGACCAGCGGGATGCCGGTCGGGATGTTCAGGCCCGTGATGTCGGCGTCGGAGATGCCGTCGAGGTGCTTGACCAGGCCGCGCAGGCTGTTGCCGTGGGCGGCGACCAGGACGGTGCGGCCGGTCAGCAGGTCCGGGACGATGCCGTCGTACCAGTACGGCAGCATCCGCTCGACGACGTCCTTGAGGCACTCGGTGCGCGGGCGCAGCTCGCTCGGGATCGTGGCGTAGCGCGGGTCGTCGCTCTGCGAGAACTCCGCGCCGTCCGCGAGGGGCGGCGGCGGGGTGTCGTAGGAGCGGCGCCAGAGCATGAACTGCTCCTCGCCGAACTCCGCCAGCGTCTGTGCCTTGTCCTTGCCCTGCAGCGCCCCGTAATGACGCTCGTTCAGCCGCCAGGAGCGGTGGACCGGGATCCAGTGGCGGTCCGCGGCCTCCAGGGCCAGCTGCGCCGTGCGGATGGCGCGCTTCTGGAGCGATGTGTGCAGTACGTCGGGGAGCAGGCCGGCGTCTTTCAGCAGCTCACCGCCGCGGACTGCCTCCTTCTCGCCCTTCTCCGTCAGGTTGACGTCCACCCAGCCGGTGAACAGGTTCTTCGCGTTCCATTCGCTCTCGCCGTGGCGGAGGAGGATCAGCTTGTACGGTGCGTCGGCCATGCGTACGAGACTAATCGACGTTCCCCGGGCGCCGCTCTGGTGCCCGCAGAGCGGACTCGTTTGACGGTCGCCGTCAATTGACTGGCGGCCCGGGCCCGGCCGTCTGTAAGTTGCGTATGCCTGTTCAGCCACTTACATGCACTCCGTGGGGGAATCCGTATGTCCATAGCCGGTCTGCGCCGTGCTGCGAGGGAGAGCGTCGCGGGGCTGCCCCGTGCGTTCTGGTGGCTGTGGACGAGCACGCTGATCAACCGGCTCGGGGCGTTCGTCGCGACGTTCATGGCGCTGTATCTGACCGTCGAGCGGGGGTACTCGGCCTCGTACGCGGGACTCGTGGCCTCACTCCACGGGCTCGGCGGCGTCGTCTCCTCGCTCGGCGCTGGCGTGATGGCCGACCGGCTCGGACGGCGCCCGACCCTGCTGATCGCCCAGAGCTCGACGGCCGTCTCCGTGGCGGTGCTCGGCTTTGTGCAGCATCCGGTGGCCATCGCCGCGGTGGCCTTTGTGGTGGGCATGACGTCGAACGCGTCCCGGCCCGCCGTGCAGGCGATGATGGCGGACATCGTCCGGCCCGAGGACCGGGTGCGGGCCTTCTCGCTCAACTACTGGGCGATCAACCTCGGGTTCGCTCTCTCTTCGGCGGGCGCGGGCTTCATCGCCGAGTACAGCTATCTCGCAGGTTTCCTGGGCGAGGCCGCGACGACGCTGATCTGCGCGATCGTCATCTTCGTCAAGCTTCCGGAGTCCCGGCCCGAGCGGGTGGAGACAAAGGGCGCGCCGGTGGAGCCCCACATCAGCATGGGGACCGTCCTGCGCGACGGGCGGTTCATGAGCGTCGTCGGCCTCTCCTTCCTGATCGCGCTGATCTTTATGCAGGGGCATGTCGGACTGCCACTCGCGATGGGCGCGGACGGCTTCTCCAGCGCGGACTTCGGCATGGCGATCGCGGTGAACGGCGTACTGATCGTGGCCCTGCAGATCCCCGTCACACGCTTCATCGAACACCGCGACCCGCGCCGGCTGCTGATCATCTCCTCGCTGCTCGCGGGGTACGGCTTCGGGCTCACCGCCTTCGCGGGGTCGATCGCCGTCTACGCGCTGACCGTCTGCGTCTGGACACTGGCCGAGATCGTCAACGCACCCACCCAGACCGGACTTGTGGTGCGCCTCTCGCCGCTGCACGGGCGCGGCCGCTACCAGGGCATGTACACACTGTCCTGGTCGGTGGCGGCGCTGGTCGCCCCGCTGCTGGCCGGCTTCGTCATCGACCGGTTCGGTGCCCAGTGGCTGTGGGGCATGTGCGCGGTGCTGGGGACGGTGGCCGGGCTCGGATACTGGCTGCTGATGCGGGGGCTGCCGACCGAGGCCGTGGAGAAGGACGACATGGCCGCGCCCACGAGCCGGGCGGAACAGGTCGCTTGATCCGCGCTCACCACTGATCCGGACTCACCACGCCGTGCCCGCGGCGCTCAGGTGCGCAGCGCCCGCTGGGCCTCGTACAGATTCCGGGGGCATACGTCGCCGGGCGAACCGTACGCCTCCAGCCGGGAGTTGAGCGCCCCGCTGAAGTCCGGCACATCGGTCTGGTCGAACTCACGGACCGTGGAGATGCCGACGGTGGCGCTGTACGGGGCGATCTCGTCGATCTTGATCAGGCCCGCGCGCTCATTGGCGACGATGACGTTCCAGTGGGTGAACCGGGCGCCGTAGAGCGGGCCGGCGCTGGCGTCGCCGCCGTGGCGGCCGTTGTTGTTGACGGTGATCTCGGTGCGTACGTTCGCGAAGGGCATACCGCGGTGGGTGTCGAAGGTGCCCATCTCCATCTGCCCGCGCGACCAGACGTTGTAGCTGGACAGGCCCTCCACATTGATGCCGTGGAGCTGGGTGTTCGCGGGGGCCGGGACGCTGCGCTGCGCGATGGTGAAGTCCTCGATGAGGTTGTCGTGCGAGCCCTCGCGGCAGAAGTACGGGTGGTGGGAGCCGCGGCCCTCGACGCGGGTGCGGCGCAGGGTGCAGGCGGAGGCGGCGACCAGGCCGAAGCCGTTGTCGACATGGCGGACGGTGATGTCGTCGGCCCAGCAGTCGTACGCACACTGGAAAGTGACGCCGTTGTAGCCCTTGTCGAGGAGGTGCTGGGACTGCGGAGTCTCCATCGCTTCGAGGGTGAGCCCCTCGACGCCGGAGCCGGTGAGCGGAGTGACGAGGGTGACGATGCGGGGGTCCCATTCGGGACGTACGTCGAGGGGCAGCGGACGCTCGAAGGTGACCCGGTTCTTCTTGATGTGGGCGATGCGTACGGGCCATTCGTACGGGACGTAGCTGGTCAGCTTGGTTTTGTCGGCCCAGAGATACGCCTCGGGGCCGGGGCCGCCGCCGGCCATGTGTTCCAGGAGGGTGTGGTCGGCGTCGTCGGCGAGACGGAGGAGTACGAGGTCGCCGCGGCGGAGCTGTGAGGCGTCGGGGACGGTGACGGACCAGTCGCCGCGCTTGGCGGGCCGGATGGTGGCGAGGGTGCGCCACTCGTCGCGCTTGTTGCCGGTCCAGCCCTCGAAGGGCCAGGCCTTGGCCTTGATGGCGGCGGTGAGGCTGTACCAACGGTCCGTCGGGCAGAGCCAGATGAGTCCGCCGGCCCAGGACCAGGAGGACTTGTCGCCTCCGTAGCGGCTGCCGTAGGGGCCGATGAGCTCGGTGAGGTTCTTGGTGGCGTACAGCTTGGTGCGGGTGCTGCCGGCGCCCTTGAGTACGACGTTGCTGTGGCCGATGCGGATGAGGTCGTCGATGCGGTAGGTGCCGGGGGGTATGTGGACCGTGCCGCCGCCGCGTTCGCCCACAGCGGCGACGGCACGGTTGATCGCGGGGGCGGCGTCGGCGGAGCCGTCCGGTTCGGCGCCGTAGGCAAGGACGTTGGCGAGCACGGGGCGCCGGGGGAAGTGTGCGGCGCCGCCGCGGCGGCCTGCTCGTCCGACGTACGGGATCTGGGGGTGGTCGTAGGGGTTGCGGCGGAACTCGGCCCAGAGGGGGGACGCGGGGGTTGTCCTCGCGGCGGCGCCTGCGGTGCCCGTCCCTGTGACGCAGGCCGCCGCGACGGCTGCGGCACTGCCGAGCAGAGTGCGTCTGCTGATGGCGCGTCGACCGGTGTCCATGAGCCCGCCCTTTCCATGGATGTGAACGGTGTTCAGGTGTGCGTCGCGGGCGAGCATGCCATGGGTTGCGGGGCGCGGGAAGGGTTTGTGCGGGGGTTCGTGGCGCGGGCGGGTTTTCCCCACCCCGCCCTCCCTTTACGGCTCGGCGGCCGCGGGATGTACCCCCATCCCGCAACTGGGGGCTTCGCCCCAGACCCCGGACGCCCGCTGGGGGTCGCCCCACGCCCCCAGGGCGTAGGGGAGTGTCCTCAATCGCCGGACGGGCTTGAATTTCCGCCCGTCCGGAACATGCAGCCAGCCCGGGCAAGTCAAGCCCCACTGGCGTTTGAGGCACTGTCCCGGGTGCGAAATTCAGCCCCGCCGACGATTGAGGCGCGGGGTTCGGGGCAGAGCCCCGACAACGGCCCGGGCAAATCAAGCCCCGTGAGGGTCCCCCGCCCGCAGGGCGCAGGGGGCGGGTCCGGGGCCCCGCACGGGGTCCGGGGCCGAGCCCGGTTGAGGGAACGGGCGGGGTGGGGAACAGGCCCCCGGCTCAGCTGCCGCCGGTCAGATTCGTGAACGCGTCCAGGTTCCGCGTCGACTCACCCCGCGACACCCGCCACGCGTACTCCTTGCGAATCGCGCTCGCGAACCCCAGCTCCAGCAGCGTGTTGAACGACCCGTCCGCCGCCTCCAGCACCGTCCCCAACAGGCGGTCCAGATCCTCCGGGGTCACCACCGACAGCGGCAGGCGGCCGACCAGGTAGATGTCGCCGAGGTGGTCGATCGCGTAACTCACCCCGTACAGACGCAGATTCCGCTCCAGCAGCCACCGGTGCACCGCCGCGTCGTTCTCGTCCGGGTGGCGGATGACGAAGGCGTTGACCGACAACGAGTGCTTGCCCACCCGCAGTGAGCAGGTCGTCGACAGCTTGCGGGTGCCGGGGAGTTTGACCACGTACGAGCCGGATTCCGGGCTCTCCCACTCGAGCTCCGCGTCCTTGAGGGTCTCCTCGATGACCTGCGAAATCTGCTGTACGTCCACGTCAGCCATGGTGCGAGCGTACCCGGCGGCGGTGTTCGTGCATCGCGGCCGTGTAGACGTCCGCCGTCGCCGACGCCGCCGTGTCCCAGCCGAAGGATTCGGCGTGCCGGGCCGCCGCCGCGCCCATCCGGTCGGTCAGGGTGGGGTCGGCCACGAAGCGGCGCAGCGCGTCCGCGTAGTGCGCCGGGTTGTGGCCGGGGACCAGGATGCCGGTCTGCCCGTCGCGTACCGCCACCGGAAGGCCGCCGACCGCCGCCGCCACCACCGGTGTGCCCGCCGCCTGCGCCTCTATGGCCACCAGGCCGAAGGATTCGCTGTACGAGGGCATGACCAGTGTGGAGGCCGCGCGGAACCAGTCCGCGAGGCGGTCCTGGCCGACCGGCCGCTGGAAGTGGACGAGATCCGCGATGCCGAGGCGGGCGGCCAGTTTCTGCAGGCCCTCCGGCTTGGCGAGGCCGCTGCCGCTCGGGCCGCCGACGATCGGCACATAGAGCCGGGAGCGCAGCGAGGGATCCTCTTCGAGAAGCAGCGCGACCGCGCGGAGCAGGATGTCGGGAGCCTTCAAGGGCTGGATGCGGCCCGCGAAGAGCGGCACGAAGGCGTCCTGGGGCACCCCGAGCCGGGCCCGCGCGGCGGCGCGGCCGTCGGCGGGCCGGAACAGGTCCAGGTTCACGCCGGGGTGGACGACGGCGACCTTCGCCGGATCGGCGTCGTAGTGGCGTACGAGCTCGTCCGCCTCCTCGGCGGTGTTGGCGATCACCCGGTCCGCCGCGGCGACGATCTGCATCTCGCCGATGACGCGCGACGCGGGCTCGGGAGTGTCGCCGTCGGCGAGCGCGGCGTTCTTGACCTTGGCCATGGTGTGCATGGCATGCACGAGCGGGACGCCCCACCGCTCGGCCGCGAGCCAGCCGACATGACCGGAGAGCCAGTAGTGGGAGTGGACGAGGTCGTAGTGGCCGGGGCGGTGGCCGGCCCAGGCCTGCATCACACCGTGCGTGAAGGCGCACAGCTGGCCGGGTAGGTCCTCCTTGGCGAGGCCCTCGTAAGGCCCGGCGTCGACATGCCGTACGAGCACGCCGGGCGCGAGCTCCACCACCGACGACAGCCCGCCCGCGGTCGCCCGCGTGAAGATCTCGACCTCGATGTTGATCGCCGCGAGGCGCTTGGCCAGCTCGACGATGTAGACGTTCATGCCGCCCGCGTCGCCCGTGCCCGGCTGGTGCAGCGGGGAGGTGTGGACGCTGAGCATGGCGATCCGGCGGGGCTTGCGATGGCCGCCGGGGAACCTGAGGCGCGGAGCCACCAGACCACTGCCGAGGCGGGAGACGTACTGGCTCACGTCGAAGGTCCTCCTCGCTCCGGGCACAACAAACTGCGGGCGCTAGCAACCCACCAAGGCGCTCAACAGCGGAGTCGCCACTTCCATTTCCATCGGACCGCCACTTTGCCAAACCATTACCGTAGGTGCACCGTGTCATGCTGGCTCAACCGCCGCCCGGCGCTCACATACCCTCGCTGCTATGACTCGCCCCGTCGGCACCGCGACCCGCGGGACGACCAATCCCAACCGGCTGCGCCGCATGGACCGCTGGATCGCGGCCACCCACGGCACCGCGCTGCGCCGCGGTGACGCGCCGGTCGCCGTCGATCTCGGATACGGCGCCGCCCCCTGGACCGCCCTGGAGCTGCTGCAGCGGCTGCGCACCGCCGACCCCCGCTGCGCGGTCGTCGGCATCGAGATCGACCCGGCGCGGGTCGCGGCAGCGAAGCCGTACGAGCGCGAGGGGCTGAGCTTCCGCCACGGCGGCTTCGAGGTGCCCCTCACGACGCGGCCGGCGCTGATCCGGGCGGCCAATGTGCTGCGCCAGTACGACGAGGACGAGGTCGCGGCCGTCTGGGCGCGGCTGTGCGCGCGACTGGCCCCCGACGGGCTCCTCGTCGAGGGCACCTGCGACGAGATCGGACGGCGGCACGTCTGGGTGGCGCTCGGCCCCGAGGGTCCGCGCACCGTCACCTTCGCGACCCGGCTCGGCTCCTTGGAGCGCCCCTCCGACCTGGCGGAACGGCTGCCCAAGGCGCTGATCCACCGCAATGTGCCGGGCGAGCCCGTGCACGCGTTCCTGCGGGACTTCGACCGGGCGTGGGCTGCGGCGGCTCCGTACGCCTCACTGGGCGCCCGGCAGCGCTGGATCCGGGCGGCACAGGACCTGGCCGGCGACTGGCCGCTGACGGACGGCCCGCGGCGGTGGCGGCAGGGGGAAGTCACGGTGAACTGGGCGGCGCTCGCCCCCAATTCCCGATGAACAGGTGCGCACAAGGGAACGCAGAGGGCGCGTTGTTCGTCCCTGACGGGTGGGATTGATCCTCCAGTCGGCAGATCAACACCCGTTGACCCTGTCGCTTTTGCGGACGTCGTGGCACCATCGCGACGTCGTCCGTAAGTTACTGACGGTAAATCACATTTAGGCGATCTGGCGTTCGCCCGGAGTCGAAGGGGGAGTCGTGAACCGACGCCGCTGTGCCACTGCCGCGATCACTCTGGTCTGCGCTCTGACCGTGCTGGCGTCACCCGGCCAGGCATTCGCCGCCCCCGAGCCGCCAAGTGCCCGGCCCGGCGCGCCCAAGGACGCCCTGGGGGACGTGCCCAAGAAGTCGCTGGAAGAGGTGCGCCTGGAGATCGAGGCCCTCTACCGCAAGGCGGCGTCCGCGACCGACGCGTACAACCTCGCCGAGGAGCAGGCCGACAAGCAATCGGCCGAAATCGTCCGGCTGGCGCAGGAGATAGTGAAGGGCCAGGCGCGCATCGACACGCTCAAGAACCGCGCGGGCGCGGCCGCCCGCGCCCAGTACCGCGACGGCGGACTGCCGCCCGAGGCCCAGCTGATGCTCACGGGCGATCCGCAGCTCTTCCTGGACAGCGCGGGCCGGATCCGCGAGGGCCAGAAGGCGACCAGGGATCTGCTGGGCGAACTGAGCAGGACGCAGGCCGACTTGGCTTCGTACACCAAGGACGCGAGCGCCCAGTGGCAGAAGCTGGAAGCCAACCGCGTCAAGCAGGAGAAGGCCAAGAAGGAGATCAACGCCCAACTGGCCGCGGCCAAGAAGATAGAGGACCGGCTGCAGAAGGAGGAGCTCGAGCGGCTCGTCGCGCTGGAGCGGCAGGCGGAGTACAAGGCGCAGACGGCCTGGCTGAGCTCGGGCGTGCTCAAGGAGATCAACGGCAGGGCGAGCGTGCAGGGCAAGCGTGCGGTCCAGTTCGCGACGGCGCAGATCGGCAAGCCGTATGTGTGGGGTGCGGAGGGCCCGAAGTCGTACGACTGCTCGGGACTGACCTCACAGGCGTGGGCGGCCGCAGGGAAGGGCATCCCCCGTACCTCGCAGGAGCAGTGGCGCTTGCTGCCGCATATCGACATCAAGGACATGCGGCCCGGGGACCTGATCATTTACCACGCGGACGCCAGCCATGTGGGGATGTACATCGGCGACGGCGCGATCGTGCATGCGCCGCGTCCCGGGCGCAATGTGACGATTACGGGCGCGGGTTCGATGGCAATCCTCGGAGTCGTACGCCCCGACAAGTGACCGGGCCCACAACCGGACCGGCTGAAATCCCCGCCGGGGGTGATGTTCGTCATGGCTCGGCGGGCAACTACCTCCCTATGCGCGGCATATGCCATCGGCTGTTCGTCGTTCGGCATTCCGCAACACCAGGAGCTACCGCTATGGTCCCCGTCTGGTAGGACGTCGATCGGCGTCCCGCCGCGCCCTCGGGGGGAGGGAAGGAACCAGACGAATGCCCGTACCCGTACCGCGGCAGCGCAATGCGCCGGCCGTGGAGACCACCGGCGACGGCGCCGACGGCAACGCCGCCGGTGGCGGTGGCGTGAGCAGCGTCGGCGCTCGCGGCGTCAGCGGCGGCGTCAGCAGTGGTGATCTCACACTTCTGGTGATCGAGGACGACCCGGCGGGCACCTTCTCCGTCCCCCAGCTGCTCGACGCGGCCGGGACCCGGATCCGCATCCGCACCGCCCGCAATCTCACCGAGGCGGAGCGACTGCTGACGGACGACGTCCACTGCATCCTCGTCGACCTCGCGCTGCCCGGCGCCGGGGACGAGGAGCTCGGCCCGCTCAAGCACGTACTGCGCCTTGCGCCGCGGCACGCGGTCCTCGCCCTGACCACATCGGGCGACGCCGAGCGCGCCGCGGAAGCGGTGCGGGTGGGAGCCCAGGACCATCTCTTCCGCGACGAGCTCGACGAGCGGCTGCTGAGCCGCGCCATCCGCTACGCCGTGGAGCGCAAGCGCGCCGACAGGGCCCAGGTGAAACTCGCCGAGTCCAGACTGCGCGCCCAGGAGAACGCCCGCCTCGAGCGCGGCCTGCTGCCCACTCCCCTGCTCCAGGGCTCCAATCTGCGCTTCTCCGCCCGCTACCGGCCGGGCCGCTCGCGGGCGCTGCTCGGCGGCGACTTCTACGACACGGTCCGCACCCCGGACGGCACGGTCCACGCGATGATTGGCGACGTCTGCGGGCACGGCCCGGACGAGGCGGCGCTCGGCGTGGAGCTGCGCATCGCCTGGCGGGCGCTGACCTTCGCGGGACTGTGCGGTGACGAGCTGCTGTCGACGCTCCAGCGGGTTCTGGAGCACGAGCGGGAGAGCGAGGAGATCTTCGCGACGCTCTGCACGGTCGACATCGCGCCGGACGGCCGGCGGGCGGGGCTGTGCCTGGCGGGCCACCCGGCGCCGCTGCTGGCCCGGCAGGGGCGGGCGGCACAGCTGCTTCCGTACGACGACGGCGGCCCGGCGCTCGGCCTGCTGCCGCGCGCCCGCTGGCCACGCCGCCAGGTCGAGCTGGGCGGCGCGTGGAGCCTGATGATGTACACGGACGGGCTGATAGAGGGGCGCACGGGACCGGATACGAAGCAGCGCCTCGGCCAGGACGGGATGGTCGAGATGATCAACCGGCAGCTGGCGGCGGGTCTTGAGGGCGAGGAACTGCTGGAGTCGGCGGTCGCGGAGGTGCGCGAGCTGAACGGCGGGGAGCTCACGGACGATGTGGCGGTGCTGCTGCTGAGCAGAAGCGGTTCACGAAGCTAGCGGATGCCGCGAAGCCGGGACGCTGGGGTGCGCGGCTGCGGGGCTCGCGCCTGCCGGGCGGGCGGATTCGGGGGCTCGCAGATGCCGGGGCGCACGGCGGCTCGCAGATGCCGGGATGGGAGGCAGGGGCGCCCGTATGCCGGGGGCTCGCAGCCGGGATGCCGGCGGATGCCCTACCGGCCGCCGTTGTACGGACCGTAGGGACCGTCGCTGCTGGAGCCGCCGCCGCGCCGTCCACCGCCCGACACCTGCTTGAGCGCGGGCCGCACATCCACGAAGAAGACGATGCTGGCGATCAGCCCGGCGATCGACAGGAACAGCACGGAGACGAACAGGTTCACCGCGACCGTGATGCCCAGGATGATCAGCCAGAACGCCTTGGTCTGCTTGTCGGCCGCGCGGTAGGCGTCCTCGCGGGCGAACGCGGCCATGAACAGCGCGGTCACGGAGGTGACCAGGAAGACGAGGTCGAGCACCAGCCAGAGTGTGAAGTCGAATCCCGCGCGCAACATGCTGAGCACCGCCTAGTGAGTGATTTGTAGCGCCTCGCGGCCAAGGTACCGGCCGATGAGGCACCGGGAGAACGCGCCGGGCACCCCAAAAGGTGCCCGGCCCGTCCGCGGCGTGCTTGCTTGCCTGCCTACTTGGCCGGCGGGGTGCTCTTCTTCGCCGCGGGCTTGCGCGCGGGGGCCTTGCGGGTGGCCGGGACCGGCTTCTTCGGCTCGGCCTTGGCCTCCGTCGTCGGCTCCGCCTTCTCCGCGGTCGTCGGCTCGGGCTCGACGGCAACGGCGATCTCGGCGATCTCCTCGGCCGCCTCGCCACGCCACGCCTTCACGGTCTGCTCGCCGTGCTCGGCGACCTTCTCGTACGCCTCACGGGCCTTGACGGCGTACTCGGCGGCCACGCCGACGCCGCGCAGCGCCAGATCCTGAGCGGTCTCGCCCAGCTTCTTGAGATCCGTGTCGAGGTTCCCGATCACATCGGTGACCTTGGCCTGGACGGCGGCCTGGGCCTCCTTGGCCTGGATGGTCACCTTCTCCTGAACGGACTTGGGGTCGGTGTTGCGCACGGCCTCGATACGGCTCGGAGCCTCGGCCTTGAGCTGCTCGATCAGCGCGGGGACCTTCTTCGCCTGCTGAACGGCGAGGTCCGCGGTGCCGGCCGCGAAGTAGAGGGGGGTCGGGTCGGTGAGGGTCTTACGCAGGTCATCGGTGATGGCCATGACTGTGGTCCTCCCGGATCGCAGGTCAGAGGTGGTACTGAGGGTCAGACTGAGGGTGTTTCTGCATCACTGCTGTCGGCCGTGCGGGGGCCGTCATCGTGGGTGTCCACGCCGTTTTCCTTGCGGAAGGACTCGTAGATCTGCAGCAGCACTTGCTTCTGCCGCTCATTGATCGACGGGTCGGCGAGTATGACGGCGCGCGTCTCCAGCTCGTCCCGCTCCCGCTCGTCGAGAATCCCGGCCCGTACGTACAGCGTCTCCGCGGAGATCCGCAGGGCCTTGGCGACCTGCTGCAGAACCTCCGCGCTCGGCTTGCGAAGGCCGCGCTCGATCTGGCTCAGATACGGATTGGACACCCCGGCGGCGTCGGCGAGCTGCCGCAGCGAGAGCTGCGCGGTACGCCGCTGCTCGCGGAGGTACTCGCCGAGATTGCCGACGTTGAGTGATGCCATGTACCGATGGTGCCCTGTCGGCGCTAACTATTGCAAGCACCCGCTTGCAATAGTGTTCCACGCAACAGGCCCACCGCCCCCGGACATCCGCCGCACCTACGGTCGTCTTACCTGGTCAGCGCCGAGTGGGGAGTGACTGGTGGATGCCGAGGCGTACCAGTCATCCGGGCGCACGCTTCATGATCCCCGATGCACCCCAGGTCAGAGCTCTACCCTGCCTCAGCATCAGCGAGCCGGGACACAGACTGATCAGGAATCGAGAAGCGCCGGCCCCCGAGCCGCACCTAGCGTGACTGCCATGGACGTCGCCATTCACGCGAGCTTCTTCCAACGGCCAACGGCGAAATCGCCGTCCCGAGCGATCAGGCTGTCGATTTCCGGACGTCCCGTTCATCTTTGAGCCAGACAATCCCGACCGGACCCACAACTTCAGGAGCGACCATGACCGGCTCTTCCACCCAGGGAATCAAGACCGTGCTGCATCCCGTTTCCGACCTGGCGGCGGCCAAGGAGGTGTACGCCGCCCTGCTCGGCGTACCGCCGCAGACCGACGAGTCCTACTACGTCGGCTTCGAGGCCGCGGGCCAGCACATCGGGCTGGTGCCGGGCGGTGGAACGCAGGGCATGACCTCACCGGTGGCCTACTGGCACGTGCCGGACCTCGCGGCGAAGCTGGCCGAGGTGACCGCCGCGGGTGCCACCGTGAAGGAGCCCGCGCACGACGTCGGTGGCGGTCGCCTGGTGGCCACCGTCACCGACCCCGACGGCAACGTCCTCGGGCTGCTTCAGGACCGATGAGTGCCCCGGCCACCCCGTACCGCGGGTCGTGGCCCACCGGCTTCACGGGCCGAAGCGAAGAAGAATCCGACGTACTGCTCGAAGCCGGCCAGATCGAGCCGGGCGACGCCGACGGAGACCGCGAAGGCGGCCCCGCGCAACAGATGGAGAGACGATGAGCACGGCCAAGAGGACGGGCACCCAGTCGCCTGCGGTGGACGCTGCCGACAGCCACGACCTGATCCGCGTGCACGGCGCGCGCGTGAACAACCTCAAGGACCTCAGCATCGAGATCCCGAAGCGACGCCTGACGGTGTTCACCGGCGTCTCCGGCTCGGGCAAGAGCTCGCTGGTGTTCGACACGATCGCCGCGGAGTCGCAGCGGCTGATCAACGAGACCTACAGCGCCTTCGTGCAGGGCTTCATGCCGACGCTGGCGCGGCCCGAGGTCGATGTCCTCGACGGGCTGACGACCGCGATCATCGTCGACCAGCAGCGGATGGGTGCCGACCCCCGCTCCACCGTCGGCACCGCCACCGACGCCAACGCGATGCTGCGCATCCTCTTCAGCCGGCTCGGGAAGCCGCACATCGGCCCGCCCAGTGCATACGCCTTCAACGTCCCCTCGGTCCGGGCGAGCGGTGCGATCACCGTCGAGCGCGGTGCGAAGAAGGCGGTGAAGGCGACCTTCAGCCGCACCGGCGGCATGTGCACGCGCTGCGAGGGCCGGGGCACGGTCTCCGACATCGACCTCACCCAGCTCTACGACGACTCCAAGTCGATCGCCGAGGGCGCGTTCACCATCCCCGGCTGGAAGTCGGACAGCTTCTGGACCGTGCGGGTCTACGCCGAGTCGGGCCTCCTCGACCCGAACAAGCCGATTCGCGAGTACACCAAGAAGGAGATGCAGGACTTCCTCTACCGGGAGCCGACCAAGGTGAAGGTCGAGGGCGTGAACCTCACCTACGAGGGGCTGATCCCCAAGATCCAGAAGTCGTTCCTGTCCAAGGACAAGGAGGCGCTGCAGCCACACATCCGGGCGTTCGTGGAGCGGGCGGTCACCTTCAGCACCTGCCCCGAGTGCGATGGCACCCGGCTCAGCGAGGGGGCCCGGTCCTCGAAGATCAAGGGGATCAGCATCGCCGACGCCTGCGCGATGCAGATCAGCGACCTGGCCGAGTGGGTCCGCGGCCTCGACGAGCCGTCGGTGGCGCCGCTGCTCACCGCGCTGCAGCAATCCCTCGACTCGTTCGCGGAGATCGGCCTCGGCTACCTCGCGCTCGACCGGCCGTCGGGCACGCTGTCGGGCGGCGAGGCGCAGCGCGTCAAGATGATCCGCCACCTCGGCTCCTCGCTCACCGACGTCACCTACGTCTTCGACGAGCCCACCATCGGCCTGCACCCCCATGACATCCAGCGGATGAACGACCTGCTGCTGCGGCTGCGGGACAAGGGCAACACGGTGCTCGTCGTGGAGCACAAGCCGGAGACGATCGCGATTGCCGACCACGTCGTCGACCTCGGCCCCGGCGCCGGTACGGCGGGCGGCACCGTCTGCTTCGAGGGCACCGTCGAGGGGCTGCGGGCCGGCGGCACCATCACCGGTCGCCATTTCGACGACCGGGCCGCCGTCAAGGAGACGGTACGGAAGCCCACCGGCACGCTGCAGATCCGCGGCGCGACGGCGAACAACCTGCGGGGCGTCGACGTCGACATCCCGCTCGGCGTGCTCGCCGTCGTCACCGGTGTCGCCGGCTCCGGCAAGAGCTCACTCGTGCACGGGTCACTGCCACACCAGCCGGGGGCCGCCGGCGAGGGTGTGGTGTCGGTCGACCAGGGCGCGATCCGCGGCTCGCGACGGAGCAACCCGGCGACGTACACCGGACTGCTCGACCCGATCCGCAAGGCGTTCGCGAAGGCCAACGATGTGAAGCCGGCGCTGTTCAGCGCCAACTCCGAGGGCGCCTGCCCCACCTGCAACGGCGCGGGCGTCATCTACACCGACCTGGCGATGATGGCCGGCGTCGCCAGCACCTGCGAGGAGTGCGAGGGCAAGCGGTACCAGGCATCGGTGCTCGAGTACCACCTCGGCGGCCGCGACATCAGCGAGGTCCTCGCGATGTCGGTGACCGAGGCCGAGGAGTTCTTCGGCGCCGGCGAGGCGCACACGCCGGCCGCGCACCGCATCCTCGACCGGCTCGCCGACGTCGGGCTCGGCTACCTCAGCCTCGGCCAGCCGCTCACCACGCTGTCCGGCGGCGAGCGGCAGCGGCTCAAGCTGGCCACCCACATGGCCGAGAAGGGCGGCGTCTACGTCCTCGACGAGCCGACCACCGGCCTCCACCTCGCCGACGTCGAGCAGCTGCTCGGCCTGCTCGACCGGCTCGTCGACTCCGGCAAGTCGGTCATCGTCATCGAGCACCACCAGGCGGTCATGGCGCACGCCGACTGGATCATCGACCTCGGCCCCGGCGCCGGCCACGACGGCGGCCGGATCGTCTTCGAGGGCACACCCGCCGACCTCGTCGCCGCACGCTCCACCCTCACCGGCGAGCACCTCGCGGCCTACGTCGGCACCTGACAATCGCTCAACTTGTTGCGGTAGAGGAGTGTTGAGCCTGTAGAGGGGTGCTGAGCGGCGCCTTCAGTCGTCGTCTGCGTCCTCGTCGTCATCGCCCAGCACCTGGCGCAGATGCCACTCCACCGGCTCATCGAACTCATCCACCGTGGCGTACAGCTCGTTCAGCGCACCCATCGGGTACAGCCACTCGCCGTCCACCGAACCCGGGAGGCCCAGAAACGGGGTATCGACCACCATGCGCGTGGCCGGATCGAAGAACGCCGAGGGCGCATGGCGGGTCGGTGGCGTCGGGTCGTACCCCCACGTCATCTCCGGACGCTCGCGCCTCATCACCTCCCCGATGTACCAGGTCGCCCCGTGCACGAACGCGCTGCCCTTCGCCGCCAAGACGTCCTCCTCGTCGGCGAACCGCGCCCGCACCAAGTCCTCCAGCGCATCCAGCGACTCAGGAGAGAAGTCCCAGCGTTCCGGCGTCCCGGTCTCCCCGGCCCACTGCGCAAACCCCGCGGACATCTCCCGAAGCCACGCCAGCAGCTCCGGATGCGCCTCGCACTCTTCAATCGCTGTGTTCATGGCCGCCACTGTAGAGAGGGCTGCCGACAGCGGGCCGAACTGACTCTCCTTCCACGCCAGTTGAGACACGCCGCGTCAACAACCTGTTGTCCCGGTCGGCACAGGAACCTCTAATGTGTGCGTTCTGGCGGTGACATGTCACGGGGGCCCACACCGCCCACACCCATGTCCCACGCGCCCCCCACGAGGGACACGCATGAGTACGTCCATACGCGCACGCATCCGCGGACGGCTGGCAGCCTGCTTCGCCGTCGCCGCGGCCACCGGGCTGCTGATCACCGGCCTGCCCGTCTTCCAGGGCGAGGCCGACGCCGCGCCCGCGCCCATCCGGTGCGACGAGAAGTGGCTGGGCAAGAAGTACAACGTCGACGAGGCCCGCGGCATCCCGGGCAAGAACGCGCCCTTCAGCCAGCGGCCGGAAAGCCAGTGGGACGACTACTGGTACGAGAACCCTTCCCACGCCTTCGACGGGCTGAATGCGCCCAGCCAGGCGCAGCGCGACCTTGCCGGGGACACCGACAAGGACGCCCAGAAGTGGAAGAAGCTCTACGAGAAGACCGGGGACACCAAGTACCGGGTCCTGGAGATCTACGCCCGCTACGGCGCACAGCTCAAGAAGCCCTCGGGCAAGAAGGACTGGGGCACCTGGCTGGACCAGCGGCTGATCGGAAACGAGGCCAACCGGCTCAAGGGGGACGGCTACGAAGCCAAGGTCATCCGTGACTTCAAGCTCGTCGGCCCGGAC
This sequence comes from Streptomyces sp. NPDC019890, assembly GCF_044903445.1. Lineage (NCBI taxonomy): Bacteria > Bacillati > Actinomycetota > Actinomycetes > Kitasatosporales > Streptomycetaceae > Streptomyces > Streptomyces sp. NPDC019890. Next base: position 18,198 of record NZ_JBJDQK010000004.1, on the reverse strand, counting down.
TGGATCTGCCAGAAGGAAGTGCCGGTCTTCGACAAGAACGGCAAGCCGGTCATGGACGGCAAGGACAGCCAGGGCCGCCCCAAGCAGGCCGTCCGCAAGTACGACGCCTACAACGCCAAGACCAAAGAGCTCGTCGAGTTCAAGTCGCCCGGCTCTCACATCGCCAAGCAGCTCCGCCATGACCAGCACGTCATGCGGATGCCGGACTACCGGGACCACAAGCTGCGGCTGATCACCGGCACCGAGACCAAGAAGGGCACGGTCGAGCAGTACGCCAAGCTCAACGAGCAACTGGAGAAGGAGCGCGGCACACCCGGGCGCCCCCAGGCCACCATCCGCGAGCACCGCTCCACCGGCGCCCCCCGCTGGAAGCCCAACCAGTACACCCGCTACAACCCGATCATGAACCCCGACCCCCGCAGGGTCGGCTCGGTCGGCCCGATCAGCGACGCCGCCTTCCGCTCCGGATCCACCCCCGGCAACGCCCGGCAGATCCAGCACGACTACGCCCGCTACAACGGCAACGGCGTCTTCGGCCGTGGAGGGCCGGGCGGTATCGACTTCTCCACGCTGGAACTCCAGTACATCGGCAACCCCGTCAAGGGCAGGGGCCTGGACTACTCGTTCAAGGCCGACTACGCCAAGGACCCGGACAACAACCCCGGTTGGGGCGGCAAGGCCAAGCTCCAGCTCGCCTCCGACGCCATGTTCACCTGGCTCGCCCTGACGCCGGACAAGTTCTGGGTCAACCTCAACCCGGACCAGCCCGACAAGATCATGGACAAGACGTTCGGCAAGACCGACGCCGGCCGCGTGCTGCTCCAGGCCGACCTGGAGATGAAGCACGACTACGCCAAGGACATGGACCCCCGTCAGGGCATCGGCAAGCAGTACTGGGACGCCATGAAGGCCGCGGGCATCCCGTGCGGACACAGCCTGCGCCTGTGGATCACCCCCAAGACCGCCAAGGTCCGCTTCGACGACGGCGGCATCTACATCCTGGATGCCCCCCTCAAGGTCCAGTCCGAGCCGCTGAAGGTCAACCACCCCAACCCCAACGGCAACTGCACCCTGACCGAGGCCCAGATCCAGACCTCCCAGCGGCTGGTCAACCAGTACGCCATCCCCGACGTCGAGAAGAAGATCAACACGGCGCCGGCCTACTCCGACCTGCGCCGCGTCTACAACTCCCGCGTGGCGGCCGAGTACATCCGCCAGCAGGACCAGCACCACGCCACCGACTTCCGGCCGATCATCAACAGCAACAAGATCAGCCGGTGGCCCCTGCGCGACGGCAACAAGGGCTGGACCCCGCGTAAGACCTGGGACGACTACATGACGTCCTACACCAAGGGCGACTACAGCTACCCGTGCGAGTACGCCGGGGAGCAGAAGATCTGCATCATGGGCGGCGTCGACTTCTCCAAGGCCCCCAAGCGCAACATCAGCAAGGTCGCCTTCAACGCCGAGCACCCGCGCCTGGACACCACCACCAAGACGTCGGTGAAGACCGAGGTCACCTACCGCAACACCAACACCGCCCTCCTCGGCGGCAACGGATCCGGGCAGGTCGACACCGGCCCCGACCCGAAGCCGACCCCGACCCACACCGGCAAGCCGACCGACCCGGCCACTCCTCCGGCCGGCCATACGCCCGAGCCGGGCAACAGCCCCTCGCCGGACGGCAGCAGCAGCCCGCTGCCGCCCAACGACAACAACGCTGACGGTGGCGGCCTGGCCCACACCGGCGCCCAGGTCGGCATGATCGCCGCCATTGCGGCAGCCCTCACCGCTGCCGGTGGAGCCCTGGTCTGGTGGCGCCGCCGCCAGAACGCCGGAAGCTGACCTTCCACCCCACCGACCGGTAACGGCAGCGGCCCCGTCCCCCACCGGGGGACGGGGCCGCACCGCTCCGGCGCCGCCACGCCTACCCGGTGGGGTGCCTACCCGGTGGGGTGACGCAGTTCCGGAACGGGGTGGGCGGCGAGGTGTTCCTCCAGTGCCTGTGCGCTCATGGGCTCCGCGTAGTAGAAGCCCTGGCCGTGGGGGCAGCCGAGGGTGCGGAGACGGTCGGCCTGCGCCGAGGTTTCGATGCCTTCGGCGACGGTGTCCACGCCGAGGGCGCGGCTGAGGTACAGGATGGCCTGGATGATGCCGTTGTCCTTCGCGGCGGCGGTGTTCACAAAGCTCTGGTCGATCTTGACGATGTCGACGGGCAGGTTGCGCAGGTAGGAGAGCGACGAGTAGCCGGTGCCGAAGTCGTCGATGGAGATGCGGACACCGAGACCGCGCAGGGAGGAGATGTGGGCCGTGGTGGTTTCGGCGTCGGCGATGAGCACGTTCTCGGTGATCTCCACGACCAGTGAGGAGGCGGGGAAACCGGTCTCGAGCAGGGTCCGGGTGACGGTCTCGGGGAAGTCGGGGTCCTTGAGCTGACGGCCGGAGACGTTGACGGCGATGGTCAGCGCCCGTCGGTCCGGAGTCTGGTCGTGCCAACGCCGTCCCTGGAGGCAGGCCTCGCGCAGTATCCAGGCACCGATGGGGAGGATGAGGTCGGTCTCCTCGGCAATGGGGATGAACTGCTCGGGTTGGATCGGGTCGCGGCCGCGCGGCCTCCAGCGGAGCAGTGCCTCCACCCCGGTGGTCTCGCCGGTGTCCATCTCGACCACGGGCTGGTAGTAGACGGAGAGTTCGTTCCGGGTGAGCGCGTAGCGCAGATCCTGGGCGATGCGCGACTGGTCCTGCTGGGCGGTGCTCATGCTCGGTTCGAACATGACCGCACGGTTGCGGCCCTGGTCCTTGGCGACGTAGAGGGCGAGATCCGCGTCGCGCAGCGCTTCGGAGGGTGGCATCAGCTCCCTTATCGCGACGATGCCGATGCTGGCCGCCACGTACACGGAGCGCTCGCCCGAGAGCGCGAAGGGGTCTTTGAACCGGCCGAGAAGCCGCTGGGCGTAGTCGCGGACGCCGTCGGACGGCAGGTCTTCCACGAGTACGGCGAACTCGTCCCCGCCCAGCCGGGCGACGGTGTCCTGCTGACGCACCCCGCCCAGCAGCCGGTGGGCGACCGCGATCAGCACTTCGTCACCGACCGGGTGGCCCAGGCTGTCGTTGATGTCCTTGAAACGGTCGAGGTCGATCAGAATCAGGCCCGTGGTGCCGACTGCCGAAGGGCGGCTGAGGACGTGCTCCAGCCGTTCGGCCAGCAGTGCCCGGTTGGCCAGGCCCGTCAGCGGGTCGTGGAACGCCTGATGGCTGAGCTGTTTCTGCAGCGACGTCTGGTCACGCAGGGACCTCTCCAGGGCTTGGGTACGCGTGCGCGCCTGGGCGGCCTGGCCCTGGGCGTACCGGGCGAGGAGGGTGACCCGCAGGACCAGCAGCAGGGTCAGGCATCCAACGATGGCGGAGATGATCCCTACGTGCGCGGGCCGGTCGCGGACATGACCGGCGTCGACGATCAGCAGTACCGGCCCCATGAGGGCGAGCAGGATGAGAAGCACGAGGCGAGGGCCGGACAGGGCCGCCTGGCCCCCCTCCACCAACCGTGGCGTTCTGCCGAGCGACGGGTGCAGGGCGGCTGCGCCCAGGAAGAGGTAGGAGGCCATCCAGACGGCGTAGGACACCTCCGGTGCGATCGGGGCGCCAGTCGTGGCCAGGGTGGAGTAATAGAGGCCGTCGGCGCCAAGCGTGGCGCACAACCAGGCGGTCATCAGCAGGAAGGACGGGGTGCGCGTGCCGGTGGTGAGCACCAGCCGGGCGGCCATGCACAGCAGCACCAGGTCGACCAGCGTGTAGGCCAAGGAGACCGTCAGCGGCAGCGCGGACAGCTGGCTGAACAGGTAGGGGCCAATGATGAAGACCCAGGCCAGCGTGGTGGCACCCAACGTGATGATGCCCGCGTCCAGCAGGCCCGCCCAGCCCAGGCCACGGTTCTGCACCGTTGTCAGGGCGATCAGGCCCGCGGTGAAAAAGGGGTAGGCGGCCAGGTAGAGCGCGTCGGCCGGGGAGGGGAAGGGCACCGCTGTGCCCTCGACCTGGTAAATGCCGAAGAGCGAGTCCGCCGCGGTGTACAGAGCCATCCCCGCGGCGAACAGATACCACGGAGCGGCCGGCCGCGGCCGCTTCCTGAAAACCGCCACCACGATGGCGACGGTGGCCGAGGCAGACACCAGCGGGGAGAACAGGTGACGAACGTCGGCGGTGATGAGGAGATAGACGACGATCACCGCCGCACCCGCTGCAAGGTACAGCCACCATGCGGCTTGACGACCGGCCCTTACCTGGCCGTGAACCTCGTCCATGAGCCTCCTATGCGGCACCGGCACGCGCGACGTGCGGGTGCCGCGCGCCTGGCCTGGGGCAGACAGAGGGGTGAGCGGTTCGTTCCAGGGCCTCAGACGGTCACTTCCAGCGAAGACCGGACCACGGAAGATCGCAAATCGACTCGGGTGCCGCAACCGCTGCCATGCTGCCGCCGCCGGAGCGCCTGGATGGGGCGGATGCGGCGACGGCAGCGGATGCGGCGACGGCAGCGTGGAGCGCCTCGCGGGTGACGAGGCGGTGGCCCGGCCCGGCCACCGGCGTCACTCCCTCCTTACCCGAATACTCCTTCACCCCTTACCGAAGGCAGCGATATTGCGTGCCGCCCACTCGGCGAAGGTCCTGGGCGCGCGCCCCAGGATCCGCTCCACGTCCGGGCTCACCCGCTGCTCCGCGGCCGACGGTTCGCCCAGGATGGCGAGCGTGCCGTCCACAACAGGCTCCGGCATGAACTGGACCATCTGCGACCTGGCCTCTTCGCGGCTCTGCTCGACGAACCGTACAGATGTCCCCAACGCGTCCCCGATCGCCCCGACCTGCTGCCTCGGCGAGATCGGCGCAGGGCCGGTGAGTTCGTACGTACGGCCCGCATGGCTGCCGTCGCGCAGGACGGCGGCCGCGACCTCCGCGATGTCCGCCGGGTCGACGGTCGGCAGGCCGATGTCGGCGAACGGCGCAGCGACCGAACCGTACGAGCGGATCGGCTCCGCCCACCACAGGGCGTTGGAGTCGAAGCCGCCCGGCCGCAGAACCGTCCAGTCCGGGCCGGACTGCCGGACGGCGTCCTCGAACGCCCGGAGGTGGGCATGGGCAGGGGAGTCGGGTCGCGTCCCGGCGCCCTGGGAGGACAGCAGCACGATCCGCCCGACCCCGCCGGCCTTCGCGACGTCGACGATGTCGTGCGGGTTCAGGGTCTCGCCGCCGGCGGCGACGAGGAGGAAGAGCGCGTCGGCTCCGTCGAGGAAGGGGGTGAGGCTCGCGGGATCGGCCAGGTCGGCCTTCCGGTGGTGTACGCCCGCCGGCGTCAGTACATCCGCTTGCGCCTGTACGTCCGCAGGGCGTCGGGAAACCGCCGTCACCTGCTCGCCCGCGGCGGCAAGGGCCTGCACGAGCGGCCGTCCGACGTTTCCGGTGGCTCCAGTTACTACGATCATGGTCAGCTCCCGTTCCGAGGTGTCTGACCCCATGCTGGAGACTTAACTGGCCATCTCCTGGCCAGTTTCCGGGAGAGAATGATCCGCCATGAGAGCCGATCGTCTGGTGGCGACCCTGCTGTTCCTGCAATCCCGCGGACGCGTGACCGTGAGCGAGGTGGCCGCCGAGCTCGAAGTGTCGCAACGCACGGCGCGACGCGACCTGGAGGCGCTGGCCACTGCCGGCATCCCCGTCTACTCGCAGCGCGGCCGCGGCGGCGGCTGGTCGTTGGTCGGCGGGGCCAGGACCGATCTCACCGGGCTGACCGCCGGCGAGATCCGGGCACTGTTCCTCGTCGCGGGCCCCGCATCGGCCGGCCCGGAGCTGCGGACGGCACTGCGCAAGCTGGTGAAGGCCCTGCCGGCGACGTTCCGGTCCGAGGCCGAGGCCGCATCGCGAGCCCGCGTCACCGACGGCACGGACTGGTCACGCTCCCCCGTCACGGCCGCCACGCCCCACCTCGAAGCACTCCAGCGTGCCGTGGTCGACGGCACGCAGATCCGGCTCGGGTACGAACGGCCCGGCAGGCCCGCGGGCGAGCGGACGGTTCATCCGCTCGGCCTCGCGTCCAAGGCAGGCGTCGGCTATCTCGTCGCCGGCACCGCGCACGGCCTGCGGACTTTCCGCCTCAGCCGCGTCACCTCGGTCGAGGCGACCGGCGAACCCGTCGTACGGCCCGAGGGTTTCGACCTCGCCACCACCTGGCGTTCGCTCGCCGCGCGGATGGAGGACCGCCTGCTTGCCGCGACCGTACGGGCCCGGGCCGAGCGAAGCGCCGAGCCGCTCCTTCAGGGCCTGTTCGGCGGGCGGCTGCGGATCGGCCGGCCGCTCGCCGCCGACTGGCTGGAGGTGGAGATCGACGGCCCGTCACCGCAGATCGTGGCCGCGCAGCTGGCGGGCCTTGGAGGACGTGTCGAGATCCTGTCCCCACCGGAGGCGAGGGCACGGCTGGCGCAACTGGCCGCCGAACTGGCCGCTCTCTATGGGCCCGACCGGTCCCCCGCCGATCAAGAACCGGAGTATCAATGGGACCGTCAGACCGACCAGGACACCTGAACCGACCAACCAACCAAACGACCGCCCAACCGACCGACCGACCGCCGGAGGGAATCCGCAGTGACCGTCGAACGAATAGGCCCGCCCCTGACCGGAGGCGAGCGCGAGACGCTGCGTGCCTTCCTCGACTTCCACCGCGCCACGCTCGCCATGAAGGCCGAAGGCCTGTCCGACGAGGAGCTGCGCCTGCAGTCCATGCCGCCGTCGACGCTCTCCCTGCTCGGCCTGGTGCGGCACATGGCGGAGGTGGAGCGCACCTGGTTCCGGCGGGTGATCAACGGGGAGGACATCCCGCTCGTCTGGTCGGACGAGGGCGACTATCAAGTCGCGTACGACGCAAGCGAGTCCACGCGCGCGGAGGCCTTCGAAGCCTGGCAGGCCGAGGTCGAGCACGCGCGCCGCATCGAGGAACAGGCGGAGTCCCTCGATGTGACCGGCCACCAGCCCAGATGGGGCGAGGACGTCTCGCTCCGGCTGGTGATGCTGCACATGATCCACGAGTACGCCCGGCACAACGGTCACGCAGACTTCCTCCGTGAGGCGATCGACGGGACTGTCGGGGCGTGAAGCGCAAGCATGCGTCGTGGGGAGTGAACGAAATGCATGTTTCGGTAGGCATGGGGTTGTCGCGGGTGCCGTTCGGGGTCAAGGCGACCTGAGCTGGGTGCGGAGCCAGTGCTGGTAGACCGCCGCGATCTGCCAGGGCGTCGGCACTGCGTGCAGGTCCAGCGGCTCGGCGGCTGCCTTGAGTACGTGATGGATCCGCCACGCGGCTCGGGGCAGCAACTGCCAGTTCGGCTTGGAGCCGGGCGCCAGTGCCACAGCCGTGCGGATGACATCCGTGTAGAGGGACTGCGCCCTCTTGTACGAGACGAGCACCGGGAGGTCCCGCTCCAACCCCTCGGAGCTGCCGGGCCGCGCGCTCTCCACGGCCGCCCGCCACACATCGACGATTCGGCCTTCCTCCATCTTCGAGTAACGCATCAGGTGAAGGTGTGTCGCGAGGTCATAGAGCGGATCGCCGATCATGGCGAGCTCCCAGTCGATGGTCCACAGGTCGCCCGCGGAGTCGACGATGAAGTTCTCCCGGTGGAGATCGCCGTGGAGGAGCGCGGACGGACGTGCCACAAGATCCGCCGACGCCGTCTTCAGCCCGTCCAACGCGTTGTCGCGGATACCAAGTTCACTGAAGAGGGTCCCGAACCTGTCGGCAAGGCTGCGGTACACCTGATGCTCGGTGAAGTGGATCAACCTCCGCAGGAAGGCGGAAGAGTCCCCGTCCACCGGCCGGTCCTCGCTTGCGCAGATCCGCTCCACCGCCTCGAGTTCATCGGGCTTGATTGCCACGAGCTCCTCGAAGAGCCGGCCGAGTTGATGGACGTGATGGGCGGCGAGCGGCCTGTTGGTAAGTGACCGGCTACCGAGCGTCCGCCCCTCGATAAAACCCTGCAGACAGAGGCCTTCCGCGATCTCGAGGCACTCCGGAATACGTGTGATCCGACCGCGCAGGGCAATCAGCAGACGATCCTCCGAGGCGAAGTACCGCCGGTCGAACCAGAGCAGCCCTTCGCGCGGCGAGCGCAGTTTGCCGCGCTTGAAGCGAGGGGCCAGCGGGTTCTCCTGCGGGACCGGAAAGGCGTACGTCTCATGGTGGTAGCCCTTGAGCGGCCCCTCCACGAACCGGTCGTCCCGGCTCAACTCGGCTGCACGCCGGCGAACCTCGGATGTCGCCTCGACTGTCATTTCGCGTGCCCTCGGTGGTCTGCCCGGATCAAGAACTGACTGAGGAAGTTACCGCTCCTGCCGGTGCGGAGGGTGAAGCTTTACGACGATGTCACTCGCCCAAATCCATAGGCTCGGCAACATCCGACCAGCATGACTCGAACAGCAGTCGCAGTTCCTCGAAGTAGGCGCCCTCGCGCTCGCTGCCGCCGTCGGCCGACGGCACCCACATGAAGACTTCGGAACCGCTTCGCAGGTCGAAGATCGACATGGGTGCACTGTCCGCGCGCTCCCGCACCTGCTCCTTTCTGACGCGATAGAGGCTGGTCAGCGCCTCCGATCCGTTGAGGATGTAGCACTTCTGCAGCGGTAGTGCCCGCACGCAGCGTATTTCCACTCGCACACTGGCCTCCCGCTGGTACTCCCCCGCAACGAGCAGCGAGTGCTCCAGTTGCCGCGCGAATGTCTTGATCAGACTCCGGAGTCTCCTCAAGGGACGCGGATCCGCGCGATCGCCGATCAACCACGGCACCGGATAGTCCACATCGAGACTCGGCAACAGGATTCGGGCCTTGATCGACTCGGGTGCCCGGGCCTCCCCCCGCTCGATGAGCTCCACCTGCTGAGCGACGACCTTGCTCAGCTTCTCGGTAGTCAGGGACCAGACATCAAGTGACACATGCGGGGCCGTGAATGCGACTGCGACCCGCTCAGCCAGTGTCGGAGGAGCCATATTCATGACGATGACGCGCGAGCGCCTGCCACGGCCGCCCTCGTCGATCAGCCCCCAGGAGCGCAGGGTCTCCATGGCACGTTGAGCGGTGACCCGCGATACGCCGTAGCGCGCCATCAGCGCCTGTTGCGTGGGAATCGGCTGGTCCACCTTGTACTCGTTGCCAATTCTCCCACGGAGATCCTCGGCCACGCGCAAGTACCGGGGCTGGCGGGAAACGCCGTCCTGCTCCCCGTGGCGTTCCCTCACACCCATTCAAGAAAGCTACAACAGTCGTCCATCATGCGTCAGTTGCCCTGTCGATGCAGTCAACTTCGGACGAAGACAGGTCACTTGAAAAGCCATGTATCAGGAACTTGAGGACTGCCAAGACCGCAGAGGGTGGGCGTAGCTTCGGCCACAGGGAAACAGTGCACGGGAGGACAAGTCATGCGAAACACCTCACCCTCACTCCACCGAGAGACCCGGCTCAAGGACATCGAGCAGCGACTCGAGGGAGGAGACGCACATCGACGACGCCACCCCTTCATTCACCAGGCGCCGGCGCTTCGCTTCGTTACGCGCGTAACCAAGAAACGGAACCCCGAGCTGATTGGCGGCCAGATAGTCCGCAGGGGAATCCCCGATCATGAGCGACTCCACCGCGGTCGAACCGGTGGTCTCCAGAGCCCGCCTCAGGCAGTGCGGATCCGGCTTGAGGAGTCGGGGATCGGGCGTACGGCCGTGGATGTGGTCACCGAAGAACTCCGCGAGCCCCTCACGTTCGAGATACCGCCGCGCCGCGCTCGGGGAGTTGTTCGTCGTAATGGCCAGGCGGAAACCGGCCGTGCCGAGTCGGCCTATCAGCCGGTCGGCGCCCTCGGTCGGTCGCGCCGTCGACGTCGCCCGAAGCTCCTCGTCAGTGAGCAACTGCTCCAGCTGCGCAACGAGTTCACTGTCCGGATATGTTTGGCCGGCCTCGATCAGGACGGCATGGGGATCGTCGACAGAGCCGTTGGGCACAGGAATGTCATAGGCGGCATGTCGCGCGATCCAGGCTCTGAGACCGGCAGCCACCGCCGCGGCGGGGTGCCCGTCGAACAGCCGGCAGACCGGGCCGTCGAAGTCGAAAAGCACGCACTTGGTGGCGGCAAGGAGGTCGCGCAGTTCGGTCGCGTGCGGATGCGTCACGTCGCTCCGTCCATCGGGGCAGAGAACAAATGGCCGATGCCTTCGCCCCTCATCTTGCCCTCAATGGCGAGGGTCGGCTGCTCTGTTGGGGCGGTGCGGCCATGCTCAGGGGTGGCGTTCCCCGGGCCCGGCAGCTACGGCACCACTGACCGATCAGCTCCCGAGGGTGATCTCTGTGGCGATGGTGCCCCACAAGCCGTCGAACCACGCCTGCGACTGCGTCACAAATGCCTCGTCCCTTGCTCCCCCGCCCCGCTCGAAGGGGAAGAGCATCGAGTCGCTGCCGAGCGCGTCATAGATTTCGGTAGGCGTGTCGTCGATCTGCTCCTCCCGCCTCTTGACCGTGTAGTACGCGAACAGCGCCTCGGAGCCGTTCAGCAGATAGAGCTTCACGGGCGGGGTGAACGGCAGGGCCTTCAGCGTCACCTCGACATCGATGCCGCGCGTGCTGCGCAAGGCCCGGAGGCTGGACCGCAGTACCTGGCCGTGACTGTTGCGCAGCGACAGCCAGTGTTCGTGCACCAGCCTCTCGTCACCGGACTTCTCGACCGGGCGGGGAAAGGCCAGCTCCAGATTGCGCGAAGGCAGCAAGAGCCGGACCTTCACTGTTTCCGGGGTGATCTGCCCCGTGCGGATGAGCTGGAGCGGCTCGGCGAGTGCCATGTTGAGAGACTCCGCGGTCAAGCAGATCGCGTCTATACGGACATGGGGTGCCTCGAAAGCCTCCATGATGCGAGGCCCGAGTCCCGCGGCCGTCTGCTGAGGCTCCTCCACGGACGGGTCCGCCTCGGGCGGAAGTGCGATGCGCGCCGGGGCTCCCCTGGTCCTGCCGGCCAGCAGGCCGGCGTCTTCAAGGAGCTGGAGCGCCTGGCGGATCGCCGCCCGCTCCACGCCGAACTCATCGGCCAGGCTCTCCTGCGTCGGCATCCGGTCACCTGCCCTCAGACGGCCGGTGCGGATGCGCTCGGTCAGGATGTCTGCCACCTCGGCGGGTGAGGGCTGCTTCCTGATGCCGTTCACTGCAGCCTGATCGTGGGTCACAGCAGAACGCTACAACTTCTTGCTAACTAGCGGGAGTTCTCAGGAAGTTGTTTATGAATCGCAACCAAGTGGGGACAACTTTATTGAAGTTGGCGACCAACTTGACCAACCTGCTGAAGCGTTATCGCGCACCCCCTGCTCGCCCGTCCACCGTCGTACGGGTGCCGCACGCGGATCTGTCCGCACCTTTCTGTGCCGCTCTACTGAGGAGGGATCGCCGTGCCCTTGATCACCCTTGTTCTCGAGCAGTACGTGCAATGGCGTCTCGGCTTCATGGCCGCGCTGGGACTCACCCTCCTCACCATCGGGGTGAAGGCCGAGAACCCCACCTGCGCAAGCATCGGTGGCGTCCTGCTGGTCGCGCCGGCCATGACCGCCGGTTCCTGAGCGGCGGCCCGCCCGTCCGCCCGGGCATCGGAAAGACGTCAGAAGATGTCCGGGCACCACGGCCGCCGCGAAGTCCGCAGCAGCGCGTCCGCCACCCCCGCCGCCCCCGCCGTTCCCTCGTCCACCAGGCCCAGCGCAGCCAGCCGCACCGCCGACTCGTCGCCCAGGTACAGCGCGCCCAACTCCCTTACGTCCAGCGTCAGATCGGGCGACTGCTTCGACGGGACGCAGGTCGCGCCCTGGGGTGAGGCGTCCAGGCAGAAGCGGCCGCCCGCGAGGCCACCCGCGTCGTGGATGTCCAGGACCAGGCTTCCCGAGGTCCCGTACGTACGCGCCTCCAGCGCCCGTACGACATCCAGGATCCGCAGCCACAGAAAGTCCGCCTGCGTCAGAATCCGCGCCGCGCGCGGATCCGGCAGCAGCAGCGGCAGCAGGTCGTCCGGTGCCCGGTAGCCCGACTTGACCGTGGTTATCCAGTCGACCGAGCAGACGTAGTGCCACAGCGCCCGCTCCGCCGCCGGGGTCAGGGCGAGCAGGTCGCGGACACTCGCCGTGTTCAGCGGCTGCTTGGCATCGCCCCACTTGTCGTCCGCCACATAGGCGAGCAGGCCCTCGACCTCTCCGGACGGCGAGCGGTAGACCGCGTAGAACGGCTCCGTCCAGGGCTGGCTGGGCAGTTGCACCTGGCCCGTGTTGAGCTGCCACCAGCGCTCGTTGCGGCTCACCACTCCCGGCTGCCGGGCCGCGAGCCGCGCATGCAGTTCCGGGCCGATCTTGCGGATGTCCTCGCCGTCCACCAGGTCGATACGGCCGCCGTCGCGCGGGCCCGACCAGCGGGGGTCGAGGCCGGTGCGCGGGACGTCGATCGCCCACTCGGTGGTCCAGGCGGCGGGGCCGTAGCCGTACCGCCCGTAGATCGGGTACTCGGCGGCGATCAGCGTGGACACGACGTCGCCGCGCTCCTTCGCCACCGCCAGGTTCTCGCTCATCATCCGGCTGAGCAGGCCGCGGCGGCGGTGCGTCGGCGAGACCGACACATTGGTGACGGCATCCGAGTCGAGCACCGCGCCGCCCACCACCGTGAGCTGTTGGGCGAAGGAGCGGTACGTCGCCACACAGCGGCCGTCGTCGAACGCGCCACGCACCCGCGCCGGGTCGTTGTTCGCCCAGCGCGCGGCGATCTCCTCGTCCGAGATCACCGGCGGCCGCAGAAATCCCGTCCACACGGCTCGCAGCCAGTCGGGGAACTCGGACTCGGTGATGATGCGGGTTTCGACGCTCATGCGCCTCACGCTAGGCCGTGCGCCGACCGGCCCGCATCCGAGTTTCCGTGGGCGCTCCACGGCTCATTCGGTTCAGGTGAGCAGGTCGTCCACCTGCGCTTCTCCATCGCGGTACCTGCGGGCGATCTCCCCACTGCAGTCGTCCGCCGTGCGCTGCAGCAGCTGGCGGCGGCGCGAGACCTGCTGCTCGTAGCGGATCAGCCGCCCCATCGCTGCGTTCAGCTCCTCGTCCGTGCGGGCGTCGAGGTCCGAGAGCTCGACCTCGGCGAGCATGTCGGCGACCACCCGCCGGTACTCCTCGCTGTGCGGCGTGGACAGCGTCACATGGCGGGCGGACGAGCGGTGCCGCGAGGGGGCGTCGGCGAGAATCTCCGAAAGACGGGCCACCACTGCGGTCCCGGCACGATCCGCATGAACGAGGCGGTGCGAGCCGTCCCTGCTCTCCGGGCCGTCCGGGCGGCCGAAGGCCGGCGCCCCTGGGGGCGTACGCCGCGCCAGCTCCGCCCGCAGGATGTCGATCCGCCCCTGCAGCAGCCGTCGTACATAGCTGAGATCCGCCTCGTCACGCTGCGAGTCGCGGCGCAGGGTGCGCAGCTCCGGCAGCCGCAGCGCAGGAAGGTCGTGCTGCGCGGGCTCCGGCAGCGGGCCCGCGGTGCGCTGCTGGGGCGGCAGCGCGGCACAGGCCGCCGCCGGTACCGGGTACGCGGGAACCGACCCGGGAACCGACGCAGGAATCGCCGACGTCGGAATCGATACGGGGCCGGGCGACTGCCCGGCGCCAGGTGTGCTCATGTGCTTCTGTCCGTCCCCTCGACCGGTGCATCGGGTCTCCCTGGGCCCGAAGGGCCGAGGGGAAGCACCGCCTTGGTGCATCGTGCCACCCCAGAAGGTCCTGACGCAGGTGCTCTGCACCCGTTCAGCCCCAGATAGGTTGGTCTGTATGCGTGCAGTGGTGCAGAGGGTCGACGGCGCGAGCGTCGTCGTGGCGGGCGGGACAGTCGGCGAAATCGTCGGCGAAGGGCTGTGTGTGCTGGTGGGAGTCACCCACGAGGACACGCGGGAGAAGGCGGCGCAGCTGGCCCGCAAGCTCTGGTCGGTGCGGATCCTGGAGGGGGAGAAGTCCTGCTCGGACGTGAACGCGCCCTTGTTGGTGATTTCGCAGTTCACTCTCTATGGGGACGCCCGTAAGGGCCGCCGGCCCACCTGGAACGCGGCGGCACCCGGCGATGTGGCAGAGCCACTGGTCGACGAGGTGGTGGCGCAGCTGCGGGCGCTGGGCGCGACGGTGGAGACGGGCCGGTTCGGTGCGCAGATGCGGGTCTCGCTCACCAACGACGGCCCGTTCACCGTCCTGATCGAGGTCTAGCCAGGCCCTGTCCGGCGGTGCGAGCCGTACTGACCAGCCGTATTGATCAGGGCTCGACGACCAGCTCCTGCGCCGCCGCCGTGTCCCCCGCCAGCAGCTCCGCGTCCAGCGGCACGTTCCGCTTGACCAGCGCCAGCGCGATCGGGCCGAGTTCGTGGTGGCGCGCGGACGTGGTCACAAAGCCCAGCTGTCGGCCCTCCGCACCCTCCGCCGCAAGCCGGATCGGCGTGCCGTGGCCGGGCAGATGCACCTCGCTGCCGTCCAGGTGCAGAAAGACCAGCCTGCGCGGCGGCTTCCCCAGGTTGTGGACGCGCGCGACGGTCTCCTGACCGCGGTAGCAGCCCTTCTCCAGATGGACCGCGGAGCCGATCCAGCCCAGCTCGTGCGGGATGGTGCGGTGGTCGGTCTCGAAGCCGACGCGAGGGCGGTGGGACTCGATGCGCAGTGCCTCGTACGCGAGGATCCCGGCGGCCGGGCCGTTCGCGGCGGCGTACGACTCGAGGTCGGCGCGCGGCAGGAACAGATCGCGGCCGTGCGCGGTCTCCCGTACGACAACGCCGTCCGGCGCCTGGGCGATGGAGCCGGCGGGCAGATGCACCACCGCGAACTCCTCGGTGCGGTCGGCCACTTCCACCCGGTAGAAGAACTTCATCGACTCCAGATAGCCGATCAGCGCCTCCTGCGTGCCCGGCTCGACATGCGCCCAGACCGTCTCGCCGTCGTCGACGAGATAGAGGGCGTGCTCGATGTGGCCGTGCGCGGAGAGGATCAGCGCCTCGGTGGCCTGGCCCGCCGGGAGCTCGCTCACATGCTGGGTGAGCAGCAGATGCAGCCAGCTCAGCCGGTCGTCGCCGGTGACGGTGACGACGCCGCGGTGCGAGAGGTCGACGAGGCCGGTGCCGTTCGCGAGGGCGCGCTGTTCACGGAACAGATCGCCGTAGTGCGCGGCGACGCCTTCGTCGGTGCCTTCGGCGGCCACGGCACCGGGCAGGGACAACAGAGGGCTGGTCGTTGAGTGTCGCTGCATGGGGGTAAGCCTACGACTCGGTGGTTGACGCCTCGGCCGTGCACTTCTTGCAGCGGCCGAAGATCGCGAAGTGCTTCATGTCCGTCTCGAAGCCGAAGGTCTCGCGCAGCTTGGCGGTGAAGTCGGCGGCGACCTCGACGTCCGCCTCGATCACATTCGTACAGTCCCGGCAGACCAGGTGGATGTGATGGTGACGGTCCGCGAGGTGGTAGGTGGGGGCGCCGTGGCCGAGGTGGGCGTGGGAGACCAGGCCGAGCTCTTCGAGGAGCTCCAGGGTGCGGTACACGGTGGAGATGTTCACACCGGACGCGGTCCTGCGGACCTCGGAGAGGATGTCGTCGGGTGTCGCGTGCTCAAGAGTGTCGACGGCCTCGAGGACAAGCTGGCGCTGCGGAGTCAGCCGGTAGCCGCGCTGCCGCAGATCGCTCTTCCAGTCGGTGCTCACCACGCCCCCAGTGTAGGCAGGCGGTCTCCGTAGGGGCTGAAAATCAAGCGGCACAGCCCCCAAGGCCCCTGAGCGGCCCCCGCGGAACTACTTGAAGAAGGCGATGCCGTCGTCCGGGAGGTCACCGAGGTCCTTGGCCCACGCCTCGACCTGCTCGGGGCTTACGACCTTCTTCAGATGCGCCGACATGTACGGCCGCAGCGGGACCTCCGGGGTGGCCTTCTCGCCCACCCACATCAGGTCGCCCTTCACATAGCCGTAGAGCCGCTTGCCACCGCTGTACGGGGCCGAGGCACTGGTGCGCGCGACCGCGTCCGTCGCCAGGTCGATCTGCGGCTTCTTCTCGGCGAGCTCGCCGTACCAGACCTCGACGATGCCCTGGTCACGCGTCATGACGATCTCGAGCTTGCGCTCGGAGTCGATACGCCAGTAGCCGGACTCGGACTCCAGCGGCCTGACCTTGTTGCCCTCGGCGTCG
Organism: Streptomyces sp. NPDC019890; assembly: GCF_044903445.1. NCBI lineage: Bacteria > Bacillati > Actinomycetota > Actinomycetes > Kitasatosporales > Streptomycetaceae > Streptomyces > Streptomyces sp. NPDC019890. The sequence goes on along the minus strand of NZ_JBJDQK010000004.1, from coordinate 1,976 downwards.
AGGACCCAGGAGTGCGAGACGTATTCGATGAAGTCCCGGCCGTCGTGGCTGAAGGTGGCGGACTGGCCGAAGTTGCACTTCTCGGCGCCGGGGAAGTCGGACACGCCTACGCCCTCCCAGGTACCCAGGAGAAAGGCGAGCGGGACGAGGCCCGGGTTCAGGTCGGACGGAATCTCGATCATGAGCAGCTCTGGCGATCTGTAGAGATACGAGTGTGACTAGCGCTGACCCTGGTACAGCTTCTTCACGGTCAGACCCGCGAAGGCGGCGACGCCGACGCAGACCAGGACCAGCAGGGCTTCGAAGAATGCCTCAAGCACGGGGTGCTCCTCGGATGAGCAGTGTGGGCGGTAAAGGGCCGGGGCCCAGCCTAATGGGTGGGCGCCCGGCGCTCTCCGTGAGGTGCGGCAAGCGGGCCGGCGCTCGGCCGCGCCGGCGCTCCAGCCGAGGAGCTGGTTCTGCAGGACGACGGTCTGGTGGAAGGGGACGGCGGCGGCCGTGCCCTTCTTCGACTGGACGATCAGCGCGATCGTGTCGCCCGCCGTGATGTACGCGTGCCGGACGTGAAGGGGGCCGCGGGGTGCGGACTGCGATGTCCAGCAGACCACCGTCGGTGAGGTCCTCCTTCAGGTCGGCCCGGTCCTCCTCGGGGTACTGCGCGAGGAAACGGTCCGCCGACACCAGGTTCTTGCCGCCGCCCGCCGCGGGGGCAACCTTCGCGCCCTCGGGCGCCGGAAGCAGCAGCGCGCTCTGGCTCGCGTAGTGGATCTGGCCGGTGTTGGCCTTGTCGAACGGCAGCTCGGCACCCGCCGGAAGCACCGGCATCGTCAGCTTCGGATAGACCCAGCGGCCGTCGCCCCTGGTGCTGAGGCCGGGGACGAAGGTCCCCCCCACGGGACATGAGGCACAGACTTCGTTACCTGTGCACAGCACAGACCACCGACGGGAGGACGCGGTTGTGCGGCCCGGGATTAAAGTTCGGGCATGTCGAAGAAGCTCGTGATCAAGGTAACTGCCGGTGCCGATGCGCCCGAGCGCTGCTCGCAGGCCTTCACGGTGGCGGCCGTCGCCGTCGCCAGCGGTGTGGAGGTGTCCCTCTGGCTGACCGGCGAGTCCGCGTGGTTCGCGCTGCCGGGCCGCGCGGCCGCGTTCGAACTGCCGCATGCCGCGCCGCTGCCCGATCTGATCGACTCGATCCTGGCGGCCGGGCAGATCACGCTCTGCACGCAGTGCGCGGCGCGGCGGGACATCACGGAGAAGGATGTGCTCGACGGCGTACGGATCGCGGGGGCGCAGGTCTTCGTGAGCGAGGTCATGCCGGACGGTGTCCAGGCGCTCGTCTACTAACGCTTACCGGAGCTCACTGACACTTACTGAGGCTTCTTCTTGCCGTCGAGCTCGTCCCACCACTCGTCGGACTTCGGGTCGCCCGACGGATCGTCCCACCAGCGGTCCTCGGGCCCGCGCGCATTGGCGACCATCGCGGCAACCGGCGGGATCACCATCGCGACGACGCACATGACGACGGCGGCGGGGACCGACCACAGGCGTACGAATGCCCAGGCGGACACGAACAGGACCAGGCATCCGCCCATCAGCAGGAAGTAGGCGTGACGGCGCCGCGCGTACATACCTTCAGCGTACGACCGGGAAGGCGCGCGGGAACGCGAGCGCAGGCCGCCGGGAACGCGAGCGACCGAAGGGCCGCACCCCGCTTCAGGAAGCGTCCAACCCCCTGGGGTGCGGCCCTTCGGCCGGTATTCAGTGCCGTCAGACGGCAATGGCGACCTCGGCGAGGCCACCGGTCTGCGCGACGACCGTACGGTCCGCCGTGGCGCCCGGGACGAGGGCGCGCACCGTCCACGTGCCCTCGGCCGCGTAGAAGCGGAACTGTCCGGTCGCCGAGGTCGGGACCTCGGCGGTGAACTCGCCGGTCGAGTCCAGCAGGCGGACGTAGCCGGTGACGGGCTCGCCGT
>NZ_JBJDQK010000003.1:782940-856485 GCF_044903445.1 Streptomyces sp. NPDC019890 | reverse complement strand
GCTCGAACTGCCCTCAGCTTCAAACCCCCTGCTGCGACAGGGAATTGGTGGTGGTCTTTCACCTCCACTCGAACAACAAGCGCCTCACGGCGCACCCACCCGGTTCCACAGCAGGGCCTGGTTGCGCCACTGGCCAGGCGCGATTTCCCACGTGCTGTTCCACACGCCGAGAATCTGGTAGTTCTGGCCGTGCGCGGTTCTGGTCATCAGGTAGCTTCCGAGGGCCGACCACGGGCAGTCGATCTGCCAGTGATCGGTGCGAGCCCAGTCGAACACCTTGAAGCGAGGCGCCTCCTGCGCGTGGTAGGACACGAAGGCCTCGACACCCTTGCCCGCCCGATTCATGCCGGTGAGGTACAGCCAGTCGTTGACGTTCCCTCCCGGTACGGTCGGGCACACGACCTCCCAGTACAGAGAGGTTCCCTTTCCGAACCCGGTTTTGAACGACGTATTGAAGAAGGCTCCATAGCCGACGCCGCCAGGCACTGGTACGTCCTTCTGTTCGCGCAGTTTGAGCGCCGGCGCACCGAGTTGTTCGGCCAGTTCGCCGAGCGCGGCTTCGCGTTCATCGAGATTCAGGGTCGGGTGGGTTCTGGCCACGTGGACCTTGCTCGCCTGGAAGGCCAGCTCGGCACGCTCGTCGCGGTACTGAATGCTGGCGTTTTCGAAGGTCTCTCGCTCGTCGGCGTATTCGGCAAGTATCTCCCTGCCGATGGTCGGGGTGGGTACGGGCAGCTCGAGCGTAGTGGTCATGGGCGTTTCGCTCCTCAGGCAAGGGGTTTGCGGGATGTTCTGGTCATCCTGGTGTGGCGATAACGTGATTCGATGACCGGGATTACTTCGCCAGCACGACCGCCGTAAGCTGTTCGGCAACAGGGGCGAATTGTTCGCGGTGGTTTCCCGGCGAAAAGGCCGCACGTCAACCAGGCTGGGACAGGATCCGGCACTGTGCAACTTGAGCGGTCCGAGCGCAGGGCATCGTCCGCGTCCGAGAGGTGGGGCCCGGTACAGCGGCCGACTCGCCGAATATTTCTGGTTGAACTACTGCAATTTGAATTCGTGAGGTGGGTGCGGCCGCACCAGGTAGGGCAGGGATCAGCGGTCAACCACTCGGCTCAGGGTGAGGGCGTAAAGCCGGCAGACCGGTCCAGGTGAAACGGGGAGCCCGGGGCCGTGGGAGTCCAACCCTGGCGGAGAGCGAGTTCGACGGCGTGGGCAACGTCGCATGGCAGCACAGGCTTGGCCTGTCGCCCGAACCAGTTGCTGGCATGCGGCTGGCTGGTGATGACCACGAGCGTGGTCCCGGGGGCGTCTGCATGCTCGACAGCGAAGGTGCACGGTGTCCAGCAAAGAGCCTGGTTGTAGGTCGGCCTTCTGCGCAGCCGCCATCGGTAGGTTGTGCCGTCGACGACGATGCGCCGTGCTCTCTTGCGGCCCAATGCCATGGCTCCTCCTCAACGCAGAAGATTGCGAGCGAGTCTCGCTCTGCCGACCGTCTCAATTCCCGTCTCGTTCAGAGCCTTTCACGGCCGTTGAGTTGAGACCGGGGCAGCTCGGAGCTGGTGCCCTGTACGACCAGCGCGCCGATGCCCCGGTGTCCACGTTCACCGACATGCCGGCTCAGGCTCGCGAGCACGTCGACGTCCAGGTCTGTGCCGCGGTCTTCCTGAGCCTTGTCCGCGCCTCAACGATCTTCTGTGTGAGGCGCGCAGGGCCGTTTCCGTACTCGCCGCCGACCCTTGGTTCGACTTCACACTCTCTCCGTCCGACGCATACAAGGCGCCGCTTTACGGTTGTCGACGGACCGCTGAAACCTCGCCTTTCCGCTGAGCGGAATCAGTCACCCCCATCGCATCGTCCCCACCAACCACAGGGGAGTGACTGCTCGTCGCGTTCGACGATCACAGTTCCGTCCGTTAGGTTCGCGGAAGTATTGGTCTGCTTGTCACGGGGGAGGGCGCATGGCGCTCGACGAGAAATGGGGAGCGCTGTTCGGCAACGACAGCCCCAGCTCCGGCACTTCAATGGCCCTGGCCTCGGCCGATGCGCCCGGCGGCGGGGGCGACAGCGGCGCTCCCGATCTCAAGGCCAGCGGCGGCCCCTGGACTACGGCCTCCGGCGTCGCCGACGCGCTGCACACCTCCTCTGCCTCCGCGCTGACCGACCTGGAGACTGCCGCCAAGGTCGAGGCGAAGAACACCGAGGGCCTGGACAGCACCAAGGCGATGGACGAGGTTCTCGATTCCTGGAAGCTGCGTCTCACCGCCGTACGCGACGAGTGCCGGCGCCTCGAGGGCTCTCTCAGGAGCGCGGGCAAGGAGTTCGGCGAGCGGGAGGTCGTGATCCGGAAGAAGTTCGAGGGCAGGACCGGGGGACCGAAGTGATCACCTGGCAGCAGCTGGAGAAGACTTCCTGGGCGGGCTGCGCTCCTCCCACGAGGGAGGGCAGGACCATCTGACCGTGACGGGCCACAGCTACGGCAGTACCGTCATCGGCTCCGCCGCCCGTCAGGGCACCCTCCCGGTCGACGACGTCTTCGTCGCCGGCAGCCCCGGCATGCAGGTCGGCTCCGCTGCGGAACTCGACGTTCCCCAGGGCCATGTCTTCGCCGCCGAGGCCGACAGCGACCCGATCCTCAAGGGTGTCCCCATCCCCTACGTCGGCGACGACAAGCACGGCGGGATCAACATCCCCTTCGTCACGAGCGACCCAGTCCCCGACATCGGCGGCTGGAAGCACGCCCCGCTCAAGCTGGACGTAGACATCCTCCCGTCGTGGATGGACGGAGACGGCACCAGTGTCGTGAAGCCCCTGACTCCCACCAATCCGGACTTCGGCGCGAGGATCGTCGCAACGGATGGATCTCGCGGCCACAGCGGCTACTGGGATGCAGGGACGGAGAGCCTCAACAACCAGGCCCGGGTAACCGTAGGAAAGTACGACAGGGTGACACATGCTGACTAGTAATCATCGCAGGATCGCGTCGCGGACGGCCCGGCTCGCCACGCTCACCACCGCCGCACTGATCGCCACGACAGGATGCAGCGCCATGAATAACGACGGACTCGACTACACACCGGAGAAGATGCCTGTCAAGGAGGCCAAGGACCTGGTGCGCAATCAGTCCAGCCTCATTCTGGATCTCTCCGGCCTGAAAGGAGAGACCACCAACGGTTCTCCTGATGTCTCCCCGTGCGAGAAGGTCGAGCATGGGTACCGGGTCAAGCACTTCTGGAAGGTGTACGGACCCTCCAGGGAAGCCCTCACCGCAGCGCTGGAGCGACTTCGCGAAGAACTCCCCAAGCACGGCTGGAAGGCGTACCGCTTCGAAAAGGCCAACTCAAAGGCCCAGCAGATGCAGCTCGACGTCGAGGACACGAAGCTCCATCACACGGCGACGATCGAGGAGGACTTCGTCTCCCGAGCCGCGGACGCCTCCAAGTGGGAGAAGGCCGGGCGCGACGGCCTGTACATCACCCTGGACTCTCCCTGCTACGTGGACCCTGACTACAAAGTTGGCAACCAGTAGCCTCGTGACGACACCTCAAAGCGCCGTCAGGCCGAGCACGCTTATCGCCCTGGGCGGTACATGGAGCAGAGGTGGCGGGCGCTCGCTGCCCGACCGGCATTCGGCCAGCGAGCCGATCATTGCCAACCCAGCCGCCACACGCAGCCCAGCCACACGGGACCGGCCCTGTCCTACGCCCGCCATGCGCCCCAGTGGCCCCCAGAAGTTTCAACGACACCAGGGCACCGGCCCATCGGGAGAACGGCGGAAGCTCGGGAGAACACCACAGTTGACGCTTGAGGCGTCTGCATTCCCGACCTCCTGAACTGCGGTAGCAGTCTGATAAGAGATCAGAGGTGCCGCGCCAAGGCGCGGCGGCGCCGGGCGGACGCCGCCGCCCGGCTCCCACCACGTCTGCGCCAGTGGGGCCGCGCGCCGTCGCCAGCCCGCGCCCACAAGGGGGCGAAAGAGCAGGCCGGGGGCCGTACGCTTGCCGGCTACTCGGGCAGGTCCCCCGCCCGCAATGTGTCCGAGTGGCCCCCTGGTCTTGCCCAAATCCGCTTCTGATTGTCGACGGCCCAGCTCGTGCAAGGGCCACCCTGGCATGAACATCAGAGAGCCCACCACGCAGCACACGCTTGCCCGAACAGATGGTGCAGGTCGGTCTTGTGCGTTGCTCTTGGCGCACGGGTACCGCCAGGGCGGAGACCAGCAGGGCTCCGCCCTGACTACGGCGTGAAGACCTGCTCCAGGCGGTGGATGGCGCCGTCCTTGCCGGTCTCATACCTGAACACCAGGCCGGAGTCGGGGTGCGCATTGATCCAGTCGATCAGCTCCTGCACGCCGATCCGCTGGTTCTCACTGCTGTCGGTGATGGGGTTGGTGGCGGTGACATACGCGGCCTGGTCAAGAGCCCAGCGGCTGTGCTCGCCTGTGACGACGAAGGGCGCACCGTCAGTGTCCTTCCCCGGGCATCCCCAGGCACCGTGCTCAATGACCAGGTTCACCTTCCCGGTACTGCCGTCGAGTTCCTCAACCCGGTAGACGGCGATCTCGTCGGGGTCGACCTGGTCCGGGCTCGGCGGCTCGCTGGCACAGTCAGCGGCGGGCGCGTGGGTCGCGGCTGATCCGGTGTGCTTGGTGTCGGGCTTGCCAGCGGGCGTGCCGCTACCGCCCGCACGGGGCGACGAGGGGGCCGTGGCGCCCACGCTCGGCATCGCGTCGGGCTCCCCGGCAGTCGTGCTCGGCGACGGAGTGGCCTTGGCTCCCGCGCTCGGCGCCGCGTCCGCCCCGGCGGCAGACCCGTCCTCCCTGCACCCTGTGAGCACAGCGGTCAGCGCGACGGCCGCGAGCGCGAGGACAACGGGTCTGAGGCGATTGGCATTCATCTGGACGTCCCCCTGTTCACAGGCGGCCCAATCGGCCGCACCCCGAAGCGGGACCGTAGCAACGGCCTCGTCGCACCGCAGCACTGGAACTCCCGGTGTCACAGAGCCGGGACAAGGCCGTCACGGGGCACGGACGGTGTGACGTGATGACTCCAGACGCGACGAAGTGGAGACCCGTCATCAGCCTGCGGCCTATTCGTGGACGCCGAGAAACAAGAGGATCACCATTCAGGCTTGTGACCAGCGCGAACGCCTGGGACTCAAGGGGCCTCCGGAGCCGTGTGTCTTGCGACCCCGTGTTGGCTCGGGCCATTTAGTCTCGCCTCATGCCAGCTCCACAGAGCTGTTCGGCTACGGTACGGACCACAGACAATGGGGTCAGCATGGCGGACTACGACACGCACGCGAACAAGGCTCGAGAGCTGCTCGAAGGAATGAAGTACAGCCGCGCCCACCCGGAGTGGGCCATCGCGGCTGCCCATGTCGAGGCGCTTCTCGCACTCGCAGCAGCGATCGCTGACCAGCGAGCGGACCGCGACATCCGATGAGTCAGCACCACACTGACCCGCAGTACAGCGTCGATCACCTGCCGATGATCCCGCCACCTACCGTATCGACCACTGCCCACGGGCAGGAACGCCCGCAGCCGCTCCCAACCTGCATCTGTCAGATCACCCTGCCCCACGGCCGAGACAACGATCCGACGAGGTGACAGTCACATGGGCGGGACAAATCCCAGGGCTTACGCTCCCGGGCACGTCTTGACGCTCTGTGCGTCGATCACGCAGGCGGACGGGGTGGCTTCGCGGCCTTCCTGCTGGCGCACCAACTCCCTCAAGAGGCCGTTGAGCTGGGCGAAGACACCGTCCTTTTGCCACCTGGCGAATTAGTCGTAGACACTCTGATGCGCGGCGGGAAGTCGTGCGGGAGGTAGGCCCACTGGCAGCCGGTGCGGTCCACGTACAGGATCGCGTTCATGACCTCGCGCAGGTCATGCCGTGGTGGCCGGCCGAAGTCCAGGGCCCGGCCGCGGCGTTCGAAGCGCCAGGAGGACAGCACCGGCTCGATCAACTCCCAGCGGGCATCGGACAGATCACTTGGATACGCGCGACGTTCCGTCATGACCCGGGCATACCGCCGCCCGGGGGCGTGCGCCCATTCGTGCATCCTGCCGCGTCGAAGCACGGGACAGACCCGGGCGTCCTGGAATGAGACAGGCACGAGCAGACCTCCACCCCATCCGTCACACCACCAGCCTCACCAAGAAGAACCGCCTCCACAGACTCACCAGCAGCACTCCGAGAGGCGGAACAAACCAACATAGAGCACCATGTGACCCGTTGGATCAGGCGCGCAGACCCGTGAGCCCGTCATACGCGGCCGTGACGATCTCTAGTCCCCGATTGTCGTCCGCGGGTTCGCGCATCTGATGTGTCACGTACGCCACTGCCATACGGGCGTCAGGATCGATCATGACCAGTGAGCCGCCCCAACCGCCCCACCCGTAGGTGTTGCCGAACAATCCGTAGCCCAGACCCCAGCGCATGGGCATGCCCAGGACGCGGTCATCGCCGTGGAACTGCTCCTCCCGGGCACGGTCACAACCCGCCTGCGACAGCAGCTGCGTCCCCCGCACCGATCCTCCGCAGGCCATCACGGACTGGACAAGGGCGACCGAGCGGGCGTTGCCGAGCCCGCTCGCCGCAGGGATTTGCGCACGGCGCCAGGCCACGCTGTTCCCGTCGTGGACCCGTATCGGGGTCCCGGCGGCGGGAGCCGCGCCGCCGGCGGAGGCACTCGCGGCGTAGCAGTCGTCCCGGGACTGTGGCGGGATCGCGAGCGCCACCCGGTGGTCGTGCTCGGCGGGCAGGCCGATGTGGAAGTCCGCGCCCAGCGGGCCGGCAACCTCGTCCGCGAAGAACGCGCCCACAGTCCGGCCGGTGATGCGGCGTACGACCTCGCCCGCGAGGAATCCCTGGGTGAGCGAGTGGTATCCGGCCTCGCTGCCCGGCTCCCATTGCGGAGCCTGCGCGGCCAGTCGTGCCGTGGCGGATGTCCAGTCGTACAGCTCCGCCACCGGCCCGTCCCAGTCGGGCAGGCCAGCCGTGTGCGCGAGCAGGTGGCGTACCAGCACCTTCTCTTTGCCCGCCGCGGCGAACTCCGGCCAGTACCGGGCGACCGGCGCGGCCAGGTCGAGTTCGCCACGGTCGGCGAGAACCAGGGCGCACAGCGCGGTCATCGTCTTGGTCACGGACCAGACGTTGACGATCGTGTCGCGCTGCCACGGGATCGTACGGTCGGCGTCGGTGAATCCGCCCCAGACGTCCACCACCGGCCGGCCATCCACGAAGACGGCCACCGAGCCACCGGCGTCTCCCTCGTCCAGCAATGCCGCCAGCGCGCTGGGCACGGCAGTGAACAGATCATCGTATGAGCCCTGAATGTCCGCCATACGGAGAATCTAGGCAGCTTGAGGGGACGCGAGGCAACTGAATTCCCGGCCCGCTAGGTGGCTATCCCTCAGTGGCTTCCGGCGCAGCCGCGATGCCCGTCGGGCAGGAGCGGCCCCAGTTCGTCTCGGACGGGGCATCTAGCTTGACGCCCGTCCCGCCGATCCCGCAGTACCCCGCCGGGTTCTTGTCCAAGTACTGCTGGTGGTACCCCTCGGCCGGGAAGAACGCGCGGCCCTCCGCCGGCAGCAGTTCCGTCGTGATCGTCCCGTACCCCGAGCCCGTCAGGACCCCCTGATACGCCTCCCGCGAAGCCTGCGCCGCCGAGGCCTGGGACTCCGAGTGGGTGTAGATCGCCGAGCGGTACTGCGTGCCCACGTCATTGCCCTGCCTGAAGCCCTGCGTCGGGTTGTGTGACTCCCAGAACAGCTTCAGCAGCGACTCGTACGAGACGATCTTCGGGTCGAAGACGACCCGCACCGCCTCCGTGTGGCCCGTCAGGCCCGAGCAGACCTCCTCGTACGACGGGTTCTCGGTGTAGCCGCCCTGGTAGCCGACCAGCGTCGTCCACACGCCGTCCGTCTGCCAGAACTTGCGCTCCGCGCCCCAGAAGCAGCCCAGGCCGAAGTCCGCCACCTCCAGGCCCTCCGGGTACGGGCCCAGCAGTGGGTTGCCCAGGACCGTGTGGCGGTCGGGGACGGTGAATTCGGGGGTCGGGCGGCCGCGCAGGGCCTGGTCGGGGGTGGGGAGCTCGGGGGTGCGGCGGGACAGGAACATGCGGGGCTCCTCAGGTGGTCGATGCCTACAGCACAACGTCCGGAGGCGGTCCAGGATTCCGCCCGCCCCTCAGACAGGGCCCGGCTCAGTGCGGCAGCGTCGCCGGGCTGCCGCCGTTCGCCTCGTAGCCCGCCACCGCGAGGTTCCGGTGGATCGTGTACGTCGCCGCCGGGTCCTCGCTCATGGTCCACGGCAGCGCGCCGACATGGCCGTCCACGTGGACCAGCTGGTTCATCGCCTCGGCCCAGCGTTCCGAGCGGACCAGGAAGAGGATCAGCAGATGGCGTACATGCGCCAGCATCGGGTCGTCCGGGCGGGCCGCGTGGACCGCGAAGAGGGCGCCCTCCATCGCCTTCGTCACCACCGCGCTCCGGTAGAAGCCCTGCACCAGGTTGACCTCGGGCAGGTGCTCGTACACCGCGAAGAGCGGCAGCGCGGCCAGCAGTGAGCCCTGCGGGGCGCGCGCCGCGGCCGTCGTCGCGAAGTGGTCGGCCTCCTCGCGCGAGCCGTGCCACTTCTCGCACCAGTAGTGCAGCGCGGCCAGATACGCGCCCATGTGTTCCGGCGCGCGGTCGATGATCTTCGCCCACACCTGGTCGAACTGCTCGTGCGAGTAGCCGAGGCCGCGCGCGACGGCGAGTTCCACGATGTACGGAATCGGGTCGCCGGGCGCGAGCAGTGCCGCCTCGCCGCAGGCCGTACGCGCCTCCTCCAGGATGATCAGGAAGTCGTCGGTCCCCGCCGCGGAGGAGCGCCACGCCTGCTGCACAAGGAACTCGGCGAAGACGGCCGCGCCGCCCGCGTCCTTGGGGGAGTCCAGCCGCCAGGCGCGCAGCCACGCGCCGCCGGCTCCCGGCTGCTGCTGGAGCTCCAGCGACGCGGCCCCCGCGAAGGCCTGTACGCGCTGCCAGCGCACCTCGCCCTCCCGCGCGGTGCCCGCGAGCAGCTGCGAGGCGGCCCGCCAGTCCTGGGTGCGCTGGACGACGTCGAGTACGTCGAGGAGGTCCTGGTCAGGTCCCGGGAGCCGGATGTCCAGCTCCTCCTGGCGGAGGAATCCGTATGTGTCCGGGTCGGCGGCATCGGGCGAGCCCGGTGCGACCAGGTGGATGCCCGAACGTCGGCGCAGTACAAAAGGACCGATGACGGCTGTCAGCATGCACAGCGCGATCAGGAACCAGAGAATCTCCATGAATCCATTGTCCCGGACCGCACCGGAGGGGCGTCGGGCCGGTCCGCACCGAGGCCCGGCTCGGGACTACGCTCGGGCTCATGAGCGATCACCACAACCTGCACGGCTTCGAAACCCGCGCCATCCACGCGGGCAACACCGCCGACCCGCTGACCGGCGCGGTCGTCCCGCCCATCTACCAGGTGTCCACCTACAAGCAGGACGGTGTGGGGGGACTGCGCGGCGGCTATGAATACAGCCGCAGTGCCAACCCGACGCGTACCGCGCTCGAGGAGAACCTCGCGGCGCTGGAGGGCGGCCGTCGCGGGCTCGCCTTCGCGTCCGGACTCGCGGCGGAGGACTGCCTGCTGCGTACGCTGCTCGAGCCCGGCGATCACGTGGTGATTCCGAACGACGCGTACGGCGGCACCTTCCGCCTCTTCGCCAAGGTCGTCTCGCGCTGGGGCGTCGAATGGTCGGTCGCCAACACCTCCGACCCGGCGTCGGTACGGGCCGCCCTCACCCCGAAGACCAAGGTCATCTGGGTCGAGACCCCGTCCAACCCGCTCCTCGGCATCACCGACATCGCCGCCGTCGCGGAGATCGCCCGGGGCGCGGGCGCGCGGCTCGTCGTGGACAACACCTTCGCGAGCCCCTATCTCCAGCAGCCGATCGCGCTCGGCGCGGACATCGTCGTGCACTCGCTGACCAAGTACATGGGCGGGCACTCGGACGTCGTCGGCGGTGCGCTGATCGCGGCGGACGCGGCGGTCGGCGAGGAACTGGCGTACCACCAGAATGCGATGGGCGCGGTCGCGGGCCCGTTCGACGCATGGCTGGTGCTGCGTGGCATCAAGACGCTGCCCGTCCGGATGGACCGGCACAGCGAGAACGCCACCCGGGTCGCCGAGATGCTCACCCGCCACCCCAAGGTCACCCAGGTCCTCTACCCGGGCCTGCCGGACCACCCCGGCCACGAGACCGCCGCGAAGCAGATGAAGCACTTCGGCGGCATGGTCTCGTTCCGCGTCACGGGTGGGGAGGAGGCCGCGGTCGAGGTCTGCAACCGCGCGAAGCTCTTCACGCTGGGTGAGTCCCTGGGCGGCGTCGAGTCGCTGATCGAGCACCCGGGACGGATGACGCACGCCTCGGTGGCGGGCTCCGCCCTGGAGGTTCCGGCGGACCTGGTGCGCGTGTCGGTGGGCATCGAGGCCGGGGACGATCTGCTGGCCGACCTGCAGCAGGCGCTCGGCTAGGGAGCCGGAAGCCAGTCGGCGGCGTCGGGGCCGGGTTCGGGTCCGGGGCCGGGTCCCGCGGAGGGACCCGGCCCGGGCGCCCCGGCTGACGGTGCCGGCCGACGGTGCGGCCGACCGTTCCGGCCGACGCTTGCGGCGCAGGAGTGTCGACCGAGGCCGTCTGCCTCGTCGCCGCTCACGCCCACCCGGTCATCGGCCCACGCCCGCCCCATCAACTGCCAAGCACAGAGCCTCGAGCGTCAGGCGCGCATCAAGCGCTGACCTTCTCGTCCTCCAGGAGTTCACGGATCTGCGCGCGCAGCTCCAGGCTGTCCGCGTGCCCGTGGACCGAGACCGCGTGCTCCGACGCGGTCCGTACGACTTCCTCCTCCTCGCCGGCAATCGTCAGCGAGCAGTCCATGTCACTCGGGAACTTGCGGCAGTCGGCGACTTTTCTCGTCATCACGATCTCCTCGGCTCGATCTGTACGCCGCTTTCTCCAGGGTAAATCCGTACAGATCGGGCGCTGCGGGTGATGTGGCGGGATTACCAGCCCTCCAACGGAGGCGTCGTATTCGTCGGCGGCGTCACCCACGGCTGTGCCAGCACCGCCCAGACCGCGAACGCGATCGCCGCCGCTGCCAGCAGCAGCCATGCCGCGCGCCGCACCGCCCGATGGCGGCGCAGCAGCCGGGTGCCCTGTGCGGCGGCCCGCGCGGCCAGGTCCGCGGGGACCTGTGGATGGCGGGTCTCCAGCATCCGGCGGACCTCGTCCTCCTTGCGGTCCCGGGGGCTCATGTCGCCGCCTCGTCCCGAGCGTGCGCGCGGGGGCTCATGTCGCCGCCTCCGCCGGAGCGCGCGGCGGCCTCGGCGGCGGCGTGCTGCGCATCGCCGCGATCGCGCGCGAGCAGATCGCCCGGACCCGTTCCACCGGCAGCCCGATCAGCGCCGCCGTCTGCTCCTCCGCCACCCCCTCGTACAGGCGCAGCACCAGAATCAGCCGTTCCTGCGGGGTGAGGCGGTCGAGCACCCCGCCGCGCACCCGGTGGTAGCGCCAGGCGCTGCGTGCGAAGCGGGCGGCGAGCTCCTGGCGGGTGCGTTCGTACGGGTCCTCGCCGCGCAGCCGGTCCCACTCCGCGTACGTATGGGCAAGCGCGGCGGTCAGCAGCTGCTGGGCGTGCGGGTTGGCGCCGGGCGGCTCGGCGGTCAGCAGTGTGGCGGCGTGCAGCAGCCGGCCGGCCGCGCCCGCGACGAACGCCTCGAACTCCCGGGCCCGGCGACGCCCTTGTGCCGTCTGCCGCTCGCTCACGTCCTCATATAGGAGCAGATGAGCCACCCGGGTCAAGAGGTCGGCGGCGACTCCGTGTCCACGGGCGGCAGACCGGCCTGGCGGGCGGAGAGCGCAGTGTTGAACCGGGTGAGCAGAGTGCAGAACGACTCCCGCTCGGACTCCGTCCAGCCGTCCGTCACCTGGGCCATCAGCTCGCGCCGTGAGGAGCGGACCTCTTCGAGCCTGGCCTGGCCGCGCGGGGACAGCTGGAGTACGACGGCGCGGCCGTCCTCCGGGTGCGAGGTGCGCTTGACCAGGCCGGTGTCGACGAGCGGCGCGACCTGGCGGGTGACGGTCGAGGAGTCGATGCCCATGCCCGCCGCAAGAGCCTTGACGCCCATCGGGCCTTCCTTGTCGAGCCTGTTGAGCAGCAGATATGCGGCACGGTCCATGGAGTTGCGGACCTGGCCGACCCCGCCGAGCCGGGTCTGTTCCGCGCGGCGTGCGAAGACGGCAACCTGGTGCTGGAGGGCATCGAGGAGGCCGGGGTCGAGATGAGTCGTCATGTCCTGAGAGGTGGGCATGGCCAGGGGGCTCTCTCGTGCGGTGGTCGGTTGGTGGGGGACAGAGTACGCGGCCTTCACGCGGTGCGTACCAGGGCTGCACAAACCAGTGGAGGAGCGTGGGATCGGGGCGGCCGCCGGGAAGAGGGAGCCTGACATCCGGGCGGCCGCCCGGCCGGTGAGCTGCGAGACTTGACGTCATGAGCTTCAGTACGTCTGGCCCCTTGCACCCCGTCATCCTCGACGACATCCGGGGGGCGCAGAAGATGCTCTCGGGGATCGCGAGAACCACGCCGATGGAGGGCAGCAGGCATCTGTCGCAGCTGGTGGGCGCGCCCGTCCACCTCAAGTGCGAGAACCTGCAGCGCACCGGTTCGTTCAAGCTGCGCGGCGCGTACGTGCGGATCGCCGGGCTCTCCCCGGAGGAGCGGGCGGCCGGGGTCGTCGCCGCCTCCGCCGGCAACCACGCGCAGGGCGTGGCGCTGGCCTCCTCGCTCCTCGGCGTGCGCTCCACGGTGTTCATGCCCATGGGGGCGCCGCTGCCGAAGGTCGCCGCGACGAGGGAGTACGGCGCCGAGGTGAAGCTGCACGGCCAGGTCATCGACGAGACCCTGGCCGCCGCGCAGGAGTACGCGCACGACACGGGCGCGGTCTTCATCCACCCCTTCGACCACCCCGACATCATCGCCGGGCAGGGCACGGTGGGCCTGGAGATCCTGGAGCAGTGCCCTGAGGTGCGGACGATCGTCATCGGGGTCGGCGGCGGCGGACTGGTGGCCGGTATCGCGGTGGCGGTGAAGGCGCTGCGGCCGGATGTGAAGCTGGTCGGCGTGCAGGCGGAGGGTTCGGCCGCGTATCCGCCCTCGCTCAGCGCCGGGCATCCGGTCTCCATCGACGCGCCGACGACGATGGCGGACGGCATCAAGGTGGGCCGCCCCGGAGACGTTCCGTTCAAAATCATTGGCGATCTGGTGGACGAGGTCCGTACGGTCTCCGAGGACGCGCTCTCCAGCGCGCTGCTGCTCTGCCTGGAGCGGGCGAAGCTGGTGGTCGAGCCTGCGGGGGCGAGTCCGGTGGCGGCGTTGCTGAGCGAGCCGCGGTCGTTCAAGGGGCCGGTGGTGGCCCTGTTGTCGGGCGGCAATGTGGACCCGCTGCTGATGCAGCGGATCCTGCGGCACGGCATGGCGGCGGCGGGCCGTTATCTGTCGCTGCGGGTGCGTCTGACGGACCGGCCCGGGGCGCTGGCGGCACTTCTCGGCTCGTTGTCAGTGGTCGACGCTAACGTCCTTGATGTGAGTCACGTACGGACCGATCCGCGGCTCGGACTCACGGAGGTGGAGGTGGAGTTGCAGCTGGAGACGAAGGGCCCGGAGCACTGCGAGCAGGTCGCGACGGCGCTGCGCGAGGCGGGTTACACGGTCATCAGCTGACAGGGGGGCTGCCCGCCGACCCGGCGCAGCAATGCATGGCATCAAGGCCCCGTTGTGTTCCTGGGGCGCGTGCATACGCCATCACTCGCGACACTCTTGAGACCTCTTGAGACCTCTTGAGAGTCGCGATGTATCGCGTTACGGTAAGGGCTCTCCACGTGCTCTCGCCAGGCGCGGAAGATCGTTCATGTCTGAGCTGTTTGTACGAAGTAACCCACTCATCTGCCACCTTGGGAGAACCCATATGCCGGGCGCCATATACGCCGAAGGCCTGGTGAAGACCTTCGGCGAGGTAAGGGCACTGGACGGCGTCGACCTCGACGTCCCCGAAGGCACGGTTCTGGGGCTTCTCGGCCCCAACGGAGCCGGCAAGACCACCGCCGTGCGCGTACTGACCACGTTGCTCCAGCCCGACAGCGGCAAGGCCGTCGTTGCCGGTGTCGACGTTCTGAAGCACCCGAACGAAGTCCGCCGCTGCATCGGCCTCTCCGGTCAGTTCGCCGCGGTCGACGAGTATCTGACGGGCCGTGAGAACCTCCAGATGGTCGGCCAGCTCTACCAGATGAGCGGGCGCGACGCGAAGACACGGGCGGTTCAGCTGCTCGACCGCTTCAACCTCGCCGACGCCGCCGACCGGCCCGCCAAGACCTACTCCGGCGGTATGCGCCGCCGGCTCGACCTGGCCGCGGCCCTGGTCGTCTCCCCGCCCGTGATGTTCATGGACGAGCCCACCACCGGGCTCGACCCGCGCAACCGGATGCAGCTGTGGGAGGTCATCCAGGAACTCGTCAGCGGCGGTACGACACTGCTGCTCACCACCCAGTACCTGGAAGAGGCCGACCACCTGGCCGACAACATCTGCGTCATCGACCACGGCAAGGTCATCGCCCGCGGCACCGCCGACCAGCTCAAGGCCCAGACGGGCGGCGAGCGCGTCGAGGTCGTCGTGCACGAGAGCGAGCAGATAGCCCCCACCCGCGAGGTGCTGCTCGGCTTCGGCAAGGGCGAGGTCGCCGTCGCCGAACACACCCGCAAGCTCACCGTCCCGGTCACCGGAGGCGCCAAGCTGCTCGCCGAGGTCATCCGCGAACTGGACATACGCGGCGTCGAGATCGACGACATCGGCCTGCGCCGCCCCACCCTCGACGACGTCTTCATCTCGCTCACCGGCCATGCGGCCGAGCTTGAGCAGGAGGAGAACGGTGGGCCGGCGGACGCCGCGGGCGCCAAGGACAAGAAGTCCCGGAAGGAGAGCGCCAAGTGACCACCACAACGGAAGCCGTCAGGCCGGCGGCCCCCAGACCTCGCGGTGGTGTCGTGCAGTCGGTCAACGACTCGCTCGTCGTCGCCAAGCGCAATCTGATCCGGATGACCCGCATCCCCGAGATGATCATCTTCGGGATGATCCAGCCGATCATGTTCGTGGTGCTGTTCAGCTACGTCTTTGGTGGATCGATCAGCGTGCCCGGTAGCGGGCTCAGCGCTGCCGGCTACCGGGAGTTCCTGATGGCCGGCATCTTCGCTCAAACCGTTACTTTCGCGACGGCGGGCGCCGGTGCCGGCATCGCCGACGACATGCACAAGGGCCTTATTGATCGCTTCCGGTCGCTGCCGATGGCCCGCGGCGCGGTTCTCACCGGGCGCACGCTGGCCGACCTTGTCCAGACGGCATTGACGCTGGTGGTGCTTGCAATCGTCGCTGTCATCGTCGGCTGGCGGACCCACGAGAATTTCGGCAAGGTGCTCGCCGGCTTCGGCCTGCTGCTGCTCCTTGGGTATGCGTTCTCCTGGATCGGCGCGCTGATCGGCCTCACCGTCCGCACCCCGGAGGCGGCCACTTCCGGCGGACTGATCTGGCTCTTCCCGCTCACGTTCATCTCGAACGCCTTCGTGCCGTCCGAGAACATGCCGTCGTTCCTGCAGACCATCGCCAATTGGAACCCGTTCAGCGCCACCGTCCAGGCATGTCGGCAGCTCTTCGGCAACCTGCCGCCCCATTATCCGGTACCGGATGCCTGGCCTATGCAGCATGCGGTCTGGGCCTCGCTGATCTGGTCGATCCTGATCATTGTGCTCTTCCGGACCTTGGCGGTACGCAAGTACCGCTCGGCCACGGCCTGATCATCGACCGCCCGATCATCCGGAGCAGATGACTGAGGGGCAGTGCACCACGAAGCCCCCGGCATATCGACTCGTCGACTCATGCCGGGGGCTTCGCGCTGTCCGGTGGCGGGCTCAGCCCGTGTACGGCTTGGCGTCGAGGATCTTCACCGAGGCCGTCCTGCCGTTCGGCAGCTCGTAGTCCGCGTCCTCGCCCACCTTCTTGCCGTTCACGCCGGCCCCCAGCGGGGACTGCGGGGAGTACGTCTCGATGTCCGCGCTCGCGTACTCGCGCGAGGCCATCAGGAACGTCAGGGTGTCGTCGGGGTCGCCGTCGAAGGCGATCGTCACGACCATGCCGGGCTCGACCACGCCGTTGTCCGCGGGGGCCTCGCCGACCTTGGCCTTCTCCAGGAGCTGGGTCAGCTGGCGCACACGGAGCTCCTGCTTGCCCTGCTCCTCCTTGGCCGCGTGGTACCCGCCGTTCTCCCGCAGGTCGCCCTCCTCACGGGCCGCCTCGATCTTCTTGGCGATCTCCGTGCGCGCGGGACCAGACAGGTACTCCAGCTCGGCCTTGAGCTGGTTGTACGCCTCCTGGGTGAGCCAGGTGACGTTCTCGCTGGTCTGGGTCACAGGTGCTCCTCGTAGGTACTGGGAATACAAAGCATCGCCCTACCCAGAAGGATGTGCCTCCATGGATGGGCGAAACCACGAGCCTAACAATTTCGTGGCGGAAGGGGGAGGACGAAAGCCATGAGAATTACGTCATCGCAGGTCAGCGCCGAGACCCGCCGTGAGTCTGTAGCCTCAGTGGGCGGTGCATTCCACGAGCTCGGCGCTGGTCGCGCGCGCCTTTGTACGGACCTTCACAACCTGGTCGATGCGCGTCTCGCCGCGCTGCCCGACGGGCACGTCGAGCCTGGCCACCTCGTCGCCGTTCTCGGCGCGGCTGCGCAGTGTGCAGGTGCCGGTGGCGTCCGCGTCCTTGCGCACCTCCAGGTGCACCTGTACCTCGGTGTCGGAAGTGACCTCGAACTTGATCACTTCGGCGCTGATCTGCTGCCCGGCGATGTAGTCGTAACCGAACCAGCCGATCACCCCGAGGAACACCGCACCGAGGCACGCGCCGACGATCTTGAGCTTGCGGTCGGCGCTCTCATCCGCGGAGCTGCCGTAACGGCCCGTGGGGACGTCGTCGCGCAGCGCGGTCATGTCAATTCCTCTCGGCGGGGGCTGCGGAATTTTCCGTCCCCCTATTCGGTCACTATAGAAGCCGCCCGCCCGTCACCCGACCGCCGCCCCACATCGATGTCTCTCCGGACGGCACCGGTATCACGCGACGAATCACTGAGGATCGAGTCTTGACTGAGCAGCTGCGACTGATGGCCGTTCACGCCCACCCCGACGACGAGTCGAGCAAGGGCGCGGCCACGATGGCCAAGTACGTGTCCGAGGGGGTGGACGTGCTGGTTGTGACCTGCACGGGAGGCGAGCGCGGCTCCATCCTCAATCCCAAGCTCCAGGGTGACGCGTACATCGAGGAGCACATCCACGAAGTGCGCAAGAAGGAGATGGACGAGGCACGCGAGATCCTGGGCGTCAGCCAGGAGTGGCTCGGCTTCGTCGACTCCGGCCTGCCCGAGGGCGATCCGCTGCCTCCGCTGCCCGAGGGCTGCTTCGCGCTCGAGGACGTCGAGGAGGCCGCCGGCCGTCTGGTGAGGTCCATCCGCGCCTTCCGCCCGCAGGTCGTCACGACGTACGACGAGAACGGCGGCTACCCCCACCCCGACCACATCATGACCCACAAGATCTCGATGGTGGCCTTCGACGGCGCGGGGGACGCCGAGAGGTTCCCGGAGTCGGAGTTCGGCCCGGTCTGGCAGCCGCTGAAGCTCTACTACAACCAGGGCTTCAACCGTCCGCGTACGGTCGCGCTGCACGAGGCGCTGCTGGAGCGCGGCATGGAGTCCCCGTACGGGGAGTGGCTGGAGCGCTGGAAGGAGTTCCAGCGCGCCGAGCGCACGCTGACCACGTACGTTCCGTGCGCCGACTTCTTCGAGATCCGCGACAAGGCGCTGATCGCGCACGCGACGCAGATCGACCCCGACGGCGGCTGGTTCCGCGTCCCGATGGAGATCCAGAAGAAGGTCTGGCCGACGGAGGAGTACGAGCTCGCCAAGTCTCTGGTCGATACCTCCCTCCCCGAGGACGACCTCTTCGCGGGCGTACGCGAGAATGCCTGATATGAGCGCGAGCCTGGCACTGACGACGCACCTGGTCCCTCTGGCCAAGGAGATCGACAACGACAAGGTGACGCCCGGCGTCCTCGGCTTCATCGTCTTCGCGGCGCTGGCCGTGGGGGTCTGGCTGCTGATGAAGTCGATGAACCGGCACATGGGGAGGGTGAACTTCGAAGAGGCGCCCGACGGGGAGGCGAAGCCTGCGTCGGTGGACGGCAAGCGGGAGGCCGGCCCCGCGTCGGCCTGAACCCGGGGCTTGTTCCGCCACCCCGCCCTTTCCCGTATCCAGGGGGCTTCGCCCCCTGGATCCCCAGTCCTCAATCGCCGGACGGGCTGGATTTTCCAGCCCCGTCGGCGATTGAGGCGTGAGGTCCGGGGCGGAGCCCCGGCGGGGTGCTAGGTCGTCGCGGCCACCGGGACGCCCATCACCTCCCGCGCATGGCGGTTCGGGACCATCCCCAGGTGCCAGGCCTGCCAGCCGTCCTCCAGACGGACGCCGCGTTCCAGCATCACCGCGAGCGCCTCCGCGCAGTCCTCCAGCTTGCCGTCGCGTGACGGGTGCGGCCGCTCCATCAGCCGGGTGAGCTCCTCCTGGGCCACCACCGTGCCGACGTCGATACCGCCCGGGGACGCGTACGGCAGCAGGGTGCAGCGCAGGAAGCGGGCCCAGTCGGCGCCGCGGTCGTCCTCGTACGAGGCGAACAGTTCCACCGCCTCGTCGCACAGCGTCAGCGCCTGCGCCGGGCGGTTGTTCCCCGCGTCGATCAGGGCCAGCTCCAGACAGGTCCAGGCCTCTCCGTGGGCCACCCCGATGCGGTGGAAGTCGGCGCGGGCGTCCACCAGAAGCTGGCGGGCGAAGCCGGAATTGCGCAGATTGCCGGTCTGTTCCGCGCGCTGGTCGCGGGTGACCCGGCCCGAGTGGTGGCGGGCGCACGCCAGGCCGTAGACGTCGCGCATCCGGGAGAACATCGTGCGGGCCCGCTCCAGCTCCCGTACCGCCTGGTCGCGGTCCCCGCTCTCCTCCAGCGCCTGGCCCAGGTAGTACAGCGTCCAGGCCTCGCCGCGCGCGTCCTCGTTGTCCCGGTGCCGGGACAGGGCCTGGCGCAGCTGGTCCACCGCCGGTGCCGGATCGCCGTCCACCAGCCGCGCGCGGGCCAGCTGGGTCAGCGCCCAGGCCTCGCCGCGGCCGTCACGGGTGCGGCCGTACAGATCCAGGGCGGTGTGGAGCTCCGACTCCGCGCGCGGGACATCGCCCATGCGCAGGCACACCTGGCCCAGCTGGAAGTGCGTCCACGCCTCGCCGTGCAGCGACTCGCCCTCCCGGTGCAGCGTCAGCGCCGTTGCCAGCAGGGTCAGCGCCTCCTTGAGATTGGCCCGGTCGCGCTCCACCGCCGCCAGCGCGTGCAGCGACCACGCGCGGTCCTCGGCCTGCTCGTCCGAGGACTGCAGCTCGATCGCCTCGTGCAGCTTCGCCGCGGCCTCGGTCAGATTGCCCTGGTGGTGCAGCGTGATGCCGAGCGAGCAGAGCGCGAGCGCGGTGCCCGAGTCGTTCTGCGCCTCGCGGTAGAGGCCGACGACGGACGACAGGGTCGTACGGGCCTTGTCGAGCTCGCCGAGCTGGCGGGCCGCGATTCCGGTACGCCAGCGGACGGACCGCTCCAGCAGCCCCTGGTCCACGGCCTGCGAGAGCTCGCTGATCTCACCGAGGCGGTACAGGTCGCCGCGCAGCAGGCAGTAGTCGCACAGTGCGCCCAGCAGATTGAGCACGGTCTGCTGGTCCACGCCCTCCGCGTACCGCAGTGCCGAGGTGATGAAGCTCGACTCGTCGTCCAGCCAGCGCAGTGCCGCGTCCAGCGAGGGGAAGCCGTGCGCCCCGAACTGGCCGGCGCGCGTGGACATCTTGCCGTCCACCATGCGGATCACGGCCCCGGCCAGATCCGCGTAGTTCTGGATGAGCCGCTCCTGTGCGGCCGTGCGCTCGGCGGGCTCCTCCTCGTCGAGGAGCCTGGCCCGGGCGAAGGACCGTACGACGTCGTGCAGCCGGTAGCGGCTGGCCCGTACATGGTCGATCAGGCCCGCCCCGGCCAGGTCTGTCAGCAGCCGCTCGGACTCCTGCTCGTCCGTGGACAGCAGGGCCGCCGCGGCGGCCGCGCCCAGCGAGGCCCGTCCGGCCAGCGCGAGCCGACGGAGCAGCCGGCGCGCCTGCTCGGGCTGGTCCGTGTAGCGCAGCCACAGCGCACGCTCGACCGGGTCCACCGGACCGTAGGCGCCCAGGTCGGCCGCCAGCTGGTGCGCGGTGCGAGGGCCGAGCGAGGAGCCGGCGATACGCAGCGCGAGCGGCAGCCCGCCGCACAACTCCCGTACGGCGTCGGCCGACTGGGCGTCGTACGGACCGGACGAGGACTCCTCGGCCGAGGCCCGCAGCAGCTCTTCGGCGCCCGCCGGGTCCAGCGCGTCGACCGGCAGCTGGTGCACCCACGCCGGAATGTCGTCCGGCAGGTCGAGCGGCCCGCGCGCGGTCACCAGCACCAGACTGTCCGAGCGCTCCGGCACCAGGGTGCGCACCTGCGCCGGGTCGCTCGCGTCGTCCAGGACCACCGTCACCGGCAGTCCGGTCAGATGCTGGTGGTAGAGCTCGCTCAGCCGCCGCACCTGCTGCTCGGCCGAGGACCGCTCTCGGAACAGCAGCTGCTCGCGCGGTGCGCCGAGACGGTTCAGCAGGTGCAGCAGGGCGTCCCGTGTGGAGAGCGGCTGGTCGCCGTCGCCGCGCAGATCGACGATGCACGCGCCGCGGAACTGGTCCCTGAGGTGGTGCGAGGCACGCACCGCGAGCGTGGTGCGGCCCGAGCCCGGCTCGCCGTACAGCACCACGATCGTCGGCTTCGTCTCGGTCGACGCGCGGGCCGCGTGCACCCACTGCGCGATCTGCGTCATCTCGTCCCGCCGGCCCGCGAACGGCCCTTCCGGGTCCGGCAGATGCCCGAAGGACTGCTCGAGCACGGAGCGCCTGCGGGCCGCCGCGCTCCGGTCGGTGCCCCGCAGCTGCGGCGCCGCGGCCGCCTTCTTCGTCGCTGTACGCGTCGTCGATGCCAGCATCCGCTGCTGGTCCAGGAACGGGCGGATGCCCCGTACCTCCAGCGCGGTCAGCCACTGCAGGCGCAGCTGCTCGGCGCCGCCCGGCTGCCCGAGGGCCCCGGCGCGGCGGTGCGCGGCCGGCCAGTGCGAGGCGGTCACCTTGGCGACGGTGGTCGCGGCCCCGGCGACGGCGACGACGGCTCCGGCGCCGATCGCGGTGCCCGCGGCCGTGCCCAGCGCCAGGTCCGCGCCGATCGCGGCGGCCGCGGCAATGGCCGTCACCAGCACGGGTGTTGCTATGTTCTGCCGGTTGAACTGCGCGGACAGTGGCTGCTGCCCGGCCTCCGCCTCCGCCAATGCCTGCTCGTACGCGGCGTACTCCTCGCCCGCACTCGCCGCCATGCTGTCCAGGGCTGCCCGCCCGCGTGCCAGCAGCACACCCGAGTCCGACCGCCCTCCCGAACGCCGTACCTCTTCCTCGACGGCGCGTACCAACAGCCGCTCGGCTTCCGCCCGATGGCTGTCCCGCATGTGCGTCCCCCTCTGAGAGTTCCGGTTTCCGTACGGTTCGGTTCCGGTTCCGGTTCCGTACCGGCGTCAAGTGTCCTGCGTACGGGGCTTCAGCGCGAGGGAGCCACAAGGGACGGCAGTGCGGCGAGCGTGTCGAGGGTCCTGGGGTGCCCGGGCCCGAAGTGCGCTTTCTGGCAGGCGAGTACACGTTTCAGCTCGGTACGGCCCGGTCATTCCGGCTGCCCGGTGGTCCGCGCGGCGGGCGGCGCGTCCGCAGGCGCGACCCCTCACTGAACGTGGCTCCGGTTCCACCGTGTGTCACCACCGTGGCGCATGCGCGTGCCTTCGCCGTGTGCGCAAAGATTGAGGTATGCCGAACCGCCTCGCTCATGAGACTTCCCCCTACCTCCTGCAGCACGCCGACAACCCGGTCGACTGGTGGCCATGGTCGGACGAGGCCTTCGAGGAGGCGCGCAGGCGGGGTGTGCCGGTGCTGCTCAGCGTCGGGTATTCGAGCTGTCACTGGTGCCACGTCATGGCGCACGAGTCCTTCGAGGACGAGGCGACCGCCGAGTATCTGAACGAGCACTTCGTTCCGGTCAAGGTCGACCGTGAGGAGCGGCCCGACGTCGACGCCGTATACATGGAGGCCGTGCAGGCGGCCACCGGGCAGGGCGGCTGGCCGATGACCGTCTTTCTCACCGCGGACGGCGAGCCCTTCTACTTCGGTACGTACTTCCCGCCCGAGCCCCGGCACGGCATGGCCTCCTTCCGGCAGATCCTCGAAGGGGTCGTGGGCGCCTGGACCGAGCGGCGTGACGAGGTCGGCGAGGTGGCCGGGAAGATCGTCCGGGATCTGGCGGGGCGCTCGCTCGCGTACGGCGGGGAAGGGGTGCCCGGCGAGGAGGAGCTGGCGCAGGCGCTGCTCGGGCTGACGAGGGAGTACGACGAGCGGCACGGCGGCTTCGGCGGGGCGCCCAAGTTCCCGCCGTCCATGGCGATCGAGTTCCTGCTGCGGCACCATGCCCGCACGGGGGCCGACGGTGCGCTGCAGATGGCCGCCGAAACCTGCGAGGCCATGGCACGCGGCGGGATCTACGACCAGCTCGGCGGCGGTTTCGCGCGGTACTCGGTGGACCGCGAGTGGGTGGTGCCGCACTTCGAGAAGATGCTCTACGACAATGCGCTGCTGTGCCGGGTGTACGCGCATCTGTGGCGGGCCACCGGATCGGAGCTGGCCCGACGGGTGGCGCTGGAGACAGCGGACTTCATGGTGCGGGAGCTGCGCACGCCCGAGGGCGGGTTCGCGTCGGCGCTCGACGCGGACAGTGCCGTCGGAGACGGATGGGGGCACCCCCCGGCCGAAGGCTCTGGGGGAGTTGCGGGCAAGCATGTCGAGGGTGCCTTCTATGTCTGGACGCCTCAGCAGCTGAGCGACGTGCTGGGGGACGAGGACGGGCGGCTGGCCGCCGAGCGCTTCGGGGTGACGGAGGAGGGCACCTTCGAGGAAGGCGCATCGGTCCTGCAACTCCCGGACGGCGAAGCCGATCCGGCGATCAAGCGCCGTCTGCTCGCCGCGCGGGAGCGGCGGGCCAGGCCCGGCCGGGACGACAAGGTCGTCGCCGCGTGGAACGGCCTGGCGATCGCGGCCCTGGCCGAGGCCGGCGCGTACTTCGAACGGCCGGATCTGCTCGAACGGGCGACCGAGGCGGCAGATCTCCTGGTGCGCCTCCACATGGATACGGGGGCGCGCCTCGCCCGTACCTCCAAGGACGGCCAAGTGGGCGCACACTCAGGCGTGTTGGAGGACTACGCGAATGTCGCGGAGGGCTTCCTGGCGCTCGCGGGCGTGACCGGCGAGGGTGTGTGGCTGGAGTTCGCGGGCCTCCTCCTCGACACCGTCATCGACCAGTTCGTCGGCGAGGGCGGGGCTCTGTACGACACGGCACACGACGCCGAGCAGCTGATCCGCCGCCCGCAGGACCCGACGGACAGCGCCACCCCGTCCGGCTGGACGGCGGCCGCCGGTGCGCTGCTCTCGTACGCCGCGCACACAGGCTCGGAGGCCCATCGCGCCGCTGCCGAGGGCGCGTTGGGCGTGGTGAAGGCGCTCGGCCCGCGGGCCCCGCGCTTCATCGGCTGGGGGCTCGCGGTCGCCGAGGCGCTGCTCGACGGGCCGCGCGAGGTGGCGGTGGCCGGCCCCTGGGGAGCCGAAGTGCATACAAAGACCCGGGAGCTGCACCGTTCGGCGCTGCTGGCCAAGGCCCCGGGCGCGGTCGTCGCGGTCGGCGAGCCGGACAGCGAGGAGTTCCCGCTGCTGCGGGGACGCACCCTGGTGGACGGCAGCCCCGCGGCGTATGTGTGCAGGAACTTCGCCTGCCGGATGCCCACGACGGATCCGGCGGAGCTCGCCGAGCAACTGGGCGGCTAGGGGGGTGTCTTTCGGATCTTGCCGGGCTCGCGTGCCCTGGCACGGCACTCCCCCGTAGCCCTTCGGGCACGGGAGGTACCCCCACGCTGCGTTGTCGTCAGTCGCCGATGCTCCGCATGGACTCTCCCCCTGCCTTCGGCGGGGGGACCCCCATCCTCCGCCTTGCGATGCTCCCCCGTAGCCCTTCGGGCACGGGAGGTGCCCCCATCGCCAGACCCCGCTCACTGATCCGGCCTGATCCAAAAGACACCCCCCAGCCCCGCGGCAGTGCCCGGGCCGACACAGCACGGACAGATGTGTACGTGCCGGAAACTCGCCAAGTGGCGGAAATACATCACTTGTTATCGGGCGAGCACCGGAGTTTAACGTTCCGCGGCTAGGTTCGCGCTCGAGGAGTAGCCGGGCGGCGGCACTGGGGAGTGCCACGCCCGAAGCTGCACAAAGTGTGCTGCCGGCCAGGGGGGTCCTGTCGCCGGGGCACAGTTCCAAGGGGGGACCCTTCGGTGCTCATATCGGTGTTCGTCGTTGCCATTTCGATGGCTTTGTTCTGGATGGCGGCGTTTACGCTGTGGTGGCAGATGCATGCCTGGCGTACGCCCGAGACGCTCGCTTCGACCCGCTTCGACCGTCCCGACGGCGGGACCGGGCTCTCTTTTTCGCTGCTGCTGCCCGCCCGCCACGAGCAGGCGGTACTGGAGCACACCATCGAGCGGCTGCTGGAATCCAGCCACACCAACTACGAGATCATCGTGATCGTCGGCCACGACGACCCGGAGACCGCAGCGGTCGCCGAGCGGGCGGCGGAGCGCGACCCGATCCGGGTGCGGGTCGTCACCGACACCCATGAGTCGAAGAACAAGCCCAAGGCCCTCAACACCGCCCTCCCGCGCTGCCGCGGCGACATCGTGGGCGTCTTCGACGCCGAGGACCAGGTCCACCCCGAACTGCTCGCCCATGTCGACCACGCCTTCACCTCCACCGGCGCGGACGTCGTCCAGGGCGGGGTCCAGCTGATCAACTTCCACTCCAGCTGGTACAGCCTGCGCAACTGCCTGGAGTACTTCTTCTGGTTCCGCAGCAGGCTTCATCTGCACGCGCAGAAGGGCTTCATCCCGCTCGGCGGCAACACCGTCTTCGTGCGTACGACTGTCCTGCGCGAGGCCGGCGGCTGGGACCCGAACTGCCTCGCCGAGGACTGCGACCTGGGCGTACGGCTCTCGTCCGTCGGCAAGAGGGTCGTCGTCGCGTACGACAGCGACATGGTCACCCGCGAGGAGACCCCCGGCACACTGATGAGCCTGCTCAAGCAGCGCACCCGCTGGAACCAGGGTTTCCTGCAGGTCTACCGGAAGAAGGACTGGAAACAACTCCCGGGCCGCGGTCAGCGGTTGCTCGCCCGCTACACCCTGATGACGCCCTTCCTGCAGGCATTCTCCGGTGTGATCATCCCGCTCAACGCAGCCATCGCGCTCTTCCTCGACGTCCCCGTCGGCATCGCCATCGTGACCTTCCTGCCGCTGATCACGGCGATGGTCACCTTCGTCTTCGAGGTCGTCGGGCTGCACGACTTCGGTGTGCAGTACGGCCTTCGCGTCCGCTTCGTCCACTACCTCAAGCTCATCGTCGGCGGTCCCTTCTACCAGGTGCTCCTGGCCGGTGCCGCGGTGCGCGCGGTCTGGCGGGAGCAGCGGGGGCGCAACGAGTGGGAGCTCACCAGCCATGTAGGCGCGCATCTCACCGAGACCCGAGAGGACGTCCGCCGGTGACCACGACCCTGCCCCCGGCTCCCGACACCGCCACGCCGGCCGTCGCCCCGGATCCCCGCCCGACGGTGCCCGTGCATGTCCGGCCCGTCATACGCTTCCGCCGCTCCCGGCCCGATCTGCTGCTCTGCTTCGGCCTGCTGGCCGCGATCCTGCTCGTCCAGGGCTGGAACATCACGAACTTCCCGAACCTCAGCGACGACGAGGGCACGTATCTCGCCCAGGCCTGGGCGGTCCAGCAGGGCGACGGGCTCGCGCACTACACGTACTGGTACGACCATCCGCCGCTCGGCTGGATACAGATAGCCGGGCTCACCTGGATACCGTCCCTGATCGCGCCCGACTCGATGAACGTGGCGTCGATGCGCTTCGCGATGCTGCTGGTCAGCGCGGCGTGCGCGGTGCTGCTGTACGTGCTGGCGCGCCGGCTCTTCCTGCCGCGCTGGGCCGCCGGTCTTGCCATGGTGCTCTTCGGGCTCTCGCCGCTCTCCGTGGTGCTCCAGCGCGAGATCTTCCTCGACAACATCGCCGTGATGTGGATGCTGCTGGCGTTCTGCCTGGCCGCGTCGCCGAGCCGTCATCTGTGGCACCACTTCGCCGCGGGACTCGCCGCCGCGACGTCCGTGCTCACCAAGGAGACGATGCTGGTGGTGCTGCCCGCGCTGCTGGTGACGATGTGGCGGCACAGCCATCGCGACACCCGTAAGTTCGCCGTCACCGGCGCGATCACGGCATGCGCGCTGATAGGGCTGTCGTATCCGCTCTTCGCGCTGCTCAACAATGAGCTGTTCCCCGGTCCCGGCCATGTGTCGCTGATCGACGGCATCACGTACCAGATGGGTCGCGAGGGCTCGGGTTCCATCTTCGACGCGGGCTCCGGCTCGCACGGGGTGCTGCGGTCCTGGCTGTACTACGACAGGGTGCTGCCGCTCGGCGGCCTCGCGGGCGCGGCGCTGCTGCTGATCACCCTGCGCTGGTCGGTGACCGCACGGGCACTGGCCGGCCCGGCGCTGGCGGTGGGGATCCTCGCGCTCGTGGCGATGCGGCCGACGGGCTATCTGCCGGCGATGTACGTGATTCAGGCGCTGCCGTTCCTGGCGTTGGTGCTGGCGGGTGGCGCGGCGAGTGTGGCGCATGCGGTGCTGTGGCGACATGGAGCCCCTCCGGCGATTGAGGAGCTGGGGGTCCCCCCACGCCCGCAGGGCGTAGGGGGCGGGTCCGGGGGCGGAGCCCCCGGAAACAAGCCCCTCCGGCGTTTGAGGAGTGAGATCCGGGGCGGAGCCCCGGCAAGGGTCGGCGTGGCCGTCGTGCTCGCCGTTGTCGCCGCCGCGTACGTCGTGCCCCGGTGGTACACCGGCAACCGCGACGCCCTCACCGTCGACGCCAACGGCCCCTACCGCGCCGCCGCCTCCTGGCTCCAGGACGAGGTCGCCGACCCCGCAGCCACCAGGGTGCTCGTCGACGACGCGCTCTGGCTGGACCTCGTGCACGACGGGTACAAGCCCGGCACCGGCGCGATCTGGTTCTACAAGGCCGACCTCGACCCCGCCGTGACGAAGACGATGCCCCGCGGCTGGCGGGACCTCGACTATGTCGTCTCGTCCCCGACCGTCCGCCGCGACGCGGTGAACCTGCCCAACGTCAAGTCTGCCCTTGAGCATTCGAAGCCCGTCGCCGTCTTCGGCGGCGGCGAGGACCGGATCGAGATCCGCCGGATCGCCGGAGGCGAGCGATGACCACACCCCGTACCGGCGCCGAGGAACTCGGGGATCCGGACCTCAACGCTGCCGAGCTCGCCGAGCCCGGCGCTGTCACCATCATCGTCCCGACCTTCAACGAGTCCGGAAACATTCGGGAGTTGCTGCGCCAGCTCACCGAGTCGGTGCCGTCCCGGCTGCCGTGCGAGGTCGTCTTCGTCGACGACTCCACGGACGACACCCCGGAGGTGATCCGCGACGCCGCGCAGGACTGCCCCTTTCCCGTCGCCGTGCTGCATCGCGAGACCCCGGTCGGCGGACTCGGCGGCGCGGTCGTCGAGGGTCTGAAGAGAGCGGGCTCCGACTGGATCGTCGTCATGGACGGTGACCTCCAGCATCCGCCCGCGCTGGTGCCGGAGCTGGTCGGGGCGGGGGAGCGCGCGGGCGCCGACCTCGTGGTCGCCAGCCGCTACATACGCGGCGGCAGCCGCGAAGGCCTCGCGGGCGGCTACCGCATCGCCGTGTCGCGCGGCGCGACCTGGCTGACGAAGGCGCTCTTCCCGCGCCGGCTGCGTGGCATCAGCGACCCGATGAGCGGGTTCTTCGCGATCCGGCGCAGCGCGGTGACCGCCGAGACGCTGAAGCCGCTCGGCTACAAGATCCTGCTGGAGCTGGCGGTGCGCTGCCGTCCGGAGACGGTCGCCGAGGTGCCGTTCGTCTTCCAGGAGAGGTTCGCGGGCGAGTCCAAGTCGACGGCGAAGGAAGGGCTGCGCTTCCTGTCGCACCTGGCCGCGCTGCGTACGTCGTCGCCGGTCGCGCGGATGGTCGCCTTCGGCCTGATCGGCCTGACCGGCTTTCTGCCGAACCTGCTCGGGCTGCATCTGCTGGTCGCCGCGGGAATGCACTATCTGCCGGCCGAGATCGTCGCCAACCAGTTCGGCGTGCTGTGGAACTTCGTCCTCATCGAGGTGCTGCTGTTCCGGGACCGCCGCGGGCACCGGCACTGGGCGGACCGGGTCGGACGGTTCGCTCTGCTGGCCAACGCGGATCTGCTGCTGCGGATTCCGCTGATCGCGTTGTTCGTGGGGCAGCTGGGCCTGGCGGTGCTGCCGGCGACCACGCTGGCGCTGCTGATGACGTTCGTACTGCGCTTCGCGGCGACGGAGGCGCTGGTGTATCTGCCGCGCAAGGGGCGGGAGTCGGGCGCTGGGACGACCCGGACCTCCCGGACCACCCGGCGCGCGGGGAGCGCGCGGCGCTAGTACATGGCCGCGCATGGCTGCCGGGAGCCGTCCGGCAGCCGGTTCGTCCTTGATCGCCGGACGGGGAGATCGAGGACAGCACAGAAAGGGATCTGTCCATGCCACCAACGATCCGAAGAAGGCGCAGACGTTCAGCCGCGCTGCTGAGCGTCGGCGCGATGACCGCCGCGCTGCTGATATCTGCCCCCCAGCCCGCGTCCGCCGGAGCCAACCTGATCACCAACCCCGGCTTCGAGCAGGCAGGTACCGCCGATATGCCCGCCTGCTGGGAGAAGTCCGGCTGGGGCGACAACGACTTCACCTTCGAGACCGTCGCCGACGCGCACTCGGGCACCAAGGCCATGAAGGTGTCGCTGACCCGACGGGTCGACGGCGACCGCAAGGCGATGATCACCGAGGACACGGTCTGTGCGCCCACGGTGAAGCCGGACAAGCAGTACGACCTGTCGTTCTGGTACAAGAGCGACACCCCCGACACCGCGGTCACGCTCTTCCGGCACGACGTCACGGCCGGCTGGCAGTACTGGACGGATCTCAGGACCCTGCCGATCAGCGCGAGTTACCAGCGCTCCGAGGTTCGCACACCCGAGATCCCGCCGGGCACCGACCAGATCACCTGGGGCGTCTCGGTCTACGGCACGGGCTCGGTCACCACCGACGACTACGTCA
The DNA here is from genome assembly GCF_044903445.1 of Streptomyces sp. NPDC019890. Lineage (NCBI taxonomy): Bacteria > Bacillati > Actinomycetota > Actinomycetes > Kitasatosporales > Streptomycetaceae > Streptomyces > Streptomyces sp. NPDC019890. The sequence continues at coordinate 826,949 of NZ_JBJDQK010000003.1, read as the reverse complement.
TGGAGGAAGTGTCCGCACCCGCCCCCGAGCCCCAGTGCACGGCGACGCCCGAGGAGTGCGCCAAGGGCCGCTGGGACGTCCTGACGGCCAAGAACCCGGTGCGCTCCATGCACTCCGTGGTGCTGCGCAACGGCAAGGTGCTCGTCATCGCGGGCTCCGGCAACGACCAGGCGCAGTTCGACGCGGGCACCTTCACCTCGGCGATCTACGACCCGGCGACCGGCGCCTTCCATATGATCCCCACGCCCGCGGACATGTTCTGCTCGGGCCATGTCCAGCTCCAGGACGGCCGGGTGCTGGTGATGAGCGGCAACAAGGGCTATCCCTCCGCCGACGGCACAATCGGCTACCAGGGCCTGAAGGACTCGTACACCTTCGACCCGGCGACCGAGACGTACACGAAGACGAACGACATGAACGGCGGCCACTGGTACCCGTCGGCGACCATCCTCGGCAACGGTGACGTCATCTCCTTCGGCGGTCTGAAGGAGGACTCGACGGGCAACGTGACGGCCGAGAAGTTCTCGGCGGCCCAGAACAAGTGGCTGCCGTGGTACGACGTCAACCAGACCTGGTCGTACTGGGGTCTGTACCCGTCGATGATCCTGATGCAGGACGGCCGGCTGTTCTACTCCGGCAGCCATGTCTTCGGCAACGGCACGCAGGGGTCGGGCGCCTCGATCTACGACTACACCGCGAACACCATCACCGATGTGCCCGGCCTGCAGAACAAGGACCAGCGGGACGAGTCGGCGAGCGTGCTGCTGCCGCCCGCGCAGGACCAGCGGGTGCTGACGATGGGTGGCGGCAACAACGAGACCAACCCGGCGGCCAACCGCCTCACCGACATCATCGACCTCAAGGTGCCCAACCCGTCCTATGTGCACGGCCCGTTGCTGCCGCAGGGCCAGGTCGACCAGGGCCAGGGCAAGCGGCCGCAGACGGGCGCGGAGGGCAAGATGTTCGTGTCCGCGGTGCTGCTGCCCGACGGCAAGGTCTTCGAGACGGGTGGCGGGCTGCACGACCGGGCCGACCCGGTGTACGAGGCGTCGTTCTTCGACCCGGTGAGCAATACGTACCAGGAGGGTCTTGCGACGGACCCGATCCCGCGTACGTACCACTCCTCGGCGTTTCTGCTGCCGGACGGGCGCGTGATGGCGGTCGGCGACAACCCCGGCAACGGCACATACAACAACAATGTGTCGGTCTACACCCCGCCGTATCTCCTCAAGGGCGCTCGGCCGAGTATCACTTCGGTGATCGACGGGCAGTGGACGTACGGAGACACCCAGCGGATCACGGTCGACCGGCCGATCGCCAAGGCGGAGCTGATCCGCCCGGCGGCGGTCACTCATTCCTCCGACCCCAACCAGCGGTTCGTGGATCTGCCGATGACGGTCGACGGGAACAACATCGACCTCAATGTCACCAGCAATCCGAATCTGGCCCCGCCCGGCTGGTACATGCTCTTCGCGGTCGACGCGAACGGCATTCCGTCGGTGGCGCAGTGGGTGCACCTCGGGGGCCCGGCGGCGATGTCCGCGGAAGCGCCGTCGGCGCACGTCCACAGCTTCGCGGACGCGCCTTCCTCGGCACCGAAGTCGCGGCTGAAGAAGCGGAGCTCGGCCCCGGTGAGCCCGCGGATCGCGGGGTGCGACCGGCACTACGGGACGGTCGGGGTGTGCGTCCCGACGGTCTTCCCCCGGGGTGTGAAGGCGACGACGACGGCGCGGTGCGGGTGGCTGGAGGCGCATGACTACGGCCGGCTGAAGGTGAACGGGAGGGACGATCCGTTGCGGCTGGACCCGAGTGGGGACGGGGTCGCGTGCGGAAAGGGGGACGGGGGGAGGTAGCGGGTTTCCCCTACCCGCCCTCCCCTTACGGCCTGGCGGCCGTGGGAGGTACCCCCATCCCGTAACCGGGGGCAAGCCCCCAGACCCCTCCGCGCCAGCTTCGCGGCGCGGAACTGCTGGGGCGAGCCCCGGGCCCCGCGCGCTGGCTTCGCCGCGCGTTCTACGGGGGGCTCCGCCCCCGGACCCCCGGACGCCCTTCGGGCGTGTCCTCAATCGCCGGACGGGCTTGATTGGTCGGCCTGAACTTCAAGCTCGGCCGGGCAAACCAAGCCCCGCCGGCGATTGAGGCGCAGGGTCCAGGGGCGGAGCCCATGGTTCGGGAAGGGGCGGGGTGGGGAACAAACCGCCCCCCGGTCAGAGCTTCCTGCCACCCTCAATCGTCGTCAGCGCCCGCTCCACCAGCTCGATCAAGTCGTCCTCGTGCCCCGCCCCGCCCCGCCTAATTCTTGCGCTCGCGCAGGCCCAGTTGTGGCTTCGCGTCGGCGGGGATTCGCGCGAGCGGTTACGTGTGGTGGCGGCCCAAATGTCTCATTGTCGTGCATCGACCGGCGCGTGAGCCACGTCCGGCGCCGTCGGCGCAGGCCTACGAGTGCTGGTAGGCCACCAGCGAGATGCCGACGTAGTGCACGACGAACGCCGCGAGCGTGAGCGAGTGGAAGACCTCGTGAAAGCCGAACCACCGCGGCGACGGGTTCGGCCGCTTGATTCCGTAGATCACGCCGCCCGCGCTGTAGAGCAGCCCACCGACGATCACACAGACGAGCACCGCGATCCCGCCGGCCCGCATGAACTCGGGCAGGAAGAAGACAGCGGCCCAGCCCATCGCGATGTAGCAGGGGGTGTAGAGCCAGCGCGGTGCGCCGACCCAGAAGACCCGGAAGGTGATGCCCGCCACGGCCGCCGCCCAGACCGCCCACAGCAGCATCCGGCCGCTGGAATCGGGCAGTAGGAGCATCGTCAGCGGCGTGTAGGTGCCCGCGATGATCAGAAAGATATTGGCGTGGTCGAGCCTGCGCAGCACGGCTTCACCGCGCGGGCCCCAGTTGCCCCGGTGGTAGAGCGCGCTCACGCCGAAGAGCAGGCACGCGGTGAAGACATAGATGGCGCAGGCCACCCGGGCCTTGGTGGAGTCGGCCAGCGCCGTGAGCGTCAGCCCCGCGACCAGTACGGCGGGGAACATCCCGGCGTGCAGCCAGCCGCGCAGCCGGGGTTTCACCGGCAGGGGCTCTATCTCGGTCACTTCGGGCGCGGCAGACGTCATAACGGCGATGGTACCTACGCAGCCGTAGGTAACAGGCCCCTCCGGCCAGTCTCCCGGCGAGTCTCACGCCCAGTGACACCGTCCCGGGCACAGGCCATCTCCGAGTGTCCTCCGAGTTTCGCGTGCCCGCGAGTGGTGATGCTCACGTGAGAGGTCCTCTGGACATATGCGCATACTGCACGGATGATCAGATGAGTGTGGTCGGCACCGGATGAGCGGCTACGAAGCATCCGGGTCGCGGCCCCCACGGGGCAACAAACAACAAATCCCTCACTTAGGAGCAATCGTGGCGCGCGACATCGCGGCTCCCAGCACCGTTCCCACCAACCACCAGGAGCTCGTCTCCTGGGTCGACGAGATCGCAGCAATCACGCAGCCGGACAGCGTCGTCTGGTGTGACGGATCCGAGGCCGAGTACGAGCGCCTGTGCGAGGAGCTCGTCGCAAAGGGCACGTTCAAGAAGCTGGACCCGATCAAACGCCCGAACTCCTACTACGCCGCATCCGACCCGAGCGACGTGGCGCGCGTCGAGGACCGCACCTTCATCTGCTCCGAGAAGGAGGAGGACGCGGGCCCGACGAACCACTGGAAGGCCCCCGCGGAGATGAAGGCCATCTTCGCCGGTGAGGAGGGCATCTTCCGGGGCTCGATGCGCGGTCGCACGATGTACGTCGTGCCGTTCTGCATGGGCCCGCTGGGCTCCGACCTGTCCGCGATCGGTGTCGAGATAACCGACTCCGCCTATGTCGCGGTCTCCATGCGGACGATGACCCGCATGGGACAGCCCGTCCTCGAGGAGCTCGGCTCCGACGGCTTCTTCGTCAAGGCCGTGCACACGCTCGGTGCTCCGCTGGAGCCGGGCCAGGCCGATGTCCCGTGGCCCTGCAACTCGACCAAGTACATCTCGCACTTCCCGGAGACCCGCGAGATCTGGTCGTACGGATCGGGCTACGGCGGCAACGCCTTGCTCGGCAAGAAGTGCTACGCCCTGCGCATCGCGTCCGTCATGGCGCGCGACGAGGGCTGGCTCGCCGAGCACATGCTGATCCTCAAGCTCACCCCGCCGCAGGGCGAGTCCAAGTACGTCGCCGCGGCCTTCCCGTCCGCGTGCGGCAAGACCAACCTCGCCATGCTGGAGCCCACGATCTCGGGCTGGACGGTCGAGACCATCGGTGACGACATCGCCTGGATGCGCTTCGGCGAGGACGGCCGGCTGTACGCGATCAACCCCGAGGCCGGCTTCTTCGGCGTCGCGCCCGGCACCGGCGAGCACACCAACGCCAACGCCATGAAGACCCTGTGGGGCAACGCCGTCTTCACCAACGTCGCGCTCACCGACGACAACGACATCTGGTGGGAGGGCATGACCGAGGTGGCCCCGGCCCACCTCACGGACTGGAAGGGCAACGACTGGACCCCGGCGTCCGAGACTCCGGCGGCCCACCCGAACGCCCGCTTCACCGTGCCCGCCTCGCAGTGCCCGATCGCCGCGCCCGAGTGGGAGGACCCGAAGGGCGTGCCGATCTCGGCGATACTCTTCGGCGGCCGCCGCGCCTCCGCCGTCCCGCTGGTGACCGAGTCCTTCAACTGGCAGCACGGCGTCTTCCTCGGCGCGAACGTGGCGAGTGAGAAGACCGCCGCGGCCGAGGGCAAGGTCGGCGAGCTGCGCCGCGACCCGTTCGCGATGCTGCCGTTCTGCGGCTACAACATGGGCGACTACATGGCCCACTGGATCAAGGTCGGTCAGAACGCGGATGCGTCGAAGCTGCCGAAGATCTACTACGTGAACTGGTTCCGCAAGAACGACGCGGGCAAGTTCGTGTGGCCGGGCTTCGGTGAGAACAGCCGCGTGCTGAAGTGGATCGTGGAGCGCCTGGCGGGCAAGGCCGAGGGCGTCGAGACGCCGATCGGCATCCTGCCGACGCGCGAGGCGCTCGACACGGACGGCCTCGAACTGCCCGAGGAGGACCTCGACTTCCTGCTCAAGGTCGACAAGGACGTGTGGCGCGAGGAGGCCGGTCTGATCCCCGAGCACCTCAACACCTTCGGTGACCACACGCCGAAGGAGCTGTGGGACGAGTACCGCGCGCTGGTCGCCCGGCTCGGCTGAGCACCTGGAAGACGTCGCGGCGGACCAACTCGACATCCGCCCTGACCTGTGGGGTCACCCAAGGTCTGCCGCGTCCCCGGCCCCCGGAGCCCCCTCACGGCTCCGGGGGCCGGACCCTTTTGACGCAGGTTCTGGCGCGGGTTTGGCGCACGCGGTTGCTGCCGGGGGTTTACGCAGGGCACGTGGGAGATGGGTGGCACCCGGTCCACGTGCCTCCGCGGCCGTGGACCGGGGCCGTCAGGGGGCGCCGACCAGGCTCGCTTCGGCCAGGGCGGCCGTGTGCGCGTCCATGCGTTCGGCGGAGAGGATCGCCGCCGCGGTGTCGGCGCGGGATGCCGCGACCACGAGGGCGCGGCCTGCCAGGGCGAGGGCGCGTCGGTGCAGGGCCACAGGGTCCGCGCCGCTCAAACCCGCCTGGCGAACGGGCGGGGTGCCGCGGAGGCGGGCGATCTGGGCCGCGATGCTCTCTGCGGCCTTGCCGAGGCCGAGCTCGTCGGTGACGGCGAGCAGTGCGGAGAGATGGCCCGCCAGCTGGATGTCCAGCTCTTCCTCGCGGCTGCGGTGCGGGTACTGGGCATCGTCGGCCATCGCATGGACCGACTTGGTGCGGATCGGCTCGTACATGGGAATGGCCTCCTGCTGTCTCAGAAGGCCATCCTAGCTTAGAATCTGTCTAAAGTTGAGCTCGGTCGTGAATCTTTGCTCAGGGTTGGCTGTAGCCGTCCAGGAAGGTCCCGATCCGCGTCACCGCATCCGCCAGATCCTTCGCCGCCGGCAGCGTCACGATCCGGAAGTGGTCCGGCTCCGGCCAGTTGAAGCCCGTGCCGTGCACCACCATGATCTTCTCGGTGCGCAGCAGATCGAGCACCATCTGCCGGTCGTCCTTGACCTTGTAGACCTGGGGGTCGAGCCGCGGGAACAGATACAGCGCACCCTTCGGCTTCACGCAGGTCACGCCGGGGATCTGGGTGAGCAGGTCGTACGCGACGTCCCGCTGCTCAAGGATCCGCCCGCCCGGCAGCACCAGGTCCTCGATCGACTGCCGCCCGCCGAGCGCCGTGGCCACCGCGTGCTGCGAGGGCATGTTGGCGCACAGCCGCATATTGGCCAGGATCGTCAGGCCCTCGATGTACGAGGCCGCGTGCGCCTTGGGGCCGCAGACCGCCATCCAGCCGGAGCGGAAGCCCGCCACGCGGTAGTTCTTGGAGAGCCCGTTGAAGGTGAGGACCATCAGGTCCGGGGCGACCGCGGCGGTCGGGGTGTGCGTGGCGCCGTCGTAGAGGATCTTGTCGTAGATCTCGTCGGAGCAGACGATCAGATTGTGCCGGCGGGCGATCTCCGTGAGGCCGCGCAGCATCTCGTCGTCGTACACCGCACCCGTGGGGTTGTTCGGGTTGATGATCACGATCGCCTTGGTGCGGTCGGTGATCTTCCGCTCGATGTCGGCGAGGTCCGGCATCCAGTCGGCCTGCTCGTCGCACCGGTAGTGCACGGCCGTGCCGCCCGCCAGCGAGACGGACGCGGTCCACAGTGGGTAGTCCGGGGCCGGTACGAGCACCTCGTCGCCGTCGTCGAGCAGCGCCTGCATCGACATCTGGATCAGCTCGGAGACGCCGTTGCCGAGGTAGATGTCCTCGACGTCCAGGTTGATGCCCTTGGTCTGGTAGTGCTGCATCACTGCGCGGCGTGCGGACAGCAGACCCTTCGCGTCGCCGTACCCGTGCGCCCCGCCGAGGTTGCGGAGCATGTCCTCGAGGATCTCGGGCGGGCACTCGAAACCGAAGGCGGCGGGGTTGCCGGTGTTGAGCTTGAGGATGCGGTGACCCGCTGCCTCAAGCCGCATCGCCTCCTCGAGGACCGGGCCCCGGATTTCGTAACAGACGTTTGCGAGCTTCGTCGACTGGATCACCTGCATGTCGGTGAGGATACGGGCGCGTAACGCTGATCGCTTGATGTTTTCGGCCACGGGGTGGTGGTGAGAATGTCCGATTTTGCGTGTTCGGCCGGTGAGAGTGCCCGCATTCCTTCGAAAGGACCGGCCGAGTGGTCCATACGCCTGCGGATTCCGTTGCCGCGGGGGAAAGAAAACGGGCCGGTGTTGCCCTCGTCACCCTGTCGGCGGTTGCCGCGCCTGGGGCGGCCGCGCCGGTCAGTCGGCGAAGCGGCGTACGTAGCGGCGCTGCCAGGGGGTTTCGACGGCGTGCGGGTCGTAGTTACGGCGTACGAACTCCACCGCTTCGTCGGTCGGCACACCGTCGAGCAGGGCGATACAGGCCAGCGCGGTGCCGGTGCGGCCCCGGCCGCCGCCGCAGGCGATCTCGACCCGCCCGACCGAGGCGCGGTCCCATGCCTCGCCGAGCAGGGCCCGGGCGTCCGACCGGCTGCTGGGCAGCCGGAAGTCCCGCCAGCGCAGCCACGTCGCTTCCCAGGGGACCTCGGGCGGCTGCTTGCCGAGCAGATAGACGGCGTACGTGGGCTCGGGACCGGCGGGCAGGGGCCGGCGCAGCGCGCGGCCCCGGACGAGCCGTCCGGAGGGAAGGCGCAGGACGCCGGGGGCGGTGGGATCCCAGGTCTGGGTGTTGGTCACCTGGCCACCGTAGTGCGGGGGCCGGGGGTAAGGGCCGAGGCGCACCCTCAGAGAGCGGCCAGGAACGCGGTCCACGCGGGGGCGGGTATGGCGAACCGGGGGCTGGTCTCGCCGAGCTTGGAGTCGCGGACGTGGACGGTGTGGGGGCAGGTGGCGACCTCGACGCAGGCGCTGCCTTGGCTGTCGCTGTACGTGGACTTCCGCCAGTCCAGGGCGACTTCGATGCACTCGCCGCCTTCGCTGTCGCTGTAGCTGGACTTGAACCATGCGAGTCGGTCGCTCATAGCTCTGCTGCCACCTTCCTGATGAACTCCGCCGATTCCGTGATGCTGAGGGCGTTCATTCGGATCATGTCATGAGCTTGCGTCAGGGCACTGACCTTGGCGGGATCGGTGTACAGCGCGCTGGTGTCCTGGCCTTCGGCCCAGGCCCAGTGCTCATGGTCGGGGGTCTCCAGCAGGACCAGCGGGCCGTTGAGTGCCACGCCGCTGCACCTGCCCATCGGCAGTGCCTGGATCGACACGTTCCGCAGACTGCCCGTCTCCAGGAGCCGGTGCAACTGCCTTTGCACGACCTCCTGTCCGCCCACCAATGTGCGCAGCGCCGCCTCGTACACGACGAAGCCGAACATCGTGCTCGTCCTGCGGGTCAGCGCCTCTTGCCGCTGCATCCGGGCACGAACCCGCTCCTCAACCGTCTCGTCGTCCAGTGGCGGACAGCTTTCACTGATCAACGCCCGTGCGTACTCCTCGGTCTGGAGCAAACCAGGGATCAGCAGCGGCTCGTACCAGTTGAGGGCGATGGCCTCGGCCTCCGCCGTCATGAAGTCCTGCGAACGCGCCGGGAACGGCTCCGGCTTCAAGAACTCCTGCGCCGCGGCCAGCTTCCCCTGCGCCCCGCACATCTGGTCCGCCACCTGCAACAGCCGTACCGTCGGCCGTCGTCGCCCCTGTTCCATCGACTTGACCGACTCGTACTCGTAATTCGCTTCCTTGCCCAACTCCTCGCGGCTCACCCCCGCCTGCGTACGCCACAGCTTGATCTGGTTTCCGCAGTACCGCCACGTCTCCGTCACGGTCGCCTCCTCTGGTACCCGCCGGGTACAACCACCCTCCGTACCCACCTCGTTACTCCAGAGGCTATGCCTGCGCCACCACCGTATGAGCCATGAACCAGCACATCGAGTGGCGGCTGCCGCGCACTCCCCGAAGCGTGGGCCGGGCCCGCGCGCTTCTCGCCGAGCAGGCGCGGGACTGGAAGATCCCGGACGAACTGGCCGACACCGCCGTGCTGTTACTCAGCGAGCTCATGACGAACGCCTGCCGTCATGCCCGCGTCCCGGTCGGGCGGGAGGTGGCCGCGCGGTGCGTGCTGAGTGAAGCCGTTCTGCGTGTGGAGGTCCACGACGCGAGCGACGCCATGCCGAGGCCGCGCACCGCGTGCGCGGACGACGAGTCGGGGCGCGGGCTCGCCCTCGTCGATGCCCTCGCCGACGCATGGGGCGCCGAGCCCCGGCCGTACGGCATCGGCAAGGCCGTCTGGTTCGAGCTGCGGGCCATCCGTACGTAGACACACAGGCGCGGCCCGTCCGGCGGGGGACACCGGACGGGCCGCGGGCGGAAGAGGCCGGAACTACCAGCGCGTCGTTTCGCCGAAGAAGTCCTCGATCTCCACCGCCGCGCCCGACTCCTTCGCCGTACGGAACACATGCAGGCCGACCGCCAGGTCGAGCACGCCGAGCCCGAACGGCGAGAAGATCACCGGCTTGTCGGTGCCGACGGTCACCTCGCCGTTCACCACCTGCGCGAGCGTGCCGGTGATGAAGTCGCGGCCGCCGTACTTCTGCTCGGCCAGGTGCGGCGAGGTGTTGGCCTTCAGGCAGTGGTCGACGTCGTCGAGGATGTTGTACGCCCCGTCGATCAGCTCCGGGCCGATGTCCCGCAGCGAGATGTTGAGCACCACCTGGCCGGGCGCGAAGGCGTCCGGGTCCACGATGTACGGCTCCGCGGCCGTCGTCGCGAGGACCACCACGTCCGCGCCGGTGAGGGCGGTGGACAGCGAGGACTCGGTGGCCGCCGGGTAGCCCAGGACACCGGTGGAATGCGCCGCGAGCGCCGCGCCGTACTCCTCGCTCTTGTCGTGGACCGTCACCGAAGTGACGCCCCAGTCGCGGGCCTTGAAGAACTCCAGGATGTTGCGGGCGATGATGCCCGCACCCACCACGGTGAGCTTCCCCGCCGTGCGCCCGCCGGTCAGCTGCTCCGCCGCGAGCACCGCGGACGCCGCCGTGCGGGCCGCGCTGATCTGCGAGGCCTCCAGGCAGGCGAACGGGTAGCCCGTCTCGTAGTCGTTGAGCAGCAGGGCCGCCGACGCCCGCGGGATGCCGCGCTCGATGTTCGCCGGGAAGCTGCTGATCCACTTGATGCCGGAGACGTCGGCGCCGCCGCCCAGGTGCGCGGGGAGCGCGATGATGCGGGCGTCCGGCTTCTCGGGGAAGCGGAGGAAGTAGCTGTCGGGGTTCACCGAGTCGCCCGCGTGGTGAGCGAGGTAGGTGTCGCGTACGACGTCGACGATCTCCGGTCGGGACGCTCCGATGATCTCCCGCGCGGTCTTGCCGCCGATGACGCTGAACTCGTACATGTCGTAGGTCCTTGGCTCTCAGTGGTTGACGAGACGTGTGCGGTGCGCCGAGGAGACCTGCGGCGCCGATGCGGGGGCGTCGGCCGCCTCCTCGCCGTGCGAGAGCTCCGGCAGCCACTTCAGCCAGCGCGGCAGATACCAGTTGGACTCGCCGAGCAGGGCCATCACGGCGGGCAGCAGTACGGCCCGTACGAGCGTCGCGTCCAGGAAGACCGCGACGGCCAGGCCGATGCCCAGCTGCTTGAAGTCCTGCATGGACAGGGTGCCGAAGACCGCGAAGACGGCGACCATGATCATGCCCGCGCTGGTGACGACACCGGCGGTGGAGCGGATGCCGTGTGCGACGGCCTTGATGTTGTCGGCGCCGCGGTCGTGGGCCTCGCGGATCCGGGAGACCACGAAGACGTGGTAGTCCATCGACAGGCCGAACAGGACCACGAAGACGAACAGCGGCATCCAGGACTCGATCGCGCCGACCGCCGTCGTGCCGACCAGCTCGTCGCCCCAGCCCTTCTGGAAGACCGCGGTCATCACGCCGTACGCGGCGGCCACCGACAGCAGGTTGAGGACGATCGCGGTGATCGCGACGACCAGCGAGCGGAAGCAGAGCAGCATCAGCAGGAAGCTGATGCCCATCACGAAGGCGAAGACCGGCACGATGCTCGACTTGAGCTGGTCGTTGTAGTCGGTCGAGAAGGCGAGGTCGCCGCCGACGGGTGCTTCGGTGCCGGAGGCCTTCGTCAGCGTCGCCGGGATGATGTCGTCGCGCAGGGTCTCGAGGGCCTTCACCGAGGTCGCGCCGCGGCCGTCGCCCGCCAGCGGGGCGCTGATCACGGCGATGTTCTCGGCCTTGTGGAGGCTCACCTCGATCGGGTTCTTGACCTGGTCGGAGGCCAGGGCCTGCTTCTTGAAGTCCTCGATGGCCTGCGTGGACGCGGCGGAGCCGATGTCGGAGGCCTTGTAGACGATCTGGGCCGGGGCGGGGGCTCCCGGGAAGGCCTTCTCGATCCGCTGGGCGGTGGCCGCCGTCGCGTTGTCGGCGGGCAGCAACTGGTCGAAGCCCAGCTTCTCGGTCTTCATGTCGAGCGCCGGCGCGGCGAGTGCAAGCAGCCCCGCGATGCCGATGAGCGCGAAGAGCGCCGGCACCTTCAGCACCGCGCCGAGCAGCCTGCCGGGACGCTCGTTCGCGTGCCGCACGCGCGCCTTGCGGCGCAGGCCCGGGATACGGCCGAGCTCGACCTTGTCGCCGAGCATCGCCATCACGGCGGGCAGCACCGTCATGGAGCCGAGCACCGCGATCAGCACGACCTCGATGGTGGCGATGGCGAAGCCCTCGAAGACGGTCAGGCCGGAGAAGAACATGCCGGCCATGGCGACGGCGACGGTGAGACCGGAGATCAGCACCGAGCGGCCCGAGGTCGCCGCGGCGATGCGCAGCGCGGTCGCCTTGTCGCGTCCGGCCGCACGCTCCTCGCGCTCACGGCGGATGTAGAAGAGGCAGTAGTCGACGCCGACGGCCAGACCCATCAGCAGCATCACCGAGTTGGTCATCGCGTCGACCGGCACGAGATGGCTGGAGAGCGCCAGCAGGCCCATCGCCGCGACGCACGCGGTGATCGCGAGCACCAGCGGCAGTACGGCGGCGAGCAGCGCGCCGAAGACGACCAGCAGGATGCCGAGCGCGACCGGAACGGCGGTGTACTCGGCGCGGGTGAAGTCCTCGCCGAGTGAGTCGTTGATGCCCTTGAGGCCGCTGGCCGCGCCGTACTCGCCGAGTGTCACGGCGGAGTGGGCCTCGTCCGTCGTGGCAAGAGCGTCGATGACCGGCTTGATGCGGTCGGCGGCCGTGTCCGGGTCACCCTTCACCGAGAACTGGATCAGGGCGTCGTGCTTGTCCTTGGAGACGGCGCCGGTCTGGTACGGGTCGCCGATCTTCTCGGCCAGGCCCGTGCCCTTGACGGCGGCGACCGCGTCGGTCACGGCCTTTTTGAACTCGGTCTTGTCCGCCGTCAGTCGGTCGCTGTGGACCAGGACCATCTCGGCCGCGGGAGTGCGGATGCCGGCATCCACGAGGATCCGGGCGGCGCGCCCCGACTCACCGGTGCCGTAGTCCGCCTCCGTCAGATTCTGCTGTCCTGCCATACCGCCCAGCACCGTGAGCGCGATGACGGCGAAGAGCCACCCGAAAACCGCGGTCTTGCGGTGCCGGGCGCTCCAGCCTCCCAGTGAAGCCGCCAGATTGCGTTGACTCGCCATTACCTCTCCCGATGGGGGACGTTGCCTTCAATGGGAATCAGCGTAAAGATTTCCCAAGGTCAACTCCTGCCATGGAAGTGGCAGTTGAGTGCAGCTGCAGCATCCTGCCAAGCCCCAGTACAGGACGGTTGCAGGAACCTGCAACGGCAGTCTTCGGACAACAGGAATGCGTTCCTTCCGGCCATACGGCCGGTTACGTTCAATTCTCGTCGGAAGATTCACTCAATTCCAGAACTCCAAGTATTCCAAGAAGGGGGGAAGGTGTGAATACCGCGATCGAGGCCGAAGGTCTGACGAAGCAGTACGGCAGCCATCGCGCCCTGGGCGGCGTGGACCTGTCGGTCCGGGCGGGCACCGTGCTCGGTCTTCTCGGGCCCAACGGCGCGGGCAAGACCACCACGGTCAGAATGCTCGCCACCCTGCTCGAACCCGACGCCGGAACCGCCCGTGTCGCGGGCTTCGACATCGTCAGGCAGCAGCGCGAAGTACGCCGTCGCATCGGCCTGGCAGGACAGTACGCCGCCGTCGACGAACTGCTCACCGGCCGCGAGAACCTCGTACTGCTGGGCAGGCTGCTGCGGCTCGGCCGCAACGGCGCCCGCGCCCGCGCCGCCGAACTCCTCGCGCAGTTCGAGCTGGAGGCCGCCGCGGACAAGCCCGCCAAGGAGTACTCCGGCGGCATGCGGCGCCGGCTCGACCTCGCGACCTGTCTGATCGCCTCGCCCGAGGTGCTCTTCCTCGACGAGCCGACGACCGGACTCGACCCGGCCAGCCGCGCCACGCTGTGGCGGATGGTCCAGGAGCAGGTGGACCGCGGTGTGACCGTCCTGCTCACCACCCAGTACCTCGAAGAGGCCGACTTCCTCGCCGACCGGATCCTGGTCATCGACCGCGGCCAGGTCATCGCCGAAGGCACCTCCGACGAGCTGAAGCGGAAGGTGGGCGGCGAGCGCCTGGAGGTCTCGGTCAGCGAGGCGGCGACGCTTGCGACCGCCGCAGCCGCGCTGGCCCCGCTGGCGCTGAACGCGCCGCAGCTGGACGAACGGCAGCGCACCGTCTCCGTACAACTGCCGGACGGAATGGGCGCACTGGCGTCCGCGGCCACCGCGCTGGAGTACGCCGGCATCGCCGTCGAGGAGTTCGCGCTCCGCCGCCCGTCCCTCGACGACGTGTTCTTCCACCTCACCGGACAGTCCGCCGGACCCGTAGAAACGAAGGAAGCGGAGGCCGCACGATGAGCTCGGCGCTCGCCCACGGCAGCGATGTCCTGGCCCTCACCGGCCGTCATCTGCGCCATCTGCGCCGCACCCCGGAGAAGGTCATCGGGGTGGCGCTCACACCGGTCACCATGGTCGTCGTACTCGGCTATCTCTTCGCCAGCGTCGTTCAGGTCGACAACAGCGGCGAATACCGCGAGTACGTGATGGCCGGGGTGTTCGCCCAGGTCGGGCTCTCCTGCATCGGCATCACCGCGATCGGGGTCGCGGGCGATCTGGGCAAGGGCCTGATCGACCGGTTCCGTTCGCTGCCGATGGGACGGGCGACGGTCCTGGTCGGGCACACGCTCGCCGACCTGGTCACGGCCGCCATGAGCATCACCGTCGTCGCCCTGACCGGGCTGCTGGTCGGCTGGCGTGTGCACGGCACGGTGGGGGAGACCGTCGCCGGGTTCGCGCTGCTGCTGGCCTTCGCGTACGCCATGCTCTGGGTCGGCGCGCTGCTCGGCATGGTGATGCGCAACCTGGAAGCGATCAACGGCGTCGCCGCACTGCTGCTGGTCCTCTTCTCCTTCCTCTCCAGCTCGTTCATGCCGCTCACCGGGCTGCCCGGCTGGCTGCGCGCGGTGGCCGAGTGGAATCCGGTCAGCGCCGTCTCCGAGGCCTGCCGGCAGCTGTGGGGGAACACCGGCGCCGTCACCTCGCGGAGCTTCCCGGTGGAGCATCCGGTGATTGTCTCGCTGATCACTCTCAGCGTTCTCATTGCAGTTCTTGTACCGCTGAGCCTGCGTGTGTACCGCACGTCGGCCGCGCGATGATCTGGTCGATTTGGGGGAGTCATGCCGGTCATATCGGCGCCGCAGGAGTTCAACACCGAAGACCTCTATGTAAATCTCCGTGAAATGTACGGATTTCCGCTGCATCTCAAGTGTGAGGGATTCAATTTCGCCGGTTCCATCAAACTCAAGGCAGCCGCGAGCATGATCGAGGCCGCCGAACGCAGCGGTGAACTCACCCAGGACTCGATCCTGGTGGAGTCCTCGTCGGGCAACCTGGGAGTGGCGCTCAGCGTCATCGCCGCCGCCAAGGGCTACCGCTTCATCTGTGTGGTCGACTCGCGGACGAACCTCGCCACGCGCAAGGTCATCGAGTCGCTGGGCAGCGAGGTGCACACGGTCTCCGAGCCGGCCGCGGAGGGGGGATTCCTCGCGGCCCGACTCGCGTACGTCCAGGGGCTGCTGGCCACGAGCCCGCGCTATGTCTGGCTCAACCAGCACGCCAATCCGGACAACTGGCGGGCCCACTACCGCACCACGGCTCCCCAGATCGAGAAGCAGTTCCCGGCTCTGGAGCTGCTGTTCATCGGCGCCGGCACCACCGGCACCCTGATGGGCTGCGCCCGCTACTTCAAGGAGCAGCCCCGCCCGGTCACGATCGTCGCCGTCGACAGCGACGGCTCCGTCACCTTCGGCGGCCCCGCGGGCCGCCGCATGATCCCGGGTCTCGGCACCGGCGTAAGGCCCGCGCTGCTCGACACGTCGTACGTCGACGACGTCGTGCACGTCCCGGAGACCGACACCGTGCGCGCCTGCCACACCCTTGCCCGCGGCGGATTCCTCTTCGGCGGCTCCACCGGCACGGTCGTCAGCGGCGCGCTCCGCTGGCTGGCCGAGCACCGGCCCGGCGAGGACGTCACGGCTGTCGCCATCGCGCCCGACCTCGGCGAGCGCTACCTCGACACCGTCTATCAGTCGAGCTGGGTCCGGGACATCTACGGAGACCTCGAAGGCCAAGGCCAAGGCGAAGACGATGGCGAACGCGATGGCGACGGCGGTGGCGAAAGTGACGCCGACGGCCAGGAAATGACCGATCTCTCTTCTGGAGCACTGCAGTCATGACCCCCTCTCACCCCGCGCAGCAGCTGCCGCTCTCCGCCGCGCAGCGCGAGATGTGGTACGGGCAGCAGGCGGACCCCGGCAACCCCGTGTTCACCATGGGCGACTACCTCGAGCTGCACGGCCCGCTCGACGCCGCCCGGCTGGCCGCGGCCTGGCAGGGCGTGCTGCGCGAAGCCGCCACCCTGCGCGCCCGGTTCACCGAGCACGACGGCGAGCCGCGCCAGGACTTCGCCCCCGTCGAGGACTTCCCGGTCGAGACGATCGACCTGTCGGGCGAGGACCGGCCGCGCCGGGCCGCCGAGGAGTTCATGCGGCAGGACCTGCTCGCACCGCCGGACCTCACCGTGCCCACGCTGCGCTCGGTGCTGCTCGAACTCGGCCCCGAGCACGCGGTGTTCTACATCCGCGTCAACCACATCCTGGTCGACGGCTTCAGCCGGGTCCTCATCTACAACCGGCTCGCCGCGCTGTATGCGGACCCGGACGCCGAGGGCGGCTTCCCCGGCCCGCAGACGCTGCTGGACGACGAGGACGCGTTCGCCGCGACGGCCAAGTACCAGAAGGAACGCGCCTTCTGGCAGGCCCGGTTCGAGACGACGCCCGAGCCGGTCAGCCTCTCCACGCGCCCGCTCGTGCCCGCCCGCCGATCCCTGCGGCGCGAGGCCCTGCTGCCCGCGGCCACCGTCGAGCGGCTGCGGGCGCTCGCCTGGGACACCCGCATCACCTGGCAGACGCTGCTCATCGCCGCCACGGGCGCCTACGTCCAGCGGGCCGCGGGCGTCGAGCGCGCCCTGCTCACCCTCGCCGTCCCGGCCCGCGCCACCGCCGCCGCGCGCGCGGTGCCGGGCATGCGGGCCAACTTCCTGCCGCATCCGGTGCGGATGCGTCCCGGCCAGACGCTGGCGGAGTTCCTGAAGGAGAGCGCCGGCGAACTGCGCGCCACGCTGCGGCACCAGAACTACCGGGGTGACCAGGTCCGCCGTGACCTCGGCTTCACCGGCGACGCGGGCCGCTCGCTCGGCCCGACCGTCAATGTCCTGGAGTCCGGCTTCGACTTCACCTTCGGTGCCTGCGCGGGACGGCTGCACAACCTCTCGACGGGCCCCGTCGACGACATGCAGATCATCTATCTCGACGCGGCCGCCGACGGCTATGCCGTACGCCTCGACGCCAACCCCTCCCTCTACACCGAGGACGAACTGGAGCTGCACCAGAAGCGGCTCTTCGGCTGGCTGGAGAAGATCGCCGAGTCCGGACCGGACGCGGTGCTCGGGCAGCTGGACGTGCTGCTGCCGCACGAGCTCGGGGTGCTGAGCGAGGAGTGGGGCGAGACCGCCTGGGACGATGTGTACGTCGGTGCCGTCGAGCGCATCAGGGCTGTCGCGGTCGCCAAGCCCGCGAAGGTTGCCGTCCAGGACGAAGAGCGCTCGGTCTCGTACGCCGAACTGGTCGGTCTGGGCTCGGCGTTGACGCGCAGGCTGAAGGCCGCGGGCTCAGGTCCCGACCGCCGGGTCGCGGTTCTCTGCGAGCCCGGTGTGCCCTTTGTGACGGGCGTGCTGGGTGTGCTGGGTGCCGGGGCTGCATGGGTGCCGCTGGATCTGCGGGCTCCGGTGGCGCGCACCGCCGCGCTGCTCGACGACAGCGGAGCGGATGTTCTCTACGCCGGACCGGGCCAGGAAGACCTGGTCAAGGAGATCGTGGACCGGGCGACCGCCACGCCGAAGGTGGTGACCTGGGATGGGTCGCGCGATCCGCAGACGGCTCTCGTGGAGCTGGCTGGTGCTGAGGACGACCTGGCGTATGTGATCTTCACGTCGGGTTCGACGGGTAGGCCGAAGGGTGCGATGGTGCACCGGCGGGGGATGGTCAACCATCTCCTCGCGAAAGTGCAGGACTTGAGCATGTCGGCGACCGACGTGGTCGTCCACAACGCGCCTGTCACCTTCGACATCTCGGTGTGGCAGATGCTGTCCGCGCTGATCGTCGGCGGCCGTCTGATCGTGGTGTCTCGGGAGACCGCGGCCGATCCGCAGGAGCTCTTCGGGCGCGTGGTCACCAATGGCGTGACCGTGCTCGAGGTCGTGCCGTCGCTGCTGCGCGCGGCGGTCGACGCCTGGCAGGCGGGGACGCCTCGGCCCGCGCTGGAACCGCTGCGCGCGCTGATGGTCACGGGTGAGGCACTGCCCGCGGATCTCGCCCGTATCTGGGTCGAGCTGGAGTCCCGTATCCCGTTGGTGAATGCGTACGGTCCGACGGAGTGCTCGGACGATGTGACGCATGCGGTGATCGGTGCGGGCAGTGAGCTGGGGGCGCGTGCGCCGATCGGTCATGCGGTGCGCAACACCCGGTTGTATGTGCTGGATTCGGCGCTGCGGCCGGTGGTTCCGGGTGTTCCGGGTGAGTTGTATGTGGGTGGTGTCGGTGTCGGTCGCGGGTATCTGGACGACACGCGTAAGACGGCGGTGACCTTCCTCGCGGATCCGTATGCGGAGGCGCCGGGCGCGCGGATGTACCGGACCGGTGACCGGGTGGTGCAGCGTCGGGACGGTCAGCTGGAGTTCCTGGAGCGGGTCGACCACCAGGTCAAGATCCGTGGTCATCGGATCGAGCTGGGCGAGGTGGAGACCGCACTTCGCAGCGTCGAGGGCGTCTCCGATGCCGCCGCCGCCGTGCACGACGGCCGACTGGTCGGCTACATCGTCGGCGACGCGCAGGATGTGAAGTCCACGCTCGCGGGCATTCTGCCGGACTACATGATCCCCAGCGCCTTCGTGATCCTCGACGCGCTTCCGCTCACCGGCAACGGCAAGGTCGACCGCAAGGCCCTCCCTGCCCCCGACCCCGCTGCCGTCTCCGCCGATCTGCGTGCCCCGCGCAACCCGCGCGAGCAGGCCCTCTGCGAGATCTTCGCCGAGGTCCTCGGGCTCCCCGCCATCGGCATCGACGACAACTTCTTCGACCTCGGCGGGCACTCCCTGCTCGCCACCAAGGTCGCCGCCCGGGTCCGCACCCGGCTGGGCGTGGAACTCGCCATCCGTACCTTCTTCCAGGCCCCCACCGTCGCGGCGCTCGCCGACCATCTCGCGGACACCGACGGATCCGCTCTACGGCCCGCGCTCGCCGCGGCTCCCGTACGCCCCGAAGAGCTGCCGCTCTCCCCGGCCCAGCAGCGGCTGTGGTTCCTGAACCAGCTGGAGAACGGCTCCGCGACCTACCATCTGCCCTTCGCCGTACGGCTGACGGGCACGCTGGACGCGGCGGCCCTCACCGCGGCCCTGGGCGATGTCGTGGCCCGCCACGAGGCCCTGCGCACCGTGTTCCCCGACACCTCGGGACGCCCCCGGCAACAGGTACTGCCCGCGGCGGAAGCGCGCATCGACGTGCCCGTCACGGCGATCACCGAGGACGCGCTGCCCGAGGCACTGACCGCGACGGCCGTACGCGGCTTCGATCTTGCGGCCGAACTCCCGCTCCGTGCCGAGCTGTTCAGTCTTGCGCCGACCGAGCACGTCCTGCTCCTCGTCCTGCACCACATCGCATCGGACGGCTGGTCCATCGGCCCGCTCGCCCGCGATCTGGCCGAGGCCTATGGCGCCCGGCTCGAAGGCGCGGCCCCCGACTGGGCGCCGCTGCCGGTCCAGTACCCGGACTACACGCTCTGGCAGCGCGAGCTGCTCGACGCGGTGGCGGACGAGCAACTCGCCCACTGGAAGGAGGCGCTGGCCGGTCTCCCGGAGGAGCTGGAGCTGCCGACCGACCACCCCCGCCCCGCCGTCTCCACGCATCAGGGCGGCACGGTCGAGTTCCGCATCGACGGCGAACTGCATGCTGCTGCCGTCCAGTTGGCGCGCGGACAGGGCGCGAGCACCTTCATGGTGCTGCAGGCCGCGCTCGCGACCCTGCTCTCCAAGCTGGGTGCGGGCACCGACATCCCGCTCGGCACCCCGGTGGCGGGCCGCACCGACGCGGCCCTGGACGAGCTGATCGGGTTCTTCGTCAACACCCTCGTCCTGCGGGCCGATCTGTCCGGGGACCCGACCTTCCGGGAGCTGCTCGACCGGGTGCGTGACGCGGATCTCGCCGCATACGCCCATCAGGACCTGCCCTTCGAGGCCTTGGTCGATGCACTCGCGCCCAGCCGTTCGCTGTCGCGGCAGCCGCTGTTCCAGACGCTGCTGGCGTTCCAGAACAACGCCGCAGCCGAACTGGCGCTGCCCGGACTGGACCTCGAAGTGACCCCGGTACGCACCGGCGCCGCCAAGCTGGACCTGGCCTTCGAGCTGACCGAGCGGCACACCGCCGACGGCTCGCCGGCCGGCATCGACGCCGTACTGGAGTACAGCACCGACCTCTTCACGGCCGGCACCGCACAGTCGATCGCCGATCGCCTCACGCATCTGCTGGACATCCTGGTCGGCGCCCCCGACCGCCGTCTTGGCCAGGCCGACGCGCTGCTGCCCGACGAGGCCGCCCGCATTCTCGGCGCGTGGGCAGGACCGACGCAGCACGTCGACATCGCGCCCGTGCACGAGCTGTACGCGGCAAAGGCAGCCGAGCAGCCCGCGCACCCGGCGCTCGTCTTCGGCGAACTGACCGTCAGCTACGCGGAGCTGGACGCCCGCGCCAACCGGCTCGCGCATGAGCTGATCGCCCGCGGCACCGGCCCCGGCGACCTGGTCGCTCTGCTGCTGCCGCGCTCGCCGGACATGGTGGTCGCGCTGCTCGCCGTACTGAAGGCGGGTGCGGCCTACCTTCCGATCGACGCGGCCTATCCGCTGGACCGCATCGCCTACATGCTCGACGACTCGCGGCCCGCGCTCGCGCTCACCATGGCCGCCGAGTCCACGAGTCTTGGCGATGCGTCCGTGGAGCGGCTCCTGCTGGACGAGCCTGCCGTCAGGACCGCGATCGCCGCACGACCGGAACGAGCCCCGACCGATGCCGACCGGACCGGGCCGCTGACCCCGCGCCACCCGGCGTACGTCATCTACACCTCGGGCTCCACCGGCCGGCCCAAGGGGGTCGTCGTCGAGCACCACACGGTCGCCGTGATGGTCGCCGACCAGGGCCCGCGCATGGGCATCGGTCCCGGCACGCGCTGGCTGCAGTTCGCCTCGTACAGCTTCGACGCCGCGACCTGGGAGCTGTCCATCGGACTGCTGTCCGGGGCGACGATGGTGCTGTCGACCGCACAGGAGCGCGGACCCGGCGAGCCGCTTGCCGACCTCGTGGCCCGCAGCGGCATCACCATGGTCTGCCTGCCGCCGACCGTGCTCTCCGCCTGGCCGGCGGACCGGCCGATGCCCGAGGGCATGCAGCTGGTCGTCGCGGGCGAGGCCTGCCCGCCCGAGCTGGTCGAGCGCTGGTCGCGCGGGCGCGTGATGCGCAATGCGTACGGCCCGACCGAGGCGACCGTCTGTTCCAGCATCAGCCTGCCGCTGTCCGGCGCGGTCAAGCCGCCCATCGGCTTCCCGCTCCACAACACCCGGCTGTACGTCCTCGACGCGCGGCTGCGGCCGGTGCCGCCGGGCGTCACGGGCGAGCTGTACATCGGCGGCGCGCAGCTGGCCCGCGGCTATCTCCGCCGCCCCGCGCTGACGGCGGAACGCTTCGTCGCCGATCCCTTCGCGAAGGAGCCCGGTGGCCGGATGTACCGCTCCGGCGACCTGGTGCGCTGGAACGCCGACGGCAGCCTCGACTATGTGGGCCGTGTCGACGACCAGGTCAAGCTGCGCGGCTTCCGTATCGAACTGGGCGAGATCGAGGGCGTACTGCTCGCCCGCGACGACATCGCGCAGGCCGCGGTGATCGTCCGCGAGGAGCGTCCCGGCGACAAGCGCCTGGTCGCCTACGCCGTACCGACGGCTGAAGCCGATGCGCGGGAGCTGCGCAACCACCTCGCCGCAGCGCTGCCCGAGCACATGGTCCCGGCCGCCGTCGTCGTCCTCGACGAGCTGCCGCTCACCGGCAACGGCAAGCTGGACCGCCGGGCCCTGCCCGCGCCCGACTACACCACGGTGACCTCGGGCCGTGCCCCGGCGAACGAGCGGGAGGCCGCGCTCTGCCGGGCGTACGCCGAAGTGCTCGGCCTGGAGCAGGTCGGCGCCGACGACAGCTTCTTCGACCTCGGCGGCGACAGCATCAGCTCCATCCAGCTGGTCAGCAAGGCACGGGAAGCGGGCCTGGCGATCACCGCGCAGGACGTGTTCGTGCACCGGACCCCGCAGGGTCTGGCACTGGCGGCCCGCGCCGCCGAGCAGGTCGAGATCGTCGGCGCCGGGGACGGCACCGGCACGGTCCTGCCCACACCGATCACCAGCTGGCTGGACGAGATCCCCGGACCGGTCGACGGCTTCCACCAGGCGGCGGTCGTACGGACTCCGGCGGGAGCCACGTACGAGCGGATCGCGGCCGCGCTCCAGAGCGTGCTCGACCACCACGACGTGCTGCGGTTGCACGGGGACGAGATCCGCGAGGCGGGATCCGTACGGGCCGGGGACGTGCTGCGGCGGGTGGACGCTTCGAGCGTCGCCGAGGCCCAACTGCCCGCCCTCGTACGGCAGGCGGCCGACCGCACCTGGCGCGAGCTCGCGCCGCGCGAGGGCGACGTGCTGCGCGCCGTCTGGATCGACGCGGGCGCCGGGCGCGCGGGACGGCTGCTGCTGACCCTGCACCACCTGGTGGTGGACGGTGTCTCCTGGCGCATCCTGCTGCCCGATCTGGCGCAGGCGTACGAGCAGCCGGACAAGGCGCCGGCACCGGTCGGCACCTCGTTCCGGCAGTGGGCGCGGCTGCTCCACCAGGAGGCCGCCGGCCGTGCGGCCGAACTGCCCCTGTGGGAAGAGGTATTGAGGGGTGGCGAGCCTCCGGTCGGACGGCGTCCGCTCGACCCGGCCCAGGACACCGCGGCCACCGCGCACCGGCTGCGTCTGGAGCTGTCGGCCGAGCGAACGGCCGCGCTGCTGACCGAGGTCCCCGCGGTCTTCCACGCCGAGATCAACGACGTACTGCTTTCCGCGCTCGCCCTCTCCGTCGCCGACTGGCGGCGGCAGCGGAACGAGCCGCAGGACGTCCTCCTCGAGCTGGAGGGTCATGGGCGCGAGCAGATCGTGCCGGGGACCGACGTCTCCCGCACGGTCGGCTGGTTCACCAGCACCCACCCGGTGCGGCTCGATGTCGGGCTGCCCGACTGGGACGACATCACGGCGGGCGGCCCGTCCGTCGGCCAGGTGCTCAAGGAGATCAAGGAGCAGCTGCGGCAGCTGCCCGACCACGGCATGGGCCACGGCCTGCTGCGCCATCTCAACCCGGAAACGGCCGAGCGGCTGCGCGGCTACCCGGCGCCCCAGCTCGGCTTCAACTACCTGGGTCGGATGGCGATTCCGGAGGCAGCCGACTGGCAGCTCGCCGCCGAGTCCCTGGACGTGGCGGCCGGCACCGACCCGGGCATGCCGCTGCCGCACGCGCTGGGCGTCAACGCCCGGACCGAGGACCGGCCCGAGGGGCCGCGCCTGGTCGCCGACTGGGCATGGGCGGGGCTCACGGTGGCGGACGCGGACGCGGAGGCGATCGCCCGCGGCTGGTTCCGCGCGCTGGAGGCCCTGGTCGAGCATGCCGCGCGGCCCGACGCCGGGGGCTTCACACCGTCGGACCTGTCGCTGGTGGACGGCCTGGACCAGGGCGAGATCGACGAGTTCGAGAACGAGTTTGCGGATGAGTGGGGGACGGATCTGTGAGTGGGACCACGAGAAGACCACAGGGCGCGGGCGGCGGCCTCAGTGACGTACTGCCGCTGACGCCGCTCCAGGAAGGGCTGCTGTTCCACGCCGTCTACGACCGGCAGCAGCTCGACGTGTACGCCGTGCAGCTCGTCCTCGACCTCGAAGGACCCCTCGACCGGGCCGCCCTCAAGGCCGCGGCCGCCGGACTGCTGCGCCGCCACGCCAATCTGCGCGCCGGCTTCCGGTACCGCAAGAACGGGCAGCCGGTTCAGCTGATCCCGCGCGAAGTGCCCGTCCCCTGGCGGGAGCCGGCCGCAGCGGGCGATCTGGACGAGCTCACGGAACTCACCGACCGGGACCGCTCGGAGCCGTTCGACGTCGGCCGCCCGCCGCTGATCCGCTTCACGCTGATCGGTACGGGACCGGACAGCCACCGGCTGCTCATCACCTGCCACCACATCCTGCTGGACGGCTGGTCGATGCCGATCCTGCTCCAGGAGCTGTTCGCGGCGTACGGGGCCGGGGGCGACGCCGCGTCGCTGCCCGCCGTCACCGCGTACAAGACCTATCTGTCCTGGCTGGCCGGCCAGGACCAGCAGGCCGCCTCCGCCGCCTGGCAGCGGCTGCTGTCGGGCCTGGAGGAGCCGACCCGGCTGGTCCCGGCCCCGCCCGGCCGTACTCCCGTGCTCCCCGAGCGGTGTGTACGAGAGCTCGACGAGGCGGCCACCCAGCGGCTCACCGCGTGGGCCCGCGAGCGCGGAGTCACCCTCTCCAGCGTTCTGCAGGGCGTCTGGGCCGTCGTCCTGTCGGCACTGACCGGCCGGGACGACGTGGTGTTCGGCACCACGACCTCGGGCCGGCCGCCGGAGATCCCGGGCGTCGAGTCGATGGTCGGCCTGTTCATCAACACCCTGCCGGTACGGCTGACGGCCCCGGCCTCGCGCACGCTCGCCGAGGTCGTCGCCACCGCGCAGTCGCAGCACACGGAGCTGCTGCCGCACCAGCACCTGGGCCTGTCCCGCATCCAGCAGGACGCGGGCCACGGTGAACTCTTCGACACCGTCCTGATCTTCGAGAACTACCCGCTCGACTCGGACGCCCTGCGCGACGCGGTCCCGGGCCTGCGGGTCACGGGCATCCAGGGCCGCGACGCGACGCACTACCCGCTCTCGCTGCTGGTGCTGCCGGGGGAGCGGCTCACGCTGCGCCTCGACCACGCGCCGGACCTGGTGACGGGGGAGGAGGCGGGGGCGATCGCGGGGCGTGTGCTGCGGCTGCTTCACGCGTTGCCGGATGAGGCGGATGTGCCGCTTGGGCGGCTGGACCTGCTGAGCACGGGTGAGCGGGCGCGGCTGCTTCGGAGGTACAACGACACGGGGCGGGAGTACCCGACGGCCCCGCTTCGGGAGCAGTTGGCATTTCAAGCCCGTCAGGGCTCTGCACCTCAATCGTCGACGGGGCTGAAGAATCAAGCCCGTCCGGCGATTGAGGACACGCCCGAAGGGCGTGCGCTTCAGCCGTCCCAGGCTGAGGCCGCCGCGGCTGCGGGCGTCCGTCGGGGCTCTGCCCCGAACCCCACGCCTCAATCGCCGGCGGGGCTGGATTTGCCCGGCCGAGCCTCCAGCGCAGGAAATGAAGCCCGTCCGGCGATTGAGGACTGGGAGGCCGGGGGCGACGCACCCGCACTCCGCTGCGGCAGCGAACGGCTCACCTACGCCCAACTGCACGCCCGCGCCGACCAGCTGGCCCACGAGCTCGTCGCGCAAGGCGCAGGCCCCGGCACCCTCGTCGCCATCGCCCTGCCGCGCTCCGCCGACCTCGTCATCGCCACCCTCGCCGTCGTCAAGGCCGGCGCCGCCTATCTGCCGCTCGACCCCGACTATCCGGCCGACCGGATCGGCTACATGCTCGACGACGCGGCCCCGGTGCTCGTCCTCACCACGACCGCCGTCGCCCACGCGCTGCCCGCCGTCACCGAGCGCCCTCACCTCGCGCTCGACACAGAGGCGACCGCACAGCAGATCGCGGCCCGCCCCACCGGGCCCGTCGCGACCCCCGACCCGCACCCGCTGGACACCGCGTACACGATCTACACCTCCGGCTCCACCGGCCGCCCCAAGGGCGTCGTCGTACCGCAGGGCGCGTTGATCAATCTGGTGCACGACATGACCGAGCGCTTCCGGATCGGCGCGGACGACCGCTTCCTGTCCGTCACGACCTTCGGCTTCGACATCTCCAACCTGGAGATCTTCGTGCCGCTGCTGGCCGGCGCCGAACTCGTCCTGGCCGAGCGCGACACCGTACGCGACCCCGCCGCACTCGCCCGGCTCATCGCCGACAGCGACGCCACCGTCATGCAGGCGACCCCGACCCTGTGGCACGCCCTGGTGACCGAGCAGCCCCAGTCCCTCGCCGGACTGCGGGTGCTGATCGGTGGCGAGGCCGTCGGCGAGCCGCTCGCCGACGCACTGCGGGCCGAGGCCCGCGAGGTCACCAATGTCTACGGGCCGACCGAGACGACCATCTGGTCGACGGCCGCGACGCTCGACGGCGTACGCGGCGGAGTGCCGCCGATCGGCCGGCCCATCGCCAACACCCAGGTGTATGTGCTCGACGACGCCCTGCGCCCGGCCCCGGCAGGCGCGATCGGTGAGCTGTACATCGCGGGCGACGGCGTGGCCCGCGGCTACCACGGGCGGCCCTCGCTGACCGCGACGCGCTTCGTGCCCGACCCGTACGGCCCGGCCGGCAGCCGGATGTACCGGACCGGCGACGTCGTGCGCTGGGGCGCGGACGGCCAGATCGAGTACATCGGCCGCGCGGATCACCAGGTGAAGATCCGTGGCTTCCGTATCGAGCTCGGCGAGATCGAGTCCGCGCTCGCGGCACACGCGGATGTGGCGCAGGCGACCGTGCTGGCGCGCGAGGACCGGCCGGGGGACACCCAATTGGTGGCCTACACGGTCGCCGTCGAGGGGCGGGCGGCCGACCCGGCGGCGCTCCGCGCACACCTGGGCGAGACGCTGCCCGCGCACATGGTGCCCCCGCTGTTCGTCGCCATGGACGCGCTGCCGCTCACCGCGAACGGCAAGGTCGACCGCAAGCTGCTGCCCGCGCCCGACCCCGCCCTGCGCGCCGCCGGACGTGCCCCGCGCACTCCCCAGGAACAGCTGCTCTGCGAAGCGTTCGCCGAGGTGCTCGGCCTGCCCGCGACGCCCGGGCCCGACGAGTCCTTTTTCGAGCTCGGCGGGCACTCGCTGCTCGCCACCCGCCTGGTCGGCCGGATCAGGGCCGCGCTCGGCGTCGATCTGCCGGTCCGCGCTGTCTTCGAGTCGCCGACCCCGGCCGGTCTGGGGGCCCGTCTGGAGGGCGCGGGCGAGGCGCGGACCGCTCCGGTCCCGGTCGTACGTCCCGAGGTGCTGCCGCTCTCGCCCGCCCAGCAACGGCTCTGGTTCCTCGGCCAGTTGGAGGGGGAGAACCCGGCATACAACATCCCCGTCGCGGTCCGGCTGACCGGCGAGCTGGATGTGGACGCGCTGACCGCCGCCGTGCGGGACGTCGTCGGGCGCCACGAGGCGCTGCGCACCCGCTACCCGGACACGGACGGCCGGCCACGGCAGGAGGTGCTGGACGCCGACGCCGTACGGATCGAGCTGCCGGTGACCGAGTCGGCCGAAGGTGCAGTGGCGGCGGCGGCCCGGCGCGGCTTCGACCTGTCGGCCGAACTGCCCCTGCGGGCCGAGTTGTTCAGGGTCTGTGCCACCGAGCATGTCCTGCTGCTGGTGGTCCACCACATCGCCGCGGACGGCTGGTCGATCGGCCCGCTCGGCAGCGATCTCGCGAAGGCCTACGAGGCCCGTCGTCAGGGCGCGGCACCCGCCTGGGCGCCGCTGCCGGTCCAGTATGCCGACTACACGCTCTGGCAGCGCGAGCTGCTCGACGCGGTCGCGGACGACCAGCTGTCCTACTGGCGCGAGGCGCTGGCCGGGCTGCCGGAGGAACTGGAGCTGCCCACCGACCATGCGCGACCGGCGGCTCCGACCTATCGGGGCGGCACGGTGGAGTTCCGTATCGACGGCGAACTGCACACGGCGATAGGGAAGTTGGCGCGGACGTCGGGCGCCAGCACCTTCATGGTGCTGCAGGCCGCGCTTGCCGCGCTGCTCGCCAAGCTCGGCGGCGGTGACGACATCCCGCTCGGCACACCCGTCGCGGGCCGCACCGACCCGGTGCTCGACCACCTCGTCGGCCTGTTCGTGAACACTCTCGTCCTGCGCACCGATCTGTCGGGCGCCCCGACCTTCCGGGAGCTTCTCGAGCGGGTCCGGGCCGCGGACCTTGCGGCGTACGCACACCAGGACCTGCCGTTCGAGGCACTGGTCGACGCCCTCGCGCCGCCCCGCTCGCTGTCCCGTCACCCGCTGTTCCAGACCATGCTCACCCTGCACAACACCCCTGAGGCAGCCGTGCAGCTGGCCGGGACCGAGTCCGAGCCGCTGCTGATCCCCACGGGAACGGCAAAGGCCGACCTCGCCTTCGAGCTCTTCGAGCGGCGCACGGCCGAGGGCAGGCCGGACGGGATCGAGGCCGTACTGGAGTACAGCAGCGACCTCTTCGGTGCGGCTACCGCGCAGTCGATCGCCGACCGTCTGACGCATCTGCTGGGCGTGCTCGTGGGTGACCCGGACCGGCCGGTCGACGAGGCCGACGCGCTGCTGCCCGCCGAGCGTCGGCGGATGGAGGACGGCTGGTCGGCGACGGCTGCGGAAGACACGTACGTCGGTGTCGTCGAGCGCATCAGGGCGATTGCGTCGCTGCACCCTGACGACCGTGCTGTCCAGGACCCCCGGACCACCGTCTCGTACGGGGAACTGGTCGGTCTGGGCTCGGCGTTGACGCGGCGGCTGACGGCGGCCGGGGTGGGTCCCGACCGTCGGGTTGCCGTGCTCTGCGAGCCGGGTGTGCCCTTTGTGGCGGGCGTGCTGGGCGTGCTGGGCGCCGGGGCCGCGTGGGTGCCGCTGGACCTGCGGGCCCCGGTGGCTCGTACGGCCGCGCTGCTCGACGACAGCCGTGCCGACGCGCTGTATGTCGGCCCCGGACAGGAGCAGCTCGCCCGGGAGATCCTGGCCCGGGCCGGCACCTCGCCGACCGTCGTCCCGTGGAACGGCGCGAAGGACGAGCCGGACGCTCTGGCACCGCTCGCCGGAGAGCCGGACGACCTGGCGTATGTGATCTTCACGTCGGGTTCGACGGGTAGGCCGAAGGGTGCGATGGTGCACCGGCGGGGGATGGTCAACCATCTGCTCGCGAAGGTGCAGGACCTGAACCTGACCGCCTCGGACGTGGTCGTCCACAACGCGCCCGTCACCTTCGACATCTCGGTGTGGCAGATGCTGTCCGCGCTGATCGTGGGCGGCCGTCTGATCGTGGTGTCGCGGGAGACCGCGGCCGATCCGCAGGAGCTCTTCGGGCGGATCGCGACGGACGGGGTCACCGTCCTGGAGGTCGTACCGTCGCTGCTGAAGGCGGCGGTCGACTCGTGGCAGGACGGCCTCGGGCGCCCCGAACTCGCCCCGCTGGACCGACTGATGGTCACGGGTGAGGCGCTGCCCGCCGATCTGGCCCGCCAGTGGCTGGAGCTCGCCCCGCACATTCCGTTGGTGAATGCGTACGGTCCGACGGAGTGCTCGGACGATGTGACGCATGCGGTGATCGGTGCGGGCAGTGGGCTGGGGGCGCGTGCGCCGATCGGTCATGCGGTGCGCAACACCCGGTTGTATGTGCTGGATTCGGCGCTGCGGCCGGTGGTTCCGGGTGTTCCGGGTGAGTTGTATGTGGGTGGTGTCGGTGTCGGTCGCGGGTATCTGGACGACACGCGTAAGACGGCGGTGACCTTCCTCGCGGATCCGTATGCGGAGGCGCCGGGCGCGCGGATGTACCGGACCGGTGACCGGGTGGTGCAGCGTCGGGACGGTCAGCTGGAGTTCCTGGAGCGGGTCGACCACCAGGTCAAGATCCGTGGTCATCGGATCGAGCTGGGCGAGGTGGAGACCGCACTCCGCAGCGTCGAGGGCGTCTCCGATGCCGCCGCCGCCGTGCACGACGGCCGACTGGTCGGCTACATCGTCGGCGACGCGCAGGATGTGAAGTCCACGCTCGCGGGCATTCTGCCGGACTACATGATCCCCAGCGCCTTCCTCACCCTCACCAGCCTGCCCCTGACGGGCAACGGCAAGGTCGACCGCAAGGCCCTCCCCGCCCCCGACCCGGCGGCGATGTCCACCGGCCCGGCTCGACTGCCCCGTACGGAAGCCGAGCGCACCCTCTGCGAAGTCTTCGCCGTCGTCCTCGGACTCCCCGAGGTTTCCATCGACGACAACTTCTTCGACCTCGGCGGCGACAGCATCCGTTCCATCGAGGTGGTCGCCCGCGCACGCCGGTCCGGTCTGAGCGTCACCGCGGCCGACGTCTTCACCCACAAGTCGGTCGCCGCCCTGGCCGCGGCCGTCGGCGAGGCGGAAGCCGTGCCCACCGTCGGCACGGACGACGGCGTGGGTGTCATGGCGCCCACCCCGGTCATGCTGCGCATGCTCGAAGAAGGCGGCCCCATCGACGGCTTCAACCAGTCCGTCGTCCTCACCACTCCTGCCACCCTCGATCAGGACCGGCTCACCGCCGCGCTCCAGCGGGTCATCGACCATCACGACGCCCTGCGCCTGCGCCTGATCGGCGACGGACCGGCGAACTGGCGGCTGGTGACCGGCGAACCCGGTTCCGTACCGGCCGGCCCGCTGCTGACCCGTATTGATGCATCGCACCGGGCGTACGAGGACGAGGCCCTGCTGCGGCAGGCCGTCACCGCGCAGTCGACGGCCGCCCGCGACCGGCTCGCCCCGCGCGAGGCGGTCAGTCTCCAGGCGGTCTGGCTCGACCGTGGCCCCGAGCGGCCCGGCCGACTGGTCCTGATGCTGCACCACCTCGTGGTGGACGGCGTCTCCTGGCGCATCCTGCTGCCGGATCTGCTCTCCGCGTACGAGACGCCCGAGACGGCCCTCGACGCGGTCGGCACATCCTTCCGGCACTGGTCGCAGCTGCTGCACACCCAGGGCGCCGAGGGTGTGCGCGCACCCGAACTGTCCCTGTGGCAGACGCTGTCGGGGCAGGACGAACCGCTGATCGGCAGCCGGGCTCTCGACCCGGCGCGGGACACCCACGCCACGGCCCGCAGGCTGCGGCTGACTCTCCCGGCCGAGGACACCGCCCCGCTCCTGGAGCGTGGCCCGGCCGCCTTCCAGGCCGAGATCAACGACCTGCTGCTGGCGGCGCTCGCGCTCGCCGTCGAGGAGTGGCGCGGGACGGGTGCGCTGGTCGAGGTCGAGACCCACGGCCGGGAGCAGCTCCACCCGGGCATCGATCTCTCGCGCACGGTCGGCTGGTTCACCAGCACCCACCCGGTGCTGCTGCGGGCCGCGGGACTCGGCCCCGAGCAGGCGGTCAAGGAGGTGCGGGAACAACTCGCCACCCTGCCGGAACACGGCCTCGGCCATGGCATTTTGCGCCATCTCGCCCATGAGCGGTCGCTCGCCGTGAATCCGCAGCTCGGCTTCAACTACCTCGGCCGCTTCACGGGTGTGGAGGCGTACGGAAGTGAGTGGGCGGCCGCTCCCGAGTCCCGGGAGGCGTTCGCCGCGGCCGCCGACGGCATGCCGCTGGGCCATGTCGTCGAACTGGACACGCTCGTCGAGGACGGCGCACAGGGACCCGAGCTGGTCGCCAACTGGACCTGGGCCGGCGGAGTGCTGGACGCTCCGGCCGCCGAGGCACTCGCTCACGGGTGGTTCCGTGCCCTGCGGACGCTCGCCGCACGGGCGGGCGAACTCGCCCTCTCCCGGCCGCCGGCCGCTGAGCGGCGCCCCGCCCTGCTCACCGAGGCGTTCGAGAGGGTGCTCGCCATCCGGCCCGAGGGCACCCGCCCGCCGCTGTTCTTCCTGCACGGCGGCGTCGGACTCAGCTGGCCGTATCTCGGTCTCGCCGAACATCTCGGCCAGGAATTCCCTGTATATGGATTCCAGGCGTCCGGAATTGTCACGGAAGCGCCGCTTCCGTCGTCGATTGCGGAAATGGCCCAGGAATATGTGCGGAGAATTCTGGAAATTCAGCCCAACGGGCCCTACCATCTTATTGGTTGGTCGTTCGGGGGACTGCTCGCCCATGCGAGCGCCACCCGGCTCGAAGCGCTCGGCCACCGGGTCGCCTTCCTCGCCAACCTCGACAGCTACCCCGTCCCGGAGCCCGACGGCATCCCGGACGACCGGGCGCTGCTGGCGAAGATCCTGGAGTACTGCGGGTACGACCCGGAGCTGTTCCAGGGCCGTGAGCCGCAGCTCACCGAGGTTCTGGAGCTGTTCAGGCGGGACGCCAACCCGCTGGCGGGACTGGACGAGGAGCAGCTGGGCCGGCTGCTGCGGATCGTGCGCAACCACGCCGTCCTCAGTGCCGAGTTCACACCCGACCGCTTCAGCGGGGACGTCCTCTTCCTGTCCGCCGCCCTCGGAACCGACGAGAACTCCCCGACCATCGCGGAATGGGCCCCGTACATCGGCGGCCGGATTTCCCACCACAGCATCGAATCGGACCACGACGGAATGATGCGCCCCGAACCGCAGGGGGCGATCGGACGCATCATCGCCGCGCACCTTTCAGGCATCGGCGCAGGCGCCGCAGAATTCACGGAGGACGCATCATGAAGAACAACCCGTTCGACGACGAGAACGGTACCTTCCTGGTCCTGGTCAACGACGAGGGACAGCACTGCGTCTGGCCGGAGTTCGCCGCCGTGCCCGACGGCTGGACCACCGTCCTGCCGGCCGGCAGCCGCGAGGCTGCCCTCGACCACATCGAGCGGACCTGGACGGACATGCGTCCCAAGTCCCTCATCCAGCACGCGGCTGCCTGACGGTCGCCCACCCCTCAGCAACGAACTCATCCGAGAGGCATCGCAATGACTGTCAACGCATCTGCCGACGTGGCGGCCGTCCGGTCCATCATCCTCGACGTCCTTGAACTGGAGGACGAAGAGCTCACCGCCACCAGCCTGTTCATCGAGGACCACGGCGCGGACTCGCTCGGCGCCATCGAGATCCTGTCCCGCATCGAGGCCGAGCTCGGCGTGGTCATCCCGCAGGAGGACCTGGTCAAGCTGATCCACCTCGATGCCGTCCTCGAGGTGCTGGCCACAGCCGAGGGGCGGCAGCCGTGACGAGTGAGCCACGCCGGGTCGTTCTCACCGGCTGCGGGGTCCTGTCCAGCATCGGCACCGGGGTCGCGGAGTTCACCGAGTCCCTGAAGGCGGGCCGGGTCGGCACCGGTGAGATCACCGTCTTCGACACCGCCGGGTTCCCGGCGAACCGCGGCCACCAGGTCCACGGGTTCGACGCGGCCACGTGGCTGCGGAACGTACGGGCCGATGAGACCGGGCGGGCCTCGCAGTTCTCGGCCGCGGCGGCCCGGATGGCGCTCGACGACGCCGGACTGACCGAGGAGCAACTGCGCGCGCGGCGCGGCACCATCGTCATCGGCACCACCGACGGCGAGGTCGGCGAGCTCGATCTGCTCGCCGAATCCGCGCTCGCCATCGGACTCAGCGCCTTCACGGGCGCGGCGATGAGCCGGTCCGCCACCGGCTCCCTCGCGCTGAACGTCGCCCGTGAACTGGGCCTGTCCGACGTCGAGATCAGCACCGTCGCCACCGCCTGCGCCGCCGGCAACTACGCCATCGGCAGCGGCTTCGACACGGTGCGCAGCGGCGAGGCCGAATGGGCGCTCGTCGGCGGCGCGGACGCGCTGAACCGCAAGACCTTCGCGGGCTTCTCGCGGCTCGGCCTGATCGCCCCCGACGAATGCCGCCCCTTCGACTCCGAGCGCAAGGGCCTGCTCACCGGCGAGGGCGCTGGCCTGCTGCTCCTGGAGACCGAGGCGTCGGCGCTGGAGCGTGGCGCGCACATCTACGCCGAGGTGCTCGGCTACGGCCTCAACTGCGATGCCGCACACCCCACCGCCCCCGAGGAGGACAGCGTCGCCCGCTGTATCCGCCTCGCCCTCGCCAACGCCTCCGTCAAGCCGGAGGAGGTCGACCTGATCTCGGCGCACGGCACCGGCACACCGACCAACGACACCACCGAGATCGCGGCGATCCGCCAGGTGTACGGGGACGGCGCGCCGCGGACCGTGGGCCTCAAGGGCATGATCGGCCACACCATGGGCGCGGCCAGCGCGCTCGGCGCGATCGCATCGGCCCTCGCCATCCGGCACGGCTTCATCCCGCCCACGGCCAATCACCGTGTGACGGACCCGACCTGCGACGTCGACGTGGTGCCCAATCAGTCGGTCTCCGCGGACGTCCGGATCGTGCAGAACAACGGCCTCGCGTTCGGAGGCAACAACGCCGTCGTACTGCTCGGCCGCCACGAGAACCCCCGAGGGGAGTACGCCCGATGAGCACCACCACCGCGGTGATCACTGCGTGGTCGGCCGTGTCGCCGTACGGCACAGGCAGTGAGGCCCTGACCCAGGGCCTGCGCTCGGGCACGGCACCGGAGCCGTCCGCCACCCCCGAGGAATGGCTGTCCGAGCCGTCCGCCACCGCTCGCCTCGTCCCCGGGTTCGACGTCCGCGAGGCGCTCGGCCGGGTCGGCACCCGCGGCATGGACCGGATGACCGGGCTGACGGCCGTGGCCGTACGGGAACTGCTCGGCGACGAGGAGGGCGACACCGGCACCGGGCTGGTCCTCGGCACGGCGGCCGGCGGTGTCCAGGGCTTCCTGGAGTTCACCAAGGCCTCACTGGAGGGCGAACGGCCCATCGACGTACCGCCGTCGAAGGTCCCCAACATGGCGATGAACAGGGCCGCTTCGGCGAGCGCGATCCGCCATGGCCTGAAAGGCCCCAACTCCACGGTCGCGGCGGGCCGTCTCTCGGGCCTGATCGCCCTCGCGCACGCGCGGCGGCTGCTGGCGGACGGCCGGGCCCGGCGGGTGCTGTGCGGCTCGGTCGAGGAGTACTCGGCGAGCCGCGCCCAGCTGGCCCACCGGGCGTACGGAGACGAGGCCGTCGTCGGCGAAGGCTGCGCGATGGTGCTGCTCGAACCGGGCGACGCCACGGGAGGGGCCCTGGCCGAGGTTCTCGCGGTGCACCACCGCGTCGCGCTGACCGAGGACTTCGCGGACGCGCTCGCGGCAACCGTGCACGACGCGCTGACCACGGCGGGCGTACGCCCCGGCGAGATATGGGCAGCCGTCCCGGGCGGCGCGCCGGGACCGGCGGGCGAACAGGAACAGCAGGTACTCCAGGCGCTGTTCACCGCCTCGGCACGGGACCGGGTCCCGTCCCCCGCACTGCTCGGCGACACGGCCGCGGCCACGGCCTCCTTCCAGATCGCGGCACTGCTGTCGGCTCCGGACGGGGCAGGCCGCATCGCCCTGATCACCGCAACGGACCCGGACGGCCCGGTCGGCTGCGCGGTCCTGCGTCTGCTGACGAACGCCACGCCCGCTTCCGGCACACCGACCGGTGAAGCCGCCGACGGCTCCGGCAGGGCGGACGGTGTCGTATGACCGCCCGCCCCGTCGCCCTGATCAGCGGCGGCTCACGCGGCATCGGACGGAACGCCGCGCTGCGGCTCGCCGAGGAGGGGTACGACATCTCCTTCTGCTACCGCGGCGACGAACAGGCCGCCGCCAACCTGGAGAAGGAGCTCGCCGAGGCGGGCGCGCGCTCACTCGCCGCGCGCGTCGACGTCAGCGACACCGATGACGTGCGCGCCTGGGTGAGCCGTACGGAGAAGGACTTCGGCCCCGTCGAGGTCGCCGTCACCTCCGCCGGCATCACCCGCGACAAGCCGCTGCTGATGATGTCCGACGCCGAGTGGCACGACGTGATCGCCACCAACCTCGACGGCGTCTACCACGTCTGCCGCGCCGTCGTCTTCCCCATGCTCAAGCGCCGTAAGGGCAGCATCGTGACCGTCTCCTCGGTCTCCGGGCTGCACGGCAACGCCGGCCAGACGAACTACGCGGCCTCCAAGGCCGGGATCATCGCGTTCTCGCGCTCGCTGGCCAAGGAGGTCGGCCGGCGCGGCATCCGGGTCAACGCGGTCGCGCCGGGACTCATCGACACCGACATGTCGGCCCGCCTCGACGGCACGATGAAGGACCAGATCGCCGAACGCACCGCGCTCGGCCGGCCCGGACTCACCTCCGAGGTCGCCGATGCCGTGGCGTTCCTGGCCTCCGCCCGCGCGGCCTACATCACCGGCGCGGTCCTGCCCGTGGACGGCGGCCTGTGACGACCCACCGGGTGGATGTTCCAGCCCGTCCGGCGACCCCGGACACGGCCGAAGGCCGTATTGGGGGTCCCCCCACGCCCTCGGGGCGTAGGGGGAGGGTCTGGGGCGGAGCCCCAGTTACGGGAAGGGCCGGGGCGGGGGCTGCCCCCGCCCTGCAGCCCGGCCACTGCCACCTCTGGTGGGCGTCGGCCGACGACGCCGACCCCAGCCTGCACGCGCTGCTCGACACCCGCGAACGCACCCGCCTCGCCGAACTCCGCCACCCCGCCGCCCGCGCCCTCTACCTCACCGCCCACGCCCTCGCCCGCGTCGCCGTCGCGACCCAACTCGGGCTCAGCGCCCACGACGTGACGTTCACCGTGGTGTGCAAGCACTGCGGCGGCCCGCACGGCAAGCCGCAGCCGCCCGGTCCGCTCAGGCTCTCCCTCTCGCACTCCGGAGACCGGGTGCTCGTCGCCCTCGCCCACACCACCCCGGTCGGCGTGGACGTCGAGGAGATCGCCCCGTACGCCCACGACGTCGCGACAAGGGTCCTCGCCCCGCAGGAGCGCGCGGTCCTCGCCACGCTCCCCGAAGCCGCGCGCCCGGCCGGCTTCATCCGTTACTGGACCCGCAAGGAGGCCCTGCTCAAGTCGACCGGCGACGGCCTCGCGGTCGCGCCGGACCTGCTCAAGGTCACGGCCCCGCACGCCCCGCCGCGGCTGCTGTCCTGGGACGGACCGGACCGCCCGCTGCTGCCGCTGCGCCTGTACGACCTCGACGCGGGCCCCGGCCACCGGGCCGCGCTCGCCGCCGTCGGCGCACCGCTGCGCCTGTCCGTCCACGACGGCTCCGCACTGCTGCGCACGACCACCACCGAAAGGGAACTGGCCCCATGAGTACGTACGTTGCTCTGATCGCCGACGCGCTCAGCCCGTCCGCCGTGTCCGTACTCGGCCAGGACGGCAGCGTCGAGGTACGGCACGTCGACGGCACGGACCGCCCCGCGCTGCTCACCGCGCTTCGCGACGCCGACGCCGTGCTCGTACGCTCAGCCACCCGCATCGACGCCCAGGCGCTGGCCGCGGCCCCCCGCCTCAAGGTCGTCGCCCGCGCGGGCGTCGGGCTGGACAATGTGGACGTCCCCGCGGCCACCGCCGCCGGTGTCACCGTCGTCAACGCCCCCGCCTCCAATGTCGTCAGCGCCGCCGAGCACGCCGTGGCGCTGCTGCTGGCGGTGGCCCGCCATGTCCCGCAGGCCGACGCGGCTCTCAAGGCGGGCCGCTGGGCGCGCAGTTCGTACACCGGTGTGGAGCTGGCCGGAAAGACGCTCGGCGTGCTCGGCCTCGGCCGGATCGGCTCGCTGGTGGCCCGCCGTCTTGCCGCCTTCGACATGGAGGTCATCGCGTACGACCCGTACGCGAGCGAGACGCACGCGGCGGGGATCGGCGTCCGGCTGGTCGGCCTCGACGAACTGCTCGCCCGGGCGCAGTTCCTCACCGTGCATCTGCCGCGCACCCCACAGACGACGGGCCTGATCGGCTTCGACGCGCTCCAGCGGGTCCGCTCCGACCTGCGCATCGTCAATGCGGCGCGTGGCGGCATCGTGGACGAGAACGAGCTGTACGCCGCCCTCAAGGAGGGCCGGGTGGCCGGCGCCGCCCTCGATGTCTACGCCACCGAACCGTGCACCGACTCCCCGCTGTTCGAGCTGCCGAACGTGGTCGTCACCCCGCATCTGGGCGCCTCCACCCCCGAGGCGCAGGAGCGCGCGGGCACCCAGGCCGCCGAGTCCGTACTGCTTGCCCTCGCGGGTGCGCCCGTGCCCGACGCAGTCGACGCCCCCGGCAGGGCCCTCGCGGTCAACCGGTGACGTCAGCCTCCATCGGCGCCCGCATCCGTTTCCTCGTCGGAGCCCGCAGGACCGAGCCAGCCCCGGTCCATCGCGAGCGCTCCGGCCTGGAAGCGGCTGCGGGCGCCCAGGCGTGCCATCAGTTCCGCGGTGACACGCCGTCCGGTGCGCACCGATACGCCCAGCTTGCGGGCGACGACCTCGTCGGTGTGGCCTTCCAGGAGCAGGTCCAGAACGGCCTGCTCCTGCGGGGTCAGGCCCTCCGGCTCCTGCGGCCGGGCGCCGCCGATCGGCTGCGCCTGCTCCCAGGTCTGTTGGAACAGCGAGGTGAGCGCGGTGATCACACCGGTGCCCTCGAGCACCAGAATGCCCTTGGCCGCGGCCTCGGGATCGGTGGGGACGATGGCCGTACGACGGTCGTAAATGATCATGCGCAGCGGCAGCTGCGGGAGGGTGCGCACCTCGCCGCCGCTCTCCTGCAGCCAGCGCGCATAGCCCAGCGTCGCAGGGTCGTTGCGGATCGAGTCGAGGTAGACGTAGCGCAGCTGGACGCCGCGGCTCAGGGCGTTCCGGTCGAGCGGTCGCGCCGCGTCGAGCGCCGCCCGGGTCTGTGCGCCGCGTGGCGCAAATACGGCTATCTCGCTCTCCGCGCTGTGCGACAGGCGCTCGATCTGCGAATTGATCGCGTCCAGGCCGGTGTATCTGCGCACTTCGTTGGTCTCGGCCGAGGGGCTGTCGTCGTACTCGGTGAGCATCCGTGTGATGGTCAACCGGGCCGCCGCCATGGCCTGTTGACGCTCCGCCAGCTCCTGTTCCTGGCGGTGCAGCAGACTGGCCAGCCCGAACTCCGGGTTGACCAGCCGCATTTTGTCCGGTTCCTCCGAGGACCTCCGTACCAGAGCGAGTCCTGCCAGCTCATTGAGCGTGTCGGTCACCCTGGAGGCAGGCCAGCCGAGCACCTCGGCGATCTCTGCCACCCCCGCCCTGGGTGTTTTGAGCAGTACTCGATAGACAGATTCTGCATCCGAATCCAGACCTAACTGGTCCAACGTTCGCCCCCCGGAGAACTCCCATGTCAACGGCGCGGTCACACGCAGCGACGAAAACAAGTATCTCAGCCAGATTCGATCAGCAGCAACGTTACTTGCCAGTCACTGTTTCGTTTCAGTTGCTGTTCATGGAGGCGCAATCATGTTCCTGGTGACGGCCAGAGTGCCCGCGCGGGCGCTGACCGCCGGGGAAGCGCTCGACGACCGGATCCGCCGTGTGGTCACCTCCGAGGACCGTCTGGAGCATCTTCATCTCAGCCTGGCGGCGGACGGTGACGCGCAGTTGGTGCTCTTTCTCGGCCACCCGGACGCGGCCCGCACGGAGGAGGCCGCGGCCCTTCTTGTCGCCCGCGCACTGCGACCCTCACCCGGTACCACAGCGATCGTGTGGGAACCAGCGGTTCCGCTCCCACTCGCCATGGAACGGCTTGGACTGGTCCCGGCTGACAGGGAGTTGCCATCACAGGACCCTGACAGTCCGTGTTGCAGACGGGACGGGTTGTGAGAGGCAAGACTCATGGCTGTCGGGAGGAACGCCCGATCGCAGTGAGATTTCAGGGGGAGAGAAGCAGTCATGGGGAACATCGCGCAACGTCGCGTACGGATCGCCACCATGCCCGCGGCCGCCATGGGGACGGCAGTTGCGGCGCTGATCGCTCTGGCGCCGACGGCCGGCGCCACGGAGACCGCTCATGAGTCTTCGACGGGAGCGTCGGTCTCGGTGCTCGGTATCGTCGCGGGGGCAGGGGCGACGCTCGGGGTGAAGCCGCACGATCTCGCACAGTCGATCCAGCTCACCATCAACGGCAACACCTGGGGGGACTAAATGCTCGCGGCTGAACCGGACCACCTGCGCGGGGCGAATGTGAGCGAGCTCCGCTCCGGCATCGACCGGATCGACGCCGAGATCCGGGCCCTGTTCGAGCGCCGCCGCGAACTCTCGCACGCGGTGCAGCGGGCCCGGATGGCCGAGGGGGGCTCGCGTACGGACACCGGCCGCGAGATGCAGATCATCAAGTCGTACGCGGACGGCTTCGGCCGTCAGGGCACGGCGATCTCGCTCGCACTGCTGGAGATCTGCCGGGGGTCGTCCCCCGCGGCCGAGGGCTGACCACCCCCAGGTGTGCAACTGCCGCCCCGGCCACCGAGAGGTGGCCGGGGCGTCGTGCTTGCTCAGAACAATTCTGCTCAGGGCTCGGGGCACACCTTCCATGCGAGCCGGTAGATGGTGTTGATCTCTCCGTCCGTGGAGTCCATCGTCATGAAGCTGGTCGTCTTCTTCGGATCCGATGTCCCGGCGTTGACCCGCACTTCGGTGTTTATGTTGAAGTTGCGCTTCACCCCGCAGGGCGCCCAGACCAGTTGTCCCCACTCGGTGGAGTCGGTGGCCTGCCAGTTGTCATCGAGCGGGCCCTTGAAGGGGTGATTTCTGGACGCCGTGTCCGGGGATCCCTGGAAGTAGTACGAGGCCTTCTGTGCGGCGGTTGCGCCGGACTGGAGGCTGGCGAAGCCGCGGTAGTCGGCGCTGGCGATCGCGTAGGTGAAGCCCTGCGGGACATGCACCACGAGGTTGAGCTGGCAGTTCTTCCGGTAGTCGGTCGGGGTCGCCCCGACGCCGACCTTGGCGAGATACTCGCTGTAGGTCACGGTGAAGGCGGTGTTGTCCTCGGACACCGCCACCGCGGCGGACCCTGGACGACAGCCGGATCCGTTGACTGTCGCGATGTCGATCGTGATTTTGTCGGGGGGCGCGATGCTGACGGCGGAAGCGTTCTGAGAGGCCAGCAAGGAAGCGAGAATTGCCGCTGCCGCGCCGCCCGCGAAAAGTGCACGGGACATGATTCTCCCATCGGGGAAATGTGAGGGGTTCATCCGGAAGCCGGCCACGACAAATTCGGCCAGGAACGCCGATTAGGCATGACCGTGTCAACTCTTCAAAACATTTCTGGGCGCTTCTCGAAGAGCCGGAACGACTGGAATGGTAGGTACCAACGCAGGGGCTGACTAGGTCCGTTATCAGCCTCTCGTCGATGTGCCGGAATCAGCCATCACAAAAAAGCGGCCCCGAGGCGCACTTTCGTGCACCTCGGGGCCGCTTTGTACTGAATGTCAGCCGATGACGCAGGCGTTGCCCATAGTCGGGTTCAGCAGCGCGATCAGGTTGAGGGAGTTGCCGCAGGCATTGAGCGGAATGCTGAGCGGAATCTGCAGGACGTTGCCCGACAGGACGCCGGGGGAGCTGACAGCGGAACCAATGGCATCCCCGTCCGCCATGGCAGGGGCGGCGGCGCCCATGGCCAGGAGGACGCCTGCGACGACGGCCGCAGCCTTCGTGTGCTTCATTTTTTGGATCCTTTCAGCAGTGGTGCCGTACGCAAGCGCGACCTTCGCGCTGCGCTGCCAGTTTCCTGTTCGTGAACACCTCTGCAGGACTGGTAACGACTGGATTCCCGCCAAGAAACCTCAATATGACCGCCCGTTCGAAAAGTCACTCGTATGCAGCATGGGCACTTTATCGAACCGCCGGGGAGATTCCTTGCCGGAAACTCTGTTCCTGCTTCTCAGGGGCGTCATTTCTATTTCTCTCGAGCATATGACGCCCTGAATGAGTGCACCCCGAACGCGCGGCGCTCAGCGGCGAACCCGTACTAGCTGTCGGTGGAGCCGTTTCCGGACAGGACCGGAATGCTGTCGAGGATGTGCGACAGCGGTTCGTCGCCCTTGGCCTGGGTCGAGTTCTCGGTGCACTGCTGGGTCTGTGGGGCGGACAGGACCGGGATGTCCTGTACCCCGACAGGCACGACGCCGATGAGCGAACCGGCGTTGGCCTTGGCCGGCAGGCCGAGGCAGGGCTTGTTCAGGGAGCCCTGGACGAGACCGATCTGCGGGCTCATGTCGCCGTTGGTGGTGGAGTTGCCGAAGACCTGCGAGGCCCCGACGCCGCTCTCCGTGGTGGTGCCCCCGTCGTCGCCGATGGCAAGGGCCTGCGGAGCCATCGCGGCACCGGCGCCCACCATCGAAGCGGTGACCGCAGCGGTGGCCAGAATCTTCTTGATCACTTTTTGTCCCTTTTCGCTTTGACCGATCGAGCGCGGAGCAGACTGATCAACTGCGTCCGGCTGGTTTGGTTCCGTCCGGTCACTCGAATGCCGCAATGCGCTTATGGATGGCCGGTACGTAAATACCGGCGGAGGGCCATTGAGGAGCCCTCCGCCGGTGAGAGCAGACCGTCGCGCGCACCCGGATGCGCCATGCCAACAGGAAGCACGACTGCCCCACGACGCAATGCGCCGCCGGCTGGAGGG
The DNA here is from genome assembly GCF_044903445.1 of Streptomyces sp. NPDC019890. Lineage (NCBI taxonomy): Bacteria > Bacillati > Actinomycetota > Actinomycetes > Kitasatosporales > Streptomycetaceae > Streptomyces > Streptomyces sp. NPDC019890. The sequence goes on along the minus strand of NZ_JBJDQK010000003.1, from coordinate 784,878 downwards.
TTGCACCGGGCGCAGATCGCTTGCACGGTCTGCTCCACCATTCCATCATTCCCGGGCGGTCGCCCAGGCGCCGTATTCACCCGTCTGCCGAATGAAATTCCGGGCGGTCACAGCAATTCGTGATTGGGGCACAATGGGGCCGTCCAGCACGCAATCGAAGCGGTGAAAACAGTATGACAATCACGGTGACCGGATCTGTGCCCACAGAACACGGGAGGAGCCGAAGGGCTCGCAGAGACGAAATCGGCGGCAGTCGTCCCTTCGCCTGGCTGCTTGTGATCACGGGGGCGGCGGGTCTGCTGGCTTCGTGGGTGATCACGATCGACAAGTTCAAGCTGCTGGAGGACCCCAGTTTCACGCCGGGGTGCAGTCTGAATCCGGTCGTTTCCTGCGGGAACGTCATGAAGAGCGAGCAGGCGTCGGCGTTCGGGTTCCCGAATCCGATGCTGGGGCTTGTTGCGTACTCGATGGTGATCGCGATCGGGGTGGCGCTGCTGGCGGGGGCGCGGTACCGCCGCTGGTACTGGCTGGGCCTCAATGCCGGCTGTCTGTTCGGGGTGGGGTTCTGCACCTGGCTGCAGTACCAGTCGCTGTACGAGATCAACTCGCTGTGCCTGTGGTGCTCGTTGGCGTGGGTCGCCACGATCGTGATGTTCTGCTACGTCACGGTGCACAACATCGAGCACCGGTTCATCCGAGTGCCTCAGGGGCTGCGGAAGGCACTGCTGGAGTTCCACTGGGTGCCGCCGGTGCTGTGGATCGGGATCATCGGGATGCTGATCCTGACCCGCTGGTGGGACTTCTGGACCGGCTGACCCGGGCCAACTCCCCGTACGGACACGCAAAGACCCCGGCGGCCTGCGAGAGGCGCCGGGGTCTTCGATGTGACTGGCTCTGCGTGCCGACTGGCGTCGGACGGTGGGCCTCAGCTGTCGGTGGAGCCGTTTCCGGACAGCACCGGGATGTTGCTGAGAACGTGCGACAGCGGTTCGTCGCCCTTGGCCTGGGTCGAGTTCTCGGTGCACTGCTGGGTCTGCGGGGCGGACAGAACCGGGATGTCCTGTACCCCGACGGGCACGACGCCGACGAGCGAACCGAGGTTTGCCTTGGCGGGAAGACCGACGCAGGGCTTGTTGAGCGAGCCCTGGACGAGACCGATCTGCGGGCTCATGTCGCCGTAGGTCTCGGCGTTGCCGAACGACTGGCTGGCCTCGTTGCCGCTCTGCGTCATCGTGCCTTCGTCATCGCCGATGGCCATAGCCTGCGGTGCCATAGCCGCGCCCGCGGCCGCCACGGAAAGGGTGATCGCCGCAGTGGCCATAACCTTCTTGAGCATGTTCCGTCCTTACGTCTCGTGGATGCCCGCTGGTGGGGCTCCCTGGTCAACTACCTCCTTTGGTGATTGGTTCTGCGGGTTCACTCAATTGGCCCGCATCGGCACGCTCGTAGGGAAATTGAGCTGAACAGGGGGTACCGGCGCTGTCGCCGTGTCATCTCTATGGGCAATCCGTTTCGATCTGTGTGCGCCCTAATGTTGGGCAGAACATCGAGCAGAAGGTGCTATTTCTCATGAAGACTGCCAAGAAGGCCGCCCTGGTGCTGGCCACCGCTGGACTCGCCGCTGGTGCTGCCTCCGGTTCCGCGTTCGCCGACACGACCGCGTCAGGTTCCGCCGCCGGCTCGCCGGGTGTGCTCTCCGGCAACCTGGCCCAGCTTCCGACCCACGTCCCGGTGAACCTCGTCGGCAACTCCGTGAACGTGGTCGGCCTCCTGAACCCGGCCTTCGGCAACGTCGCCTCCAACGGCTGACCCGCGCCCGTCACACCAGGGTGGCGGCCCCCGGGCCCCCCCCGGGGGGGCCCCCGGGGTTGGTTTCCCGGGGAGGTGCCGGAGCGGCGGAAATCCACAGCCACCGGGCGGGGGGGCGCCCCGCCCGGG
>NZ_JBJDQK010000003.1:704941-782930 GCF_044903445.1 Streptomyces sp. NPDC019890 | reverse complement strand
CCCGGGTCACCCGCGGGGCCACCGCGGTCAGGGGGGCGGCCCCCCTCACCCGGCCTTCGGCAACCGCCCCCCCCCCGGGGCCCCCCGCCCCCCACCCCCCGGGGGGCCCCCCCGGTACCCACCGGGGGCCGCCACCCTGGTTTCTTTCCCAGGTCTCTTCCCGTACGGGCTGAACTGCACAGACAACGGGAGGGGGCGCGACGCCGCCGGTCCCACCCTCTCCGTAACACCCCTCCCGCAGGGGCCGTTCAGCCGCCCAGTCCGACGCCGCCCAGCAGGGGGGTGACCTCGTGCGCCGTCTTCAGAACCTTCCCCGGGGCGCCGCCCTTGGCGTTCTTCAGCTCGGTCGCGGTGTCGGCGATGCCGCTCACCGTGGACTCGTCGCCGTTCAGCAGCGGGGTCTTGCTGACGGTATGCGCAAGGCCGCCGTTGAGGCTCATGGGGGGCATGGGCGCGGTGGTCGCGGCAATCGCCGGAGATGCTGCCCCCATGGCCGCCACGGAGCCGGCAACGATCGCGGCAACCCTCGAGTACTTCATGTCTTCGGACCCCTTTCCCAGGCTGCGATTCTCGCCGCCCTCGCCATGGGTAACGACACCTGGCCGCAGGAGAAACCCTGGTTCCGCGCTGCGGAGATTCTCGTACCAGCTGTTATTGGGCCGATCGATCCCGATGGTCCACGGCGACCTACAGAAGGCGGAGCAAGCGAGTCTGGCGTGATTTCCAACTGGCTCTCTGACAAAGTGCACTCCTGTTTTGTTTCACGGCGGCGCTGCTTGGCAGAGCAAAAGGGGGCGTCGCCCGCCCGCGGTCTGCACCGGCGCCCCAACTGCTCTGTTCCGGGCCTGTGTTCGCCCTCCCGTTCACCAACCACCCGACCAAGTGAGCAGGCCAATGACCGAGTCGCCCGAGCAGGAACCCGCCGCCCCCGGACCGCCGTCACGGCGGTCCGGTGCACTCTCGGTCAGGCTGTGCCGTGACCCCCGCGACTTCGCCGGCCTGCGGGCCGAGTGGCAGGCGCTGCAGCGCAGGTGCGCCACGGCCACGCCCTTCCAGAGTCATGCCTGGTTGCTCTCCTGGTGGCTCTCGTACGGGGGCGGGGGCCGGCTCCGTGTCGTTCTGGTACGCCGTGGCGGAGTGCTGATCGCGGCCGCGCCCCTGATGCTCGTACACCGCCCGATGCCGCTGCTCGTGCCGATGGGCGGTCAGATCTCCGACTTCGGCGACATCCTCGTCGACGACGAGCAGGCGGAGACCGCGATCACGGCGCTGGAGCGGGGCCTGCACCGCGCGGCCCGCCATGCGGTGATCGAGCTGCGCGAGGTACGGCCCGGGGCTGCCGCCGAGCGGCTGTACGAGGCGTGGACCGGGGCGCGACGGCGGCTTGCCGACTCGGTCTGTCTGGAGCTCCCGGCAGTCCCGGTGGAGGAGATCCTCAAGCGGCTGCCGGCCGCCAAGGCGCAGCGCGCACGGGCCGGTCTTGGCAAGATCGACGCGCTGAAGATCGAGGACTGCGCGGTGCCGGAGCACGAGGTGCCGGCGGCCGTCGACCATCTGCTGCGGCTGCGCGAAACCCAGCGGCGGGGAAGTGGGGTCCGCTCCAACGCCGTGGAGCACCACGAGCCGCGCCTGGCGGAGCATCTGGCGCGGGCGATCCGGCGGATGGTGCGGGACGGCGAGGCCTCGCTCACGGAGTTCCGGCTGGACGGCGAGGTGGTGGCGGCCGGTGTGGCGCTGCACTCGGGGTATCTGACGGGCAGTTATCTGCACGGCGCCCACCCGGGGCTGAAGGAGAAGGGCGTGGACGTCACCACGCTGCTGCTGCGTCATGAGGTCGAACTCGCCGCGAGCACGGGACGGCAGGTGCTGAGCCTGCTGCGGGGCGATGAGCCGTACAAGAACCACTGGCGACCGCGGGCCGTGATCAATCAGCGGCTGCTGCTGGCTCCGTCCGGGCTCGATGCAGTGCTGCGGCTGCGCGCTTCGCAGGCGGCCCGGCGCGAGAGCACGGCGGGGACTGTCGGCGCCCGGTTCCCAGCCACGCCGTCCTTCGATCCGGCGCTGCCCCTCGTCCACGGCGCGACGTTCACGGCAGGCCGCCTCGTCGCCGGGGTGCGCAAGCGCCTGCGCGGCGGCGCGCAGGCGCGGGTGCCGCATCCCGCGCCGCCGGTGGCCGTGGCGGAAGTGACGCAGGCCGTCCGCGAACGCTGACACCGATCAGGCGTGCAGCCAGCCCCTGCGCGGCGGCGGCGTACCGGGCCGGGAGTCGGCCCTGCCGCCCGGTTGCGGCACATAGTGGGCGAGACGGGTCCACTCGAAGTCGGGCCTGCCCGGCAGGGTGCGGCCTGCGGCGGCCCACTCCCGCTCGAGCTCTTCGTAGATGGGGCTGGCGCCGGCGGGCGGACTCGTCGGATTCGGGGCGGAGAGCGTCTGGACGCGCTGCCACGGAGCAGGCGCGTTGGTCCTTGCCATAAGGCGACAAACGCGCGACCGGCGGGCGAGGTCACTGCCGGGGTGCGGAGCAGGGGTACGGCAGGAACGTTTTTGCGACCCCGAGGATGCGGATTGCGCGGCCCCACTGCACTGCGGGAACGTTCATGGGGGGGCGGCAGCCACAGCAGACATCCGGCTTCGGCCATCCAGGTGAACGGGTGAGTCGAGCGGGGTTTGCAGGGCCTAGGGTGCCGAGCCATGACCACTGCACACACTTCCAAAAGCACCGTTCAGCGTGGCCATTTGGGCACCCTTTCGGTGCTCGCGTGGACCGGCGATCCCGAGGAGGGCCACGACACGCCCTATCTGATCGCCTACTCCCTCGGCGACGGTGCCGCGGGGGCCGAGGCGGGCGAGGCTGCCGTCCTGTCGATGATCGGGGAGCTCGGGCTCACGCCGGGCGGTGGCCTGGCCGACGTCACCGGCGTGAACAACTCCCCGATCAGGCTGCTCGTCGAGGGTGGTCAGGCCGTCCTGAGCATGCCCTATCTGAACGTTCAGTGCCCCGTCCCGAAGGAGTGGCTGGGCGCCGCCGACGGTCGCGGCCATGTGCACTTCATGATCGCGAGCCGTCCCTGGCCCGAGGCGGCTCCGGGCCGGCCCGTCACCGAGGACATGCTCCAGGCCTTCCTCGGCGACGAGGACACCCTCACCAGCGCGGCGCATGTACTGCTGCCGGTGGGCCGGTTGCGGCGGTGACAGGGCACAAGTGAGTGGTGACGCCCGCAACCCTGCGGCTCGGCCGCAGGGTTTGCGGCTTCAGGGTGCTGTCAACGCCTGACCGGAAACAGTCCCTTGTCGGCCGAGGCGGATCCCCCAACAATGCGCATGACAAACCGAAGACCCCCTTCGGTCGCAGAAGTCGCAAGAGGGGACCCCCACATGAAGAAGCCTCTCGTCGGCGCGTTCCTCGCCCTGGCACTCCTCGGGGCGGGCGCGGCCCCCGCGATCGCGGTCACCCCCGCGGACGCGGCATCGGCCGCCACGAACGCCGAACCCAGCACAAAGCCCCGAGCCGACCTCAAGGCGGTCGACTTCGCCGGGACCGTGGCGCTCAGCAACTGCTCCGGCTCGGTGGTGCGCACACCGGCCTCGGAGCCCGACGACCCCGCCCTCGTACTCTCCAACGGGCATTGCATCGAGAGCGGCTTCCCGGCCGCGGGCGAGGTCATAGTCGACCAGCCGTCCACCCGCAGTTTCTCTCTGCTCAACTCCGCGGGCAGCAGAGTCGCCACGCTGCGGGCCAGCAAGATCGCGTACGCGACGATGACGGACACCGACATCTCGCTGTACCAACTCACCCGCACGTACGCGCAGATACAGAGCAGCTACGGCATCAAGGCGCTCGAACTGAACGCCGCGCACCCCGTGCAGGGCACGGCCATCAAGGTCGTCTCCGGGTACTGGAAGCGGATCTACAGCTGCAACATCGACGGGTTCGCGTACCGCCTCAAGGAGGGTGAGTGGACCTGGAAGGACTCGGTCCGCTACACCTCCAGCTGCAACACGATAGGCGGCACCTCGGGCTCGCCGGTCGTCGACAACGCCACCGGCAAGGTCGTCGCCGTCAACAACACCGGCAACGAGGACGGCGGGCGCTGCACCGACAACAACCCGTGCGAGGTGGACGAGAGCGGGAAGGTCACGGTGCGCCAGGGGATCAACTACGGCCAGGAGACGTACGGGATCGTGCCCTGCGTCGGCCTCGACAACAAGATCGACCTGGGCCGGGCGGGCTGCACACTGCCCAAGCCGTAGCGCCTCACCAGAGTAATCCGTTCGTATGTTCGAATGCGGAGGTACCCTGGAGGCATGGCAGCACACCTCCAGGGTTCCCTCTTCGACCAGACCGACGAGATACGACTCGGTCCGCTGAAGGACGTCCGGCGGACCGTGCTCGGGGACGGGGCCTGGATCGATCTGCTGCCCGGCTGGCTCGGCGGGGCGGATGCCCTGTTCGAAGAGCTGGTCTCCCAGGTGCCGTGGCGGGCCGAGCGGCGGCAGATGTACGAGCATGTGGTGGACGTGCCGCGGCTGCTTGCCTCCTACCGGGAGGGGGACGCCCTCCCGCACCCGGTCCTGGACGAGGCCCGCGCCGCGCTCTCCGCGTACTACGCGCGCGAGCTCAGGGAGCCGTTCACCACGGCAGGGCTCTGCTACTACCGGGACGGCCGGGACAGCGTCGCCTGGCACGGGGACACCACCGGGCGCGGGTCCCGGGAGGACACCATGGTCGCGATCCTGTCCGTCGGGGCGCCGCGCGATCTGGTGCTGCGGCCCCGCGGCGGCGGCCGGCTCCCGTTGCGGCGGCCGCTCGGGCACGGCGATCTCATCGTGATGGGCGGTTCCTGCCAGCGGACCTGGGAGCACGCCGTGCCGAAGACCGCCCGCGCGGTCGGGCCGCGCATCAGCATCCAGTTCCGGCCGCACGGGGTCAGCTGACGGACCGCGCGGGCGTCCTGCGCACCGAGCGCCCCGCCAGCACGTCCGTACGCGCACCGTCCTCGATCACGAACCTGCCGTCGATCAGCACGTAGGGGATGCCGGTCGGCAGTGTGCGGGGGGCCTCGAAGGTCGAGCCCGCCGCGACCGTGTCCGGGTCGAACAGCACCAGGTCCGCGCGGTGGCCCTCGCGGACCAGGCCGCGGTCGGGCAGCCGCAGCCGGGCGGCCGGGCGCGAGGTCAGATGGGCCACGGTCTCCTCCAGGGTGAGGATGCCCAACTCCCTTGCGTACCGTCCGAGATAGTGCGGGAAGGTGCCGTACGCGCGCGGGTGCGGCTTGTAGCCCTGCAGGATGCCGTCGCTGCCGCCGGTGTGGACGCGGTGGCGCATGATCTGCCGGACGTTCTCCTCGTGGCCGACGTGCTGGAGGATCGTCGAGCCGAGGCGGTCGGCGATGAGGAGCCGGCGGGCGGTGACCCAGGGGGACTCGCCGCGCTGGTCGGCGGACTGCTGGATCGTCTTTCCCACGCAGCCCGCGAGCCCGGGGTCGCTCACGCCCGAGATCTCGATGGTGTCCCACTCGATGGGTACGCCGTGACAGCCGTCCGAGCCGATCTCCTCGAGGTGGTGGCGGATCTTCTCGGCACTTGCCTCGTCCCGCAGGCGGGTCAGGACTGCCTCGGGCCCGCCCTCGCCCGCCCAGCTCGGCAGCATCGCGACGAGTGTGGTGCAGCCGGGGGTGTACGGGTAGGTGTCGAGGCTGATGTCCGCGCCCGCGTCCAGCGCCTCGTCGAGCAGGGCGAGCAGATCCGGTGCCCTGCCCTTGTTCACGCCGAAGTTCATCGTGGCGTGGGCGAGATGGAGGGCGCAGCCGGCGTCGCGGGTGAGGGCGATCATCTCCTCGTAGGCCTGTAGTGCCCCGGCTCCGTACGAGCGGTGGTGCGGGCAGTAGTAGCCGTCGTAGCGGGCCACCACCCGGCACAGTTCGGTCAGTTCGGCGTCGCCCGCGTACATGCCGGGGGTGTAGGTCAGGCCGGACGACATGCCGACCGCGCCCTGTTCGAGGCCCTCGGCAACGAGCTGCTTCATCCGCCGGAGTTCGGCTTCGGTCGCCGGGCGGTCGTCCCAGCCGACCGCGTACATCCGTACGGTGCCCTGCGGGACGAGATAGGCGGCGTTGACCGCGATGCCGCGGTCGAGGCGGTCCAGATACTCGCCGACGGTGCGCCAGTCGAAGTCGATGGTCGTGTCCCCGGGCGCACCGCCGTTCCAGCCGGTGATGGCCTGGCGGACCTCGCCGAGGGTGGCGTCGTCGACCGGCGCGTACGACAGCCCGTCCTGCCCCAGGACTTCGAGGGTCACGCCCTGCGCTGCTTTCGCCTCGTGCGCGGGGTCGCGGAGCAGGGCGAGATCGCTGTGTGCGTGCATGTCGATGAAGCCCGGGGAGAGGGCGAGGCCGTGTGCGTCGAGGGTGCGTCTGCCGGACAGGGTGGGCCCGCCCTCGCGGCGTATGGCGGCGATCCGGCCGTCGCCCAGGCCGACGTCGGCGCGGTAGGAGGGGCCGCCGGAGCCGTCGATGACGCGTACGTCGCGGATGACGAGATCCATGGGGCGGCCTCTCAGAAGAAGGTGCGGATGTAGTCGGTGACGGTGCCGTCCGCCTCCACGAGCGGGATCAGCTGCCACTTGTCGAAGCTGGTGCAGGGGTGGGACAGGCCCATGCCGATCCAGTCGCCGACCTCCAGCCGCGCCTCGGGTGTCGTACGCACCCAGCCGTGCTGGTCGGAGAGGCCGCTGACCGTGATGCCGGCCGCGGGGCGGATCTCGCCGGTGCGGCCGTCGCGTACGACCTGGGCCTCGGGGAGGTCGAGGTCGTACGCGGCGTCCCGCTTGCCCGCGTTGACGAAGGCCTGCTCCTGGGTGGGGCGGGAGACGACCTGGGCCCAGAGGCGGAAGGCGGGCTGGAGACGGCCCTCGTCGGGGACGCGGTTGAAGGGGGTGAGGTGGCGGTAGTGGCCGTCGTCGTGCGAGACGTACGCCCCGGAGCGGAGCAGCTTCAGTACGGGGAGGGAGAGTTCGGGGATCTCGGCGAAGACGTCCGCGACCGCGTCGAACCAGGCGCTGCCGCCCGCGCTGATCACGATCTCCTCGGTGGCGGCGAAGCGGCCGGACCTGTCGAAGTCGGCGGCCAGTGCGATGAGGCGGCGCAGCCAGGCGCGTACGCGGTCGCCGTCGGCCTGGGGGACCTCGCCCTCGTAGCCGGCGACGCCGACGAGACGGAGGGTTTCGGCGGCGGCCACGGCGTCGGCGACGGCGGCGCAGTCGGCTTCACTGCGGGCTCCGGTGCGGGCTCCGTCGCCGGCGCCGAGTTCGACGACGACATCGAGGGGGCGGCCGGTCCCTTGCAGCGCCTCGTCCATCAGCTCGACGCCGCGTACGGAGTCGACGTAACAGATGAAGCGGACGTCGGGGTCGGTGTCCAGTTCGTGGGCGAGCCAGCGCAGGGCGGCCGGGTCGACGACCTCGTTGGCGAGGAAGATCCGCTGGATGCCGTAGGCGCGGTAGACGCGGGCCTGGTGGGGGACGGCGGCGGTGATGCCCCAGGCGCCGTAGGCCAGTTGGCGGGCGAAGAGCTGGGGCGACATCGAGGTCTTGCCGTGGGGGGCGAAGGCGAGGCCGTGGCGCTCGGAGTACGTCTCGAGGAGCGCGAGGTTGTGCTCGACGGACTCGGCGGAGAGGGCGAGGACGGGGGTGGTGAAGCCGCCGGTGAAGAGGTTGCGGCGCTGGGCGGCGAGGGCACCGACGGTGAGGCCGGCGGTCTCGGCGTCCGGGGGGAGGGCCTTGAAGCGGTGGTCGACGGGTTCGTCGGCGAGTCGTCCGACGGGGTTGTCGCCTGCCATGGATCCTCCTCGGGTCGCATTCTCTTCTGCGTTGCAACATTTGCAACATGCATTGCGCGCTTCGCTCACCGCTGTCTAACATCCGTGCCAACGCCGGGTCAATGGTGTCCGGCGGCCCACCAGTGAGGAGCCTGAGCGATCGTGACCGCCACCGTGCCCGGAGCCGGACCCGTGGACATCGTCTGCCTCGGCGAGTCCATGGTCACGTTTGTGCCCACGGCGCCGGGCCGCCTCGCCGATGTGCCGTCGTTCGTACGCGGCCTCGGCGGGGCGGAGTCCAATGTCGCCTGTGCGCTCGCGGCGTCCGGGCACAGTGCCAAGTGGGTCGGCCGGGTGGGCGCGGACGGCTTCGGCGAGCACCTGGTCGCGGCGATCGCGGCGTACGGTGTCGACACGTCGGCGGTGCAGCGCGATCCGCAGCGGCCGACGGGGATCTACTTCCGTACGGCGGGCGACCGCGCGGCCGATGCGCATGAGGTCCTCTACTACAGGACGGGGTCGGCGGCGTCGGCGATGTCGCGGTCGACGGTGCGGGACGAGGACGTGTGGGCGGGGCGGATCCTGCACCTGTCCGGGATCACGGCGGCGCTGTCGGCGGACTGCCTGGCGCTGATGCGTGACCTGACGACGCGGCGCCCGGGGCGCCCGCTCGTCTCCTTCGACGTCAACCACCGTCCTGGCCTGTGGCGCGACGCCGCGGGTCCGAAAGTCCTTCTCGACCTGGCCCGGGGCGCGGACATCGTCTTCGTAGGTGAGGACGAGGCGGAGGAGGCGTGGGGGGTGCGGGGCGCGGATGCGATCCGGGAGGCGCTGCGTGAACCGGAAGTGCTCGTGGTGAAGCGGGGCGGGCAGGGTGCGGTTGCCTACGCCCGCTGCGGCCCAGGCCCAGGCCCAGGCCCAGGCCCAGGCCCAGGACCAGGACCAGGACCAGGCCCAGGCCCAGGCCCCGACACCGGCCCCCGCCCCGACACCGTCACCCACGCGCCCGCGCCCCGCGTCGATGTCGTCGCCCACGTCGGCGCCGGCGACGCCTTCGCCGCCGGGTTTCTCTCCGCCACCCTCCGCCTGCTCCCCGCCCACGACCGGCTGCGGCACGGGCATCTCATGGCCGCCGCCACGCTCACCGTCGACGCGGATCTCGCCGTGCCGCCCGCGCAGGCGTATGCCGACCGGCTTGTCGCACTCGACGCGCGCGGCTGGGAGACACTGCACCTCGGCCCCGGCTGGACCGCAGCCGTGGATGAGGAGGTAGCTACGCCATGAGCCAGACCGTCGATCGCGCCCTGAGCATCCTGCCGCTGCTCGCGCAGGGACCCGCCGACCTCGGACAGGTCGCCGACCGGCTCGGCGTGCACAAGTCCACCGCCCTGCGCCTGCTCCGTACGCTCCACGAGCACGGACTCGTCTACCGCCAGCAGGACCAGCGCTACCGCCTCGGCGCCCGCCTCTTCGCGCTCGCCCAGGAAGCCGTCGAGAACCTTGATGTGCGGGAGATCGCCCACCCCCATCTCGTACAGCTCAACGAGCAGTGCGGGCACACCGTTCACCTCGCCGTGTACGAGGAGAGCGAGGTCCTCTACATCGACAAGGTGGAGAGCCGCTATCCCGTCCGGATGTACTCGCGGATCGGCAAGCCCGTCGCCATCACCGTCGCCGCGGTGGCGAAACTGCTGCTCGCCGACCTCCCCGAGGCCGAGCGGCGCGCCCTCGCCGAGAAGCTCGACTACCCCATGTACACATCCCGTTCGATCCCGAACCCCGCCGCGTTCCTCAAGGAGCTCGCCGCCGTCCGCGGACAGGGATGGGCCACCGACCTCGGCGGCCACGAGGAGTCCATCAACTGCATCGGCGCGCCCATCCGCGGCGCGGACGGCCGGGTCGTCGCCGCCATGTCGGTCTCCGCGCCGAATGTCGTCGTCACCGCCGAGGAACTCCTCACCCTTCTCCCGCTGGTGCGCCGCACGGCCGACGCCATCAGCCGGGAGTACTCCGGTGCTGTACCCGACGCAAAAGCCGTCCCACCCAAGGAAGCTCCATGAGCGAGAAGACCGCGATCACCCCCGCCACCCACACCGCCCCGCCCGCGAAGTTCTCCCACGGCGTCAAGAAGGGCAACATCCTTCAGGTCGCCGGCCAGGTCGGCTTCCTGCCCGCCGTCGAGGGACAGTCCCCGACCGTCGCCGGCCCCACTCTGCGCGAGCAGACCCTCCAGACCCTCGCCAACGTCAAGGCGGTCCTCGAAGAGGGCGGTGCCAGCTGGGACGACGTCATGATGACGCGTGTCTACCTCACCGACGTGGACCACTTCGCCGAGATGAACGAGATCTACAACGCGTACTTCGAGGAGGAGGGCCTCACGGCCCCCGCCTCCGCCCGTACGACGGTGTACGTCGGCCTTCCTGCCGGCCTCCTGATCGAGATCGACGCATTGGCAGTCCTGGGCTGAATCTGCGACTGACCTTCGGTTGATCTTGCTGAACCCCCCACTGCACGGGGTGGCGCGCTTCCCCCGAGCGCCGTCCCGCGGTCCCCCCTGCCCCCTGTCGCATCGCGGCTTCACGTGGTTGTCCGGCTTTCCCGGGCTCACCCCGCGATTCGCGTTGCCCGGAAACAGGAAGAATCCCCATGATCGTCGCCGCTGACGTACCACCACCCGCCCCGCCGCACACCGGCGGTCTCCTCCTCCTCATCGACGGCACCGCCGGTCTGCTGACCGTCGCCGCCCTCGGCATCGCGCTGCTGCTCTTCCTCATCATCAAGGTCCGGCTGCAGCCCTTCGTCGCCCTGCTCGCCGTCTCCATAGCCGTCGGCCTCGCCGCCGGTCTCTCCGTCACCGAACTCTTCGGCACCGTCCAGAAGTCCGCCGCCGTCTCGGTCATCGAGCAGGGCATGGGCGGCATCCTCGGACATGTGGCGATCATCATCGGGCTCGGCACCATGCTCGGCGCGATACTCGAAGTGTCCGGCGGCGCCGAGGTGCTGAGCTCCCGTCTGCTGAACCTCTTCGGCGAGAAGCGCGCCCCGCTCGCCATGGGCCTCACCGGCCTGATCTTCGGCATACCCGTCTTCTTCGACGTCGGCATCTTCGTCCTCGCGCCGATCGTGTACGCCGCCGCCAAACGCTCCGGCAAGTCGATCATCCTCTACGCGATGCCGCTGCTGGCCGGTCTGTCGATGACCCACGCCTTCCTGCCGCCGCACCCCGGCCCGGTCGCCGCCGCCGGTCTGCTGCATGTCTCGCTCGGCTGGGTCATCCTGATGGGCATACTCGTCGGCCTCCCGGCGGTCCTGGCCGCCTGGGGCTACGCCGCCTGGATCGGCAAGCGGCTCTTCGTCGAGGTCCCGCAGGACATGGTGGAGGCCGCCGAGGACGCCAAGGCCGCGGTCGCCGCCGAACGCATGCGGCGTGACGGGCAGTCGGCCGAGGCGCCCATCTCCCTCGCCACGGTGCTCCTCATCATCGGTACGCCGCTGGTGCTCATCCTCGCCGCGACGTTCTCCTCCATCGCGCTGGACCCTTCCACCCTCCGCAGCGTCATCGAGTTCTTCGGCAGCCCCTTCGTCGCCCTGACGATCGCGCTGCTCCTCGCGTACTACCTGCTGGGCATCCGGCGCGGCTGGTCGCGGAAGTCTCTCGAGCAGGTGTCGACCTCATCGCTCAAGCCGGTCGGCAACATCCTGCTCGTCGTCGGTGCGGGCGGCATCTTCGGCGCCATCCTCAAGGCGAGCGGCGTCGCGCAGGCGCTCTCCGACACCTTCAACGACGTCGGCCTGCCGGTGGTCGTCCTCGCGTATCTGATCTCGCTGGTGCTGCGCGTGGCGCAGGGTTCGGCGACGGTCGCGATCGTCACCACGGCCGGCATCGTGCTCCCGCTGGTCGAGAACGGCGACCACTCGCAGGCCTTCCTCGCCCTCGTCATCATGGCGATCTCGGCCGGTTCGATCTTTGCCTCGCACGTCAACGACGGCGGGTTCTGGATCGTCGCCAAGTACTTCGGCATCTCCGAGCGCGACACTCTGAAGTCGTGGACGGTGCTGGAGTCGGTGCTCTCGGTGGCGGGCTTCGCGGTCGCGGCCGCGCTCAGTCTCGCCGTATAGCGGTACGCGGAACGCGGCGCGCCCCGGAACCGAGCGGTTCCGGGGCGCGCCGGGTTCTCAACCGATCAGCCCGTGCAGTACTGCGCCTCCTTGCCGATGGACCGGTACATGCAGTCCGCGTTCTCGATCAGCTGCAGCACCGCGTCGCGGTTGCGGCTCGTCTCACGCTCGATCACCTCGTCGGGCGGGTAGAAGCCGCCGCCGCCGAAGCTCGTCGGATACATCTCGAAGGTGTAGGAGAAGATCTTCTGGTTGCCCCACAGCCAGTCGTCGATCGAGCCGTCCGTGATGTACAGGTCGCTCGACTGCTCCGGCGTGTAGCCATTGCTCGCGGCCATCTTCTGGCCGACCGCGGCGAAGGCGTTCCGGTCGTCCTGGGTCATGCCCGGGGCGGTGTCGGAGTTGGTGTAGCCGAACGGCCAGAGCACCAGCTCGCTGTACGTGTGGAAGTCGATGCCCGCCTTGATCTGCTGCTTGCCGCCGACGATCCGGCTACGGGTGAAGTCGGCGACGACCTTGACCTCGGGGGCGGATTCGGCGGCCCGGCCACGGTAGGTCTCGGAGCCCGGGGAGCCCGAAGAGCCGCCGCAGCAGCCGAACTTGTAGTTCCAGTTGCGGTTGGTGTCGGTGCCGACGCTCGACGAACCGGAGTTGGGCTGACGGTTCTTGCGCCAGCTGCGGTAGGTGCCGGTGGCGATGTCGTACTCGCCGCCGTCCGGGTTGACGTCGGGGATGATCCAGATCTCGCGGCCGTTCACGGCGTTGGTGATCCGGGAGTCCTTGCCGTAGCCGTCACCGAACTCGCGCAGCAGATACAGCGCCATCTCGACGGTGAGGTGCTCACGCGCGTGCTGGTGGTGGGTGAAGAGCACCTCGGGTTCGTTCTCGTCGGTCGCGACGTTGTCGCTGACCTTGATGGCGATGATGTCCCGGCCCTCGTAGCTCTTGCCGATGACGCGCTTGCTGATGATGTTCGGGTGCGCGGCGATCCGTTGGTCGATCTCCGCCTTCGCCTCGGCGTAGTTGTGATAGCGCGCGTCGGCGGAGGGGAAGTCGAAGGGTTCGACGGCCGCGCCGGCCCGGTTTCTGGCCGGGGGAGCGCCCAGGGCCCTGGGCGTGTAGCCGAGTGCGCGCAGCCGCTTCACCTGTGTGGCGGTGGCGCTCACGACGACCGAGCGTGCGTCGGTCTCGTCGATCGAGACACCGGTGGCGGCGAGCGCGGTACGGGCGGCGGCGTCGGCCGGGCCCTGGACCTCGTACTGCAGGATCTGTTCCTCCTCGGCGGCTGCCGGGGTGGTCCTCTCCGTGGGATCGGGGGGCGCGGCGTTGGCGGTGAAGGGGGCGGCAACGGCGAGTGCGGTCAGAGCCGCGAAGGTTGCGGCCTTCCTGCCTCTGCCGCGGATGCGAAGTCGCATGCTGTCTCCTGGGTGGGGAGTGTGGGGGGTTGTTCAGTTGCGACGCATGTGGTTACGCGTGTGGTGGTGCAGTTGTGTGGGCACATCGTGGAGCCATGGCATGACCCGGTCAAGGGGCCACCTTCGGCCATATTGTCGATCTTGAACTTATCGGCATGTATGCCCGGAAGCTCAAGCGCCCTGGAGCTCAAGCGCCCGTCCGGGCCGAATGGGCGAACACCTGGCCCGGACGGCCGTCCCCCGAATGCCTGCCGTCCGCGCCGCGGGGTCCTGCCGGTCCGGGCGTCGGCCGCAACGTGCAGCAGCGCCGCCGGGTGAGCGGCGGCGCTGCTGTTCCGGATTGTCGGGGGCCGGGCCCTACGGCAGAGCGTGGACGTGCGGGCCCACCGCGTTCGACCAGGCGTTGCCCGACTTCGCGTCCCAGTTCGTGGACCAGGTCATCGCGCCGCGCAGCGAGGGATACGTCTTGGACGGCTTGAACGATCCGCAGTTCGTGCCCCTGGCGAGGCAGTCCAGCGCGTTGTTCACGATCGTCGGGGAGACATAGCCGCTGCCCGCGCCACTGGTCGAGGCCGGCAGGCCGAGCCCGACCTGGGCCGGCGCGAGACCGCCCTCCAGCTGGATGCAGGCGAGCGCGGTGAGGAAGTCCACCGAGCCCTGCGAGTAGACCTTGCCGTCGCAGCCGAGCATCGAACCGCTGTTGTAGTACTGCATATTGACGACGGTCAGGATGTCCTTGATGTTGAGCGCCGTCTTGAAGTACTCGTTCGACGTCGACTGCATGTCGATGGTCTGCGGCGCCATCGTGATGACGAGCTTGGAGCCCGCCTTCGACGACAGGGATCTGAGCGCCTGTGTCATATAGGTGGAGTTGAGGCCGTTCTCCAGGTCGATGTCGACGCCGTCGAAGCCGTACGTCTGCATCATCGAGTAGACGGAGTTGGCGAAGTTCGTGGCGGAGGTGGAGTCGTTGATCGTGACGGTGCCGTTCTGGCCGCCGATCGAGATGATCACGGACTTGCCGGCCGCCTGCTTGGCCTTGATGTCGGCCTTGAACTGGTCGACGGTGTAGCCGCCGAGTCCGGCCGTGTCGAGGTTGAAGGTGACGCCGCCGGGCGTGCCGGTCGCGTCGGCGAAGGAGACCGCGATGATGTCGTAGTTGGCCGGTACATCGCTGATCTTCTGGACCGTGGCGCCGTTGTTGAAGTTCTGCCAGTAGCCGGTCACCGCGTGCTTGGGCACGGTCCCGCCGCCACCGCCACCGCCGCCGGAGGCCGAGGTGGTACCGGTCACCGCAGCGGACTTCGCGGACTCACCGGCCGCATTGGTCGCGGTCACCTGGAACTGGTACGAGGTCGAGGCGCTCAGCCCGGTCACGGTCGCCGAGGCGCCGGTGGCCGACTGCACCTTGGTGCCGTTCTGGTAGACGTTGTAGCCCGTCGCGTTGGACACGGCGTTCCAGGACAGGGCCACGGAGGACGAGGTCACGGATCCGACCGCGAGACCGCCGGGGGCGGCGGGCACGGTCGGCGAGGGGTCGCCGCCACCGCCGCCGTCCGGGCCGAAGACGGATACGTCGTCGGCGTAGTAGGCGGCCTGCCCGTACCAGCCGTGCGTGTAGACCGTCACGGAGGTGGTGCTGCCGCCGGTCGTAAAGGTGGTGGACAGCTGCTTCCAGCCGGCGGAGTCCGGGGTCCAGGTCGAGACATCCGTCGTGCCGGTGCCGGTGGCGCCGAGGTAGGTGTACCCGCCCTGCACCCAGGCGCTCAGCGTGTATGTCGAGTTGGGCTTCACCGCGACGGTCTGTGTGCACTTGGCGTTGTCCTGCCCGGCGGGCGTGGCCTTGAGGGCGGAGGCGCCGCCGTGCACCGGGGAGGAGACATTGGCCCCACTACCGCCGGAACAGGTCCAGTTGGCGAGCCCGGACTCGAAGCCGGCGTTCTTGGCGACATTGACGTCGGCGGCCTGCGCGGTTCCCGTGATGCCCACGAGAGTGAGACCGGCCCCGACTGCGAGCGCAAGCGCCCCGCCGAGCCACTTCCGGGACGGTCGTCTTCGTGAGCGTGTGGTGCGGTCCACTTGCTGCCTCCGGTGGGGGAGTTGGGGGTGTGGAGGGGTAGGGGGAACGGTGGCCACCGCTGGGCGTACAAGTTGGTCCAGACCAATCGGGTTGTCAAGACCTCTGGCGCCGATTCGTATACGGACGGGCATCGCGCATCCGTGCTGCGCGCGGCACGGTGGCACCCCCGGTCTCGCCCGGTAGGGCCACCGTGGAATTCACCCTGGGGTTACGGGAGTTAACCAATGACCCTTTCATCCCATTTAGCCTGTGCGGAGCGTGTGCGGGTTGAGGCTCTCGGTTCTGAAAGGTGTTCTCTGCCTCCTCACTCGTGGATAAAGTGCTGGAACAGGAGCACGGAGCAGTAGGGATCTGCGGGCGTCGGAACTCCGGCGGCCGGAGCGAACGGGGAACCAGCGTGCCGACCGCGATAGCTGTCACCAGCGCAGATCTGGTGCTGCCGCCGACCGACCAGCAGACGCCCACCGCGGCTCTGCTGAAGTCGCCGGACGCTCAGCCGCTGGATGCCGCCCTCGCCGACATGACCGTCCTGCTGGAACAGCACGGCTATGTGATCGCCCTCTATTCCTCATCTCTTCCAGTGGCTCATGAGCGCCGGCTGCATACGGTCCGTTCCGTCCTGGAGAGCGACCGCATCGCGCTGCTGAAGGTCGATCTGCCGCCGCTCGGCCTCGCCGTACTCGTACGCCAGATGCGGCAGTTATCGGTCTGCGACTTCAGTGCGGGAGTCGTCGCATCCGCGGCCCGGCTGCTCTCTCACTATGTCTACGCGGGTGCACTGCTCGGCTCGGTCACCAGGCTCGACCGGGCTCCGGTCACTCTCAAGTCCCATGCCAAGTCCTGGGTTCCGGGCTCCCAGTTCGGCGTGCTGGCCAATCCCCACCCCCAGCTGGTCAAGGCCGGCAGCGGCGACCTCGCGGGACCCGAATTCGCCACCCAATTGATCGTCGCCAGAGGCCAGTTGCAGTCGGACTGGGTGACGGGGACTCTCGCGCCGTCCTGGCAGGTCCAGAACGTGCAGGAATCCGCACTGCCCGCCGAATCGCCCCGGTGGTGGGGCACGGGCAGGTTGATCGAATTCGCCGCCTACCTTGCCGACATCTCCGTTCTCTACCAACTGGTTTCGTCCGTACGGCGAGAGGTGTGCTCCTGGTGCGGCATTCAACTGATCGGTGACCGCTGCGGGTTCTGTCTGTCCCCCCTTTCCTCCGCCGAGGACCATATGCGTGCGCCCGGTGTCCTGAACCACTCAGCACCTACGCACCAAGGCTCGTGATCCCGCCTCCCGGGCGGTCGGCACGGGCCGTGGCGCGGCCTGTCGAAAGCGCGCACCAACCCGCTCCGCACTCCCTGTCCGCTCCGTCAGTCCACGTATCCGAACGAGGTTGTCCCGCCCATGAATTCACGGCAGCGCCGCGGCGTCGTACTTCTGCTTCTGTCGATTCTCTGCGCCCTCGGTGCGTTCGCCGGTGTGCTCTCGGTGATCAGTGATGTGAATTCAAAGGTCGGACCCGAGGTTGCCGCCTACCGGGTCAGAACTGATATCGCGCCCTATACGCCCCTGAAGCCGGACCAGTTCGAGAAGGTCACCATGCCCAAGCGCTGGCTGTCCCGGAGTGCCGTGACCGATCTCGACGTGATCAACGGAAAAATTGCCGTCACACAGCTCCGCGGCGGCTCGCTGCTCCAGGACGACATGATCGTGAAGCGGCCGCAGCTGGAGAGCGGGCAGCAGGAGATCGCCATCATGATCGATGCCGCCACCGGAGTCGCGGGCAAGATCAGGCCCGGCAACCGGGTCAATATCTTCGCCACCTTCGCCGCGCGGAACGACTCCGAACGGGACCAGTCCCGGATCATCGTCGCCAATGCCAAGGTCCTGGACGTCGGCGAGCTCACCGCGCTGGGCCCCAAGAAGGGCGAACGCAGCAGCGGTCCCACCGAGGCGGTGCCGATCACCTTCGCTCTGGGCACCACCGACGCGCAGCGCGTGGCCTACGCCGAATCCTTCGCCGAGCACGTACGCCTTGCCCTGCTTCCCGACGGCAGCCCCACCACGCTGCGCCCGGGAGACGGCAGCTACGACCTCTCCGAAGACAAGAACAAGTGAGGGCCGGATGACGACTCGTATCCTCCCGGCCGTCGGTGACGCCGACGCCTCCCGATCCATCACCACCCTCCTCAGCCAGCTCCCGGACGTGGAACCGGCCTCGCCGGTGGGCGACTCGACCTCACTGCTCGACCTGCTGTCCCGGCTGGCGGGCGAGTCCCTCGACGAACTGCCCGAGGTCGTGCTGGTCCACGAGCGGATCGGACCGGTGCCGGCTCTCGAGCTGATCCGGGAGGTGGCACTGCGCTTTCCGGCGGTCGGGGTCGTCCTGGTCACCTCCGACGCCAGCCCGGGTCTGTACTCGGCCGCGATGGACTCCGGTGCCCGGGGGCTGGTGGGACTGCCGCTGTCGTACGAGGTGCTGGCGCAGCGCGTCCAGGCGGCGGCGGGCTGGTCCGTCGGAGTACGACGCCATCTGGGCCAGGGAGCCGATGTCTTCACCGGCCCGGGCGGCAGAGTCGTCACCGTCAGCGGCGCCAAGGGCGGGGTCGGCACGACCGTGACGGCGATCCAGCTCGCCCTCGCCTCCCAGGCGTCCGGGCACACCGTCGCGCTCGTCGACCTGGATCTGCAGGGCGGAGACGTGGCCTCGTATCTGGATGTGCAGTTCCGCCGGTCCATCGTGGACCTGACGACCATCCAGGACATCTCGCCCCGGGTACTGCAGGACGCGCTCTTCAGCCATGAGACGGGGCTCGGGCTGCTGCTCGCGCCGGGGGAGGGCGAACGCGGCGAGGACGTCAGCGACCGGCTGGTCCGCCAGATCATCAGCGCGCTGCGGCACCGCTACGAGGTCGTCGTCATCGACTGCGGCACCTATATGAACACGGCCAACGCCGCGGCCATCGAGATGGCGGACACCACACTGCTGGTGACCACGCCGGACGTCGTCACCGTCCGGGCAACGAAGCGCATGGTCAGGCTCTGGGACCGGCTCCAGATCCGCAAGGCGGAGGAGACCGTCGCCGTCGTCAACCGCCATACGCGCCATACGGAGATCCAGCCCCAGCTGGTCGAGAAGATCACCTCGACCCGGGTGGCCCGAGTGGCGGTCCCCGCCAATTTCAAGGAACTTCAAGCCGTCGTCGACGCCGGCCGGATGCAGGATTTGGAACCCAAGTCCACGGTGAAACAAGCACTGTGGCAACTGGCGGGAGAGCTGGGGCTCGTGAAGACCGGATCGGCCGAGAAGCCGAGCAGGTTCCGCGGAGACCGGGGCTCGTTCGGCGGTGGCCGCCGTCCGGGCCGTACGAGGTGACACCGAGGTGAGGGGGAGCGTTGCGTCATGAAAGGTCGAGCGGTACGCGTGCGTTACCGGGGCCCCTGCCTGCGTGATGACCGGGGACAGTCCGTCATCGAGTTCACGGGCATGGTCCCGATCATTCTGGTGACGATGGTCGTGCTGTGGCAGGCGGCGCTCGTCGGCTACACCTTCGTGCTCGCGGGCAACGCCGCCGACAAGGCGGTCAGCGCGGGCACGGTGGCGGAAGGAGACCGGGCCGCGGCCTGCAAACGGGCAGGCGAGGTGGACGTGCCCGGAGCGTGGACGCGCGAGATCACCTGCCACCAGGAGGGCGATCTGGTCAAGGCCGAGGCAGACCTCGAAGTCCCGCTGCTCTTCCCCGGCGGCTTCAGCCTCCCGCTCACCGTGCCCGGCCGTGCCGCCGCCGCGACGGAGAGGAACTGAGCCATGCGCAAGCAGCCAGCCTGTCGGGACGACAGGGGCCAGGCGGTCATCGAGTACGGCGGATGGCTCGTGATGCTGCTCTTCGTGGCCATGGTCGCGGTCCAGGTGGGCCTGGCCGTGTACGCCGCGCAGCAGGCGGGCACGGCGGCGCGGGCAGCGGCCCGGGTGGCCTCGCAGCACCAGCCACGCATCTCCTATCAGCAGGCGGGCCGGGAGTCGGTGAGCTCCTGGCTCCAAGCGAGCTTTACCTGCTCCGATCAGGGCGACGAGGTCACGGTCGAGGCCACGGTCACCGTTCCCTCTCTCGTTCCGAGCCTCGACTTCACCACCACCAAGAGCGCCACCATGCCCCGCGACTGAACCGACAGCACCAGGCAAGCCGTACAAGGGAGTTGAAGTCATGGGTCTGCGGGCGCGCATCAACAACCCCGAGCCGACGAACGGACAGAGCGAGGAGAGCCGCCTCGTCGGGGTCTACCGCGCCAAGCTCCTCGAGGAGATCGACCTCGCCGAGATGTCCGCCCTCGCGGCAGCCGAGCGACGCGCTCGTCTGGAGCGGGTCCTGGGCCACATCATCAGCCGTGAGGGCCCGGTCCTCTCCACCGTAGAGCGCTCCCAGCTCATCCGCAGGGTCGTCGACGAAGCCCTCGGCCTCGGCATCCTCGAACCGCTCCTCGAAGACGCCTCCATCAGCGAAATCATGGTGAACGGACCCGAGCAGGTCTTTGTGGAGCGCAGCGGACGGCTGGAGCTGCTCCCCATGCGCTTTTCCTCCACCGAGCAGCTGATGCAGACCATCGAGCGCATCGTCTCCACCGTCAACCGGCGGGTGGACGAGGCCAATCCGATGGTCGACGCCCGGCTGCCCAGCGGGGAGCGCGTCAACGTGATCATTCCACCGCTCTCCCTGACCGGCCCGATCCTCACCATCCGGCGCTTCCCCCGGGCCTTCACGCTCCAGGAGATGATCGGCCTGGGCTCGCTGGACGAACAGATACTGATGCTGCTGGCGGGCCTGGTACGCGCCAAGTTCAATGTGATCGTCTCCGGCGCCACCGGTACCGGAAAGACCACGCTGCTCAACGCTCTGTCGGGACTGATCCCGGGTGGCGAGCGCATCGTCACCATCGAGGACTCCGCCGAGCTCCAGCTTCAGCAGTCGCATGTGATCACGCTGGAGAGCCGTCCCGCCAACGTCGAGGGCAAGGGCCGGGTCACCATTCGCGATCTGGTGCGCAACTCCCTGCGCATGCGGCCCGATCGCATCATCGTCGGCGAGGTCCGCGGCGGCGAGACGCTCGACATGCTCCAGGCGATGTCCACCGGCCACGACGGCTCGCTCGCCACCGTCCACGCCAACAGCGCCGAGGACGCGCTGATGCGACTGCAGACCCTGAGCTCCATGTCCGAGGTCGGGATCCCCTTCGTGGCGATCCATGACCAGATCAACAGCGCGGTCGATGTCGTTGTGCAGCTCACCCGGCACGCCGACGGCGCCCGCAAGATCACCGAGATCGCCATCGTCGACTCGTACGGCCGTGAGGACTACCGGTTTGTCACGGTCTGCCGTTTCGATGCCCAGCCCATGGCCCCGGACGGGCGTATCTACGGGAAGTTCGAGTACTTCCCGCTGCCCCGACGGGTCGCCGACCGCCTCTACATGGCCGGCGAGTCGATTCCCCCGGCCTTCGGCGTCGCGCTGTCCGAGGAGCAGCTTGCCTCGCGCACATCGACGGCCTGACCGGCCCGCCGCAGCAGTCCGCCCCCGTCCGCTCACACAGAAGGCCCCGCCCGAGATGAATAACCTCCCGCTCCTGACGATGGCCGTCACATTGCTCGGCTGTGTGCTCGCCGTCGTCGGCGTGCATGTCTACGCATCGGGACAGGCTCAACGGCAGGCCCTGCTGGAGCGGATGACCCAGAGCGGACAGCTCGCGATCGAGAGCGGCCGACGCCGTCGGTTCAGGGGCGTCGACCGGTGGCTGCGCAGGACACGCCTCGGCAGGCGCATCGAGCGCAAGATCTCCGCGACCGGCCTCGACCTGACTCCGGGCGAGTACTTCGTCTCCGTACTCGGCGCACTGCTCGCCCTCTACCTCATCGCCGCATCGGTCTTCGCGCCCTTCTTCGGGATCATCGCCGCCGTCATCGGGATCTGGGGCGCCAACGGGTTCCTCGACTGGCAACGCGCCAAGCGCACCGAAGCGTTCATCAACCAGCTCCCCGAACTCACCCGGGTACTGGCCAATGCCACCCAGGCCGGTCTCGCGCTGCGCACAGCCATCGGCATGGCCGTGGAGGAGCTTGACGATCCGGCCAGGGAAGAGCTGCGGCGCGTGACCGATCAGCTGGCTCTGGGCCGGTCGCTCGACGACGCGCTGAACGATCTCGCCGCGCGTCTGCCGTCGCGCGAGCTGACCGTTCTCGTCACCACCCTCATCCTGTCCAACCGGGCCGGCGGCACCATCGTCTCCTCGCTGCGCAATCTCACCGAGACCCTGGAGGAGCGCAAGGAGACCCGCCGCGAGGTCACCACCCTGCTCTCGCAGGTCAAGGTGACCGCGGTGGCGGTCCCGGTGCTCGGCACGGGCTTCCTGCTGCTCATCAACGGGATGCGGTCCGGCGCCCTCGACGACATGACCAGCGCCCTGGTCGGCAGGCTCGCCGTGCTCGTCTCGGCGGGCCTCTACGCGCTCGGCTTCTTCCTCATCAACCGCCTCACCCGCGTCCGTATCTGATCCATGTCCGTATCTGAATCCGTGTCCGTATCCGGTCCGTGTCCGTCTGACGATCCGTATCCGAAGGGAGGGAGTACACCATGGGACTGCTGCTCGCGGCCGTCATCGGACTCGCCGTCTACGGAGCCTTCCTGGGCGTGCGCATGTACCGCGCCGAGGCAAAGCTCCCCGGCGACCTCGCCGTCGCGCTGGAGGTAGGCGCCACCCGCACCACCGCAACAGGTTCCGTCATCGACCGCCTGGGTATGCGGTACGCCCCGTACGTCCTGCGCATGATGGGGCCCAAGCGGGTCGACGCGGTCCGTCGGAAGCTGGACATGGCGGGCAACCCGGGCGGTCTGACCGTCGACCGCTACGCCGCCCGGCGCGCCGTGTACGGCGGCCTCGGCTCACTGGTGGCCCTCGGCATGCTGATGAACGGCCGGTTCGTACTCGCCGTGTTCTTCGTCCTGTACGGCCTGTTCTGGACCGACATACTCCTGTGGGCGGCCATCAGCAGGCGCAAGGACGACATCGAGCGCACGCTCCCGGACTTCCTCGACGTCCTCGCCGTCGTGGTCTCCGCAGGACTCGGGTTCCGGCAGGCCCTGGAGCGTGTCGCGGAGAAGTACGAGGGGCCCTGGGCGGACGAACTGCGGATCACCCTGCGCCAGATGGACATGGGAGTGAGCAGGCGCGAGGCCTTCGAGCAGCTGCGCAGACGGAACCAGTCGGAGCAGGTGTCGATGTTCGTGTCCGCGCTGCAGCAGGGCGAGGAACTCGGAGCGCCGATCGTCGACACCCTCATCCAGATCGCCAACGACATGCGCAGGACCGACGCGCAGAACGCCCGCCGCAAAGCAGCCAAGGCCGTCCCCAAAGCCACGCTCATCGTCACCAGCTTCATGCTCCCGGGGACGATGATCCTGATCGTGGTCGGCTTCTACTACGCCGCCAACGTCAATTTCAGCGACATCTTCGGAGGCTGAACCGGACATGGGACGGGTTCCGCGGCCGACCAGGACGGCGCTGACCGGTGGGGCCGGGACGAGCGCGCCCGCGAGCGCCCCGGGACATGTGCCGTCGCTGCCGATCCAGGTCAACGCGCTCCAGGCGCTGTGCCGCCAGCTGTTCGGCTTCCGCCTGGCCATGACCGCGCTCGCCACCCCGTTCGCCCTCGCACGCGTCGACCGGGGGCTGGGCGGCTGGCTGGTGGGCGCGGCCGTTCTCGTCACGGTCATGGTGTCCTATGTGCTGCTGCGCGACTGGGAGCGCTTCGGCCCCGTGCTGCTGCGGCACCCTTCGCTGCTCGCCGTCGACATGCTGTTCGGGGCACTGCTGCTGTTCTCCGCCTCGCCGGGTTCCACGCTCACCTACGTCACGTTCTGCACCCCGCTCCTCGCCGGGCTCGTGTACGGGTGGCGCGGTGCCGCGATCTTCGCGCCGCTCCAGTCCCTGCTGCTCGCCGCCGCCTACGCCATCAACCAGGAGATCGAGGCGGACGCGTCGGCGCTGCTGATGGTCGGCCTCTGTGTGATGGCGGGAGCCGTCGGCAGCACGCTGCGCAACCTCCTGCTCGGATTCGGCGCCGCGTCCCAGGCGCTCACCGAGACCCGGGCCCGGCTCGCCGTCAGCGACGCGGTGGAGGAGGAGCGGGCCCGGCTCGCCCGCGAGATGCACGACTCCGTCGCCAAGACGCTCCACGGCCTGGCACTGGCGGCCGACGGCCTCGCCCGCACCGCCGACAGGATGGACCCGCTGACCGTCAGGCACCAGGCCGAGCTGGTGGCCCGCTCGGCCCGCCGGGCCGCGACCGAATCACGCGAGCTCCTGTCGGATCTGCGCCGCGAGTCCGGCCTGGACGGCGGGGTCGACATCCTTGCCGAACTCCGCGCCAGGACGGAGGACTTCGCCCGCCGCCACGGCATGCGGGCCGGCTTCCGCGGGCTCGGCGACATCCCCGTGCCGCCGGTGCCCCAGGCGGTCGCCCGGCAGGCCCTGACCATCGCCACCGAGGCCATGGAGAACGCCTATCGCCATGCGCACCCCACCTGTCTGGACGTCTCGGCGGGACTTGTGGGCGAGGTGCTGAGAATCAGCGTGTACGACGACGGGCAGGGCTTACCTCCCGGGACCACACTGGAAGACCTGCGGCGGGCGGGCCACTTCGGCCTGGTCGGCATGGTCGAGCGTGCCGCCGCCATCGGGGCCCGTATCCGGATCGGCAGAGGC
Source organism: Streptomyces sp. NPDC019890 (assembly GCF_044903445.1). Lineage (NCBI taxonomy): Bacteria > Bacillati > Actinomycetota > Actinomycetes > Kitasatosporales > Streptomycetaceae > Streptomyces > Streptomyces sp. NPDC019890. The sequence goes on along the minus strand of NZ_JBJDQK010000003.1, from coordinate 758,755 downwards.
CGGGCGGCGAAGGGCACCGAAGTCCGCCTGGACCTGCCTGCCGCCGTACTGAGACTCGCGCCCGGCATCCCCACGCAACCAGCTCGGCCCGCGCACCACCGGACCCCGCTGCTCAACTGACCTGCTCAACCGATTTGTTCACCGATCTGTTCACTGACCTGCTCACTACCTCAACCCAACCCACCGTCCCCCACTTCCGAGACGAGGCTGCAGCATGCCGGACGACATCTCCCACAGCTCGGGGCAGAACTGGACCCAGCAGTCCCATGTCTCGCAGCACACGTCCTCGCACGCCACCCCGGTCAGCTCCGGCCACACCACGGGCATTCCCCCGGCCTCCGCGCCACCCGCATCACCCGTACCCACCGGCGAGTTCCCCGCCCTGCCGGGACCGGCCCGCATGCCCAAGGCCCCGCCCCTGCGCGTTGTCGTCGCCGACGACAACCCGGTCGTACGGGCGGGCCTGACCGTTCTGCTCCAGGGCCGCGACGACCTCGAGGTCGTCGCGGAGGCGGCGGACGGACGTCAGGCCTACGAGGCCGCGGTCCAACTCCGCCCGGATGTCGTACTGTTGGACGTCCGCATGCCCGGCGTCGACGGTATATCGGCCCTGCCGCACCTGGTGCGACTGGCCCCGGTGCTGATGATGACCTACAGCCGGGAGAGCGAGATCGTCCACGAGGCGCTGCGCCTGGGCGCGGGCGGCTATCTCGTACACGGCGAATTCACCGCCGACCAACTCGTCACCGCAGTACGGGAGATCAAGCTGGGCCGGGTGCACTTCACGCACTCGGCCTCCAGCGCACTGCTGGCGAGGGTGCGGGACGAGGGGGCGGGCGGGGGCCGCGGCCCGGCGTTGCCCGACGGTCTGGGCACGGCGTTCACCGGCCCCTGCCAACGGTCGGCTTCGCCCGAGCAACCGTCTGCGTCCGTGTACGGCGCGGACCCACACGCTGCGGGCGACCGGTCAACGAGCCAGTCGCCAGCTGCCTTTCCAGCCGACCTGGTGGCACAGGGATTTGCTCGAATGCCTTCGCTTTCGCAAGCGGATGTGGCACATTCGTCTCGGGGCCGCGGAGTGGCCGCAGGGCTGCGCGGAGTGATCACGGAGCTGAGCCGACGGGAGGTGGAGGTGATGGAGCTGATTGCGTCCGGCATGACCAACCAGCAGATCGCCGCGTCCTGCTTCATCAGCCAGAAGACCGTCAAGAACCACATCAACCGCATCTTCGGCAAGCTGAACGCGGGGAGCCGCGGCGAAGCCATCGCCATCTGGCACGCCGTTGCGCGAGGGGGGTCGGCAGCGCATGGCTGAGCGTGTGCCGCCCCGTTGGCAGAGGGCCCAGCCCGGGGTTTGGGCCCGGAGTTGGGCCCTGAGGCCCATGGCGGGCGATTCCTTACAGTCGTACGTTTCCGGTGTCGCCGGGTCCGGTCAGGGGGAAGCCGGAAACGGGAGAGCCGACATCAGGGAGTCGTACAAAACCGGAGGGGAACGCCATGACGGACGTCGGGCTGAAGGCCGCGACAGCGGCCAGGGTCTATGTGGCCGGCTGGAGGGACTCGGTCCTCGAGGGCATCAAGAGCCGCAAGGACAGGGGTCAGGGCGCGATCGAGTATGTGGGCATCACGATTCTGGTGGTGGCCATCGTGGTGCTGTTGCTGCAGACCAACATGGGTACTCAGATCGCAAACACGTTCCGGGAGAAGATCAACTCGGTCCTCAACAGCGGCGGTGGGGGCGGTGGTGGAGGGGGCGGCGGAGCCGGCTGATTCTGCCAGTACAGACAGACACGGGGCAGGCCACACCGCTGTACATCACAGCGGTGGTTGGCCTGCTCTTTTTTGCGCTCGTATACCTCGCGTTCGGTCAGGCGGACATCAGCCGCAACGGCACCCAGACGGCGGCCGACGCCGCTGCCCTGGCGGCCGCCCAGGAGTCCAGGGACCAACTGGATCTGGCGGATTTCGTCAATGACTTGCCAGGCCTTTTCGACGGAGATGTGACAGGGACGGCCAACGGCTGCTTGGAAGCCACTCGGTTCGCCGCCCGCAACGACGCGAGCGTTGGCTGCACCCAGCTCACGGACGGGCGCTGGGGTTTCACCGTGGAGGCCACGTCCCTCAAGCCAATGGGGGACAACATCGTCGAGGGGACGGCAGACCGGCACGCGACGGCCAGAGCCACGGCTGTGGTCGAGCCCCGCTGCGCCTTCACGCCTCGTGAGCCGGATGAGTCAAAGGGGCCTCCCGGGAGTGGGGACGAGAAGGAGAAGCCGCCTCTGGGCAAGCTCGTCTGCGATACCCAGGAGTGGGAGATCGACCCCGGGCACCTGGAGCTGCTTCCCGACGTTGCGGACCTCTTCACCGTCCGACTGGCCGAGGACTGACCTCGAATGAGTGCAAAGGAACAGGATTGATGAGTATGCGGCACATGAGGACCATGCGCCGGGCCGGGGCGGCTGCGTTGCTCTCTGCGGCCCTGACCTTTTCGCTGACCGCTTGCGGGGGTGACGGTGGAGAGGACAAGGGCAAGGAGCCGGCCTCCTCTTCCTCGGCCCCGGACAAGAGCGATGACGGGAAGAGCGACAACGCGACCGCGCCCACGTCCGGAGACCCCATCGCGAACGTCAAAGGCGATGGAGGGCTGGAGCTGGCCGTCTATTCAGCAAAGCGTGATGACGGCGGATTTCTCACTGTGGACGGACAGTTCAAGAACCCTGGCAGTGAGGGGTACACCGTACCCGTGAGCTGGAACGGCCTGGAGCAGTCTGTAGCAGCTACGGGCAACTCATTCGCGGGAATGACGCTAGTCGATTCCAAGGGCAGGAAGCGCTACTACGTACTGCGCGACACCGACAACCGCCCCCTGACCACGTATGCCTACAACAGCTACATCAAGCCCGGTCAGATTCTCACCTTCTTCGCCCAGTTCCCCGCGCCGCCGACCTCCACTACGAAGGTCGCCCTCCAGCTCCCGGGGTTCCCCAGCACGACGATCGAGATCTCCTGATGAGCGCCCCCACCACCCACACCCGGCGCCGCTCGCGCTCGGCGGTGACCGTCCTCGTGGGCGCCCTCTCTCTGGGCCTTGTGGGTCCCGTGGATGCCGTGGCCGAGGACGGACCGTATCCCACCCCGTCGGCTTCCGCGCCCGTCCAGATCGATGCCAAGGACTCCGACCTCAAGCTCCCTGAAGGGGCAACTCTCGCCGCGCCCAAGGTGATCGACATCAAGTCGGTCGTCGAGGAGATCGGCGGCGAGGAGCGCCGCGAGGACACCAACGCCGACATCACGTTCGCCCTTCAGGCCGAAGTCCTCTTCGGCAAGGACAGCGCGAAGCTCTCCAGCGAGGCGAACGCCCGCATCGCCGCGATCGCCGCGGAGATCAAGAATCAGGACGCCAAGAAGGTCCGCGTCTTCGGCTTCACCGACGATCTCGGTACCTCCGAGCACGGTGACGTGCTGTCGAAGCAGCGCGCGGTCGCCGTACACAGTGTGCTGTCACAGCAGTTGAGTTCCCTCGGCATCACCTATGAGATCCGTGGGTACGGCGAGCAGTACCCCATCGCGAACAACGCGACCGAAGAAGGACGCAAGAAGAACCGCCGGGTCGAGGTTTCCTTCCCCAAGGGGTGAAAGTCCCGGCGAGGGCCGGCCCGCAGCATGCCGCGGGCCGGCCCTCGCCTGTGCGGGCAGACCTGGCGGGCAGACCTGTGCGTGCAGACTGGTCGGGTGCGGAGGAGAGCGGATCAGTGACAAGTGGCAGAGCCGGAGCGGTCATCGTGCTGGCCCTCTGTACCCTCGGTTTGGCGGCCGTGCCGGTCGAGGCCTCGTCTCCGGTCGGGCCGGAGAACCTGGCGCCGTACCGGACGGCTCAGGGCGCCATTCCCGTACGAGGAGCCGCGGCGAGTACCGATGGGCCGAGGCTGCGGCCGGGGACGTACACCGACACCATCTCCGCCGGGCAGAAGAAGTACTACCGGGTGGAACTGGATGCCAGGACCAATGCCTACGTCTCGGCCGTTCTCGCTCCACCGCCCGGGAGCGCGGTGCAGCCCACGGACGGAATCCGGGTCACGCTGGAGTCCACCGACGGCGTGAAGTGCAGCGTCAGCAACGAGGTCAGCTTCGGCAGCGCCACCTCCCGTCCCATCGCCGACTACGCCACCCGGCGCATCGGGGACGGCCGGGAATGCCAGAGCGCGGGCGACTATCTCTACAGCGTCGAATGGACCGGTTCCGGCAGCGGCCCGGGCACAGGTGGCTGGCCAGTGGAGCTGAAGTACATGACGGAGCCGGGGCTGAAGGCCGGGGCGGTGGTGCCGTCGGCGCCGTCCACATGGGGTACGCAGGCACCCGAGCCCGCTGCCGGGACAGCAAAGGGTGTGAGCGGCGGCACCGGCTTCAACGATGCGCCCGCGGTGGGACAAGGGGCCTGGAAGGACGAACTGAGCCCCGGTGAGAGCCGCTTCTACAAGGTGCCGGTCGACTGGGGGCAGCAGCTGTTCCTCGACGCGGAGTTCGCGAATACGACGACCGAACAGGCGCCGGTGGTGGTCGGCGGGCTGCGGCTGTCCCTGTTCAACACCGCCCGTGGATTCGTGCGGAGCGCAGACACCAACTACCTGGGCAAGCCCGCGGCGGTCGGCTTCGGCACTGCTCCGGCCGCCTTCTCCAACCGTGTCTCGGCCCAGGACGACACGGGCGCGATGCGCTTCTCCGGCTGGTACTACGTGAGGGTCACCCTCGACCGCCAGATCGACAGCACCCTCCCCATGACCCTGCGCGTGGGCATCGGGGGCGAGCCACAGCAGGGCCCGGCGTACGACGGGGACGCGACGGCGGCCGGGTTCGGCATCACGGACGCGGACCGGGCGGCCGCCCAGGAGGGCCGCATCGAGGACGGCGGCGCGGAGAACGCGGCGCTGAAGGCGCTCGGCATCGGGGCGATCGGACTGGGGACGGTACTGCTGCTGGGGCTCGGCGCGTGGGCGCTTGTCGGGCGTCGCGGAGAGGCGACGGAACAGGTCCCGTCGCCGTGGGAGCTCTGAGCCGCCACCGCGACGACCCGCGCCGCGCCCAACAGGAGCCGTGGCCACGTCGCCCGGCCCGCCCAACAGGTCTGAGCCGTCGCCACGACTGACCCCACAGGTGGCTGCGTACAGGTGGCTGAGCTCGCTGAGCTCAGGCAATCATCACCTGCACACCCGGGCGCAGGCCCCAGCCGGCCATCGCCCCCGCCTCCGCCTCCAGTACATGCCGCGCCCTCAGCCGTGGCCTGCCGAGCCGCCCCGGCTCCATCACATTTAGGTCGACGACCCTCAACTCCTTGTCCAGATACGCCACATCGATGGCGAAGCGCATCCGGAAGGTGTGCACGCTGTTGCACGGCGTCAGCAGGATCGCGCCCTCGATCCCGTCCCGCCCCAGCAGCCCCCGCCGCCGCGGCCCGTACGTGGCCGCGATCTCCACCGGCACCGCCGCATCCCGTCCGGAAACCCTCAACGTCCCTGTGCCGCCGTGCCATTGATGCCGTCCAGCCATGGTCGTAGACCGTAGCGCCCGGCGTGCGGTCATGGGCCCTGGAGCGCCAGGAGTGGGCCCCAGGGCCCATGACCGGACCCGGACCGGCCGCCTACGCTCGCTGCCGTGTACGCCACGCTGATCGCCGTCGCCGTCCTCTGGGGCGCCGCCGCCGGGCTGCTCGTCCCGCGCGCCGCGTACCGGCTCTCCGTCGAGCCGGGGGAGGCGTGGCGGGACGCGTGCCCCGCCGGGCACCCCTTCACCGGGCCCGCTGGGGGCTGGCTCGGCGGCTCTTCGTGTGCAGCCTGTGCGGTCCCTGCGGTCTGTGCCACGGCCGTTCCGGTCCGTACGGCCGACGGTGCGGCGACACGAGAGCCCGACGCGCCGCCCCGGTACACCGTCCCCCTCGTCACCGCCGTCAGCTGCGCCGTCCTCGCCGCCGCCACCGGGCCGCGCCCCGAGCTGGCCGTCTGGCTGCTGCTGACGCCCTTCGCCGTACTGCTAGCCGTCGTCGACCGCACGGTCCACCGGCTGCCCGACCAGCTCACCCTCCCGCTGGCCGCCGCGGCCGCCGCCCTGCTCGGGCTCGCCGCACTGTTCCCCGGCGCCGCGGGCTCCTGGCCCGCCGCGTTGCTCGGCGGGCTCGTCCTCGGGGCCGCCTACCTGGTGCTCTTCCTGATCCACCCGAACGGCATGGGCTTCGGCGACGTCAAACTCGCGCTCTCGCTCGGTGTCGTCCTCGGCTGGTACGGCTGGACGGTCCTTTTCTTCGGCGCCTTCTCCGGGTTTCTGCTCGGCTCGCTGTACGGCCTCGGTCTGATGGCCCTGCGCCGCGCCGGCCGCAAGACCTCGATCCCCTTCGGGCCCTTCATGATCGCGGGGGCGCTGTGCGGTCTGCTGCTCGGAGCCCTCGCGGCGACGAGGTAGCACCGGCTGCGCACGGCTCGGCCACGGCGTGGCACCGCCGCCGCACGGCTCGGCGACGCGCTTCCTCATCGAGGCGGTCAAGCCCGTCCGGCGCCGTCAGGCCCGTCTAGCATCCGGATGCATGCGGACATTTTCTGACAATGCGGTGGCGCGACGTGGACTGCTGCGGTCCCCCGTCCCCGCCCCTTCGCCGGAACCCGGATCCCGCCCGACTGCCCGCTTCCCCGCCGCCCTGCTCCCCTGGACCTGGGCGGCGGCGTTCTTTCTGCTCTACGCCACCGTCGCCGTACGGCGCCACCTGCTGCTGCGCACCACCGGCTACGACCTCGGCATCTTCGAGCAGGCCGTACGCGCCTACTCCCAACTGCGGCCGCCCATCGTGCCGTTGCGCGGTGAGAAGTTCAATCTGCTCGGCGACCACTTCCATCCGGCGCTCGCCGTCCTCGCCCCCCTCTACCGCCTGTGGCCGTCCCCCCTGTGCCTGCTGCTCGCCCAGTCCTCGTTGCTCGCGCTGGCCGCCGTGCCGCTCGTGCGCCGGGCGCTGCGCGTGCTCGGCCGCCGTCCGGCGCATGCCGTCGCCCTCGGCTACGGCCTGAGCTGGGGCATCGCATCCGCCGCCGCCTTCGACTTCCACGAGGTCGCGCTCGCCGTGCCGCTGCTCTCCTTCGCCCTGGAGGCGCTGGCCCGACGTCGCTGGGTCCCGGCGGTCGCCTGGGCGGCACCGCTGGTGCTGGTCAAGGAGGACCTGGGGCTCACCCTCGCCGCGCTCGGCTGCTACGTCGCCTGGAAGGGCCCGCGCCGGCTCGGCCTCGTCACCGCGGCGGCCGGCCTGCTCGCCTCGGCGATCGAGATCGAGCTGCTGCTGCCCGCCTTCAATCCGGCGGGCGGCTACGCCCATGGCGAGAACCTGGCCGAGGGCACACACAGTTCGCTGCTCACCACGATCGCCTTCGCCCCGCTCGACGCGCTGCGCCCCGACATCAAGGCCATGACCCTGATCCTGGTCTTCGCGCCGTCCGCGCTGCTCGCCCTGCGCTCACCGCTCGCGCTGCTCGCCCTGCCCACACTGGCCTGGCGGATGCTGTCCCAGAACGGCTTCCACTGGGGCACGTCCTTCCACTACAGCGCCGTACTGATGCCGGTCGTCTCCGCCGGGCTCATCGACACGCTGCGGCAGTGGCGCGGCGCGGATCATCCGCTCGCCGCCCGCCACATCCGCGCCTCGCTCGTCACGGTCCTCGCGGTCACCGTCGTCATGCTGCCGTCGTTCCCCCTCGCCCAGCTGGCCCAGCGCGCCACCTGGCAGACGACCCCCCATATCGAGGCCGCCCGCTCACTCATCGCGAAAATCCCCGACGGCGCCACCGTCGCGGCCTCCAACCGCCTCGCCCCGCAACTCACTTCACGCTGCGAGGTGGTTCTCTTCCCGACCTTCCCGGTCCGCGCGCGGCTCTATGAGTACGACACGAAGCGGCTGCCCCGCCCCACCGCCGAGTGGATCATTCACGACAGCAGGGCGCCCGAGGCCTGGCCGTACCGCACGGGCCACTGGCCCTATCCGCTCGCGCAGCAGGTGGCCGAACTCGGCCTGGCACAGCGCAGGTACGGCTACGAGCGCATTGCCCAGCGCGACGGCATCACCCTGCTGCGTCTCAGGCATGCGGCCCGACCGTGACCCTCCCCACCGTCAACTCCGCCCGGCCTTCCAGAACTTCGCCGACCCGCCGCACCTGCTGCGTCAGCTCACCGCGTGCGGCGGCGGAGGCCGGCCCAGCCCCGATCGGCTCCACCGTCACCGCGATCCGCCGCCCGGACCGCCGCTGGTGCCAGACGCCGGCGACGGTCCCGTCCACCAGCACCACCGGGTAGTTCCCGGCCTGTCCGCCGGCCAGCGCCCGCTCGTAGGCGGCACCGGGGAAGAGCAGCTCGCGGGGCTGGGAGGCGATGGTGTACGCGTCGAAGTACGGCAGCAGCCGCACACCCCGTGGCGGCGCGTCGGGGAAGGCCGTGTCACCGGCCGCCACCCACGCGGGGCTTCCCTCGAACGCCACCTCCTCGATCGTTCCCTCGCCCGCCAGGGTCGTGAACAGCTCATCAGCCCAACTCTTCGGAGTGGCAAGCCACTTGGCGAAGTGCTGCGGCGTTGCGGGCCCGTAGGCGTGCAGATACCGCCGTACGAGCTCCGAAAGCGCGGCGGCTGACTCCATGGGGGTCACGCCGGGGCTGGTGTAGGTCACTTTGCGGCCGCGGTTGGGCCCGAAGGCAAGCACCCCGCGGTGCGCGGCCGTGTGCGTCATCTGCCGCCAGCGCGGCCACTTGTCCTGGAAGGCGTCCATCACCCGGTCCCCGGCCCACGGCCCGGTGCGCGCCACGATCGCATCCGTCAGCTCGTCGATCGTCAGCTCGGCACCGGCGAGTGCGTCCCCGATGGCCGCGACGACCTCATCGGTCTGCTCGGCGGTCATCCGTACGTCCGCCGGCATCGGGCTCGCGCCGGACGGGATCGCGGACAGCGCCCCGGTCCACATCGGCAGATCCGCCGTGGCCAGCAGATGGACCGTGCCGCGCGGTCCGTACGTCTTCACCAGGCTGCGCTCCGTCCACAGCGCCTCGCGCACATCGGCCCGGGTCGCGCCGCCGTCCAGCCGCAGCGCGAGTGACAGCTCGGCGGCGGACAGCACCTGCGCATGCGCGCCGAGCATGGCGGCGGCCATCGCGGTGGGGGAGCTCTTGGCGGGTTCGGCCAGCCCCTGGCGCAGCATCCGGCGGGCGTTGGCCCCGGTCCACGTCACACTGTGCGTCGTCATGGGACGACTCTAGGGCCGAATTAGGCCAGTTTCTGTCCGCATTACCGCTCTGGCTCGGGCCTCGCCCTCGTACGGTGGTGTACTGGCGAAACGGTAAGTGTCGCCAAGTGTCGTACATCTGCGAGGAGTTGCGGTGGCCAAGATCAAGACTTCCTACCGCTGCGGCCTCGACGCGGCTGTGGACGTCGTCGGCGGAAAGTGGAAGCCCCTCATCCTGTGGGTGCTGCACGACGGGACGTACCGCTTCGGAGAGTTGAAGCGCCGGGTGAGCGGCGTCAGCGAGAAGATGCTCATCCAGCAGCTGCGCGAGCTGGAGGCGGACGGCATCGTCCACCGCGAGGTGTACCGGGAGGTACCGCCGCGCGTCGAGTACTCCCTCACCGAAATGGGCCAGGCGCTCAACACCGCTCTGCTCCCGCTCGGCGAGTGGGGTGACACCTTCATGGAGCGGATTCTCGCCAACAAAGCCCGCCAGTCGTAGGCCTGACCCGCCGTCAACCTGGCGCCCGTATGCGGGGGTCGCTCTTGTGGGGTACGGCCCCGGCAGCGGTCCGCCGCCGACCGTGCGCTGTACGCGGAATCCGCAGCATGGTTGCGGCATGGCGTGGCACCCAGCAGGACGTACGAAGGGTTATGGTGGAAACCCCCCCTCGGGCCGGTCCGTATCCCCCCCACGGACCGGCCCGTTTTCTCTTCCCGGTTCCGCCCGTCAGCTCCGCCCGGCCCAGATGTTGGTGCCCTCGGTGTCGACCGCGAAGGTGTCGATCTCCTTCAACTCCTCCGCGCTCAGCGGCGGTCCGGCCAGCGCCGCGACGTTCTCCTCCAGCTGCCGCACGCTGGACGCGCCGATCAGCGCGGAAGTCATCCGCGGGTCTCGCAGCACCCAGGAGATCGCCAGCTGGGCGAGGGACTGACCGCGCGCGGCCGCGATGTCGTTCAGACCCCTCAGCCGCCGCAGAACCTCCTCGGAGAGCAGGTTCGGGTCCAGGGACTTGCCCTGGGTGGCCCGCGAGCCCTCCGGGATGCCCTTGAGGTACTTGTTGGTGAGCAGGCCCTGCGCGAGCGGCACGAAGGAGATGCATCCCATGCCGGCGCTCTCCAGTGTGTCGAGCAGTCCGTCGTCCTCGATCCAGCGGTTGATCATCGAGTACGAGGGCTGGTGGATGAGGGCGGGGACGCCCATCTCCTTCAGCAGCCGGGCCGCCTCGGCACTCTGCTCGGAGCTGTACGACGACACGCCCACGTACAGCGCCTTGCCCTGCTGTACGGCGGAGGCCAGCGCGCCCATCGTCTCCTCGAGCGGAGTCTCCTTGTCGAAGCGGTGGGAGTAGAAGATGTCGACGTAATCCAGGCCCGTCCGCTTCAGGGAGGCGTCGAGGGAGGAGAGCAGATACTTCCGCGAACCCCACTCGCCGTAGGGCCCGGGGTGCATGAGATAGCCTGCTTTGGTCGAAATAACCAGTTCATCACGGTATGGCGAGAAATCCTGTGCAAAGATCTTGCCGAAATTGAGCTCGGCCGAGCCGGGCGGTGGACCGTAGTTGTTCGCCAGGTCGAAGTGCGTCACACCCAGGTCGAAGGCGCGGCGCAGGATGGCGCGCTGCGAGTCCAGGGCGCGGTCGTCGCCGAAGTTGTGCCAAAGGCCGAGCGAGATCGCGGGGAGCTTGAGCCCGGAGCGGCCGCTGCGCCGGTACTCCATCGACGCGTAGCGGTCCGTGTCGGCTCGGTAAGAAGGGGTATCAGTCACGCATCCCTCCTTATCACGGACTTGTGACAGACCGGGTTGGGCCGCTGTGGCCCGTGCGCAGTACTGTGGCGGCTTCGGGGACTGCGGCCCGGAGGGGCGAAGCGGTGCCGCATCTCGCGGGGACCGGTCCCCGGGACCCCGCCAGGGGACGGACGATCCCCGACGGAACCGAGAGGTGGACTCAGTGAACTTGCGCGACCTGGTGTACGGGCTCTACGCACGCCGGGTGGAAGGCCGACTCGACCACGCCCAGGTGCCCAAGCACATCGGCGTCATCCTGGACGGCAACCGTCGCTGGGCCAAGGCCTCCGGCGGTACGGCCGCGCAGGGCCACAAGGCCGGGGCCGACAAGATCTCCGAATTCCTCGGCTGGTGCCACGAGACCGATGTCGAGGTCGTCACGCTGTGGATGCTGTCCACGGACAACTTCGACCGGCCCGAGGACGAGCTGATCCCGCTCCTCGGCATCATCGAGAACACGGTCCGCGGCCTCGCCGCCGACGGCCGCTGGCGCGTCCACCACGTCGGCACGCTGGACCTGCTGCCCGCCCGCACCCAGTCCGTACTGAAGGAAGCCGAACAGGCGACCGACGGCATCGACGGCATACTCGTGAACGTGGCCGTCGGCTACGGCGGCCGCCAGGAGATCGCCGACGCGGTCCGCTCCCTCCTGCTGGAGCACGCCGACAAGGGCACGAGCTTCGAGGAGCTCGCCGAGATCGTCGATGTCGAACACATCTCCGAACACCTCTACACCCGCGGCCAGCCCGACCCGGACCTGGTCATCCGCACCAGTGGTGAGCAGCGTCTGTCCGGCTTCATGCTCTGGCAGAGCGCCCATTCGGAGTACTACTTCTGCGAAGTTTTCTGGCCGGCCTTCCGCAAGGTCGACTTCCTGCGTGCGCTGCGCGACTACGCCGCCCGCCACCGCCGCTACGGCGCCTGACGAGAGACACGCGCGACTCCCGCGCACCTGAGTGAGCGCTGTCACCCCCCGTTCACCCACGCGCCGTCATATGCCATGGCATGGCTGCGCTTGTTCGAGGGAATACCCCTTCCAGAGTGAGTGGCACAGAGTCCGCTCACCCGGGAGGCCCTTTGCACCAGGACGACCGTGCAGTACCTGTACGGACGACGCGGAGGGCCGGTGTTCGGCCCGCGCAGCGAGGCCCGAGCCCGGCCCCATCCCCCCGCGACGCCGTCGCAGTCGCACCCCGACCTCATCCGAGGGGGTACGTCCTTCCGTGGTGAACAGCACAAAGCGCCGCATGCCCGACAGGCGCACCTACGTTCTCGACACCAGCGTCCTGCTGGCCGACCCGAACGCCCTGAGCCGCTTCGACGAGCACGAAGTCGTGCTCCCGATCGTGGTGATCACGGAGCTGGAGGCCAAGAGGCACCATCCGGAGCTCGGTTATTTCGCCCGTCAGGCACTGCGCCTGCTGGACGACTTCCGGATCCGGTACGGACGCCTCGACGACCCCATCCCCATGGGTGACCTCGGCGGCACGCTCCGTGTCGAGCTCAACCACTCCGATCCCGGCGTCCTCCCGGCCGGCTTCCGATTGGGGGACAACGACTCACGGATTCTGGCGGTAGCGCGCAATCTGCAGGCCGAGGGGTACGACGTCACGGTCGTCTCCAAGGATCTGCCGCTGCGTATCAAGGCGTCCTCCGTCGGCCTGCTGGCCGAGGAGTACCGGGCAGAGCTGGCCATCACCGACTCCGGCTGGACCGGCATGTCCGAACTGCCGCTCTCCGCCGAACAGGTGGATCTGCTGTACGGAGAGGACACGCTGTACGTCCCCGAGGCGGCCGAGCTGCCCGTGCACACCGGCCTCGTCCTCCAGTCCGAGCGCGGCAAGGCGCTGGGCAGGATCACCGCCGAGGGCAATGTCCGGCTGGTGCGCGGCGACCGGGAGGCCTTCGGTATCCACGGCCGCAGCGCCGAGCAGCGCATCGCCCTCGATCTGCTCCTCGACCCGGACGTCGGCATCGTCTCGCTGGGCGGTCGGGCAGGCACCGGAAAGTCGGCGCTGGCGCTCTGCGCCGGTCTGGAGGCGGTCCTGGAGCGCAGGCAGCACCAGAAGGTGATGGTCTTCCGGCCCCTGTACGCGGTGGGCGGGCAGGAGCTCGGCTATCTGCCCGGCACCGAGGCCGAGAAGATGAGCCCCTGGGCGCAGGCGGTCTTCGACACGCTGTCGGCCGTGGCGGGCCGCGAGGTGATCGAGGAGGTGCTGGGGCGCGGCATGCTGGAGGTCCTGCCGCTCACTCATATCCGGGGCCGCTCGCTGCACGACGCGTTCGTCATCGTCGATGAGGCCCAGTCGCTGGAACGGAACGTCCTGCTGACTGTTCTGTCCCGTATCGGGGCGAATTCCCGGGTTGTGCTCACGCACGACGTGGCACAACGGGACAATCTGCGCGTCGGCCGATATGACGGAGTCGTCGCGGTTGTCGAGAAGTTGAAGGGTCATCCGCTCTTTGCGCATGTCACCCTCACCCGCTCCGAGCGCTCGCAGATCGCCGCGCTCGTGACCGAAATGCTGGAGGACGGCCAGATCTAGTACGGAATAAGGCAGTTGGCGCCGCCCGGCAGAACGCAAGAGCGTAGCCGGGCGGCGTCGTGCTGTGCGCCGGTTTCTCCAAAACTCCTGGCGTAAACGGGGTGTGAGCTTTCACACGCAACGAAGAATTGCCTTGCGGTGTCGGCTTCCGGCAGAGTCTTGCTTCCGTCAGGCCCCGCATACGACACACCAGCACCACCCGGTGCACCGCACCACACAACTCAAGACCCGCCGTCGTGTGCCGCCCGAGAGCATCATGCGGCTTCTCCCGTGAGGGAGTTGCCCACCGGGTCCGCGCCTCCCGTGACCCAAGCAGCAGGGAGGCCAGTGCCAGGGGCACGATCGCGCTCGCAAGGTCACCGAAGCGGGCGATGCTGGAAGGAAACCGTGTGAGCCGGATCTCGGTCCGGGGATTCGCGGTGGCATCTGCCACTGCGGTCACCACCGTCGGCGCCGTCGTGGGCGTTGCGTCGGGCACTACGCAGCCCTCGAACGACAACCTCGAGGCTACGGCGGCCGACGCGACTCTCCTCGCAGACATACCCATGGGCCAGCAGGCCCAGGTTCAGGTCTCGTCCCTGACGCAGCAGGCCGAAGCACAGGCCGCTGCCGCGGACGCGGCTGCGAAGAAGTCTGCCGAGGAAGCCGCCCGCCTCCAGGCCGCCAAGACCGCCGAGGCGAAGAAGGAGGCCGCCGACAAGGAGGCCGAGCGCAAGCGCGAGGAGGCGGAGGCGCGCGCCAACCGCGACTCCCTGCGCGACGCGTCGAGCTTCTCCGCGAAGAGCTCCTACACCGTCGCCGAGGTCAAGGCGATCGCACGGCAGATGGTTCCCGCCGACCAGTTCCAGTGCTTCAGCAACATCGTGAACCACGAGTCCACCTGGAACTACCAGGCGCAGAACGCCTCTTCCGGTGCTTACGGTCTCGTTCAGGCGCTGCCCGGCTCGAAGATGGCCTCGGCCGGCGACGACTGGCGGACAAACCCGGCAACCCAGATCAAGTGGGGCCTGAACTATATGAACAGCCGCTACGACAGCCCCTGTGGCGCGTGGTCGTTCTGGCAGGCCAACAACTGGTACTAGGCCCAGCCCGGGTTCGCCCCCCGCTCAACTTCACGCAGCCCCTCGCCGTCCTACGGTGGGGGGCTGCGTGCGTGTACCGTCGGTCCGGAACGGCTCCCGGGGGGAGTGGTGGGGGGAAGAGGAAAGATCATGTCACGACTGCCAGGATGGCTCGCCGGGCTGGGCGCCGGACTGACCCGGATCAGTGAGCGCCTGGACGAGCGCCGCAACGAGGCCGAGGCGGACGACGTGCCCGATGTCGCCGTCGTCCCGGCCGCCCGGGACAACATCCCGCCGCCGCCCGCCTACGCCCCCACCGTCGCGGCCCGACCCGATCCGGTCGCCGCGATCCCCTGGGGCATGCGCGTCGCCGCCGAGGCCGGCTGGCGGCTGCTCGTACTGGCAGGCACGCTCTGGGTGTTGATACGCATCATCAGCGCGGTCCAGCTGGTGGTCCTCGCCTTCGTCGCGGCGCTGCTCGTCACCGCGATGCTCCAGCCCACCGTCGCCCGGCTGAAGAGGCTGGGCCTGCCGCGCGGTCTGGCCACCGCGGTCACCGCGATCGCGGGCTTCGTCATCATGGGCCTGGTCGGCTGGTTCGTGGTCTGGCAGGTCATGGACAACCTCGACAATCTCTCCGACCGGGTCAGGGACGGCATCGAGGAGCTCAAGCGCTGGCTGCTGGACAGTCCGTTCCATGTCACCGAGCAGCAGATCAACGACATCGCCAAGAACCTCAGCGACACCATCGGGACCAACACCGAGGAGATCACCTCGGCGGGTCTGCAGGGCGTGACGGTGATGGTGGAGATCCTCACCGGGATACTGCTGGCGATGTTCTCCACGCTCTTCCTGCTGTACGACGGGAAGCGCATCTGGCAGTGGGTGCTCAAGCTGGTCCCGGCACAGGCCCGTGAAGGGGTCGCGGGGGCGGGGCCGCGCGCCTGGCGGACGCTGACCGCGTATGTGCGCGGCACGGTGATTGTCGCCCTGATCGACGCGATCTTCATCGGACTCGGCATCTACTTCCTCGATGTGCCGATGGCCGTGCCGCTCGCCGTCTTCATCTTCCTGTTCGCCTTCATCCCGCTGGTCGGCGCGGTCATCTCCGGTGCGCTGGCGGTGGTCGTCGCGCTGGTCACCCAGGGCGTGTTCACCGCCCTGATGGTGCTGATCGTCGTCCTTGCCGTGCAGCAGCTCGAGGGCCATGTGCTCCAGCCCTTCATCCTGGGCCGGGCGGTGCGGGTCCATCCCCTCGCCGTTGTCCTGGCGGTGGCGGCGGGTGGCCTGACCGCGGGGATCGGCGGCGCGGTGGTGGCCGTACCGCTGGTGGCCGTCACCAATACGGTCGTGGGCTATCTGCGCGCGTACGGCCAGGAGCAGGCGCTGCGCGGTGCGGCGGCGATCGAGGCCGCGCCGACGGCTGAGCCGGCGCCTGTCACGGCGTCCGGGCCGGCGGCGGTGGGCACGTCGGCCGCGGCAGGAGCCGAGGGGCGCGAGTGATATCCGAGCCGGAACTGGTGGGGGAGGACGAGCCGTTCGGCGTCGCGGAGATCCCCGGCCCGCGGGCCGAGCTGGACGCCGAGCCCGAGACGGTCGGAACGGACGACGCCTCCCGCGTTCGGCGGCCACCGCTGAAGTCATGGCTGTGGGCGCTCGGGGGCGCGGTGGCCGCGTCGGCGGTGTGGGCGGGTGGCCTGTACGCGTACGAGAGGCCGGACCCGGACGTCGGCGGGTATCGGACCAGCCGCAACCTCTGCGTCGAGACCGAACTGAAGGCGCTGTCCACGGCACTCGGCACGGCGGAGACGCCGACGCCGTCGGGGCGCGAGCACGAGGGCATGGACGTGGCGTCCTGCTGGATCACGCTGCGGGACAGCACGCAGAAGCAGTCGTACGAGTCCATGCCGACGAGTGCCTTCCTCACCTACACGCTGCACAAGAAGACCGACCCGGGGCCCGAGTTCGAGGCAAGCGTGGTCTCGCCGACGACGGCACTGTTCGGCGGGGAGACCCTGGTCAAACTGGAGCGGGTCCAAGAACTCGGCGAACGCGCCTTCTTCGCCAAGGCCGAGGGCGACGACTCGCCCATCCTCCATGTCCTGGACGGCCAGGCGGTGCTGACGCTCGGCGTCATGGCAGGCAGCTCACCGGGGCCGGACGGCCAGGAGGCGCCGACGGACCTGTCGGGGATCAAGCCCTTCATGATCGAGGACATGAGGGAACTGATGGCGAAGCTGCAGAACTGACGGGGAAGACGCGCCCGCCGCGGACGTATCGCCGTGGCAGCCCACAACGACAAAGGGCGCCCCCGCCCGGCTCAGAGCCGGGCAGGGGCGCGCTCCTCCGCCCGGACTAATCCGCCAACACAGCTTCCGCGTCCAGCGTCGTGCCCACCGCCTGCAGTACCGCGGCGATCTTGAAGGCCTCCTGGATCGTCTCGCGGTCCACGCCGGCCTTGCGGAGCACCTGCTCGTGCGAGTCGAGGCACTGACCGCAACCGTTGATCGCGGAGACGGCGAGCGACCACAGCTCGAAGTCGACCTTCTCCACACCCGGGTTGCCGATGACATTCATCCGCAGACCCGCGCGCAGCGTCCCGTACTCCGGGTCCGACAGCAGGTGCCGGGTCCGGTAGAAGACGTTGTTCATCGCCATGACGGCCGCGGCCGACTTGGCCGCGGTGTACGCCTCGGGCGAGAGGTTCGCCTTGGCCTCGGGCTCGAGCTCGCGCAGCACCCGCGGCGAGCGCGAGGCGATCGCGCAGGCCAGGACCGTGCCCCAGAGCTGCTGCTGCGGCAGGTCGCTGTTGCCGATCACCGAACCGAGGTTCAGCCGCAGGTCCTTGGCGTAGTCCGGTACCGCGGACTTCAGTTCATCGAGAGACATCCGTGATCACTCGCCCGACAGGAGCGCGGCCGGGTCGAGGGTGTTCTCGCCCTTGTTCCAGTTGCAGGGGCACAGCTCGTCGGTCTGCAGGGCGTCCAGCACCCGCAGGACCTCCTTGGGGTTACGGCCCACGGAACCGGCGGTCACCATCGTGAACTGGATCTCGTTGTTCGGGTCGACGATGAAGACGGCGCGCTGCGCGAAGCCGTCCTCGCCCTCGATGCCGAGGTCGCGCATCAGCTCGTGCCTGGAGTCGGCCATCATCGGGAAGGGCAGGTCACGCAGGTCGGCGTGGTCCTTGCGCCAGGCGTGGTGGACGAACTCGGAGTCGCCGGAGAAGCCGAGGATCTGGGCGTCACGGTCGGCGAACTCGTCGTTCAGCTTCCCGAAGGCCGCGATCTCGGTGGGGCAGACGAAGGTGAAGTCCTTGGGCCACGCGAAGACGACCTTCCACTTGCCCTCGTAGGACTTGTGGGTGATCTCCTCGAACTCCTTGCCGCTCTCCAGCGAGACGCAGGCGGTCAGTTCAAACGTGGGGAACTGGTCACCGACAGTGAGCACACGCTCTCCTTGCGAAGGGGAAGCCCCTTTTGAGGGCTTCCATGGGGGTTGGACGGATTCTTGATCCTGTCACAGGGTCTATTGATCACAGAAATAGCTAGACTGGGTCAGCGTGATCGGAGGTGCCTATCAGTGGCCGCGTTGAACGGTGCCGTACCCAGGGGCAAGCAGCCCACCCTGGCGCAGCTGCGCGCCTTCGCCGCCGTGGCCGAGCATCTGCACTTCAGGGACGCGGCCGCCGCGATCGGGATGAGCCAGCCCGCCCTGTCCGGTGCGGTCTCGGCGCTGGAGGACGTACTCGGCGTGCAGCTGCTGGAGCGTACGACCCGCAAGGTGCTGCTCTCGCCGGCCGGTGAGCGGCTGGCGGTACGGGCCAGGGCCGTCCTCGACGCGGTCGGCGAGCTGATGGAGGAGGCCGAGGCGGTACGGGCGCCCTTCACCGGGGTGCTCAGGCTCGGGGTGATCCCGACCGTCGCGCCCTATCTGCTGCCGACCGTGCTGCGGCTGGTCCACGAGAAGTACCCGGACCTCGATCTGCAGGTCCATGAGGAGCAGACCTCGTCCTTGCTCGACGGACTCGCGGGCGGGCGGCTCGACCTGCTGCTGCTCGCCGTACCGCTCGGCGTGCCCTTCGTCACCGAACTCCCGCTGTTCGACGAGGACTTCGTCCTGGTCACGCCCGAGGACCACTGGCTGGGCGGCCGCCAGGACATCCCTCGTGAGGCGCTGAAGGAGCTCCATCTGCTGCTTCTCGACGAGGGGCACTGCCTGCGTGACCAGGCCCTCGACATCTGCCGGGAGGCGGGCCGGGCGGACGGTGCCGCGGTGACCACCACCGCGGCCGGCCTGTCCACATTGGTACAGCTGGTCGCGGGCGGGCTCGGTGTGACGCTGCTGCCGCGGACCGCCGTCCAGGTGGAGACCGGACGCAACGACCGCCTGGTGACGGGGTACTTCGCCGATCCGGCGCCGACGCGCCGGATCGCCCTGGCGATGCGCGCGGGTGCGGCACGCCAGGGCGAGTTCGAGGAGTTCGCCGAGGCCCTGCGGGACGCGATGCGGCCGCTGCCCGTACGGGTCCTCGGCTGACCGCTCCGTACGCGGGCGACTACTCCGTACGCAGACCGTCGGGGCGCATCAGTCGCCACAGCGGCGGCAGGCTGAGCAGCGTCACCAGCGCGATCAGACCGCCGCCGACCCCGACGGTCGGCAGGAAGGCGCGGCGAGGTGACCAGGGCGCGGGCGACGGCGACGCGCTGCCCCTGGCCGCCGGAACTTGTGCCCGACGTCGGCGACTTCGAGGCGCTCCATCCACTCCTGGGCGGTGCGCTCGGCGGCCTTGCGCCTGACGCCGGTGAGCCGCAGGGGCAGGGCGACGTTCTCCGTACAGCTCAACTCCGGTACGAGCTGGCCGAACTGGAAGACGAAGCCGAACTCCGTACGGCGCAGGGTGCTGCGCTCGGCGTCCGACATCGCGGTGAGGTCGCGTCCGCCGTAGCTGATCGACCCGGCGTCCGGCCGCACGATCCCGGCGAGGCAGTGCAGCAGGGTCGATTTTCCGGAACCGGAGGGTCCCATGACGGCGACGACCTCGCCGGGATGGATGGAGAAGGACGCGCCGTCGAGGGCGGGGGTGGGGCCGTAGGCCTTGTGCAGGTCGGCGGCGGCGAGGAGGGAGCCTGCGGGGGTCATCCGAGCACCGCCTTTTCGAGCTGACCGAGCCGGGCGGCGGTCAGCTCCAGCCAGCGCAGATCGGCTTCGAGGTGGAAGAGGGCGTGATCGCAGATGAGCTGGTCGGCGAGGTCGCCGCGGCGCTTGCGGTCGGTGAGGATGCGCATGAGCCGCAGATGCTCGGCCCGCTGCGTGTCGAGGAGATCGGCGGCGCTGCGGCCGGTGAGCAGGGCGAGAACGATCTTGGTGTAGAGGGTCGACTGGAGGTACGGCTCGGGTTTCTCGGGCTGCGCGAGCCACTGCGAGACGTCGGTGATCCCGGCGTCGGTGATGGCGTACCGCTTCCGCTCGGGTCCGCCGCCGGCCTCGATTCCGTCGACCTCGACGAGACCGTTCTTCAGGAGGCGGGACATGGTCGAGTAGACCTGCCCGTAGTGGAGGGGCCGGTCGTGGCCGAACTTTTCGTCGAAGGTGCGCTTGAGGTCGTATCCGTGGCGCGGGCCGGACTCGAGGAGCGCGAGGAGGGTGTGACCGATGGACATGGGAGCACTGTACACGTGGTGTATACGCGCCGTGTATAGCCGGGGTGAATACTGGGGTGAATACACGTAGGGGGAGCCTCTGGACCACCACCAGCGGCCCGCGCCGGCCGGCGCGGGCCGCTGGTGGTGTTGCTCGCTACTCCGGGGTCGCCGGGGGCTTCGGGGGACGCCCCCGGCGGGGGATCGGAGCCACGCTGCCCGGGAGGCGGCCCGCTTCCGACAAGGCGCGGCGGAGGATGAACTCGATCTGCGCGTTCGTACTGCGCAGCTCGTCCGACGCCCACCGCGCCAGCGCTTCGTACACCGCCGGGTCCAGCCGCAGCAGTACTTGTTTGCGCTCGGGGGGCGGCGTCACTGGTAGAGCGTGCCCGTGTTGAGGACCGGCTGTGCCGCGCGGTCTCCGCACAGCACCACCATCAGGTTGGACACCATCGCCGCCTTCCGCTCCGCGTCCAGCTCGACGATGTCCTGCTCCTGGATCCGGACCAGTGCCGCCTCGACCATGCCCACCGCGCCGTCCACGATCTGCCGCCGCGCCGCGACCACCGCGCCCGCCTGCTGGCGCTGGAGCATCGCGGACGCGATCTCCGGCGCGTAGGCGAGATGCGTGAAGCGCGACTCGATGATGTGCACGCCCGCCGCCTCCACGCGCGCGTGCAGCTCGACCGCCAGCTTCTCGGTGATCTCCTCCGCGTTGCCCCGCAGCGAAAGTCCGTCCTCGTCGTGCGCGTCGTACGGGTACTCGATCGCGATGTGCCGTACCGCCGCCTCCGTCTGCGTGGAGACGAACTCCAGGAAGTCGTCCACCTCGAACATCGCCTGCGCGGTGTCCTCCACCTTCCAGACCACGACCGCCGCGAGCTCGATCGGGTTGCCGTACGCGTCGTTCACCTTCAGCACCGCGGTCTCGTGGTTGCGTACCCGCGTCGAGATCTTGGACCGTGAGGTGAGCGGGTTGACCCAGCGCAGTCCGTCCGTACGGATCGTGCCCCGGTAGCGCCCGAAGAGCTGCACGACCCGCGCCTCGCCCGGCGCCACCGTGTTCAGCCCGCACATCGCGACGAACGCCGCGACCGCTATCACGATGCCGACCAGGATCAGCGCCACCTTCGCGCCCGTCGAGGCGAGGGCCGAGCCGGCGACGATGAGCACGATCCCGAGGCCGAGACCGACCAGACCCAGCAGCAGGGCAAGCCCTCCGCCGATGTTGTGTGCCGGAAATTCACGAACCTGTGGCGCCGGCATCTGAGGCAGGTCGTCCGTCGTTCCGGTGCTGGTGGCAGGCATGATCGCTCCCCGTTTCGGTGGTCGGCGCCCCTCGCCGACCCTTTAGCAGAGTGATATCACATTATCTTCGATGGCAACCCTGCGCACCTCTCATGAGTCGGTTCCATGAGACGGGGTGCTGATTCTCACGTCCGGAAAAGGCCGGATCGGTCGCCCTTTGTCTGGACGAGCGGTGTTAGCTTTCTGAGCTGATTCCGAGCGGGTGGGCGGTCCGTTCCGGACCGAATCCGGCAAGAGACCACAGAAGACGAAGAGCGGAGCAACGAAGCGATGGGCCGAGCGGAAGCGCGACAAGCCCGGCAGCGCGGGGCGCGCCGGGCGAAGAGAGCCAAGCCCACGGGCATACGGCGCTTCTTCACCTGGAGGAAGCTGCTGGGCACCTTCCTCGGCCTCTGCCTGCTGGTGATGGGCGCGTTCTTCGTGATCTATCTGCTGGTCCCCGTGCCCTCGGCCAACGCCCAGGCCGAGATGCAGAGCAACGTCTACAAGTACAGCAACGGCAAGATCCTCGCCCGCACCGGCAAGATCAACCGCGAGATCGTCGGGCTCGAGAAGATCCCCAAGGACGTCCAGTTCACCTTCGTCGCCGCGGAGAACAAGACCTTCTTCAAGGACAACGGAGTCGACTTCAAGGGCACTGCCCGCGGCCTGATGAACACCCTCACGGGCGAGGGCAAGCAGGGTGGTTCGACCATCACCCAGCAGTACGTCAAGAACTACTACCTGAACCAGGACCAGACGGTCACCCGCAAGCTCAAGGAGCTGGTGATCTCGCTCAAGGTGGACCAGAAGAAGGAAAAGAGCGAGATCCTCGCGGGGTACATCAACACCAGCTACTACGGTCGCAACGCGTACGGAATCCAGGCCGCGGCCCAGGCGTACTACCGCAAGGACGCCAAGGACCTGAACGTCGCCGAGGGCGCGTACCTCGCCGCTCTCCTCCAGGCGCCGAGCCAGTACGACTGGGCGGCCGCGTCGCCCACCGGCAAGAAGCTGGTCACCGAGCGCTGGAACTACGTACTCGACAACATGGTCGAGGAGCACTGGCTCGACGCCTCCGTCCGGGAAGGCCTGAAGTTCCCCGTGCCCAAGACCCCCAAGGCCGCCCCGGGCATGGAGGGTCAGACCGGCTACCTCGTCGACGCCGCCAACGCCGAGCTGGAGCGCCAGGGCATCAGCGAGGAGGACATCAAGGCCGGCGGCTGGACGATCACCCTCAACATCGACGAGAAGCGCCAGAAGCAGCTGGTCAAGTCGGTGGACAAGCAGCTTGAGGAGAAGCTGGAGCGCAAGAAGGACAAGGCCGACGCGACCGTTCAGGCGGGCGCGACGTCGGTCGACCCGAAGACCGGCCATGTCGTCGCGCTCTACGGCGGTATCGGCGCCACCGAGCACTGGCTGTCCAACGCCACCCGCCGCGACTACCAGCCCGCATCGACCTTCAAGCCCGTCGTCCTCGCCTCGGCACTGGAGAACGGCGCCGAGACCCAGGACGGCGAGAAGATCGGCCTCAACACCAAGTACGACGGCACCAGCAAGCGGCCGGTCGAGGGCAGCGACACCCCCTTCGCGCCGGAGAACGAGGACGACCAGGACTACGGCCCGGTCACCGTCCAGCGGGCGACCAACAGCTCGATCAACTCCGTGTACGCGCAGATGATCGTGGACGTCACCCCGCAGAAGGCGAAGAAGACCGCGCTCGATCTGGGCATGAAGGACGGCCAGGGCTGGCCGGAGCGCCCCGCGATGTCGCTCGGCACGATGGGCGCCTCCACCTGGGACATGGCCGCGGCGTACGCGACCCTCGACAACCACGGCAAGAAGGTCACGCCGACGATCGTGAAGTCCGCCGAACACGCGGTCCGCAAGGCCGATCCGAAGGACCCGATCGGGGACCAGGTCATCAGCCGTGAGGCGGCGGACACCGTGACCAAGGCCCTGACGGGCGTGGTGAGCAGCGGCTCCGGCACGAACGCGGCCGGCGACTACTCGGCGGCCGGCAAGACCGGTACGTCGGAGAACAACCGCTCGGCGTGGTTCGTCGGCTACACCCCCGATCTCGTCACGGCCGTCGCCCTCTTCGGCGAGAAGCCCGACGGCACCGGCCAGGTCACCCTGACCGACACCGTCAACGAGGGCCGCGCCAACGGTGGTGGCGTCCCGGCCAAGATCTGGAAGCAGTACACGACGGGCGCCCTCGACGACGAGGCGGCCGGCGACGAGTTCGACCTGGAGGTCGACGAGAGCGCGATCGTGGAGCCGGACCCGACGCCGTCGGACAGCCCGTCCCAGACGCCCTCGCAGAGCCCGTCCAGGTCGCCGGAGAAGACTCCCTCGCAGACTCCGAGCAAGTCGCCCACCAGGACGCCGACGAAGGACCCGACGGGGACGCCGAGCAGTACACCATCGGTGACGCCGAGCTTCAGCCCGCCGGTCGAGCCGGGAAGCGGCGACCCGGGCCGGCCGAACGGCAATTCCGTCGCCAAGCCCTGACGGCACGGCTGTGACGGCATGACTGTGCCCGCGGCACCCGGTTCCCGGGTGCCGCGGGCACACTTGGGCCAGATGTGGGCTACGTACGGGTGGGCAGCTCGAACCAGACCACCTTGCCGGTCGAGAGACGAGTCGCTCCCCACCGTCTGGCCAGCCGGTTCACCAGGAACAGACCGCGGCCGCCCTCGTCCGTGTCCCGGGCGCGGCGCTGCCTCGGCAGTTGCGGAGAGTCGTCACCGACCTCGCAGCGCAGCACGTCCGTACGCAGCAGCCGCAGCGTCACCGGACGCTCCGCATACCGCACGGCATTGGTGACCACCTCGCTGACCAGCAGCTCCACCGAGTCGCTCAGCTCCTCCAGGCCCCAGCGGGCCAGTGCCCTGCGGGCCAGGCGGCGGGCCCGGCCGGGGGCCGCGTCCTCCGGCTCCAGGAACCAGTACGCGACATCGCTCGGCGCGATGCCGTCGAAGCGGGCCGCGAGCAGCGCGATGTCGTCGTCCCGGTCGCCCGGCCCGAGCATGTCCAGCACGTCGTCGCAGAGCGCTTCCAGCGGCGGCGAGTGGTCGGGGCCGGTCAGCTGGGCCGTGTCGGCGAGCCGCTCCCGCAGCTGCTCGATCCCCGTCCACACATCGCGCAGCCGGGACTCGACGAGACCGTCCGTGTACAGCAGCAGGGTCGCGCCGGCCGGGGCGTCCAGCTCCACGGCCTCGAAGTCGACGCCGCCGACCCCGATCGGTGCGCCGGGCGGCACCCGCAGCACCTCGGCCCGCCCGCCCAGGTGCAGCAGGATGGGTGGCGGGTGGCCCGCGTTGGCGATGGTGATCCGGTGCGAGACCGGGTCGTACACGGCGTACAGGCAGGTCGCCATGCGGTCGGTGCCGAGCCGCTGGGCCTGCTCGTCGAGATGGTGCAGGACCTCCTGCGGCGGCAGATCCAGCCCGGCCAGGGTCTGCGCGGTGGTCCGCAGCTGACCCATGATCGCGGCCGAGGTCATCGAATGCCCCATGACATCGCCGACCACGAGCGCCACCCGGCTGCCCGGCAGCGGGATCGCGTCGTACCAGTCGCCGCCGACGCGGGCCGTCTCGGCGGCCGGCAGATAGCGGGAGGCCAGCCGTACACCGGTCGGCTGGGGCAGCGAGTCGGGCAGCATGGTGCGCTGCAGCTCGTCGGCGATGTACGCCTCACGGCCGTACAGCACGGCCTTGTCGATGCCGAGGGCGGTGTGCGTCGCCAACTGGGCCGCGACCAGCAGATCGTTGGGCTCGAACCCGGCCCGGTCGGGCCGGCGCAGAAAGACGGCCGCGCCGATCACCCGGCGCCGGCCGCGCAGCGGGGCCAGTATCGCGCGATGGCCGCTCGGCACGGTCCGTCCGTCGCCCAGCAGCTCGGGCAGCGCGGCCCGCGCCGCGGCGGAGTCGCCGAAGACCGGCCGAACCCCGCGCAGCACCTCGGAGAGCGCACCGCCGGACCGCACCTCGCACAGCTCGGAGGCCGGAATGAGGTCGGTCTGCGGGTCGAGGACCGGGATGGACGCGGACGGGCCGAGGTCGGTGTCCTCACCGGCTAAACGGAGCCGGTCGGTGCGGCGCAGCCGTAGTACGAACGGGGAAACGGGCCGCTCGTCGCCCACCGGCAGCGGATCGCGGAGATAGACGAGGATCGCGTCGGAGAAGGTCGGCACGGTCGCCCTGCACAGACCGAGGACGATCTCGTCCAGGTCTATCCCGCGGGCGATCCGCCGGGTGGCCGCCCCCACGAAGCGCAGCCGGTCGCCCTCGCGCCGTGCCGTGCCCGCCAGATCCTGCGGCGGCGGCCCGGGCGGCGAGGGCACGGCCGAGGGGCCTGCCTCCGACCGCGGCCGGGTGCGCTCGTGCGACCGGGCAGCCAGGGGCTGCCGGCCTTCGTGGGACGTGGGCTGCTCCGTCACGCGTGGGATTCCGTCCGTCCGGGCCGGTTGTGCGATGCGATGGCCTCGTGAAGCGGTGCTGCACTCTCTCGGGGGATAACCCCCGAGCCCCCGGCCGAAACAACCGTTCTGGGGGTGGCGTCGACAGGGTGGCCGGCATCCGGCACAGCTCCACCCCCTTGAATGACTCGAGATGACTTACGGTCAGGTCGTCTGCTGCGCTCAATGGTTGTCGAAACGACTCAGCCTTGCGGACGACGATCCTACGTTTGCCCCCCGGGGGCGCATCAAGAGTCTCATGAGGTCGTACGCGCCGGTGAGGTGTTACTGGACAGGAGTCAGCCAAGGCGATCACGCCCCCGGATCACCGTCCCGCGTGGCGCTCAGGACGTCAGCTGCGCGGTCGTACGTCCCCAGTCCGCGGGCAGTTCGGGCACCCGCCAGGCCGGGTCCGGGCGCCAGCGCTCCCAGCCGTCGCAGAACGGCGCTCCCCAGGCCCGGATCACCTCGACGGCCGCCTGGCCCGCCTCCCGTACCCGCCCGGCCTTCTCCGGGTCCATCAAGCCGACCTGTTGGGCCTGGGCGAACTCGTCCTCGTCGTGCCAGCGCCAGCTGCGGTCCGGATGGACCGAGAGGTCCAGGAAGTGGTCCTCCGAGTCGATGCCGCCCGACCAACGGGTGTGCGGCTCCTCGAGGTTCACGTACCAGTTGCGGAACGTCCAGCCGCGCTCCCAGAACAGCCACACCGACCACGGCTGCCCCGGCCGGGCCAGCTTCAGCACCCCCGCACCGAACCACCGGGAGCGGGTCACCGTGCGCGGGGCGGTGTAGCGGGTGGCCAGCGGCTCCTGGTGCACCGGGGTGCCGTCCGCGAGCACCGGCTTCACGCACTCCGTGCCCGGCGCCATCCACGCCGCGAGGAGGTCCTCGGTGTCCTGTACGACGGTCACCGGGCGGCAGATGTGAATGCTCGAGCCCGACAGGTCCGGGGCATGGCCGCGATAGCGCCAGAGGATGTGGTCCCCGGGCGTCCAGCGTGTGCTGCGTTCCGTACCTGTCATGAGCAGATCTTAGGAGGACGGCCCGGTCCGCGCAGCGATCCAGGTCACGGGCGTCGCGTCAGGGGTGCGTCATCCGCAGCACGTCAAGGGCATGGTCCAGCTGCTCGAGGGTCAGCGCTCCACGCTCCACATAGCCGGACTCGAGGACGACATCGCGGATCGTCTTCCGCTCGGCGAGCGCCTTCTTGGCGACCTTGGCGGCCTCCTCGTAGCCGATGTACTTGTTCAGGGGGGTGACGACGGACGGCGAGGACTCCGCGTACTCCCGGGCCCGCTCGACGTTCGCCGTGATGCCGTCGACCGTGCGGTCCGCGAGCAGTCGCGAGACGTTCGCGAGCAGCCTGACCGACTCCAGCAGATTCTTGGCGATCACCGGGAGCATGACGTTCAGCTCGAAGTTCCCGGCGGCACCGGCGGTGGTGACCGTGGCGTCGTTGCCGGTCACCTGGGCGGCGACCATCAGGGCGGCCTCGGGGATGACCGGATTGACCTTGCCGGGCATGATCGACGAGCCCGGCTGGAGGTCGGGGAGGTTGATCTCCGCCAGACCCGTGCGCGGGCCCGAGGCCATCCAGCGCAGATCGTTGGAGATCTTGGTGAGCGAAACTGCGATGGTGCGGAGCTGACCGCTCGTCTCCACCAGTCCGTCCCGCGCGCCCTGTGCCTCGAAGTGGTTGCGGGCCTCCGTCAGCGGCAGCCCGGTCGCGCGGGCGACCTCGGCGATGACGGCGGCCGAGAAGCCGGGCGGGGTGTTGATGCCGGTGCCCACCGCCGTGCCGCCGAGAGGCAGTTCGGCGAGCCGGGGGAGCGACGCATCGAGCCGCTCCACGCCGTACCGGATCTGGGCGGCATAGCCGCCGAACTCCTGGCCCAGCGTCACCGGAGTGGCATCCATCAGATGCGTACGCCCGGACTTGACGACGTCCGCGAACTCGGCCGACTTGCGCTCCAGCGAGGCCGCCAGATGCTCCAGCGCGGGGATGAGATCGCCCGTCACGGCCGCCGTCGCCGCGATGTGGATGGAGGAGGGGAAGACGTCGTTGGACGACTGGGAGGCGTTCACATGGTCGTTGGGGTGCACCTCGCGGCCGAGGCGCTCGGTGGCGAGCGTCGCGATGACCTCGTTGGCGTTCATGTTCGATGAGGTGCCGGAGCCGGTCTGGAAGACGTCCACCGGGAAGTGCTCGTCCCAGCGACCCTCGGCGACCTCGGCGGCGGCGTCGGCGATCGCACTCGCGATGTCCTTGTCGAGCACGCCCAGTTCGGCGTTGACCTGCGCGGCGGCTGCCTTGATCCGGGCCAGGGCCTCGATGTGGGAGCGCTCGAGGCGCTGCCCGGAGATGGGGAAGTTCTCCACCGCCCGCTGGGTCTGGGCCCGCCACTTGGCGTGCGCGGGGACCCGCACTTCACCCATGGAGTCGTGCTCGATCCGGTACTCGCTCGTGTCGTCCATCGCCGCCACGCCTCCTCGTCACTGGGCTGTGTCCCTCCGGGGCGACCCCGAATCCCCAAAAAGGTGAGCACTTGTCTTGTTACGCCTATTCCCAAGTGCGCTACCCGCCAGTAAATACCCGGATCAACCACAAACCGGGGAGGCGCAATGACGCGCACCAGGCACAGACTTCGCTGTACGGTCGCGGCCGTCGCCGCACTGGCCGCGGGCCTGGGAGGAATGGCGGCCACGGCCACCACCGCCCGGGCCGCCGAGGCCGGCACCTCCCGTACAGCCGCAGGCTTACCGCTCCCGCCCGAACTGGAATCCATCCGCGCGGCCGAGGCCGTCAAGCTCTACGGCAGCCCCGCCGAACGCCCCCTCGCCGACCGCAAAACTGGCCTGATCTCGCTGGGCGACAGCGAGATCTCGGGCGAAGGAGTCGGCACCTACGAGCCCGGCACCAACGGCCCCGACAACTGGTGCCACCGTTCGCCCGACGCCGCCATCCACCGCACCGGCATCGCCGCGGACCTCACGTACAACGTCTCCTGCTCCGGCGCGGGCACCGGAAACATCAGGATCGGCGGCTCGAAGCAGCACGCCGACGAACTGGTCCAGAGCGACGCTCTCGCCATCAAGGCACGCAACACCCGCATCAAGATGGTCCTGTTGGTGGCCGGCGCCAATGACGACCTGCAGTTCGGACCCGTGATGACCGACTGCGTCACGCGCTATGTGCTGTTCCAGGGGCCGTGCGAGCCCACGTACGCCCCCGGCTGGCAGACCCGCGTCGACGGCCTCGTCCCCAAGGTCGAGCAGACCGTACGCGACCTGCGCACCGTGATGCGCGACGCGGGTTACGCGGACGCCGACTACAAACTGGTCCTGATGGGCTACCCGAGCCCCGTCGGCCCGGACTTCCGCGACAACCCGCACTTCCCCGGCAAGCTTCTCTGCGGCGGCATGGGCTACGACTCCGACACCGTCTGGGGCCGCAACACCGCAGTCCCCGCCTTCGAGCGCGGCATGCGCAGGATCGCGCAGTCCACGGGGGCGGTCTACCTCGACAACTCCCGGCTCTTCCACGGCCATGAGGTCTGCATGGAGGACACCTGGGCGCGCGGGCTGTACATCGATCTGTCCAACCCCTTCCCGCCGGACTCCAATTCGGTCCGCCAGTCCTTCCACCCGAATGTGCGCGGGCATGCGGCCTTCGCCTCCTGCCTCACCCAGCTGTACAACTCGGGTCTGCGCGAGGCCAGTTGCGCGGATGTGGCGTCCAGCGGGAAGCCGCAGCTGTACGCGGGCGCGTGGGACGAGGCGTACCGGCCGCTGAAGAACGAGGCGACGGGTGCGTGCGTGGACGTCTCCGGCGCGGTCAGCCGCAATGGCACGGCGGTTCTCGGGTGGGACTGCCACGGCGGCCGCAACCAGGGCTGGTGGTACGACGCGGCGCGCGGCTCCCTGCATACGGAGCTGACGCAGGACCGGTGCCTGGATGTGCCGGGCGCGAAGTACGAGGCGGGGGCGGCGCTGATCGTCTGGAACTGCTCGGGCGCGACGAACCAGCGCTTCGTCCGCGCCTCGGGCACGATCCGGCCGACGTCGGCGGAGGGCCTGTGCGCGACGCTGGGGTCGGCGCGGGATTCTTTGCGCCTCCAGCCCTGCAATGGCTCGGCCGGACAGCGCTTCGCGTGAGTTTCCCGGGGGCTCCGCCCCCGGACCCCCGGTACGCCCTTCGGGCGTGTCCTCAATCTCCCCCAGACTTCGTCCGGGGGGACCCCCGGACGGGCTTGAATTTCCGCCCGTCCGGCGATTGAAGGCCGCCCGGGCAAATCAAGCCTCGCCGGCGATTGAGGCGCTGGGGGTCCCCCCACGCCCGCAGGGCGTAGGGGGGTTCGGGGGCGGAGCCCGGTTACGGGATGGGGGTACCTCCCACGGCCGCCAGAGCGGGAGGGGCACAGGCCGCCGCAGGCGTTAGCCCAGCCCCGGACCCCGCACCGGGATCGACGTGAACGTCGGCGCCGGCGCCGGCTCAGTGAAGAAGTCGTTCCCCTTGTCGTCCACCACGATGAACGCCGGGAAGTCCTCCACCTCGATCCGCCACACCGCCTCCATCCCCAGCTCCTCGTACTCCACGACCTCCACCTTCTTGATGCAGTCCTGCGCGAGCCGCGCCGCGGGCCCGCCGATCGACCCCAGGTAGAAGCCGCCGTGCGTCCCGCACGCGTTCGTCACCTGCTGC
Organism: Streptomyces sp. NPDC019890; assembly: GCF_044903445.1. Taxonomy (NCBI): domain Bacteria; kingdom Bacillati; phylum Actinomycetota; class Actinomycetes; order Kitasatosporales; family Streptomycetaceae; genus Streptomyces; species Streptomyces sp. NPDC019890. The sequence goes on along the minus strand of NZ_JBJDQK010000003.1, from coordinate 728,030 downwards.
GAGCGGTTGCCCTTCGCCAGCATGACCTTCGAGCCGCCCGCCGCCTGGAACTGCTCGACGTACGAGTCCATGCGGCCCGCGGTCGTCGGCCCGAAAGAGCCGGAGGCGTAGCCCTCGGGCGTCTTCGCCGGACCGGCGTAGTAGACCGGGTGGTCCTTCAGGTACTGCGGCATCTCCTCGCCCGCGTCCAGCCGCTCCTTGATCTTGGCGTGCGCGATGTCGCGCGCCACGACCAGCGGGCCGGTCAGCGAGAGCCGGGTCTTGACCGGGTACTTGGTCAGTTCGGCGAGCACCTCGTCCATCGGCCGGTTGAGGTGGATCTTCACGACGTCACCCGCCTCGTCCAGATGCTCGTCGGTCGTGTCGGGGAGGAACCGCGCCGGGTCGGTCTCCAGCTGTTCCAGGAAGACGCCGTCCGCGGTGATCTTCGCGACGGCCTGCCGGTCGGCCGAGCAGGAGACGGCGATCGCGACGGGCAGCGAGGCGCCGTGCCGCGGAAGCCGGACGACGCGCACGTCGTGACAGAAGTACTTGCCGCCGAACTGCGCGCCGATGCCGATCTTCTGGGTGAGCTCGAAGACCTTCTCCTCCAGCTCCTTGTCCCGGAAGCCGTGACCGGTGGGGGAGCCCTCGGCGGGCAGCTCGTCGAGGTAGTGCGCGGAGGCGTACTTCGCGGTCTTCAGCGCGAACTCGGCGGACGTACCGCCGACGACGATCGCGAGGTGGTACGGAGGGCACGCGGCAGTGCCCAGCGAGCGGATCTTCTCCTCCAGGAACTTCATCATGGAGGCCTCGTTCAGGACCGCCTTGGTCTCCTGGTAGAGGAACGACTTGTTGGCGGAGCCGCCGCCCTTGGCCATGAACAGGAACTTGTACGCGCCGCCGTCGGTCGCGTAGAGCTCGATCTGGGCGGGGAGGTTGGAGCCGGTGTTCTTCTCCTCCCACATGGTGAGGGGAGCCATCTGCGAGTAGCGCAGGTTGAGCTTGGTGTACGCGTCGAAGATGCCGCGCGAGAGGGCTTCCTCGTCGCCGCCCTGCGTCAGGACGTTCTGGCCGCGCTTGCCCATGACGATCGCCGTGCCGGTGTCCTGGCACATGGGCAACACACCGGCCGCGGCGATGTTGGCGTTCTTGAGCAGGTCGAGCGCGACGAACTTGTCGTTGGAGGAGGCCTCCGGGTCGTCGACGATACGGCGCAGTTGCGCGAGGTGGGCGGGCCGCAGGTAGTGCGAGATGTCATGCATGGCCTCGGCGGCGAGCTTGCGCAGCGCCTCCGGCTCGACCTTGAGGAAGGTACGCCCGTCGGCCTCGAAGGTGGAGACTCCCTCGGCGGTCACCAGGCGGTAGGGCGTGGTGTCCTCTCCCAGCGGGAGCAGATCGGAGTACGCAAACTCTGGCATTACGGCCATTCCTTACTCGGCAGACGGCGGCGCGGCCTCCATTGGCAACGCGCCCTCAAGCGTAGAACGCGGTTGGCTGACGCAGTCTGTGAGGTAAGGCTCACCCGCGGGACCCGAACCAGGGGCGCGGCCCGGTTCGGGGGACCCGCTGCCGCACCCCCTAGTCGCGATCTATCGCGTTTCGCTACCCTGGCACGGTGGACCTCGACAAGCAGCCCCAGAAGCCGGTCGCCCCCGCGGACCTCACCCCCGCCACCGACATCCGTGCCTCAGACGCCGACCGCGACCGGATCGCGGACATCCTCAGGGACGCGCTGGCCGAGGGCCGGCTGGACGCCGAGGAGCACTCCGAGCGCATCGACGCCGTCTACCGCGCCAAGACCGTCGGTGAACTGGAGCCGCTCGTCCGGGACCTGCCCACGACCCGCAAGCGCCCGGACCCCACCGCGTACACGTACGGGCCCGAAGAGCCCGCCGGGCCCGCCGACAACCTGATCGCCGTCTTCTCCAGCTCCACCCGCAAGGGGCGTTGGCGCGTCGGCCGCCGGACCAACGCCTTCGCGCTCTTCGGCACTATCGAGATCGACCTCACCGAGGCGCTCTTCGAGCAGCGGCTCACCGTGATCAACGCGACGTCCATCTTCGGCAATGTCGAAGTGCGGGTCCCGGAGAACATCTCGCTGCGCGGCAGTGGCACCGGATTCTTCGGGAACTTCGACGTCCTCAGCCTGGAGGCCGCCGACCCCGAGGCCCCGGTCGTCGTCGTCAACGGCTACTCGGTTTTCGGCAATGTCGAAGCCAAGCCGAAGAGGGGCCGGCTGATCGCCGATCTCCATGACCGCCTGCGCAAACACCTGGGCTGACGGCTCCGCCCCGGAGTGCTTTCCGGCCGCGAGCGCCCGTCCGCAATTCCGTACCCCGGAACTCAGTGCCACTCAGTGAATAGGAGTGCGTACAGCGGGTAGGGAGTGCTGCATCGTCTCTCGCTCGCGAAGCCGTCGTCAGGAGTAGACCGTGCTGCAACTGCCGCATCAGTCCTTGCAGGTCGCCGCCCTTGCGCCCCAGCGGATTCCCGCTCGGGAAGATCAGGCCGGACCCTGGCACGCGGAGGCGGTGTGCCGCCGGGACGAGGCCGGGCTTTTCTTCGCGCCATCCAAGGAGCCAACGGCCGCACGGCTGTCGCGCGAGGAGGCTGCCAAGCGGGTCTGCGCGCGCTGCCCGGTGATGGTCGAGTGCCGGGAACACGCCCTGCTCCAGCCCGAGCCGTACGGCGTGTGGGGCGGGCTCACCGCGGCCGAGCGCCGCGTGGTGCTGGCCCGGCGCAGGCGGCGGGAGGTCGAGATCAAGAAGCCGGCCTCGGCGGCCTGAGGCATACCCGCGCAGGGACGCGTACCTACGGGAAGGGGCGCCCCACCGCATGGGAGCGCCCCTTCCGTATGCACCGTGTCTCCCGTGCGTACGGGAACTGCTTCCGTGCGGGACCTACTTCGCGCGGTCGAAGTCGATCGCGCTGTACGCGCGCAGCTTCGACAGCCGGTGGGTCGAGTCGATCTGCCGGATCGTGCCGGACTTGGAGCGCATCACCAGCGAGGACGTGGTGGCGGTCTCCGCGCGGTAGTGCACGCCGCGCAGCAGCTCGCCGTCGGTGATGCCGGTCGCGACGAAGAACACGTTGTCGCCGCTGACCAGGTCGTTCGTGTGCAGCACCCGGTCCAGGTCGTGGCCGGCGTCGAGCGCGCGCTGCCGCTCGGCGTCGTCCTTCGGCCAGAGCTTGCCCTGGATCGTGCCGCCGAGACACTTTATGGCGCAGGCGGAGATGATGCCCTCCGGCGTGCCGCCGATGCCCATCAGCATGTCGACGCCGGTGCCTTCGCGTACGGCCATGATCGAGCCGGCGACGTCGCCGTCCGAGATGAACTTGATCCGGGCGCCGGTCTCGCGGATCTCCTTGACCATGCCCTCGTGGCGGGGGCGGTCGAGGATGACGACGGTGATGTCCTCGGGATTGGCGCCCTTCGCCTTGGCGACGCGCCGGATGTTCACCGAGACGGGGGCGTTGATGTCGACGAAGTCGGCGGCCTCGGGGCCGGTGACCAGCTTCTCCATGTAGAAGACCGCGGACGGGTCGAACATGGTGCCGCGGTCGGCGGCGGCCAGGACGGCGATGGCGTTCGGCATGCCCTTGGCGTTGAGCGTGGTGCCGTCGATCGGGTCAACGGCGATGTCGACCTCGGCGCCGGTGCCGTCACCGATATGCTCGCCGTTGAACAGCATCGGGGCTTCGTCCTTCTCGCCCTCGCCGATGACAACGACGCCGTTCATCGAGACGGTGGAGACGAGGGTCCGCATGGCCCGGACGGCCGCGCCGTCCGCGCCGTTCTTGTCCCCACGCCCGACCCAGCGACCGGCGGCCATGGCAGCGGCCTCGGTGACCCGGACGAGCTCCAGGGCGAGGTTGCGGTCGGGGGCTTCGGGCGAGACCTCGAGCTGAGGCGGCAGATTGTGCTCGGTCATCGGAGCGCACCTTTCTGTACGACGACGGCCGGAAAAGAGGGTGATGCGACTCTATCGGTACGTCGACAAATTGAGCAGAGGGGGCCACGTTTGAGCACGCCACCTTGATGCGAACATGGGGGCGTGGCAGGTATGCGAGGCAGACAGACGGTGCGGGACATGGTGCTGTCGATGGCGGTGATCGGCGCCGTCGTCGCAGTCATCTACATGTTCATTCCGCACGACGACACGGCGGACCCGATCAAGGCGGTCGACTACCGGGTCGAGCTGGTGACGGCGCGGCGCGCGGCGCCGTACCCGGTGGCGGCGCCGGAGGGCCTTGCGAAGGAGTGGAAGCCGACCTCGGTCTCGTACGAGCGGACCGACGGCGACGCCTGGCACCTCGGCTTCCTGGACCCGGACGGCGAGTACGTCGCCGTCGAGCAGTCCACGGCACCGGCGAGGAAGTACATCCCGAAGGTCAGCCAGCAGGCGCACGAGACCGGGAAGACCCAGCAGATCGCCGGCGCGACGTGGCAGCGCTGGGAGGGCCCGAAGTACGACGCGCTGGTGCGCGAGGACAAGGGCTCGACGACCGTGGTGACCGGGACGGCGTCGGCGGAGCGGCTGGCGGAGATGGCGGCGGCGCTGGGGACCGGCAAGGCCGGTCAGCAGTAACCGCGCGGAGCCGCGCAGAGGGTAGCCGCACAGGTAACAGCGCGGAGCTCAGAAGGGCTCGGGCAGGTACTTCTGGATGTGTTCCCGGCGGATCTTGTCCGGGGTGAGCAGCAGCCCGAGTACGACGGGTGGGGCCGGGGGCACGGTGGCAATGATCCAGCCCCTGTCCGGGCCGTGTCCGATGACGCGGTACCAGGCCCGTTCGGCGAGCGGTGTGGTGGTCGTGTCGCACCGGTCGAACACCGACCAGACGTCGGCGTACGCGTCCAGGAAGAAGTAGAACGGCGGCGGAAACGGCAGTTCGGCGCAGAGTTCGGCCTCGTACGGCGTCGTCCGGAAGTGTTCGGCCACGTTCTGTGCCGCCCGCTGCATCGGCAGGACCGACGCGGAGTCCGGTGCGGGATCGACCGCGGGACTGGTTACGGCACTGGGTGCGGGACTCGGTGAGGGATCGGTCGCGGAATCGGTTCGGCTGTGAGCCCGGCTGCGTGCCTGCCGCTGGGCCGCCTTCTGCAGGCGCTTCGCTTCCCGCCACCGTCCCCGCCAGTGCGCCGAGAGCTTCTCGCGGGCGTCGGCCGGGGCGTCGGCGGCGAGCAGCTGGACCAGCCGCAGCGTGACGTCGATCGACGGCAGACGTTTCCCGTTGAACGCGTCGCTCATGGTCGATTTGCCCACCCGGCGTCCGCGGCTCGCGACGGACCGGTCCATCAGGCTCTGCAGGGACGGCGCGTCGTGCAGGTTGTGCAGGTCGCTCAGGTCCCCGGCGAACGCATCGAGGGCACGGTCGTACGCCGCCTCCGCGTCCTCGTGCTCGGCCGCGGGCTCTTCTTGGCGCGGTGCCATGTGCTCCATCCTTACGCGCCGGTGCGGAAGTGAGATGGGCATCGTAGACGTGAAGTGACCGTTCGCTCACACTGTGCTCGTCAGTGATGCGTCCGGGGTGCATCAAGGGCGTACGGTGGGATGTTTCGCGGCTGCTGCCAGGGGTCCGGTGCCCGGTCGGCGCCGAACGCCGAACGGCCGCGGTGATCCGCGGCGGCCGGGCTTGTGCGCTCGATTGGAGTAGTCGCGGCAGGCTCCGCTGAGCTGGGCGCATGGACAACGACGACGCACAGAAAGCGTCCAAAGAGCAGCTGCCCGAGGAGCGTCGCAGAGATGTGAGCGCCGTCGAACTCGGCGCGCTGGCCCTGCTGTTGGGGCTGGTGACCGTGGTCTATCTGGTCACGGGCAGCGCGAACTTCTCCCTGGTCATCGCGGCGGTCACCGGCCTCTACGGCGCCTGGAGAACCCGGCGCTGACGCGCCTGGGCAAGCCGACGGCCCCGGAGCACGGTGTGCTCCGGGGCCGCGTGACGTATGAGGACCTCTGGACCCGTAGGTCAGACGGTGGTGACGACCTCGTCGTACTCCAGTCGCGGCGAGCGCGGGGACCACGCGTCGTCGCCCGGCTTGCCGATGTTGACGATCATCAGCGGGGTGTGGTCGCCGTCCAGGAACTCCTTCTGGACGCCGGCGAAGTCGAAGCCGGTCATCGGGCCCGCGGCCAGACCCGCGGCGCGGACGCCGACGATGAAGTACGCGGCCTGCAGCGCGGCGTTGAAGCCCGCAGCCTGCTCACGGACCGGGCGCTCCGAGAAGAACGCGTCCTTCGCCTGCGGGAAGTGCGGGAACAGGGCAGGGAGCTCCTCGTGGAACTCGTTGTCGGCGGCGAGGATCGCGACCAGCGGGGCGGCCGCAGTCTTCGGCCGGTTGCCCTCGGCCATGTGCTGCACCAGGCGCTCGCGGGCCTCCTCCGAGCGGACGAGGACGACGCGCAGCGGGCTCTGGTTGAAGGCGGTCGGGCCGAACTTCACGAGGTCGTAGATCGCCTCGACCTGCTCCTCGGTCACCGGCTCGTCCGTGAACGTGTTGGCGGTGCGGGCCTCGCGGAAGAGGAGGTCCTGGGCGGCGGGGTCAAGAACGAGAGACATGCTGGCGTACCTTCCGGGACGTGCAGAGGATCTGTACGGCGGGTGTAACCGCACCGCAGTAGATTAAATTTCAACTACACGGTGATGGTGACCCGACTCACACCCGCACGTCCGCGCCCGTCACACCCGCACGTCCGCGCCCGGCTCGCTCCCGGCGTCCCCGGCGTCAGTCCTCGTCGGTTTCTGCGGCCTCGTCCGCGCCGCCGGACAGCGCGGCGTCCAGCCGCGCGCGGGCGCCCTCCAGCCAGTGGCGGCAGACCTTCGCCAGCTCCTCGCCACGCTCCCACAGCGCCAGCGACTCCTCGAGCGTCGTACCTCCCGCCTCCAGGCGGCGTACGACCTCGATCAGCTCGTCCCGTGCCTGCTCATAACCGAGCGCGGCCTCGTCCGTGTTCGCAGCCATGCCATCCACCCTATGTGCGAGGTACGACAACGACGTTCACCGCGGGCAGGACGTTCACCGGGCCCGGCGGTCGTCCCGCGATCACGCGGCGACGGCGGTCACTCGGCGACCCGTACCGCGAACTCGCCCTCCGAGACTCGTGCCCGCAGCTCTTCGCCCGCCGCCACGTCCTCCGGCGAGCGCACGACCGCCCCGTCCGCCCGCTGAAGCACCGCATACCCCCGCTCCAGCGTCGCCGCCGGCGACAGCGAGACCACGCGCGCCCGGGTGTGCGCAAGCTCCGAGTCCGCGCGGTCAAGGAGGTGGCCGAGCACCCGCCGGCTGCGGGCGACCAGTGCGTCCACCTCCGCCTCGCGCTCGTCCACCATCCGTTGCGGATGCTCCATCGAGGGGCGGGCCAGCGCATGCGCCAGACCGCGCTCCTCCCGTTCCAGCAGCCCCCGGACGGTGCGCAGCGCGCGCCCGCGCAGCTGGTGCACCCGGTCCAGCTCCTCGCCGACGTCCGGGACGACCTTCTTTGCCGCGTCCGTCGGCGTCGACGCCCGTAGGTCCGCCACCAGGTCGAGCAGTGGCGAGTCCGGCTCGTGCCCGATCGCCGACACCACCGGCGTACGGCACTCGGACACCGCCCGCACCAGCTGCTCGTCCGAGAACGGCAGCAGGTCCTCCACGCTGCCCCCGCCGCGCGCCACGATGATCACGTCCACGTCGGCGAGCTCGTCCAGCTCCTTGACCGCCTGGACGACCTGGGCGACCGCGTGCACCCCCTGCACCGCGACATTGCGGACCTCGAAGCGGACGGCGGGCCAGCGCCGCCGCGCGTTCTCCAGGACGTCGCGTTCGGCTGCCGACGCCCGCCCGCAGACCAGGCCCACCCGGTGCGGCAGGAACGGCAGCGGCCTCTTGCGGTCGACCGCGAACAGCCCCTCGGCGCCGAGGGTCCGCTTCAACTGTTCAAGCCGCGCGAGCAGTTCGCCGATCCCCACCGGCCTTATCTCCACGGCCCGCAGCGACAGCTGCCCCCGCGGCGCGTACCACTCGGGCTTGGCGAGCATGACGACGCGCGCGCCCTCCGCCACCACGTCCGCGACCGCGTCGAAGACCTGCCGGAAGCAGGTGACGCTGACGGAGATGTCGTAGGAGGGATCGCGCAGCGTCAGGAAGACGACCCCGGCGCCCGGCCGCCGTGACAGCTGGGTGATCTGCCCCTCCACCCAGACCGTGCCGAGCCGGTCGATCCACCCGCCGATGAGCCGTGACACCTCGCCGACCGGCAGAGGAGCTTCCGCGGACGTGTTGAGAGCCATACGGGCGAGCGTATCGGCCGCGTACGACAAAGCCGCCCGCCGCGACCGTGCCGACGGCCGTTCCTAGGACGTGCCGCGACCGCGCCTACAGCTGTTCCGAGGGTCCGACGCGTCCCCACTGCACCGCCAGCACGATCAGCCCGACCCCCAGCCACACCACGCCGACCACCTGCGCCGAACCCGCCGCCGTCACGATCACCGCGGTCAGCACCCCGGCGCCGAGCAGTGGCACCAGGACATGCCGCAGCCAGTCCGGCGGGCCGTCCATCCGGCGCACCACGAACCAGCCGATCACGCTCGCGTGCAGCAGGATGAACGCCGTCAGCGCCCCGATGTCGACCACCGACACCAGATGGTCCATGCCGTCGTCCCGCCGCGCCGCCCACAGCGCCGCGATCATCGTCACCGCGGCCGCCGTCAGCAGTGCGATCCGCGGCACGCCCGAGTCCGCACGGGACAGGGCGTGCGGCATCCGCCTGTCGCGTGCCATCGCGAACAGCAGCCGGCCCGCGGCCGCCTGCCCGGCCAGCGCCGCGAACGCCGCGCCGATGGCCTTGCTCGCCGCGACCAGGTCGTGCAGCCACCCCCCGACCGAGGCGTCCACCGCGTCGTAGAAGGCCGACCCCTGCTTACCCGGCTCCGCGGCCAACTGCGACGACGACAACGGCTCGAGGAGGGCCACCAGATATGTCTGTGCCACGAACAGCACGCCCGCCAGCGCCAGGCAGAACAGCACCGCCCTGGCCACCTGTCGCGAGCCGCCGGTGACCTCCTCCGCGAACGACGCGATCGCGTCGAAGCCGAGATACGACAACACCGCAACCGACACAGCGCTCAGCACCGCGGTCAGCGAGAAGCCCGCATCCCCGGCGAACGGCGACGCCCAGCCGCGCTCCGCCCCGTCCCGTACGAGCACCACCACCGCCGACACCACGAACACCAGCAGCACCACGGTCTCCATCGCGAGCACCGCGAACCCGACCCGGGCCGCCGCCCGTACGCCCCAGAGGTTCAGCAGCGTGGTGACGACCACCGCAATCGCGGTCCACACCCACCGGTCCACCGCCGGTACCAGCGCCTCCATCGCGATCCCGGAGAAGAGATACGCCACGGCCGGGATCAGCAGATAGTCGAGCATCGCCATCCACCCGGCGATGAACCCGGGCCCGTCGCCGAGCCCCTTGCGGGCGTAGGTGAAGACCGAGCCGGCCTGCGGCGCGACCTGGACCATCTGGGCGTAACTCACTGCGGTGAACGCCATGGCGATCGTCGCCACGACATAGACGAGCGCGACGGCCCCGTGCGACTTGGCGTCGAGTGTGCCGAAGATGCCGACCGGAGCCATGGGCGCGATGAACAGCAGTCCGTAGACGAGCAGATCCAGGAATCCGAGTGTGCGCCGCAGCTCACCGCCCGTGGCGTCCCCCTTGTCCGGCACCTCCGCTGCCGCCATCGGGGCCCTCCGTCGCTCGCGTCCCGCCTCAGTCTTCCCGCTGTGGGTGATCTCTCGCCTCTTCTGGGCGGCCTTACGATGGGGGACATGACTGCTACGACTCCTGCCCGACGCGTCCTTCTCGCCGCTCCCCGTGGCTACTGCGCGGGCGTGGACCGTGCCGTGATCGCCGTGGAGAAGGCCCTCGAGCAGTACGGGTCCCCGATCTATGTGCGCCACGAGATCGTCCACAACAAGTACGTCGTACAGACCCTGGAGAAGAAGGGTGCGATCTTCGTCGACGAGACGGCGGAGGTCCCCGAGGGGTCGATCGTCATGTTCTCCGCGCACGGTGTGGCGCCGGTCGTCCACGAGGAGGCGGCGGAGCGCAGGCTCGCGACCATCGACGCGACCTGCCCGCTGGTCACCAAGGTCCACAAGGAAGCGGTCCGCTTCGCCAACGAGGACTACGACATCCTGCTCATCGGCCACGACGGCCACGAGGAGGTCATCGGCACGTCCGGCGAGGCACCCGAGCACATCACGCTCGTGGACGGCCCCGAAGACGTCGCGAACGTTTCCGTACGGGACGAGTCGAAGGTCGTCTGGCTCTCGCAGACCACGCTCTCGGTCGACGAGACGATGGAGACGGTGGACAAGCTGAAGGAGAAGTTCCCGCAGCTGATCTCCCCGCCGAGCGACGACATCTGCTACGCCACGCAGAACCGCCAGATCGCGGTCAAGCAGATGGGCGCGGAGGCGGACCTGGTCATCGTGGTCGGCTCCAAGAACTCCTCCAACTCCGTGCGGCTGGTCGAGGTCGCGCTGGGCGCGGGCGCCACGGCCGCCCATCTCGTGGACTTCGCCGAGGAGATCGACGAGGCATGGCTGGACGGGGTCTCGACGGTCGGCGTCACGTCGGGCGCCTCGGTGCCGGAGGTGCTGGTCGAGGGCGTACTGGAGTGGCTGTCGCAGCGCGGCTTCGAGGACGTCGAGATCGTCAAGGCGGCGGAGGAGTCGATCACCTTCTCACTGCCGAAGGAACTGCGCAGGGATCTGCGCGCGGAGGCGGCCGAGCTTGCCGGGAAGCCGTCCGGAAAGTAGTCCTGAAAGCAGCCCGGGACGTATCGGGGACGTAACTGTCAGGGGCTGCCCGTAACGTTGTGTCCATGGACGTGTTCGGAGTGGACATCGGCGGATCCGGCATCAAGGGCGCACCAGTGGACCTTGAGCGCGGCGACCTGGCGCAGGAGCGCCACAAAGTTCTGACCCCGCAGCCGGCGACGCCGGACGCGGTGGCCGACGGCGTGGCGGAGGTGGTGGGCCATTTTGACTGGTCGGGCCCGGTCGGCATCACCTTCCCCGGCGTCGTCACGGGCGGCGTCACGCGCACGGCGGCGAACGTCGACAAGGGCTGGGTCGACGTGGACGCGGGCAAACTGCTCGCCGACCGCCTCGGCGGCCTGCCGGTGACGATCCTGAACGACGGTGACGCGGCGGGCATCGCGGAGATGGCCTTCGGCGCGGGCCGCGGCCGCAAGGGCACGGTGATACTGCTGACGTTCGGTACGGGCGTCGGCAGCGCGGTCTTCATCGACGGCCGGCTCGTTCCGAACACCGAGCTCGGCCACCTCGAGCTGCACGGCCACGACGCCGAGAAGCGCGCCTCGACGAAGGCCAAGGAGGACGAGGACCTGAGCTGGCACCAGTGGGCGCACCGGGTGCAGAAGTATCTGGCACACGTGGAGATGCTGTTCTCGCCGGAGCTGTTCATCATCGGCGGTGGGGTGAGCCGCAAGGCGGACAAGTTCGTGCCGTTGATCGAGGGCATCAGGGCGGAGATCGTGCCGGCGGAGCTGCAGAACAATGCGGGCATCGTGGGAGCGGCGATGGCGGCGACGAGCCGCTAGCGGGGGGTGCGTGGGCCCGGCGCGGGCGTCAGCCCTGGCGCACCGGAGGGCCCGGCGCACCGGCGGGCTCGGCGGGAACGTCAGCCCCGTCGTACCGGCGGCCCCTGGCGGGGGCGGCGCAGCCGGCGGCTCATCACCCGGATCTTCCGTACGCAGGTGATGAGCCCCGCGACCAGCGTGCCGCCGTACAGCCAGCCCGCGTGCACGGCCAGCGAAGTCACCACGGCCATCGCCTGTCCGCCGAAGCCGCCCGTACCACCCGAGATCGGCACGATGCCGGCCGCGAAGGCGATCGGCACGCTGATCGGCGCGGTGACCAGGTCCGCCTCCCGCACCCAGAGCGCGGTCAGCGCGCTGACGGGCAGGAACAGCACCCCGTACACCACCGCGGAGCCGTCGAACAGCAGCCAGTCCAGGCAGCCGAACGTCAGCATGGTCGCGGTGCCGAAGAGCCCGGCGCCGAGCCCGGTCAGCCGGGGATTGGGCAGTCTGCGCAGCGCGAGCACCACCGGCGGGACGGTGCGCGCGGGCCGGGCCGCCACCCGGTACACGGCGGGGCCTTCGCCGAGCGTGCCCTCCGCGAGCGCACTCTGCGGGGAAAGAGGGGCCTGCGGCCGCTGGCGGCGCTGAGGGTGACTTGTCCTGTGCTGCTCCACCTGACCAACGTAGGTCGCAACTGGGGATGAAACAGGCCTGGGACACGCCCTTTGGGTGACCTTGAGGTTGAGTTCGAGCCACGGCTCCCGTCACGGCCCCGCTTGACCCGCCCGTAAACTGGGGAATCGGCCCACCTCCGGGCCGGGCGCCCATCAGCCAGTCCTCACTCCAGGAAGTCGCCAACGTGTCGCTCACGATCGGAATCGTCGGCCTGCCGAATGTCGGCAAGTCGACCCTGTTCAACGCCCTGACCAAGAACGACGTGCTGGCGGCCAACTACCCGTTCGCCACCATCGAGCCGAACGTCGGCGTCGTCGGCGTCCCGGACGCCCGCCTCGCCAAGCTGGCCGAGATCTTCGGTTCGCAGCGCATCCTCCCGGCGACGGTGGACTTCGTCGACATCGCGGGCATCGTGCGCGGCGCGAGCGAGGGCGAGGGCCTGGGCAACAAGTTCCTGGCGAACATCCGCGAGTCGGACGCGATCTGCCAGGTCATCCGGGCCTTCAAGGACGAGAACGTCGTTCACGTGGACGGCAAGGTCTCGCCGAAGGACGACATCGAGACGATCAACACGGAGCTGATCCTCGCCGACCTCCAGTCGATCGAGAAGGCCGTCCCGCGCCTGACGAAGGAGTCCCGCCTCCAGAAGGACAAGGTCGCGGTGCTCGCGGCGGTCGAGGAGGCGCAGAAGATCCTTGAGGCCGGCACGACGCTCTTCGCGGCGGGCATCACCGCCGGCACGGAGAAGGGCCGCCTGCTGCACGAGCTGCACCTGCTCACCACCAAGCCCTTCCTGTACGTCTTCAACGTCGACGAGGACGAGCTGGTCGACGAGGACTTCAAGAACGAGCAGCGCGCGCTGGTCGCCCCGGCGGAGGCGATCTTCCTCAACGCCAAGATCGAGTCGGAGCTGATCGAGCTCGACGACGACGAGGCGCTGGAACTCCTCCAGTCGATGGGCCAGGAAGAGCCGGGCCTGGCGACGCTCGGCCGGGTCGGCTTCGACACCCTGGGCCTTCAGACGTATCTGACGGCGGGCCCGAAGGAGACCCGCGCCTGGACCATCAAGAAGGGCGCGACGGCTCCGGAGGCTGCCGGTGTGATCCACACCGACTTCCAGAAGGGCTTCATCAAGGCCGAGGTCATCTCCTTCGAGGAGCTGGTCGAGACGGGTTCGGTCGCGGAGGCCCGCGCGAAGGGCAAGGCGCGCATGGAGGGCAAGGACTACGTGATGCAGGACGGCGACGTCGTGGAGTTCCGCTTCAACGTCTGAGCGGTTGAAATAACACCACGTTGGTGTCCTGGCACATACGCAGGTCAGATGGGGTCCGACTCTTCGGAGTCGGGCCCCTGGTTTTTGCCCGTGCTGGGATGGCGCTGGGAAATCAGCCGCGATGCTCGTTGCGTGTGAGGTTCGTTCGCGTGGCTGGTGGAGTCAGGACCACGTCCGTGCGCCCACCCGTCACCCTCGCTGGCGGGCTTGCCTCCACCGCCTCCGCGCCCTCTGACAGTCACCCTCGCCGAGAAGGATGCCGGCTCCAATCCGCAATCTCGCCCTCCGTACCCGCCTCTGCACTCCATCCACTAGGTCGCTTGAGGTGAAGTAAGATTCAATCTACGTAATAATCTATCTACGTTAATCCCCGGGGGTGTCGTGGAGTTCCAAGGTCGGGCCGGAGATCTTGAACTGCTGGCCGAGCAGTACAGAACAGTGGCAGAGGGTGTTGGAGTCACTCGAGGGCGGGCTGTGATCATGACGGGCCGGCGCCGAGTGGGGAAGTCGCGACTTGTCCAGGAGTTCTGCGACCGCTCGGGAGCGCCCTACGTGGTGTTCCAGGCCACCCGGGGGCGTAACCCTGTGACTGAGCGCGCCGACTTTGCCGCGACCCTCGCGCTGTCGCTACTGCCGGGGGCGGAGCTAGTCGCCGGCCTCCAGGCGCAGGACTGGAACCAGGCCCTGCGCGCGCTGGCGCTCGCGGTTCCCGATGACTCACCCAGCATCGCGGTGATTGACGAGGTGCCCTGGCTGGTTGAGCAGGATAAGGAATTCGAGGGCGCACTCCAAACTGTCTGGGACCGTCACCTGTCTTCCAAGCCCGTGCTTCTGCTGCTGGTTGGCAGCGATACATCGGTGATGGAGGCACTGCAGTCGTACGGGCGCCCGTTCTTCGGCCGGGCAGCGAAAATGACCGTCCATCCCCTGAACCTGGCCGACGTGCAGGCCATGACAGATCTCGATGCCGCCGGGGCCGTCGACGCTCAGTTGATCACGGGAGGATTCCCCGAGATCGTGCAGTCATGGCGGCCGGGTATGGGACGTACAGCCTTCTTGCAGGCTTCGGTCGCCAATCCTCTCTCGCCCCTGCTGGTGGCTGGCGAGCTGTCCCTGCTGGGCGAATTCCCCGAGGCTTCGCATTCACGGGTCGTACTGGAAGCGGTTGGCAGCGGTGAGCGCACGTTCAGCGCGATCGCAGCCCAGGCCGGCGGCGCCAGCGCGCTGCCGTCCGGCACGCTCTCCCCGCTGCTGGCCATGCTGCAGGCCAAGCGAGTCCTGGCCGCTGACCTCCCCCTGTCCCTCAAGCCGGACAGCAAGAACAAGCGCTACCGGATCGCCGACCCGTATCTGCGGTTCTGGCTGGCCTTCCTGGCACGCGCGATCCCACTTATCGAGCGTGGCCGAGGTGACTTGGCACTGGAACGCATCGAGCGGTCATGGACCACTTGGCGCGGGCGAGCGGTCGAGCCACTGATCCGCGAGTCCTTGCTGCGTCTGATGCCCAATGACGAGTGGCCCGAGACCGAGGCCATCGGCGGTTGGTGGAACCGTCAGAACAACCCCGAGATCGACCTCATCGGTGCAGACCGCGAGCCGGTGGCCCGGCAGGTGCACTTCGTCGGGTCGGTCAAGTGGATGGAGACCCAGCCCTTCGGCCGTCATGAGTACGACGCCTTGGTCCGCGACATGCTCGCTGTCCCCGGTACCGCCCCGGACACTCCGCTGGTCGCGGTCTCCCGCTGCGGGGTGGCTGATGATCTGCCACTGACCGCGCACTGGGGACCTGAGGACCTCGTACGGGCGTGGCAGCCCCGATAGCCGGGGAGCCTGAGGTCTCTCACCTCGCGAGTGCCCCTCGAACTACGGAGCTGCTTGAGGTTCACGCTGTGAAGGGTGATGTGAGGCGTCTGAGCCCACGCAGGTTTCCGCATCCGGCAGCAGGCGTCCTCTTTCGGTGATTCCGTGAGGGCCCGCCGGACCGGAATGTGCCACCAGTCGTACTTCGTCCGGCGCGAACCAGGTGCGGTCACCGTCGGAGTCCGGTCAGTTCGGGCCCTACGCCGCATTGCTTTCCAGCAGGCCCTTGAGCTTCTGCTCGTTCCTCGGCATCTCCTTCCGTGCGTGCGGGCGGACGACCAGCGGAACCAGCAGCTTGCCCATCCCGTGGGCCTCGAAGTCGAGGTTGAGCGTCAGGCGTGACCGTTCGCCGTCGCCGAGTGGTTCGATCGTGCCGTGGACGTCGCCTCTGACGGGCCCGTCGACGCCTCTCATGTGCCAGCTGCGGGGAGGGTCGAGCTCGGTGACCTCCATGGTCATCGGGAACTCCCGGCGGCCGATGCGCCGGGTCACGACCATGCGGGACCCCACGCTCATCGGGGTGTCGCCCAGGGGCCTCACGGATACGGCGCTCTCCTGCCACTCGGGGAGGTGGGAGGGGTCGGTCACGTAGGAGTAGATGTCCTCGGGGCGGCGGGAGATGTCTACGCTCTCCTTGATGGCGGACATTTCGCCTCCTTTGTCAGGTTCTGTCACCAAGGATCCCACCTGGGGCAGGAGAAGGTGAGCCGACCAGGCAGCTCGGGGCGTCAGCGGTCGGCGGGTGCGTTACCGGACCAGCATGGTGTCCGTGTGCACCGAGCCGAGCATCCGGTAGCAGTGCGCGTACAGCTCGCGGTCACGTCATCCATGGCGGCCATCATTCCGGGCCGGCATCCGCCAGTTCCGCGATGACCTCGGCGTGACACCGCTCCGGCACGCACCAGCAGCCGAGTCTGTGGCCGCGCAGCGCAGGGAGGAGTTCGAGGAGGTCCGGACGCGACAGCAGATGGACGCGGTACTTCTCGAGGACCTCCTCACGCGTTCCGTCGGGGCCCGGACGGAAGGGACTGGCCAGCGGCGATCCGGCGAGATGCCAGCCACCGCGGTGCATGGCACGGCCCACGTACACGACGTCCGCGTAGTCGGGGTCGTCGCGATGGCCCTTGAGATTGACGACCGTCGTCCTCTTCATGTGCTGGATCCTCCGGCTTCGGGGCGCGTCCCGCCAGGCGAGGACCAGGACGTGGTGGCGAGCATCGGTCGGAACGACCGGGCCCGCGGGCCGCAGTGTGCGACCCGCGGGCGTCACCGTCAGGGAAGCTTGACCGCCAGCAGGTCCACGGGACGGATGTCCGGCGCCGTGCTCAGCATCGTCTCCGCCGCCTCCATCAGCGCCGCGGCGATCCGGCCCTGCAGATGGCCGGCCCTTCCCTCCTCGTTCTCGAACGTGTCGAAGACTCCGAAGACCGTGGCGCTCTCCCGGAACGCGAACCAGGTGACCGTGTGCTCCTCCTCGCGAGCGAGCTGCAGCGCGTCGCTCAGCAGGCCCTCGACCTTGTCCGCGTACTCCGGCTTGGCTTCGATCCGGGCCAGCAGTCCGATGTTCATGACGTGTCACTCCGTAGGTCGGGGTCGGGTCGGCGTCCCGATCAGCGGGACGTCAGCAAACCTAGGCTCGCGAGAACCGCCACCCCAGTGGCGCAAACGACTACTCCGATAGCGTTTCCGTCATGGATGTGGCAGTGGTCGTCTATGACGGCGTATTTGATTCAGGGCTCTCCGCGATCCTCGACGTGCTCGACGCGGCCAACGCCATGCGGGGCGAGCTCCCGCAGCCGCCGCCCGCCTGGCAGGTGACCACGGTCGGTTTCCGCCGCCGGGTCCGCACCGGCGTGGGCCATCTCGTCGCCACCGTGCCGGTGGCCGAGGCCGAACGAACGGACCTGCTGATCGTGCCGGCCCTCGCCGAGCGGCGGCCCGATGCGCTCATCGCCCATGTTTCCGGCCCCGACTCGGCAGCCGTACGGAGACTCGTGACCGATGCGCGCGGACGCGGCACACCCGTGGCCTCGGCCTGTACGGGCACGTTTCTGCTGGCCGAGGCGGGGGTGCTGGACGGCCGCAAGGCGACCACGAGCTGGTGGCTGGCGCCGGCCTTCCGGCAGCGCTATCCGGCGGTCACCATCGACGAGACGCGAATGGTGACCACGTCGGACGGTGTGACGACGGCCGGCGCGGCCTTCGGTCATGTCGACCTCGCGCTGGCCGTTGTCCGGATGAGCAGTCCCGCGCTGGCCGATCTTGTCGCCCGCTATCTGGTCGTCGACGAACGACCGTCCCAGTCCGCGTACACGATCCCGAGCGCACTCGCCCAGAGCGATCCGGTCGTCGCGGCCTTCGAGCGCTGGGCCAGGCTGCATCTGGAGGAGCCGGTCGACGTCGGCGCGGCGGCGCACTCGCTGGGGGTGAGCGAACGCACCCTCCAGCGGACCGTGCGCCGCGTGCTCGGCACGTCCCCTGTGCGTTTCGTCCAGGACCTGCGGGTCGAACAGGCCTCACATCTGCTGCGCACGACGGACATGTCACTGGACTCCATCGCCCGCAAGGTCGGCTACGAGCACGCGAACACCCTGCGGATCCTGCTGCGCGAACGCACGGGCAGCACGGCGGGTGCCTTGCGCGGCCGCTGACCAGCAGTGTCGGCGCAACAGCCTTAGTTGGAATTGACAACCCTCTCCTCGCGGGGCAGGGTTGAGGGAGTAGGTTTGAAGTTCAAACCATTGCAGGGGATGGGGAGGTTGTCGTGGTGCGGGACGCGGTGATCGTCGAGGCGGTTCGTACGCCGGTCGGCAAGGGCAAGCCGGGAGGGGCGCTGCACGACGAGCGCCCCGTGGACCTGCTGGCCCGTACACTCGCGGCGCTCGTCGAGCGGGCCGGGATCGATCCCGCGCTCGTGGACGACGTCATCGGCGGCTGTGTCACCCAGGTCGGGGACCAGGCGCTCAACATCACCCGGAACGCGGTGCTGGCCGCCGGATTCCCCGAGAGCGTGCCGGGCATGACGGTGGACCGGCAGTGCGGCTCGTCCCAGCAGGCCGCGCACATCGCGGCGCAGGGAGTGATCAGCGGGGCGTACGACATCGCCATCGCCTGCGGTGTGGAGTCGATGTCCCGGGTGCCGATGGGATCCAACGTGCTGCCGGGCAGCGATCCGTTCGGGCGGCGGATCGGCGAGCGGTATCCGGAGGGGCTTGTCGGCCAGGGGATCAGTGCGGAGCTGATCGCGGCCCGCTGGAAGATCTCCCGGGAGGAGATGGACGCGTTCGCGCTGGAGTCGCACCGGAGGGCGGCGGGCGCGTGGGAGCGCGGGGAGTTCGACCGGGAGGTCGCCTGGGCCGGGCAGCGGGACGAGACCGTACGACCCGGAACGTCGGCGGAGGTGCTGGCAGGGCTTCGGCCGGCGTACTACGACCCGTCGACCGAGCAGCGGTTCCCCGAAATCGGCTGGCAGGTCACGGCGGGCAACAGCTCACCGATCAACGACGGCGCGGCGGCGCTGCTGATCATGGGCGCGGATGTGGCGGAACGGCTGGGGCTGCGGCCGCGGGCCCGGTTCCACTCCTTCGCGGTGGTGGGTGACGATCCGCTGCTGATGCTCACGGCGATCATGCCGGCGACCGAGAAGGTGCTGGCCAGGGCCGGTCTCGGCATCGAGGACATCGATCTGTTCGAGGTGAACGAGGCATTCGCGTCGGTGGTCCTTGCCTGGCAGCGGGAGACGGGCGTCGGCGCGGACAGGCTGAATGTGCGCGGCGGCGCGATCGCGATCGGGCACCCGCTGGGCGGCAGCGGGGCGCGCATCATGACGACGCTGCTGCACAACCTGGAGGACCGGGGCGGGCGGTACGGGCTCCAGACGATGTGCGAGGCGGGGGGCCTGGCGAACGCCACGATCATCGAACGCCTCTGAACGCGGTGGAACGCCTCTGAACGCGGCGGAACGTGTCCGAACGCGTCCGAACGCCTCCGGGCGGCCCGGACCGGGAGCCCGGTCCGGGCCGCCCGTCGCGCTCGTCCAGAACGTTTGGATTCGCAACTGACCGTCCTGGAATGACCGTATGTCGAAGAGCGTTCAGTCGAAGAGCGTCCGGCCCCGGGAATGCTCCATCGCCCGAGAAGAGGAGACGTACATGTCGTATCCGGACCCGAAGTACGTGGACGGCAAGGGCGAGATCAGCGCCGAATTCCGGCCCGCGGACACCCGGGCGAACCTGGAGAGCAGGAACGGAAGCCGCACCCACTACCTGGCCACCACTGCCTCCACGGGCGGGGAGTTCGGGCTCTACCGGATGGACATGGCTCCGAAGGCGGGCGGCCCGAAGACGCACTTCCACAAGTCGATCTCGGAGTCGTTCTTCATCATCGAGGGGACGGTGCGGCTCTACAACGGCGACAGCTGGATCGACGCGACCGCGGGCGACTTCCTGTACGTCCCTCAGGGCGGGCTGCACGCCTTCCGGAACGACTCGGACGCGCTCGCGTCGATGCTGCTGCTCTTCACGCCGGGCGCGCCCCGCGAGGAGTACTTCGAGAAGGTCGCCGAGGTCGCCACCGAGTGGTCGCCCGAGCAGCAGGCGGAGTTCTTCATCAAGCACGACACCTACTGGACCGACTGACCCGCGTTCACGGCTGGGGCGCCAAGCCGGTCTTGAGGCCCGCGCCGCACAGCGGGACGACGGCCGTGCGGTCGGTCCAGGCGCCCGTGGCCGCCCAGCAGGCGACGCCCGTGGACTCGACGAACAGTCCGCGGGCGGCCAGATCCAGCTGTGCCGCCCGGATCTGCTCCTCCGTCACCGTCAGGAAGGTGCCACCCGATTCGCGTACCGCCCGCAGGATCTGCCGGGCCCGGGGCGGACGCGGGATGGCGATGCCCTCGGCGAGAGTCGGCCGCAGCGGCGCGCGTTCGTCCAGGAGTCCGTCGGCGCCCGCGTGGAACGCGGCGGCCAGCGGGGACACCGCCTCGGCCTGGACCGCGATCAGGGCGGGGCGCCCGGCGATCAGCCCGTGGGCGTGGAGCTCGCTGAGAGCGAGCGCCGCACCCAGGAGCAGTGTGCCGTTCCCGACGGGGACGACGATCGCCTCGGGGAGCCTGCCGCCGAGGTCCTCCCACAGTTCGTAGACGTAGGTCTTCGTGCCGTGCAGAAAGTACGGGTTATAGACGTGACTTGCGTAGAAAATTCCCTTTTCGTCCGCCGCCGCGCGGGCCGCGTCCGCCGTCGCCTCACGGTCGCCCGGTACAAGTTCGAGATGCGCCCCGTGCGCCCGGATCTGCTCGACCTTCTTGGCCGAAGTGGCCTCGGGGACGTACACCGTGCAGTCCAGACCGGCCCGTGCGCAGTACGCGGCGACGGCCGTGCCCGCGTTTCCGCTGCTGTCCGCGATCACCCTTCGGCCCCCGAGGCGGCGGGCCAACTCCACCAGCATCACCGCGCCGCGGTCCTTGAACGAGAGCGTCGGCATCAGATAGTCGAGCTTGACGGAGACGGTCCCGGTGAGCGGTACGAGAGGGGTGCGGCCCTCACCGAGCGAGAGGGCGGGCGCGGCGAGGGGCAGCGCCTCCTCGTACCGCCACAGTGAGTTGACCCTGCCCGGCAGGGACTTGAGGTCGACCGGCAATGCGGTGAACTCCAGATCCCAGGGGCTGCGGCAGTCCGGGCAACGCCAGGCGGCAGCTTCGACGGGGGACCGGGTGCCACACTCCGGGCAGTGGTAGGAGATCATGGGTCGCCAGCATGGCAGCTGTGTGGCGCATGTGTTACGTCCCTCCCCGAGCCCTTGTGGGATTCATATGGATCCGACAATCTTTCGCTCGGCAGGCGAGACGAGGACGCAGCGAATACAGCTTGTATCCATTGTCATGGGCCTGCCGGACCCCCACAGCAGCGCACCACCAATGAGGAGGACCCCTCACATGTCAGTGATGCGTAGTTCGCGTCGAAGACTTGCCGCAGCCAGCGCGATATCCGTCGCCGCGCTGGCGATCGGCGCGACTTCAGCCCTCACGGCCAACGCGGCCGAGCCGACCCCCGTGGGCGTGATTCAGAACGCGGGAGCCCCCGGCGCCATCAAGGGCAGCTACATCGTCACACTCCGCGGGACCGCGGCCGACGCCGGATCGCTGGCGGGCAAGGCGCTCGCCGCGAAGTACGGCGCGAAGATCAAGAGGACGTACAACGCGGCGCTGAACGGCTACTCGGTACAGCTCTCGGAGGCGCAGGCGAAGAAGTTCGCCGCGAACCCGGCCGTCGTCTCCGTCGTGCAGAACCGCGTCTTCAAGGCAACCGGCACCCAGCCGAACCCGCCGTCCTGGGGCCTGGACCGGATCGACCAGAAGACCCGCCCGCTCAACCAGAGCTACACCTACCCCGACACCGCGGGCGAGGGGGTGACCGCGTACATCATCGACACCGGTGTACGGATCACCCACAGCGACTTCGGCGGCCGGGCATCGTACGGCTATGACGCCATCGACAACGACAACACCGCGCAGGACGGCAACGGTCACGGCACGCACGTCGCCGCCAACGTCGCCGGCAACACCTACGGCGTGGCCAAGAAGGCCAAGATCGTCGGCGTCCGCGTCCTCGACAACTCGGGCTCGGGCACGACCGAGCAGGTTGTCGCGGGCATCGACTGGGTGACGCAGCACGCCGTCAAGCCGGCCGTCGCCAACATGAGCCTCGGCGGCGGAGTCGACCCCGCGCTCGACACGGCGGTGCGCAACTCCATCGCCTCCGGTGTGACCTACGCGGTCGCGGCGGGCAACGACGGGGCCAACGCCTCCAACTACTCGCCCGCGCGCGTGGCGGAGGCCATCACGGTCGGCTCCTCGACCAGCACCGACGCCCGCTCCAGCTTCTCCAACTACGGAACCGCGCTGGACATCTTCGCTCCGGGCTCGTCGATCACCTCGGCCTGGAACACCAGCGACTCGGCGACGAACACGATCTCCGGTACGTCGATGGCCACCCCGCACGTCACGGGTGCGGCCGCGCTCTACCTGGCGGCCAACAAGACCGCGACCCCGGCCCAGGTCTCGGATGCCCTGACCAGCGCCGCGACGACCGGCCTGGTGACCAACCCGGGCACTGGTTCCCCGAACCGTCTGCTGTACGTCGGCACCGGCTCCACCCAGCCTCCGGGTTCGAAGTTCGAGAACACCGCGGACTACACGATCAGCGACAACTCCACGGTGGAGTCGCCGATCACCGTCAGCGGCGTCGCCGGCAACGCGCCGTCCAGCCTGAGCGTGCCGGTCGACATCAAGCACACGTACATCGGCGACCTGCGCATCGACCTGGTCGCGCCGGACGGGACGGTCTACAACCTGAAGGCGTACGGGTCCGGCGGCAGCACGGACAACGTGATCACGACGTACACGGTGAACGCGTCGTCCGAGGTCGCGAACGGCACGTGGAAGCTGCGGGTCAGTGACAACGCGGCGCAGGACGTCGGCAAGATCGACTCCTGGGCTCTGCAGTTCTGAAGTCGGACCCGATTCTGAGCTGATTGAGCTCATTTGGGCTGATTGGGACTGGTTCGGTACTGGTTCGGTGGGGGGGGGGGGGGCCCCCGCGCCCCCCCCCCCCCCCCCCCCCCCCCCCCCGCCCCCCCGATTATAACCCCGCCCCTTAGCGGGATCCCCCCCCCGCCCGATGAGGAGCACAATAACCAGGCCAAATAAAC
>NZ_JBJDQK010000003.1:258820-704931 GCF_044903445.1 Streptomyces sp. NPDC019890 | reverse complement strand
TGGGGGGTGGTGTTGTTTTTGTGCTTGGGGGGGGGGGGGGGTTTGGGGGGCTGTGTGTGTGGGGGTTTTTTTGTTTTTTTTTTGTGGTGTGGGGGGGGGGTGGGGGGGGGGGGGGGGGGGGGGGGGGGCCCCCCGCCCCCCCCCCCCCCCACACTCGGTTCGCGGGCAGTCCCCGAGTATGATCCGCGCGCCTGTTCGCGTGAGCCGGCCGAGTCCGGATGAGGAGCACTTTCCCGTGGCCATGTACCCGCCCCCGTACAACGCCCCGTACACCCCCGCAAGGCCGCCGTCCGTGAACGGGCTGTCCATCGCGTCCCTGGTGCTCGGGATCGTGTGCTGCATACCCCCGCTCGGTCTGATCCTGGGCCTGATCGCCCTGTCCCAGATCAGCCGGAGGGGCCAGCGCGGCAAGGGCATGGCGATCGCGGGGAGCATCCTCTCCGGGATCAGTACGGCTCTGCTGGCCGTCGCCTTCGCCACCGGCGGGATCAGCGACGCCTGGAACGGCTTCCGGGACGGGATGGACGAGGCGAGCCGCTCGCGCAGCACGCTCGACCTGCGCAAGGGGGACTGCTTCACCGTCCCCGGCGAGCTGGAGCGGGAGACCGCGAGCGTGCGGGTGGTCGACTGCGCCAAGGAGCACGAAGGCGAGGTCACGGGCTCCTTCAAGCTCGACCGGTTCGACTCCTGGCCCGGCGAGGCGGCGGTCGAGCCGGTGGCCGAGAGCCGCTGCGAGGAGATCAACAACGGGTACGTGTCGGACGCCTCGGCCGTGCCCGACAATGTGGACATGTACTACTACATGCCGAGCAAGCGCAGTTGGCGCCTCGGCGACCGCTCGGTGACCTGCGCCCTCGCTGCCACGGAAGGCAAGCTCACGGGCTCCCTGAGGGCCGGGAGCGCCCCCGCGGCCGAAGAGTCCGGCGGAACGTCCGGCGACGGTACCGGAGATGGGACCGGCAACGAGACGGGCAACGAGATCGGCGGAACATCCGGCGAAGAGACCGGCGACGAGACCGGAGCCTGAGCCACCAAGGCCCAGGCACCGGGACTCGTCCGGACCCCGCCCAGCTCGGCCGGAAAGGGCGCCTAGCTGCGCGAAAGTCCGCGGTCGACAGCGGTCATCAGTTCGCCGTCCGTCGTGTCCCCGTCCAGGGACCAGAACATCGCGCCGCCGAGACCTCGTTCGCGGATGTACGAGGTCTTGGTGCGCAGCACCTTCGGATCGTCGTACGTCCACAGGGTTGTGCCGTCGAAGAGCCACGCATGGCCGCCCCGCCGGTCCCGGTGGAGTGTGTACGTTCCCGAGTCGGCCAGCTTCTTGAGGGCCTTGTAGTCCTCGTAACCGGCCGCCCAGGTCGCGGGAGCCGGGGCCTCGGCCGGCTGGTTCAGGCCGTCGCCATCGCCGCTCACGCCCGTCCAGCCCTGGCCGTAGAAGGGTATGCCCATCACCAGTTTGCGGGCGGGTGCGCCGCGGCGCAGCCAGTCGCGCACGGTCTGGTCGACGCTGAAGTCGCCGCGCGTGTACAGGGCGGACTGCTGGGCGGTGGTCTTCTCGCCCGACACATGGAAGTCGTAACCCTGGAGGTTGACGAAGTCGAGGTCGCGCATGATCCTGCGGACCTCGAAGCCCGCGTCGATCTTCGCGGGAGCAGTCGGCACAAAAGCGGTCAGTTCATAGTGCTTACGCTTGTTGAGGGCCTTTCCGTATGCGTCGAGCTGCGTCCTGAACTCCCGTACCAGCGCGGTGAAGTTCTGCTTGTCCTCCGGCCGGAAGACGGTGTCGGTGTCGCCCGCCGAGCCCGGCCACTCCCAGTCCAGATCCACGCCGTCGAAGAGCCCGGCCGCCGCGCCCGCCCCGCCGCGTGCTCCGTCGACGGGCAGATTGCCCTTGATGTAGAGGTCGATGCAGGAGGACACGAACGCCTTGCGGGACGCGGGGGTGCGGGCGGCGTCCGAGAAGTGCGTCGACCAGCTCCAGCCGCCGAGGGAGATCAGCACCTTGAGGCCGGGGTGCTTGGCCTTGAGCTCGCGCAACTGGTTGAAGTTTCCCGCGAGGGGCTGTTCGGCGGTGTCGGCAACGCCGTCCACCGAGCCGGCGGCGTCCAGCGGACGGACGTAGTCGGCCCAGGCGTCCGCCTCGCCGGGGATGTTGCCGGTGAAGCACGTGCCGTCGGAACTGACGTTGCCGAAGGCGTAGTTGATGTGGGTGAGCTTGGCGGCCTGGCCGCTGGCGTCCAGGTCCTTGACCTGGAAGTTGCGGCCGTAGACGCCCCATTGGGTGAAGTAGCCGACGCGTTTGTACGCGGACTTGCCGTGACTGCCGCCGTGGTCGGGGGCGGCGGTTGCGCCGGGTGCGAGGGCGGCGAGGAGGGCGAGGGAGCAGGCGGCAACGGCCGTCCTGGCAAGGGATCTTCGGCAGTTTCGAAGCATGGCCAGGAACGTATTGGTCTGGACCATTGCGGTCAAGGGTGCGGGCGCGGAATGGCGCCGAAGCGATGCCGGGAGTGGCGTCGAGCGGCACCGGAAGCCGTGACTGGCGGGATTCCGGCACGGGTATGGGAGGGCTGCCAGGGGCGCCGCCGAGAGATGCCCATACCCGCGGTAAACACCTGCGTAACGGCAAGTCATCACTTCGGGTGAAACTTTGGCCCATGCTTGCGGTCAACAACCCAGGGTTGCCACGCTGTTGCTGTCTGTCAACCTGTTGGGAGTGGCCAGTGACATTCGGTGAGCAGCCCGCCTATCTGCGCGTTGCGAGCGATCTCCGCCAGAAGATCGTCAACGGCGCGCTGCCGCCGCACACCCGACTTCCCTCGCAGGCACGCATTCGCGAGGAGTACGGAGTCTCGGACACCGTCGCCCTGGAGGCGCGCAAGGTCCTGATGGCGGAGGGCCTGGTCGAGGGCCGCTCCGGCTCCGGCACATATGTCCGCGAGCGGCCGGTCCCGCGCCGGATCGCCCGCTCCGGCTACCGGCCGCCGTCCGGCGCCAACCCCTTTCGTCAGGAGCAGGCCGACGAGGCGAGCCGGGGCACCTGGGAGTCCAGCAGCGAGCAGGAGGCGGCGGGCCCGGAGATTGCCGCCCGGCTCGGTATCGAGCTCGGCGCCCGCGTGATGCGTACGCGCTATGTGTTCCGGGACGCGGGCGAGGCGATGATGCTCTCCACCTCCTGGGAGCCTCTCGAGGTCACCGGGCGCACACCGGTGATGCTGCCGGAGGAGGGTCCGCTGGGCGGCTGCGGGGTTGTCGAGCGAATGGCAGCCATCGATGTCGTCGTGGACAACGTGGCGGAGGAGGTCGGCGCCCGGCCGGGGCTCGCGGAGGAGCTTCTGGCGCTCGGCGGCGTACCGGGCCATGTGGTGATGGTCGTCGAGCGCACGTACTACGCATCGGGACGCGCGGTCGAGACGGCGGACGTCGTCGTCCCGGCCGACCGCTTCCGGATCGCATACCACCTGCCGGTGAAGTGAAGCCGGATTGCGGGTGATTGCTGCGAGGCACCCCGGTGAGGTGACCATCTGAGGTAGACCGGTAGCCGGACAGTGCGTCCGGCTTCCGTGACCACGAGTTAACGGCGCACGGCGTTCCGTAACGCCCGGGCAATGCCCCGCTGCGACAGCCTGTCACGTCCCGCTCCTACCTTCCGGTCCGTACGCGCCCCACTGCCCCGTACAGGGGCCGACGAACGGGAAGCCGCTGATGACGGACACCGCCACGCCCACTCAGGCACCCGAGCAGGAACAACCGAAGCGCAGTTACGCGAAGCTCGCCGCCGACGAGAGCCGTGAGGACTACTCGCTGCGCTATGCGCCGCACTCCTTCCGGCGCTGGTCGCCCTCGATGGTCGCGGGCACCGCGCTCGGCGGCATCGCCTATCTCGCGGACTTCGCGATCGGCGCGTCGATCGTCTTCACCTACGGATTCACCAGCGGGCTCGCCTCGATCCTCACCGCCGCGGTGATCATCTTCCTCACCGGGATACCGATCGCCCGAGCCTGCGCGAAGTACGGCCTGGACATGGACCTCGTCACGCGCGGCGCCGGGTTCGGCTACTTCGGCTCCACCCTCACCTCGCTCATCTACGCCTCGTTCACCTTCATCTTCTTCGCGCTCGAAGGCTCGATCATGGCTCAGGCCATGCACCAGGCCGTCGGACTGCCCGTTCAGATCGGCTATCTGCTCACCACGCTGATCGTCATCCCGATCGTCTTCAAGGGGATGGGCGCGCTGGCGAAGGTGCAGGCGTGGACGCAGCCGGTCTGGATCATCGGCATGGTGCTGCCCTTCGTGGTGCTGGCCTTCGAAGCGCCGGACGCCTGGGGCGCGTTCGGCTCCTTCGGCGGTACGGAAGGGGCCGGCTCGGGCTTCTCCTGGATCGGCTTCGGCCTCGGCACCGGTGTGGCTCTCTCCCTGATCGCCCAGATCGGCGAACAGGCCGACTATCTGCGGTTCATGCCGGCCAAGACCGAAGAGAACAAGCGCCGTTGGAATCTGGCCGTTCTCGCCGCCGGACCCGGCTGGGTGATCATCGGCGCGGCCAAGCAGCTCGGCGGTGCCTTCCTCGCCTTCGTCGCGCTGGAGGCGGTGGGCAAGACGCACGCCCTGGAGCCGATCGCCCCGCAGATCGAGGCGCTCAAGCCCTGGCTCGGCTCGGTCGCTCTGCCCGCCGCCGCGCTCTTCGTGATCGTCTCGCAGATCAAGATCAATGTGACCAACGCCTACAGCGGTTCGCTGTCCTGGTCGAACTTCTTCTCCCGCATCACCCACCGGCACCCGGGCCGGGTCTGGTACATCTTCCTCAACCTCGCCATCGCGCTGACGCTGATGGAGATGAACATGTTCGCGGCCCTGGGCAAGCTGCTCGGCTTCTACTCGAACGTGGGCATCGCCTGGATCGCGGCGGTCGCCGCGGACCTCGTCATCAACAAGCGGGCAGGGTGGAGCCCCAAGTACATCGAGTTCAAGCGGGCGTATCTGTATGCCGTGAACCCGGCCGGGTTCGGTGCGATGGCGATCGCGTCGACCGTCTCGATCCTCGCCTTCTTCGGGCTCTTCGGCAGGTACGCCGAGGCCTTCTCGACCTTCATCGCGGCCGGACTCGCGCTGATCCTCTGCCCGTTGATCGCGTGGGCGACGAAGGGGAAGTACTACCTGGCCCGGCCCAACGTCGTATGGGGGTACCCCCAGGCCGAAGGCTCTGGGGGAGGCCCTGACGTGGCGGTGGAGGATGTCACCGCCACCCACACCTGCGCGGTGTGCGAGACGGCGTACGAACTCCCCGACATCGCGGACTGCCCGGTCCAGTCCGGCCCCCTCTGCTCGCTGTGCTGCTCGCTGGACGCCGAGTGCGGTGATGTCTGCCGCAAGGATCCGGCGGCGGCCGGTCCGGTCCTGATGCCGATGCCGACGATGCCGTCTGCCGCCTCGTAACGGGGGCGGTCAGGGCGGCCGGAACCAGCCAGACGGGGCGTATCCAGTCGGGTACGCCCCGCTTTCCTGTCTCTTTGTGAAAACCCGTATCCGCTGAGTAAGGGTCAGGCGTACGCTCGGGCATATGCGTAGTGCGGTTTCCTGGCGATCGTTATGGACAAGCGGACCTGCTGAGGGAGGGGCGCGATGAACGACACCGGCCCTGTCCTGCCCTGGCTGGTCATACGGCAGGACGACAACGGCAATCGCTATCGCGTCGGCAGGTACGCCACCAGGGACGAGGCCCAGCAGATAGTGGACACACTCGACGGCCGCGAACACAAGCAGCTCTACTGGGTCGAGCGTATCGGGCAGACGACGCACTAGCCGGGCACTGGCCGGACCGCGGCCGACCCTGTGGGCGGGCCGCGGCCCGCCCACAGGTGCGTCCCGCCGCGGGCCATATGCTCCGGCGCATGAGCGATCGTGTCGTGGTGGTGGCCGGAGCGGTGTACGACCGGGGGCGGCTGCTGGCCGCACGCCGCAGCGCCCCCGAAGAGCTCGCCGGCCGCTGGGAGCTGCCCGGCGGAAAGCTGGAACCCGGCGAGAGTCCCGAACAGGGCCTGGTGCGCGAGCTCCGCGAGGAACTGGGCGTCGAGACGGAGCCGCTGGAGCGGATTCCCGGCGAGTGGCCGCTGAAGCCCGGATATGTCCTGCAGGTGTGGACGGCCCGGCTGCTCTCCGGGGAGCCCCAGCCGCTCGAGGACCATGACGAACTGCGCTGGCTCGCACCGCATGAAACGGACGCCGTCGACTGGCTCGACCAGGACCGGCCCGCCGTGGCGGAGGCCGCCCGGCTGCTGAGCGAGAGTGCCGCCCGGCTCCCGCGCGAAAGCCGTGAGTGAAGCCGTGAGCGAAGGCAATGAGTGAAGCCGTGGGTGAAGGCCCTGATCGAAGGCCCTGGTCGAGGGCCATGCGCGAAGGGCGTGCGACGGCGCCCACAACCGGCGCGTACGCCGTTCGTACCACCGTGTGCCCATTGCCGCGCCGACGGGATACCTCACCCCAAATATCGGGTATGTGCTGATTAACCACCCGAAATAGGGCGTGGGTCTGCTGCTGGACTCGGGAAGTGAGCGGCGTGATCGACACTGAAGGCGAATGCGCCGAGTGGACCTTCCCTGCCGAGCCCGACGCCGTGCGCACCGCTCGGCATGTCGTGCGCGACACCCTCAGCACCTGGGGACTGGACTCGGTGGTGTGCGATGTGACCGTGCTGCTGGTCAGCGAGCTGGTGACCAATTCCCTGCGGTACGCATCCGGCCCGATCGGGGTCCGGTTGTGCCGGCCCGACCCCGGTCAGAGTGCCCCCAGCCTGCTCGTCGAAGTCTCCGATCCGCTGCCGGATCCCCCCACCGAACGCCCCGCGGCACCCGATGACGAGGGAGGCCGCGGGCTGCAGCTCGTGGCTTGTTCCGCCCGTCGCTGGGGCACGCGCAAAGGCAGAACCGGCAAGACCGTGTGGTTCGAGCTGCCTCTGACTGGTTAGAAGGTGAAGGGACACCGATCAGGCCGGACTCGGTTCCGGCCTGAACCGGACTCGGCCGAAAACGAACGAGACCGTGCTGTGATCGTGAACGCCGTGTCGATCGGGGCCGTAGTGCTGAATACTGCGGTCATGGCCGGTCCGGTGCGGTGAGCTGGAGGGGACGGTCGCGTGAGCGAAATACCTGAGACGGCGAGCAATGTCGTGTGGCAGAGCAGCCCGCCTGGCTCGATCTATGACTACATCAAGGTCGCTTCCTTCTCGATCGGCGCCGACGGGCTGGTCGACCAGTGGAGTCGGCGTGCGGTGGATCTCTTCGGCATTACGGCGGAGGAGGTCAGGGGCAAGGACCCGGTCGAGGTCTTCATGCCCGCGGAGCTGCGGCCGCGCGGCCATCGCCAAGTGGCCGAGATCCTCGACGGCAAGGAGTGGACGGGCCTGGTCCCCTTCCGTATGCCGGGCGGGGGTGGAGCACACGGCGTCGCCGAGGTCTATGTGATGCCGAGTGAGACGGAGAGCGGCGACAGGGCTGCGCTCTGTATCGTCGTGGATGTCAGGGCACTGCGGCGGATCGAGACCGACCTCGCCGCTTCGCAGGCGATTTTCGGCCAATCTCCTTTCGGCTTCCTTCTGTTCGGCACGGACCTCACGGTGCAGCGCACCAACGCGCGCTTCGCCGCCGTCTTCGGAGGTAAGGCCGACGACCATCGCGGACGCACCGTCCACGACTATCTCTCCCGGCCCGAGGCGGAGCGGATGAACGCCTCGCTGCGCCGGGTCCTGGAGACCGGCGAATCCGCCATCGACCTCCAGATCGTCGGCGCCGTACCCGGCAGCACGGAGCGCAGGCACTGGTCGATCAACCTCTACCGCGTGCACAGCGGATCGGGCCGGCCCGTCGGAGTGGCCGGAATCGGCACCGATGTGACCCGTCGCCATATCGCCGCGCGTGAGGCCGCCAGCGCCCGGCGCAATCTCGCCCTCCTCAATGAGGCCAGCGCCCGCATCGGCAACTCCCTCGACCTGGAGACCACCGCCCGCGAACTCCTCGACGTCGCCGTCCCCGGCTTCTGCGACCTCGCCTCCGTCGATCTCTATCAAGGTCTGCTCACCGGCGACGAGGCCCCGCCCGGGAGAGCCGACGGCAGCGCCGAGCTGCGTCGGGTCGCCTTCGCCAGTGCCGTCTCCGACGCCCCGCTGGTCACCACACCGGGCTGGGGCCCGAAGGGCAGCGCCCCCACCGCGGTCGGGGCGGTCCACCGCTATCCCTTCAACTCGCCCTGCGCCGGCGCCCTGCGCACCGCCCGGGTCAAGTCGATCCCGGGCGAGGACGGCACCCTCGTCCAGTCCACGCTCGCGGTGCCGATGGTCGCGCACGACACCGTCGTCGGCCTGGTGCAGTTCTCCCGTACGAAGGGGAGCGAGCCCTTCGGAGAACGGGACCAGGCACTCGCCGTCGAGCTCGCCGCCCGCGCCGCCGTCTGTATCGACAACGCACGGCTGTACCGCAGGGAGCACGAGCGGGCGCTGATCCTCCAGCGCAGCCTCCTCCCGCCCGGTGACCCCGAGGCCGCGGGGCTGGACATCGCCTGCCGCTATCTCCCCGGCAACACGGCCACCGAGGTCGGCGGAGACTGGTTCGACGTCATCGAACTCCCCGGCCACCGCACCGCCCTGGTGGTGGGCGATGTGATGGGCCGTGGGCTGCGGGCCGCGGTGGCCATGGGTGAACTACGCACCGCCGTACGAACCTTGGCGCTGCTCGACCTGGAACCGGCCGAAGTGCTCTCCGCGCTCGACGAGATCGCCCGCGGCCTCGGTAGCCCCAGCGGCGCCCAGCAGGCCTCCCGTGTCGCCCACAAGTCCCGCGACGCCGACCTCTCGGAGGTCTATCTCGCGACCTGTGTCTACGCCGTCTACGACCCCGTCACCCGGCGCTGCACCTTCGCCAACGCCGGCCATCTGCCCCCCGTCCTGGTCGAACCGGGCGAGGAGGCGCTGCTGCTCGACGTGCCGCCCGGGATGCCCCTCGGCGTGGGCGGCGAGCCCTTCGAGGAGGTCGAGGTCGAGCTCCCCGAGGACGCGCTGCTCGCCCTCTACACCGACGGGCTCGTCGAATCCCGCGACCACCCCCTCGACGAGGGACTGCGCGCCTTCCGTACCGCGCTCACCGATCCGGTACGTCCCCTGGAAGATGTCTGCGACCACGTGCTGAACACCCTCGACACCCGGCACGGCGAGGACGACATCGCACTGCTCATGGCCCGCATCCAGGGACTGCCCCTGGAGGCCGTCGGCGACTGGCGGCTGCCCCGCGAACCCCGCTCGGTGGGCCGTGCCCGCGAGCTGGCCCGCGCGCAGCTCGTCGCCTGGGACATCGAAGCACTGGTGGACACGGTCGAGCTGCTGGTCAGCGAGCTGGTCACCAACGCGCTGCGGTACGGCGAGGGCGAGATCCGGCTGCGGCTGCTGCGGGACCGCACCCTTGTCTGTGAGGTGTGGGACGCGGGCCTGGTCCAGCCCCGGCGGCGACGCGCGCGCGACACCGACGAGGGCGGCCGCGGACTGCAGCTGGTCGGGCTGCTGAGCGCGGCCTGGGGCTCGCGCCGGACCCCCCGTGGCAAGACGGTCTGGTTCGAACTGGCCCTGCCCGACGGGGACTCGACGGCCGAGCCCACGGTCGAGCAGCTGCTCAGCATGTTCTGACAGGCGGCCCGGCACTGCCGGAGCGTTGTCAGACCCGTGATCTAACCTTGCGAGGCATGGGGGAAGACAACGGGGTGGGAATGGGCGAGCGCGCAAGGGCGCTGCCCGCGGCTTCGGGCGTGCGTGCGCTCGTACGGAAGTGGCGCAGCCGCCGCCTGAGTTGGCCGAGGCGGATCGCTCTGGCTCTGGCCGTCCTGCTGGTCGTCCCGGTCATCACCGGCGCGGTCGCGCTGCGCGTCAATTACGCCGGCGACATTGCGGAAGGCACGATGACGCGCGGCAAGGACGCGGTGTGGCTCGGCCACGCCTGGGTGGACGGCCGGAAGAAGGACGCGGACGTCGACGCCTTCGCCGCGCGGATACGGGGGAGCGGGATCCGGGACCTCTATGTCCACGCCGGGCCGCTGGAGCACGACGGGTCGCTGCCCGCGGACCGCTATCCACGGGCGCGGTGGCTGATCGACGCCGTCCACCGGAAGATCCCCGGCATCCGGGTCCAGGCCTGGCTGGGTGACGAGCTCGCGAGCGAAGGCCCGGACGGGCTGAAGCTGCCCGACGCCGGCACTCGCGCCGCCGTCGTGCGCTCCACCGACCGGATCCTGGACGCGGGCTTCGACGGCGTGCACTTCGACCTGGAGCCACTGCACTCGGGGGACGGTGACTATCTGTCCCTGCTGGACGATCTGCGCGAGCTGACGCGCGCCCGCAAAGTCCCGCTGTCCGTCGCCGCCCACCAGATAGATCCGCTCCCGGCGCTGCATGCCGTGCGGGGCGGGCTCACCGGACACCCCAAGTGGTGGTCGCAGAAATTCTTCGGCCAGGTTGCCCGCCGGGTCGACCAGATAGCCGTGATGTCGTACGACACCGGCATCCCGCTGGAGAGTCTGTACGGCGGCTATGTCGCGCAGCAGACCGCGCTCGCCCTCGAGGTCACGCCCGAGGACACCGATCTGCTCATGGGTCTGCCCTTCTTCCACGAGGACGACATCGGCCACTGGGAGAACGCCGAAACGGTCGCGGCCGCGATCCGCGGCACCCGGCTGGGACTTGGGCGCACGGACCGCGACCGTGAGCGTTTCGGGGTCGCGCTCTATGTCGACTTCGCGGCGGAGGAGGCCGACTGGCAGGCGTACCGGAAGGACTGGGGAGAGCACGGCTACTCCGCGCCGTAGGGCGCAGGGGAGCCGCCCACCCCGCCGCCCGGGGCGCCCGCCCCCGCGCGGGGGAGCCGCCCGACCGCCGCGCGCCGCCCACCCGCCGCCCAGGGCGCCCGCGGAACGGGGTTCGCCGCGTCCCGCGGACCGGGGCCGGGCGCGCGCCCCCAGGCGACGCCCGGACAGGGCCTATTCGGTGCCGCGGCGCTTGATCTTGTTGCCGAGCCACACCAGCGGGTCGTACTTCCGGTCCACCGCCCGCTCCTTCAGCGGGATCAGCGCATTGTCAGTGATCTTGATGCCTTCGGGGCACACCTCCGTGCAGCACTTCGTGATGTTGCAGTAGCCGAGGCCGTGCTCGTCCTGGGCGGTCTTCTTGCGGTCCAGGCCCGTCTCCGCCGCCGCGTCCAGCGGGTGCATGTCCAGCTCCGCCACCCGCATCAGAAAGCGCGGACCGGCGAACGCCGACTTGTTCTCCTCGTGGTCGCGCACCACATGGCAGGTGTCCTGGCACAGGAAGCACTCGATGCACTTGCGGAACTCCTGCGAGCGGTCCACATCCATCTGCTGCATCCGGTACTCACCGGCCGCGACACCCGGCGGCGGCACAAAGGACGGCACCTCCCGTGCCTTCGTGTAGTTGAAGCTCACGTCGGTCACCAGGTCGCGCACCACGGGGAACGCCCGCAGCGGTGTCACCGTGATCGTCTCCTCGCGCGAGAAGACCGACATCCGGGTCATGCACATCAGCCGCGGCCGCCCGTTGACCTCCGCACTGCACGAACCGCACTTGCCCGCCTTGCAGTTCCAGCGGACTGCGAGATCGGAGGCCTGGGTGGCCTGGAGGCGATGGATGATGTCGAGGACGACCTCGCCTTCATGGACCTCGACGGAGAAGTCCTCCAGCGCCCCGCCGTCCTGATCGCCCCGCCACACCTTGAAGCTGGCTACGTATTGAGTAGATGCGGTCGAACTCACTCGTAGAGCTCCTCTTCGGCGAGGTACTTGACCAGCTCCTCCTTCTCGAAAAGAGCGAGCAGGTCCGGACGGATCGGTTCAGTGGTCTTCCGTTCGAGCGCGATCTGGCCGCGCACCGGATCGGTGGCCGCCAACCCGCCCGAGGAATCGATCAGATGGCACAGCAGATTGACCCGCCGCCACTCGCGCTCCATGGTCGGGCAGTCCTCGCGGGTGTGCCCGCCGCGGCTCTCCGTGCGCTCCAGCGCCGCCCGCGCGATGCACTCGCTGACCAGCAGCATGTTCCGAAGGTCGAGAGCGAGATGCCAGCCGGGGTTGAACTGCCGGTGCCCCTCGACCCCGGCGCGCCGTGCCCGTACCCGCAGATTCGCCAGCTTCTTGAGCGCCTGCGCCATCTCCGCCTCGCGCCGGATGATGCCGACCAGGTCGTTCATCGTCTGCTGGAGCTCCTGGTGGAGGGTGTATGGATTCTCGGGCTGCGCGCCCTCCTCGGGGCCCTCCGCGCTGAACGGACGCAGCGCCTCCGCCGCGGCCGTGTCGATCTGGGCCTCGTCCACCGGCGGGCGCTCGGCGAGCCCTTCGGCGTACTCGGCCGCGTGCTGACCCGCCCGCCGGCCGAATACCAGCAGGTCGGAGAGGGAATTCCCGCCGAGCCTGTTGGAGCCGTGCATCCCGCCCGCGACCTCGCCCGCAGCGAACAGACCGGGGACGCCGACCGCCGCGGCGGTGTCGGATTCGACGGCGATGCCGCCCATCACGTAGTGGCAGGTCGGTCCGACCTCCATCGCCTCCGCCGTGATGTCGACGTCCGCCAGCTCCTTGAACTGGTGGTACATCGACGGCAGTCGGCGCCGGATGGCCTCGGCCGGCATCCGGGTCGAGACATCGAGGAAGACGCCGCCGTGCGGGGAGCCGCGGCCCGCCTTGACCTCGGAGTTGATGGCGCGGGCCACCTCGTCGCGCGGCAGCAGCTCGGGAGGACGCCGGTTGTGGTCCGGATCCTCGTACCAGCGGTCGCCCTCCTCCTCCGACTGCGCGTACTTCTCCTTGAACACATCCGGGACGTAGTCGAACATGAACCGTTTGCCCTCGGAGTTGCGCAGCACCCCGCCGTCGCCACGCACCGACTCGGTGACCAGGATGCCCTTCACCGAGGGCGGCCAGACCATCCCCGTCGGATGGAACTGCACGAACTCCATGTTCAGCAGCGGAGCGCCCGCGAGCAGCGCCAGCGCGTGCCCGTCACCCGTGTACTCCCACGAGTTGGACGTCACCTTGAAGGACTTGCCGATGCCGCCGGTGGACAGCACCACGGACGGCGCCTCGAGAACGAAGAAGCGGCCGGACTCGCGCTCGTAACAGAACGCGCCCGCGACCCTTTCCCCGTCCTTGAGCACCCGCGTGACCGTGCACTCCTGGAAGACCTTCAACCGGGCCTCGTAGTCGCCGAATTCGGCCTTGTCCTCCTGCTGCAGCGAGACGATCTTCTGTTGCAGCGTACGGATCAGCTCCAGGCCGGTCCGGTCGCCTACGTGCGCGAGACGCGGGTACTCGTGTCCGCCGAAATTGCGCTGGGAGATCTTCCCGTCGGCCGTGCGGTCGAAGAGCGCGCCCCAGGTCTCCAACTCCCAGACCCGGTCCGGTGCCTCGCGCGCGTGCAGCTCGGCCATCCGCCACTGGTTGAGGAACTTCCCGCCGCGCATGGTGTCGCGGAAGTGCACCTGCCAGTTGTCCCCGGCGTTCACATTGCCCATGGAGGCGGCGATGCCGCCCTCGGCCATCACCGTGTGGGCCTTGCCGAAGAGGGACTTGCAGATCACGGCCGTCCGGGCACCCCGCTCGCGCGCCTCGATGGCGGCCCGCAGTCCCGCGCCGCCCGCGCCCACCACCACGACGTCCCACTGCTGCCGTTCGAGTTGCGTCATGTAGAAGGCCCCTTCAACTAAAAGAGTCGCGGATCGTCGAAGGCGCCGGACGCGACGAGATAGACGTAGAAGTCGGCGAGCGCCACGCTGATCAGCGACGCCCAGGCGAGCAGCATGTGGCGCTCGTTGAGCCTGCCGACCCAGCCCCACATGCGGTAGCGCACCGGATGCTTGGAGAAGTGCTTGAGACGGCCGCCGATGATGTGCCGGCAGGAGTGGCAGGAGAGGGTGTACGCCCAGATCAGCACGATGTTGACCACGAAGACGATCGTGCCGAGGCCCATATGACCCCAGGCGTAGTGCTCGTCGCGGAAGGCGAGCACCGTGTCGTACGTGAGGATCGAGGCGACCGGCAGCGCCGCGTAGAAGAAGTACCGGTGGATGTTCTGCAGGATCAGCGGGAAGCGGGTCTCGCCGGTGTACTTCTTGTGCGGCTCGGCGACCGCGCAGGCCGGTGGTGAGGCCCAGAAGCCCCGGTAGTAGGCCTTGCGGTAGTAGTAGCAGGTCAGCCGGAAGCCCAGCGGGAAGATCAGGATCAGCAGCGCCGGGGACAGACCCCACCAGCTGCCGAAGATCTCCCAGTTGGGGCCGCCGCGCATCGTTTCGCAGTTCTCCGCGAGGCAGGGGGAGTAGAACGGCGAGACATACGGCGCCGCGTAGTAGTCGGCGTTGGCGAATGCACGCCAGGTCGAGTAGACGATGAAGGCGAGCAGCCCGCCGGCGGTCAGCGCGGGCGACAGCCACCAGCGGTCGGTCCGCAGATGGCGGGGGCCGATGGCGGCCCGCGTCGCGGCATGTACGCCTGTATTGATTTGTGGTGGTTCAGTGCCTGTGGCCAACGAGGTCTCCTAGGGGGCGTGCCGGTCGCGCGCGCCCAGGCCCTCGTCGTCCGAGTCCGTCCACAGCGCGTGGTTGTACGGGGCGTCGGGAATGGTGACCAGCT
The DNA here is from genome assembly GCF_044903445.1 of Streptomyces sp. NPDC019890. Lineage (NCBI taxonomy): Bacteria > Bacillati > Actinomycetota > Actinomycetes > Kitasatosporales > Streptomycetaceae > Streptomyces > Streptomyces sp. NPDC019890. The sequence continues at coordinate 690,267 of NZ_JBJDQK010000003.1, read as the reverse complement.
CGGGACTGCCCGCTTGTTTCGGCTCGGCAGCGGTGACGGGGCCGGTGCCCCGCAGCTGATCGACGGTGCGCTCCAGCTCTCCGACACGCTGGACGAGCTCGTCGAGGCGCTGCTTGATCGCCGTCAGATCTTCCTGCTGGGACATGACTTGCCCTCACTTCCGCAGGGTGCGGTGGCATCGCTCATGCGCCAGCGAGTGTTGCGCGTCACATCCCTGCTTGTGAAGGGATGTGCAGGGATTGATCGGTGCATGGGCTTGCGGCGCGCCCCTTGTGGCTGGTTTCTCACTCCCCCCAGTTTCTCCCTTTTGGTGACACTATGCCCGTCTCTTCGTTGGGCCGCACGGGTGGCGTTGGGGGCGCGCACCGCCGTGTCGCCGCCGCCCGCCGGGCTTCGTCCACTTCAGTGGACGGGAACCGATGTGATCATCTCTAAATGTCAGAAAACAGGACGAAGAGGTACAAGTCATGTCCCAGGTCGATGCGCCACGCGGGAGGACTTGCTCCCGGACGCTCCGCTCCGTCGCACTGCTCACCAGCGGGGTGCTCTCCCTCCCGGTCCTGACGGGCTGCGCCTCGGACGAGGCCGAGAACACCGGAAAAGCCGCGACCCAGGACATCGCGGCCACCGGGCGGGACCGGATCGCCGACGGGGGGTCCCTGCGCTGGGCGATCGACGCGTTGCCCACCACGCTCAATGTCTTCCAGGCCGACGCGGACGCCGCCACCACGCGCGTCGCGGGGGCCGTGCTCCCCTCCCTCTTCGTCCTCGACAAGAGCGGCAGCCCGCGGCGCAACCCCGACTACGTCGAGTCCGCCAAGGTCGTCGAGCGCGAGCCCAAGCAGGTCGTTCTCTACAAGCTCAACCAGCAGGCGGTGTGGAGCGACGGCCGGGAAATCGGCGCGGCGGACTTCGTCGCCCAGTGGCGTGCGCTGAGCGGGAAGGACTCGGCGTACTGGACCGCGCGCAACGCCGGGTACGAGCGGATCGAGAAGATCGAGAGGGGCGCAGACGACCTCGAGGTCAAGATCACCTTCAAGAAGCCCTACGCGGACTGGAAGTCCCTCTTCACCCCGCTCTATCCGAAGGAGGTGACCGGGACCCCGGCCTCCTTCAACGACGGGGCCCGCAGCACGCTCAAGTCGACGGCCGGTCCCTTCCAGCTGAAGTCGGTCGACCGCAAGGCAGGCATCACCACCCTCGTACGCAATCCCCGCTGGTGGGGGCAGCAGGCCAAGCTGGACCGGCTGGTGCTCACCGCGGTGCCGCGCGAGGCGCGGGCCAAGGCGCTTGTCGAGGGCGCGCTCGATCTCGCGGAGGTCGACCGGAGCACGGCGGACCGTATCGTCCTCGCGGCACGGGACAAGGCCTCCGGCCAGTCCAAGGCCCAGGGACCGGACGCCGCCCGCACCCCGTCCGACTCGCTCGAACCGGGGGCGCCGGCCCACGGCGCGGACGAAGACCGCAAACAGAGTGCCGAGGCGGTCGAGGCGTACACCGCCGAGAGCGCCCTGCGCCGCTATGTGGTCCGCAAGTCGCTCGAGCCCGCGTACACCCAGCTCGCGCTCAACGGTGAGACGGGGCCGCTGGCCGACGACCGGGTGCGCCGCGCCGTCGCCCGCGCGCTGAACCGCAAGGAATTGGCCGAGACCGTACTGACCCCGCTCGGCCTGCCCGCCACGCCGCCCGGCAGCCATCTGGCACTGGCCGGCCAGCGGGCGTACAAGGACAACAGCGCCGCGCTCGGTGAGCAGAACACGGAGGAGGCGCAGGCGCTGCTGGCCGACGCGGGCTGGACGACTGACGGGGCTCGCACGAAGCCCGCCCCGGCGAAGGCGGGCAACGAGGCGAAGGCCTCACCCGGCGTTTCGTCGAAGGCCTCGCCCAGCGCTTCGTCCCAGGCTTCGCCCGGTGCATCGACCAGCGGGCCGCCCGGCACGTCGCCCAAGGCATCGGCCGGCACATCCACCGGCACCTCAGCCAAGGCGTCGACCAAGGCATCGCCCGCGGCGGCGCCCGAAGCCGCCAAGAAGGAAGCTGCCAACAAGAAGAAGGAAGAGGACGTCGCGTCCAACGACGGGATGTACATCGTCGGCGACGACAAGCCCGCAGGCCACGGCCATGAGGCCGGTACGCACATCCTCGCCCCCGCCCCCGCCGCGGCCCTCCAGGGCACGGCCGTGCAGCGCCAGGCCCGGTCGCTGGACGGCGGGGTCCCTGGAGCGTACGCCCCGCGCGGCACCGCTGCCCCCGCCCGCGCGAGCAGCCGCATCGGCAAGAACGGCAAGCCGCTCACCCTGCGCTTCGTACTCCCCTCGGGGCCGGGCTCCGAGGCGCTGCGCGCCGTCGGCGACAAGATCGTTCGGATGCTGGACCGCATCGGTGTGCACACCGAGATCACCAAGGTCGCCGACGACAGCTACTTCAAGGACCACGTCGCCTCGGGCAACTACGACCTCGCGCTGTACTCCTGGCCCGCCACCGCCTACCCGGCGACCGACGCCCGCCCGATCTTCGCCAAGCCCGTGCCGGCCACCGACGGATCGCTGCTGGTGGAGCAGAACTACACCCGTGTCGGCTCCGACTATGTCGACCAGCTCTTCGACCGGGCGGCCGCCGAGCTGGACGAGGACGCAGCCCGTGATCTGGTGCGCCGGGCCGACGCCCGGATCTGGGCCGCCGCCGGATCCATCCCGCTCTACCAGCGCCCCGAGCTGGTCGCGGCCAGGCCGGATGTGGCCAACGCCGGGGCCTTCGGCTTCGGCACCCCCCGCTACCAGGACATCGGCTTCAAGAAGGCGAAGGCAGCGAACGGCCCCAAGAAGTAGCGGCTGCCCGAAGCGGCAGGTCACAACCTCAGAACTGGCTCAAGTCCCTTGCCCGCCGGCAGCGCCGGCGGGCAGGGTGGTGCCACCCTTGACCCGGGGCTCCGCACCCAGCACCACACCGGCTTCACCACACTCCCCGTGCTGCAGAAACCCTCCCCCGATCGGACCGGGAAGCCCCTTGCGCGGCGTGCCCGTACCATAGGACTAGCCGTGGCGTGTCCGCCCGGCGGGCGGACGAGGCTACGACCGTCAGACGCCTGATCCCACGATCGAGAGAAGCGCCAGCCAGCATGCCCACGCGCCACGACATCCGTAACGTTGCCATCGTCGCCCACGTCGACCACGGCAAGACCACCCTGGTCGACGCCATGCTGAAGCAGGCCGGCGCCTTCGCCGCGCACGCCGCCGAGCACCTCGACGACCGCATGATGGACTCGAACGACCTGGAGCGTGAGAAGGGCATCACGATCCTGGCGAAGAACACCGCCGTGAAGTACCACCCCAAGAGCGGCGGGGACCCGATCACCATCAACATCATCGACACCCCCGGCCACGCCGACTTCGGCGGCGAGGTGGAGCGCGGTCTGTCGATGGTGGACGCGGTCGTCCTGCTCGTCGACGCCTCCGAGGGCCCGCTGCCGCAGACCCGTTTCGTGCTCCGCAAGGCCCTCCAGGCCCGGATGCCCGTCATCCTCTGCATCAACAAGACGGACCGCCCGGACTCCCGGATCGACGAGGTCGTCAACGAGACGTACGACCTCTTCCTGGACCTGGACGCGGACGAGGAGCAGATCGAGTTCCCCATCGTCTACGCCTGCGCCCGTGACGGCGTCGCCTCGCTGACCAAGCCGGAGGACGGCACCGTCCCGGCCGACAGCGAGAACCTCGAGCCGTTCTTCAACACGATCCTCGAGCACGTCCCGGCCCCGGAGTACGACGAGGCCGCGCCGCTCCAGGCCCACGTCACCAACCTGGACGCCGACAACTTCCTGGGCCGTATCGCGCTGTGCCGCGTCGAGCAGGGAGAGCTGAAGAAGGGCCAGACCGTCACGTGGATCAAGCGTGACGGCACGATGTCCAATGTCCGGATCACCGAGCTGATGATGACGGAGGCGCTCACCCGCAAGCCGGCCGAGAAGGCAGGCCCGGGCGACATCTGCGCCATCGCCGGTATCCCGGACATCATGATCGGCGAGACCCTGGCCGACCCGGAGAACCCGATCGCGCTCCCGCTGATCACGGTCGACGAGCCCGCCATCTCCATGACCATCGGTACGAACACCTCGCCGCTGGTCGGCAAGGGCGGCAAGGGCCACAAGGTCACCGCCCGCCAGGTGAAGGACCGCCTGGACCGTGAGCTGATCGGTAACGTGTCGCTCCGCGTCCTGGACACCGAGCGTCCCGACGCCTGGGAGGTCCAGGGCCGAGGCGAGCTCGCGCTGGCCATCCTGGTCGAGCAGATGCGCCGTGAGGGCTTCGAGCTGACCGTCGGCAAGCCCGAGGTGGTCACCAAGGAGATCAACGGCAAGGTCCACGAGCCGATCGAGCGCATGACGATCGACTCGCCCGAGGAGCACCTCGGCGCCATTACCCAGCTGATGGCGACCCGCAAGGGCCGCATGGAGACGATGACCAACCACGGCTCGGGCTGGGTCCGCATGGAGTGGATCGTCCCGTCCCGCGGACTCATCGGCTTCCGTACGGAATTCCTCACCCAGACCCGTGGTACGGGCATCGCGCACTCCATCTTCGAGGGCCACGAGCCCTGGTTCGGCGAGCTGCGCACCCGTCACAACGGGTCCCTGGTCGCCGACCGCTCGGGCTCGGTCACGCCGTTCGCGATGGTCAACCTCCAGGAGCGCGGTGTCATCTTCACCGAGGCGGGCACCGAGGTGTACGAGGGCATGATCGTCGGCGAGAACTCCCGCGCCGACGACATGGACGTGAACATCACCAAGGAGAAGAAGCTCACCAACATGCGTGCCGCCTCCGCGGACACCACCGAGAACGTGGTGCCCGCCCGGAAGCTGTCGCTGGAGCAGTCCCTGGAGTTCTGCCGCGAGGACGAGTGCATCGAGGTGACCCCGGAGACCGTGCGGATCCGCAAGGTCGTCCTGGACCAGAAGGAGCGCGGCCGCACCGCCTCGCGCGCCAAGCGCAACTGACCGGCCGCGGGCACCCTGCCCGCACGCCTGTCCGGCTACGGCCCGGACGACCCCGCCAGGGGGTCGTCCGGGCCGTTTGCGTGTGTCGCATCGCATGGAAAACTGCCCGGACGGAACACTGGTCGGGGCTTGTCCGTCAACAGGTTTTCCTACCCCACTTGTTCGGCTATCGGACGTTGCTCACCGGAAACCTGTATTAACAGTCCGTTTCGCGGGTGTCTGTCTGCGATCCCTTTGTCCGAATTTTGGGCCTCTGGGGTGGGGTGATGTTGCCAAAACGAGATGCTTTAAGTGTGGTTTGCAGCCTGAACTTACCCAATAGTTGGCTTCATTGAGCTCGGGTCAACGGGTCACGCGCTTTGGGGAGCGCCGACTCACGAGCACACGAGGTACTGCATCTTCGCCGTCAGGGGTGTCGGCGGGTGTCATGTGCCCAACCTTGCAGTGAATACGTGGACTCCTGAGGAGGAACCCATGCGCGGTGCCACGAGCGCCAGTGGGGACGGGTCGTCGCGGACGACTCGTACGGCCGGTTTTTTGCAGCGCACTTCATCCGGTCAGGTCGCTGGCTGCGGCCGGCGAATCTGACACTCGGTCAACCGCTCGGCTCGCGCTCCTGGGGATGGAATCCATCCCGATCAACGCTCTTTCCAGCCTTCCTGCCCGTGGGTACTCCCCTGGGCAGGGGGTGACGCGACCGCACCCTTCCAGGGCGGCGGACGCAGGTGGGGGCATTGTCACGCGACAGCCATGACGGTCCGAGTGCAAACCGCTCGGCCGTCACAGCGCGCAGGATCGCGGGTCACCCGACACCCGTGAATGGACACATCATGACCAGTCCAATTGAGACCGAGGGCACCGACGCCTCTGTCACCTTGGACAAAGACACCGCGACCGAGACGGACACCGCGGACAGCAAGAGCCTCACCGGCCGCTCACCCGGCCAGCTGATGTGGGCGCGCTTCAAGCGCGACCGCACGGGCGTGATCTCCGCCTGGGTGGTGCTCTTCTTCTTTGCCATCGCCGCGCTGGCCCCGGTGATCTCGGCCCTGTACGGCAAGGATCCGTACACGCTGTACCCGACCAAGCCGGAGTACGCGAACCTGCTCGACGACTTCTCGATGCCGTCCGGCGGCTTCGGCGGCATCTCCGGAGACTTCTGGTTCGGTGTCGAGCCGAACCTGGGCCGCGATGTGTTCACCATGCTGCTCTACGGCATGCGCACCTCGCTGTACATGGCGCTCGTCCTCACGCTCCTCAGCGTGGCAACGGGCGTGATCATCGGCATGGTGGGCGGCTACTTCGGCGGCAAGGTCGACTACTGGCTGGGCCGGACGACCGACTTCTTCCTGGCCTTCCCGAGCCAGCTGTTCTTCATCGCCTTCATGCCCGTGGTGACCGCGCTGTTCGTCTCTCCGGCGGACGAGACCCCCACCTACCTGCGCGCTGTCGCCATCCTGCTGGTGATGTGGTTCCTCGGCTGGATGGGCATGGCCCGTCTGGTACGCAGCTCCGTACTCTCCCTGCGCGAGCGGGAGTTCGTGGAGGCGGCCAAGGTCTCGGGCGCCTCGCGGTGGCGGATCGTGCGCAAGGAGATCCTGCCGAACATCGTCACGCCGATCCTTGTGCAGGGCACCTACACGCTGCCCAGCTCCATCCTGAGCATCGCGTTCCTCTCGTACGTCGGTGTCGGCTTCGTGGAGCCGACCCCCGACTGGGGGCGGATGTTCGCGATCGGCTCCGGGATCTACGAGCAGGACCCGGCGTTCATGATCTTCCCGGGCGTCGCCATGGTGGTTTTCGTTCTTGCCTTCAACCTCCTTGGTGACTCGGTCCGGGACGCGTTCGACCCCAAGACCGGACGGTGACGTCCATGGGCGGGGGTAACTGCCGCCCCCGCGCCGGGCAACCGGACGGTCAGGCAGCTCTTTTGGATAACAACCGACAGGTAGGTGCAACGAGCATCATGAAGCCCATTCACTCGCGCTCCGCACGCGCCATAGTCGTCGCTGTCGCGGCCGGCTCGCTGGCGCTCACCGGCTGCTCCAAGGACAGCGGCGGTAACGGCAAGGACCAGTCGAAGTCCAAGCAGGACGCTGCGGCCCAGTCCAAGCCGGTCGCCTACGCCGACGCGGCTGCCTCCAACGGTCCGGCGGCGGAGGTCCCGGGCGCCAAGCCCGGTGGCACGATCAACGTCTTCACGCAGTCGGACCTGTCCCACATGGACCCGGGTCAGATCTACGTGAGTGACGCGGGCCAGTTCGCCAACCTGGTCCACCGCAAGCTGACCAACTACCAGGAGGACGACAAGGGCAACCTGACGGTCGTCGGTGACGTTGCCACCGACTCCGGCAAGTCCTCCGACGGCGGCAAGACCTGGACGTACACGCTCAAGGACGGCATCAAGGACGAGGACGGCAACGCCATCACCTCGGCCGACGTCCGTCATACCATCGAGCGTCAGTACGCGAAGGTCATCTTCGACGGTCCGACCTTCGTGCAGAGCTGGCTCTCCGGCTCCGACTACCGCAAGGCGCTCCCGGACGGTCCGTACAAGGGCAAGCACCTTCCGGACAGCGTCCTCGCGACCCCGGACGCGAAGACTGTCGTCTTCCACTTCGACAAGCCGCGTCCGGACCTCCCGCAGGCGCTGGCCATGGCCGGCTACGGCATCGTCCCGCAGAAGGACGACACGAAGGAGAAGTACGACAAGGCCCCGAAGTCGCTGGGCCCGTACAAGATCGCCGAGTACAAGGCCGGCAAGTCCCTGAAGCTGGTGAAGAACACCAACTGGGACCCGAAGACGGACGCCGTGCGCCACCAGTACGTCGACGGCTACAGCTTCACCACCACGATCGACCAGCCCAGCCAGACCAAGCGTCTGGTCTCCGATCAGGGTGAGGCCAAGAACGCCATCCAGTTCACGGACTCCGTGGACCCGGCGCAGATGCAGTCCGTGATCACCAACGCGGCGGTCAACAAGCGCACGATCAAGGGCTACCAGCCCTACGTGTGGCAGATGAGCTTCAACCTGGACCGTCTGAAGGACAAGAAGGTCCGCGACGCGATCACCTACGCGATCCCGAACCAGCGCATGATCCAGGCTGACGGTGGCAAGTACGGCGGCGAGCTCGCCGGTGGTCTGTTCGCGCCGACCCTGCCGGGCTTCGACCCGAAGTACGACCCGTTCGGCAAGCTGAAGATGCCCAACGGTGACCCGGAGAAGGCCAAGAAGCTCCTCGCGGAGGCCGGTGTCAAGAAGGGCACCAAGCTCACCTACGCCTACTCCAACACCCCGCGTGGCCAGAAGCAGATGGTCATCATCAAGGACGCGCTGAACGCCATCGGCTTCGACGTTCAGGCCAAGGAGATCGAGCGCGCCACGTTCTACGAGCAGATCGGCAAGCTCAAGAACCCGTACGACCTGTACATGACCGGCTGGGGCCAGGACTGGTCCTCCCCGTCGACGGTCGTCACCCCGGTCTACGACGGCAAGCTGATCGCCGACGGTGCCCCGAACTACTCCCACATCAACGATGAGAAGGTCAACACCCTCATCCAGGAGGCCCTGGTCCTGCAGCCCGAGGCCGCGGCCAAGAAGTGGGAAGAGGCGCACCACCGCATCGTCGAGGAGATCAACCCGTCTGCTCCGGTCTACTACTCGAAGCAGATCCAGCTCTTCGGCTCGAACATCGGCGGCGCCCGGTACAGCACGAACTCGAGCTACATCGACATCAACCGTCTGTACCTGATCAAGCCGTAACACCGAATCACGGCTGATCCGTGGGGGTGTGCGCCAGGCGGAGCGCACCCCCACGGACTCCAACCCCTCACAACCCCGCCGCTTCCGAAGAGAGCAGCCTCCCGCGATGCTTCAGTTCCTCATCCGCAGGTTGATCGGCGCCGTCGTGATCATGTTCCTGATCGGCGCGTTCACGTTCTTCCTGTTCTACACAATCCCCCAGGACTTCGCCGAGCTTTCCTGCGGCAAGAACTGCTCGCCGGAGAACATCGCGGTCATCCGCGAGAACCTCGGCCTCGACAAGCCCATCACCGCACAGTTCTGGGACTTCATGGCCGGCATCGTGACCGGCCGGGACTTCCCCGTCGGGCACTGCCCCGCACCGTGCCTCGGTGTCTCCTTCAGCACGGGTGACTTCGTCTGGGCCTCCATCATGGACCGCTTCCCGCTGACGCTGTCGCTGACCATCGGCGGTCTCATCATCTTCCTGGTGCTGGGACTCGCCTCGGGACTCATCGCTGCCTGGAAGCGCGGTACCGCGGTCGACAAGGCCGTCAGCGGCGCCTCGATGGTGCTCAGCTCGTTCCAGATCTACTTCCTTGGCCCGATTGTTCTTGGCATCTTCGTCTACAGCACGGGCTGGATGGACAACCCCAAGTACATTCCGTTCACGGAGGATCCGGTCGGCTGGGCCGTCGGGCTGCTGATCCCCTGGGCCGTCATGGCGACGATCTTCACCGCCCAGTACACGCGTATGGCTCGCTCCACCATGATCGAGCAGCTCCAGGAAGAGCATGTCCGCACCGCGCGGGCCAAGGGCATGCGACAGAGCTACGTCTTCTTCCGCTACGCCTGGCGCGGCTCGCTGGCTCCCATCGTCACCATCCTCGGCATGGACCTCTCCGGCCTCCTCGCGGGCGCCGTGGTCACCGAGTTCACCTTCCAGCTGGCCGGCGTCGGCCGCCTGGCGGTGGAGTCGTCGCTGACCAAGGACCTGCCGCTGACGATGGGCGTGATGCTGTTCGGGGCCTTCTTCATCCTGATCCTGAACATCATCGTGGACCTCGCCTACGCCTACATCGACCCGCGCGTGCGCCTCGCCTAGGAGAACGACCGTGACCACACTGACCAAGACCGAAGACACACCGGCCCCGACCGGGCCGGAGGCCTTCCTCTCGGTCCGCGACCTGCGGGTGCGGTTCTCCACCGAGGACGGCATCGTCAACGCGGTCGACGGCCTCTCCTTCGATGTCGAGCGCGGCAAGACGCTGGGCATCGTGGGCGAATCGGGCTCCGGCAAGTCCGTCACCAACCTGACCGTCCTCGGTCTGCACAACCCGAAGACCACCGCCGTCGAGGGCTCGATCCGACTTGACGGGCAGGAGCTGACCGACGCCTCCGAGAAGCAGCTCGAAAAGCTTCGCGGCAACAAGGTCGCGATGATCTTCCAGGACCCGCTGACGGCGCTCTCGCCGTACTACACGGTGGGCCGGCAGATCGCGGAGCCGTTCATGAAGCACACCGGCGCCTCCAAGAAGGAGGCGAAGGCGCGGGCCATCGAGATGCTGGACAAGGTCGGCATTCCGCAGCCCGCGCTGCGCTTCAACGACTACCCGCACCAGTTCTCCGGCGGTATGCGCCAGCGCGCGATGATCGCCATGGCGCTGATCTGCGACCCCGACCTGCTGATCGCCGACGAGCCGACCACCGCGCTCGACGTGACCGTGCAGGCGCAGATCCTCGACCTGCTCAAGGATCTCCAGCAGGAGTTCGGGTCGGCGATCATCTTCATCACCCACGACCTGGGCGTCATCGCCAACATGGCCGACGACCTGCTGGTGATGTACGCGGGGCGGGCGGTGGAGCGCGGCAGCGTCCGCGAAGTGCTCCAGGCACCGCAGCACCCGTACACCTGGGGCCTGTTGAGCTCCATGCCGCGCCTCGGTGGTGACATCGACGAGGCGCTCATGCCGATCCCCGGCTCCCCGCCGAGCCTGCTCACACCGCCGTCCGGCTGCCCCTTCCACCCGCGCTGCACCTTCACCGACAAGGTGAGCGACTCGCGGTGCTCCGGTGAGCGGCCGCTGCTGGCCGAGGGGCGGGCCGCTGCCTGCCATCTCACGGCGGATCAGAAGCAGACCATCTTCATCGATCAGATCAAGCCCCGGCTGGGCTAGGGAGACGCAGAGACATGAGTGAAAACGTCACTCTGCCTAAGCAGCAGGGAACATCAGATGCGGCCGACGACCCGGGCGAGGCACTGCTCACGGTCGAGGGCCTGACCAAGCATTTCCCGATCTACGGCGGCTTCCCCTTCAAGCGCCAGGTCGGCGCCGTCAAGGCGGTCGACGGGATCGACCTGACCGTGCACGCCGGTGAGAGCCTCGGCCTCGTCGGCGAGTCGGGCTGTGGCAAGTCCACGACCGGACGGCTGATCACCCGCCTGCTCGAACCGACCGGCGGCAGGATCACCTATTCCGGGCAGGACATCACCCACGCCAGCCGCAAGCAGCTGGCGCCGATCAGGTCCGAGATCCAGATGATCTTCCAGGACCCGTACTCGTCGCTGAACCCGCGGCAGACCGTCGGCACCATCATCAAGAGCCCGATGGAGGTCAACGGCATCAACCCGCCCGGCGGGCGCGAGAAGCGGGTGCGGGAGCTGCTGGAGACCGTTGGTCTCAACCCGGAGCACTACAACCGCTTCCCGCACGAGTTCTCCGGCGGCCAGCGGCAGCGCATCGGTGTGGCGCGGGCCCTCGCGCTCGAACCGAAGCTGATCGTCGCCGACGAGCCGGTCTCGGCGCTGGACGTGTCGATTCAGGCGCAGGTCGTCAACCTGCTGAAGAAGGTCCAGGACGAGCTGGGTATCGCCTTCCTGTTCATCGCCCACGACCTGGCGGTCGTGCGGCACTTCTCGCAGCGCGTGGCCGTCATGTACCTGGGCAAGGTGATGGAGGTCGCCGACCGCGACTCCCTGTACAACAGGCCTCGCCACCCGTACACGCACGCCCTGCTCTCGGCCGTGCCCGAGGCGGACGTCGACGCCGCGAAGAAGGAGCGGATCCGTCTCTCCGGCGACGTTCCCTCCCCGGTGCTGCCGCCGTCCGGCTGCCGCTTCCGCACCCGCTGCTGGAAGGCGCAGGACAAGTGCGCGACCCAGGAGCCGCCGCTGGTGCAGATCTCCGGGAACCGGGCGGGTCACCTGACGGCCTGCCACTTCCCTGAGGAGCCGACGACCGAGGGGCGGGCCGAGGACGTCGTTCTCGACCCGGCGCTCACGGCGCTCGAGGACCAGAGCGGTTCCGACGACTGACGCGTATGCAGGGAAATGCCCCGGCCGCCTTGTGGTGGCCGGGGCATTTCCATTCACGGCCCGGGGGATTTCACTCCCGGGGGCCGGTCCCTGGTATTCGTCAGGAGTACTGAATACCCCACAGATTGTTGTTCGCCTTGACCGGAATGACGCCGGGCTTCTTGTAAACCGTCTGTGTCTTGCAGACGCCACCGGCTCCCGTGTAGACCCGGTACTTGTGCGCGGTGAAGCTCTTGGCGTCGTGATACATCATCAGCCGGCCCTTGGTCTTGCCGGCCTTGCGCTGCACGGTGGCCGAGTAGGTCCAGGTGTCGGACTTGGTCCAGGTCTTCGCAAGGGAGACGCTGAAGGACGTGCTGGCCTTGGCGAAGATGACGCCCGCCTCGGCGCCGACGGTTGCCGTGCCGGTGGCGGTCCAGCTGCCGGTCTTGTTCTTCGCGTAGCTGATGGTGACACCAGGGCGGGCCCAGTCGCTGTGGATGTTGGTGGGCTTCCACACCGTCTTCTTGTTGATGATGGCGATGTAGGTCCCGGACGAGTCACATCCCTGAACCCCCGCATGTGCGGGTGCGGCTGCGACGATGGTGCCACCGCTGACAATGACAGCGGCGAGCGCCGTGCTGAGAGCACGCCTCATGCCAGATTTCCCCTCGTTTTTGGTCTCACCGTGCTGGCTTGACCGGTCGCCGACAACTGTGGCCCAACCGGTGGGGAGTTGGAATCCATTTGAGGAAAAGCTGAGCTTAACTTCCGTACGATTAAAGGAAGTTGACGGTTGCACAGACATTCGTGGCCGGGAAAATCGTTTGCGGATCCGCGTTCTGACCCGAAGAGTGGCGGCATGTCCTTTACTGTCCGGCCGGCCACCCCCGAGGATGCGCCCGCCGTCTGTGCACTGCTGAATGCGGTCGATGTCGCCGAGATCGGGCGAGCGGAGACCGATCTCAGCTCCGTGGAGACCGATCTGACGGGCTCCGAGGCCGATCTGGAGCACAACTCCTGGCTGGCGTTCGAGGACGGCAGGCTGGTGGCGTACGGACTGCTGTGGGACGACTCCGGGGCCGAGCGCATCGACATCGACCACTACGTGCTGCCCGAGCACCAGGCCGTGGGCGAGCATCTGCTCGACCTGATGCAGATACGGGCCGCCCAGAAGGCCGCCGCCAACGGAGCCGAGCGTGCCGTCGTCCACCTCCACCTCAATGTCCGCCCCACGCTGGACACCGCGCTGCTCACCAGCCGCAGCTGGGAGACCGTGCGCCGCTACAACGTACTGACCCGGCCGCTGTCCGCCGCGGTCGATCACGTCCCCGCACTGCCGCCCGGGCTCACCCTGCGCGACTGCCGCGACGAAGGGGACCGCAGGCGCGCCCATCAGCTCATGGAGGAGACCTTCGCCGACCACTACGACCATCAGCCGCGCAGCTACGAGCAGTGGCTCGAGGACCGTGGCAAGGGCATCGACTGGTCCCTGGTGTGGATCGCCTCCCTTGCCGGCTCCGGCGATGTCGCCGTGGTGATGACCCGGGACGACCGGCAGGCCATGGGCTGGATCCCGAACCTCGGCGTGCGCAAGCAGGCCAGGGGCCGGGGGATAGCGAGCCATCTGCTGCGCCATGCCTTCGGCGTCTATGCCGGGCGTGGTCGCGACACCATCGGCCTGGGCGTGGACACCGGGAATGCGACGGGTGCGCTGCGGCTGTACGAGGCCCATGGGATGAGCCTCTCCTTCGCCGTGGACACCTGGGAGGTGACGCTGAAGGCCGATCCGCCGGTTCGTCCGGACGGCCGAGGATAAGCAGGCTCGTCCGGACGGCCGAGGATAAGCAGGCTCGTCCGGACGGCCGAGGATAACGTGCGGTCTGCATGGACATGGGGTGTATTCGGTCCTAAGGGAGACTCGGGACCACAGGAGGCACTCCATGCGTGGAGCGACGCACGCCAGATGGGCCGCAGGCGCGGCGGCCGTCGCCCTCGCGGCGACGGCCTGCGGCGGCGGCAGCGACAGCGGTGGTGGCGCCACAGGGATCGTCAGCTCCTCCTGGGGCGATCCGCAGAACCCGCTGGAGCCCGCGAACACCAACGAGGTGCAGGGCGGCAAGGTCCTCGACATGGTCTTCCGCGGCCTCAAGCGGTACAACGCCAAGACCGGCGCGGCCGAAGACATGATCGCCGAGAAGATCGACACCTCGGACTCGGTCAATTTCACTGTCACCATCAAGGACGGCTGGACCTTCAGCAACGGCGAGAAGGTCACCGCCAAGTCCTTCGTGGACGCCTGGAACTACGGCGCCAACCTCAAGAACAACCAGAAGAACGCGTACTTCTTCGGCCAGATCGAGGGGTACGAGCAGGTCCACCCGGAGAAGGGGCAGCCCACCGCCGCGACCCTGTCCGGGCTCAAGGTCGTCAACGACAAGAGCTTCACGGTCAAGCTCAACCAGAAGTTCTCCACCTGGCCCGACACCCTCGGCTACTCCGCCTTCTCGCCGCTTCCCCAGGCGTTCTTCACCAGCCACGACTCCTGGCTCGCGAAGCCCGTCGGCAACGGCCCGTACACCGTCGACTCGTACACCAAGGGCTCAAAGATGTCCCTGCGCAAGTGGGACGGCTACCCGGGGCCCGACAAGGCGCAGAACGGCGGCGTCGACCTGAATGTGTACACGGACAACAACACCGCCTACACCGATCTGACCGCGGGCAACCTCGACCTCGTCGACGATGTGCCGGCCGCGCAGCTCAAGAACGTCAAGGCCGACCTCGACGGCCGGTACATCAACACCCCCGCCGGCATCATCCAGACCCTCGCCTTCCCGTACTACACCAAGGCCTGGAACACCCCGAACGGCGCGAAGGTCCGCAAGGGCATCTCCATGGCGATCAACCGCCAGCAGATCACCGACACGATCTTCCAGAAGACGCGCACGCCCGCGAAGGACTGGACCTCGCCCGTACTCGGCGTGGACGGCGGCTACAAGGACACGCTCTGCGGCGAAGCCTGCACCTACAACCCCACCGAGGCCAAGAAGCTGATCACGGAGGGCGGCGGCTTCCCCGGCGGCCAGCTGAAGATCTCGTACAACGCCGACACCGGCTCGCACAAGGAGTGGGTCGACGCCGTCTGCAACAGCATCAACAACGCGCTGGGCAACGACAAGGCGTGCGTCGGCAACCCCGTCGGCACCTTCGCCGACTTCCGCAACCAGATCGGTGAGCACAAGATGCCCGGTCCCTTCCGGGCCGGCTGGCAGATGGACTACCCGCTCATCCAGAACTTCCTGCAGCCGCTCTACTACACCAACGCCTCGTCCAACGACGGCCTGTGGAGCAACCCGGACTTCGACAAGCTCGTCAACGAGGCCAACGCCGAGTCGGACACGCAGAAGGCGGTGGAGACCTTCCAGCAGGCCGAGGACGTCGTACGCGACCAGGTGGCCGCCATCCCGCTCTGGTACCAGAACGGCAGTGCCGGCTACTCGGACCGGGTCTCCAATGTCGCGCTGAACCCGTTCAGTGTCCCTGTCTACAACGAGATCAAGGTGAAGTGACCGACCGACGCCGGGAGGCCCGCGATGGGACGGTATGTGATCCGGCGTCTGCTGCAGATGATCCCGGTCTTCTTCGGCGCGACGCTGCTGATCTTTCTCATGGTGAACGTGATGGGCGACCCCATCGCGGGCCTCTGCGGCGAGCGCCAGTGCGACCCCGCGACGGCCGCCCAGCTGCGCAAGGAGTTCGGCCTCGACAAGCCGGTGTGGCAGCAATACCTGACGTACATGGGCAATGTCTTCACCGGCGACTTCGGCACCGCCTTCAACGGGCAGAAGGTCACCGAGCTGATGGCCGACGCCTTCCCGGTCACCATCCGGCTCACCCTGGTAGCGATCGTCTTCGAGATCATCATCGGCATCACATTGGGTGTGATCACGGGCCTGAAGCGCGGCCGGCCCGTGGACACCAGCGTGCTGGCGCTCACCCTGGTGGTCATCGCGATCCCGACTTTCGTCACCGGTCTGCTGCTCCAGCTGCTGCTCGGCGTCGAATGGGGCGTCATCAAGCCCGCCGTATCACCGGAAGCGCCGCTCAACGAGCTGATCATTCCCGGTCTGGTGCTCGCCTCGGTCTCGCTCGCCTACGTCACCCGGCTGACCAGGACCTCGATCGCCGAGAACGCCCGCTCCGACTATGTCCGCACCGCAAAGGCCAAGGGGCTGCCCAGAATAAGAGTGATCACCCGTCATCTGCTGCGCAATTCACTGATCCCCGTGGTCACCTTCATCGGCGCCGACATCGGCGCGCTGATGGGCGGCGCGATCGTCACCGAGCGCATCTTCAACATCCACGGCGTCGGCTACCAGCTCTACCAGGGCATCGTCCGCCAGAACACCCAGACCGTCGTCGGCTTTGTGACCGTCCTGGTGCTTGTGTTCCTGCTGGCGAATCTGCTCGTCGACCTGCTGTACGCCGTGCTCGACCCGAGGATCCGCTATGCCTGAGCCGCAGTACGACAACGGGGGAGCCATCGCCTCGACCGGCGCGGGCGGCGGGATGGACCTCGCGACCAGCGAGGGCGCGACCCTGGAGAAGACCCCCGGCGGCCCGCTGGGCACAGGCCCCGCCGAAAAGCCCCGCAGCCTCTGGTCGGACGCCTGGCGCGATCTGCGGCGCAATCCCGTCTTCATCATCTCGGGCCTTTTCATCGTCTTCCTGGTGATCATCTCGATCTGGCCGCAGCTCATCGCCTCCGGCAACCCGCTCCAGTGCGACCTCGCCAAGGCACAGCAGGGCTCCCAGCCCGGCCACCCCTTCGGCTTCAACGGACAGGGCTGCGACGTCTACACCCGTACGGTCTACGGCGCGCGCACCTCGGTGACCGTCGGCGTCTGTGCCACCCTGGGCGTCGCGCTGCTCGGGTCCCTGCTCGGCAGTCTTGCCGGGTTCTTCGGCGGCGGCGGGGACGCGGTCCTCTCCAGGACCACCGACATCTTCTTCGGCATCCCCGTCATCCTCGGCGGTCTCGTGTTTCTGTCCGTGGTCAACAGCACCACGGTCTGGCCGGTGGTCGGCTTCATGGTGCTGCTCGGCTGGCCGCAGATCTCCCGTATCGCGCGCGGCTCCGTCATCACCGCCAAGCAGAACGACTACGTGCAGGCTGCGCGGGCGCTCGGCGCCTCCAACTCCCGGATTCTGCTGAGGCACATCGCGCCCAACGCCGTCGCCCCGGTGATCGTCGTGGCCACCATCGCGCTCGGTACGTTCATCGCCCTGGAGGCGACCCTGTCCTACCTCGGCGCCGGTCTGAAGCCGCCGACCGTATCCTGGGGCATCGACATCTCCTCGGCCTCGCCGTACATCCGCAACGCCCCGCACATGCTGCTCTGGCCGGCCGGCGCGCTGGCGATCACGGTGCTCGCGTTCATCATGCTCGGCGACGCGGTGCGCGACGCCCTCGACCCCAAGCTGCGCTGAGGAGCCCGCCATGTTGCTCGAAGTGCGCGATCTGCACGTGGAGTTCCGTGTGCGGGACGGCGTGGCCAAGGCCGTCAACGGCGTCAACTACAGGGTCGACGAGGGCCGGACGCTCGCTGTGCTCGGCGAATCGGGCTCCGGAAAGTCCGTCACCGCGCAGGCCGTGATGGGGATTCTGGACATGCCGCCGGGACGGATCACCGGTGGCGAGGTGCTCTTCAAGGGACAGGATCTGCTGAAGCTCAAGGAGGAGGAGCGGCGGAAGATCCGCGGGGCCCATATGGCCATGATCTTCCAGGACGCGCTGTCGTCGCTGAACCCGGTGCTGAGCGTCGGTGACCAGCTCGGGGAGATGTTCACCGTCCACCGGGGGATGTCGAGGAAGGACGCGCGGGCGAAGGCCGTCGAACTGATGGAACGGGTGGGGATCCCGGGGGCGAAGGAGCGGGTGGGGCAGTATCCGCACCAGTTCAGCGGGGGCATGCGGCAGCGGATCATGATCGCGATGGCGCTGGCACTGGAGCCGTCGCTGATCATCGCCGACGAGCCGACGACCGCGCTCGACGTCACCGTCCAGGCACAGGTGATGGAACTGCTCGCGGGGCTCCAGAACGAGCTGAACATGGGCCTGATCCTGATCACCCACGACCTGGGCGTGGTCGCGGACGTCGCGGACACGATCGCGGTGATGTACGCGGGGCGGATCGTCGAGACGGCCCCCGTGCACGACATCTACAAGGCTCCGGCCCATCCGTACACCAAAGGCCTGCTGGACTCGATCCCGCGACTCGACCAGAAGGGCCAGGAGCTGTACGCGATCAAGGGCCTGCCACCGAACCTGATGAACATCCCGCGCGGCTGCGCCTTCCACCCGCGCTGTCCGCTGGCGCAGGACGTGTGCCGGACGGATGAGCCGCCGCTGTACGAGGTGTCGCCGGAGCGGGGCAGTGCCTGCCACTTCTGGCAGGAGGTACTCCGTGGCTGAGGCGATCCTGGAGGTCCGCGACCTGGTGAAGCACTATCCGCTGACCCGGGGCATCCTCTTCAAGAAGCAGGTCGGCGCGGTCAAGGCGGTGGACGGGGTCGACCTCGACCTGGTGGCGGGCGAGACGCTGGGCATCGTGGGGGAGTCGGGCTGCGGCAAGTCCACGCTGGCGAAGATGCTGGTGCATCTGGAGGAGCCGACGGCGGGGGCGATCCGTTACAAGGGCGACGACATCACCAAGCTGTCGGGACGGGCGCTGAAGGCGGTGCGGCGGAACATCCAGATGGTGTTCCAGGATCCGTATACGTCCCTCAACCCCCGGATGACGGTCGGGGACATCATCGGGGAGCCGTACGAGATCCATCCGGAGGTCGCGCCGAAGGGCTCGCGCCGGCAGAAGGTGCAGGACCTGCTCGATGTCGTCGGGCTCAACCCCGAGTACATCAACCGCTATCCGCACCAGTTCTCCGGCGGTCAGCGGCAGCGGATCGGCATCGCGCGGGGGCTCGCGCTCCAGCCGGAGATCATCGTGGCGGACGAGCCGGTGTCGGCGCTCGATGTCTCGATCCAGGCGCAGGTCATCAATCTGCTGGACAGACTGCAGACCGACTTCAGCCTCAGCTATGTGTTCATCGCGCACGACCTGTCGATCGTGCGGCACATCTCGGACCGGGTGGGCGTGATGTATCTGGGCCGGATCGTGGAGATCGGCAAGGACGAGGAGATCTACGAGCATCCGACGCATCCGTACACCCAGGCACTGCTGTCGGCGGTCCCGGTACCGGACCCGGAGGCGCGGGAGTACCGGGAGCGGATCATCCTGCACGGGGATGTGCCGTCGCCGGCGAACATCCCTTCGGGGTGCCGCTTCCGGACGCGTTGCTGGAAGGCGCAGGAGCGCTGCGAGCTGGAGGTGCCGCTGCTGGAGGTGCCGGAGGTGTTCCGACGGGGGGAGGGGCCGGCTGAGCATCCGTCGGCGTGCCACTTCGCGGAGGAGAAGCGGGTGGTGCCGCCGGAGCGGGGTGCGGCTCCTGACGTGGGATGACCACGAGCGACAAAGGGCAATAAATGCCCATCAATTTCTTTAACACACAGGCAACTTGACCGTCGCAGCTCCGATATACGAACGCGTCACGCTGAACAACGTACGGCCGTGCGGGTGCCGTAGACCGGTCGGGGCTCGCCATGTGGCCCCGACCGGTCGCCTTTGCGGTGCATGGGCCCTTGTTGAAGGGGCCGCAGCGATGCAGCATCGCGAGTGTGACTCTCACGCGGGGAGCCCGGATCACGGGAGCGGTGCTGTGTGCCGCACTCGCCCTCGCCGTGGGGGCGTGGATCGTCCGGGATCTCACGACCGTCGACGACCCGCTCGACCTTTGGCGCGTGTGGACCGGAAACGACCGCGGCAACGTCTCCGCCCCGCCGACGACCACCCTCGAAGACCTGGTGCTGTTCCTGGTGTACGCCACCGTGGGCTTCGCCGTCCTGCGCTCGCCGGTCGCGGCCGCCGCGCTGGTGGCCGCGGGCGTGATCACGCTCGCCGTGCGGCTGCCCGGGCTGTGGGTCCTGAGCTCGTCCTGGATGGGGCTGCGCGCCGGCGACGAACTGCGCACCCGGGCGCTGTACTTCACCTTCGCGGCGATCGGCCTTGGCCTGGGGCTGCTCATCACTGCGGCGGCGGGGCGGAGGGCGGGGCCCGGTGAGTCCGCCCTGTACCCCGCGTACCCCGTGTACGCCGCGCACGAGCGGACGCCGACCCGGCCGACGCAGGGTGTGTCGGTGCTCGCCTTTCTGCTGCTGAGCGCGGCGGCGGGGGTGCTGGCGGCCTGGGAGGTCCACACAGCGACGCAGTACCGGGGCCGCGGCTATCCGGACCGCTTCACCGGCAGCGAGTCGGTGCTGCTGCCACTGCTCGGCACGCCGCCGGGCTGGCTGACCGCGGTGATCGTGGTACTCGCTCTGGTGGCGGCGTTCGGCGCGCTCTTCCAGGCGGTGTACTCGCGGCCGCTGGGGCTGGTGGTGGCGGCTTTCCTGCTCGCGGTGGGTGGGCGCGGCGTCGACATGGCGCTACGGAACGAGCTGATCCCGGGGCTCGGCGGTCTGCCGACGCGGGACCAACTGCTCGTCCTGTCCTGGCTGTTCGAACTGACGGTGGGGTTGGTACTGGTGCTCGCGCTGGCCCGCCGCGGACAGAGCGCGTGGGAGGGGGCGGTGCCGGGGCCGGGGTACGGCTACGCGCAGGGGGGCGGCTCGGGTCCACCGCCGCCGTCGTCGCCGCCACCGGGCTGGTGACGGCCGGGTGGGGGCAACTACGCCAGCCCCAACGACCTCCTCAAGAACTCCACCTGAAGCAACAGCAGATTCTCCGCAATCTGCTCCTGCGGCGTCATATGCGTAACCCCCGTCAACGGCAGCACCTCATGCCCCCGCCCTGCCGCCAACAGCGCCGCCGACAACCGCAACGTATGTGCCATCACCACATTGTCGTCCGCCAGGCCGTGGATGATCATCAGCGGCCTCGCCGGATTCTCCGGCGTCGTCAACCCGTCCTCCGTCACCAGGGAGTTCGCCGCGTACACCTCCGGCCGCTCCGCCGGATCGCCCAGATACCGCTCCGTGTAATGCGTGTCGTACAGCCGCAGATCGCTCACCGGCGCGCCCGCCACCGCCGCATGGAAGACGTCGGGGCGGCGCAGCACCGCCAGCGCCGCCAGGTAGCCCCCGTACGACCAGCCGCGGATCCCCACCCGCCCGAGGTCCAGCGGGAACGTACCGGCCAGTGAGTGCAGCGCCTCGATCTGGTCGTCGAGGGTGAGCGGAAAGTTGTCCTTGATCGCCTTCTCCCAGCCGGGGGAGCGCCCGGGAGCCCCCCGCCCGTCCGCGACGATCACCGCGAAACCCTGGTCCGCGAACCACTGCGAGGTCAGATACGGATTGTGCGCGGCCAGCACACGCTGGCTGTGCGGTCCGCCGTACGGATCCATCAGCACTGGCAGCGGGCCGTCCGACTCCTGGTACCCGGTGGGGAGCAGGACCGCGCACGGAATCCTCCGCACGCCCCCCTCGCACAGCCGCACCCGCGGACTCAGCACCGGCTGCTCCGCGTACGAGGCCACGGTCGCGACCGCCTTGCCCTCCCGCAGGACCTGTACGGACGTTCCGCTCGCCTCGGTGCGCGCGGACGCTAGCACGGTCACCCCGCCGGAGCGCACCGCTGAGTGCACCCCGGGACCCTCCGAAATCCGCTCGATCCCCAGCTCGTTGACCCGGTAGACATGGATCTCGCCGGTCTCCGGTTGCGCGGCCTCCTCGCCCGCCGCCGCGGCGACCAGCACATCGCTCTCGCCGATGTCCAGCACCGCCCGCAGCTGCAGCTGCGCCCCGGTCAGCGTCCGGTCCCCGACCGCCAGCACCCGTGCGCCGCCCTCGTCCGCGACCCGCACCAGCCGGCCGTCCGGCGCCCAGGCCGGCACTCCGGGGAAGAGGTCCAGCCACACCGGGTCCTCGTCGACATGCACCGTCCGGGTCGCACCCGACTGCGGATCCACCGCCAGATACACCTGGGTGCGCTGGTCACGTGCCTGAACGAGCAGCAGCGGAGCGCCCGCCGAAGACCAGTGCACCCGGGCGAGATACGGATACCGGGCCCGGTCCCAGGTCACCTCCGTACGCTCCCCGTCCAGCGTGACCAGGAACAGCCGCACCTCGGCATTGGGCGTCCCGGCCGCCGGGTACGCGATCTGCTCCGGCTTCCGGTCCGGATGCGCGGGATCGGAGATCCACCAGCGCTGCACCTGCCGCTCGTCCACACGGGCCACCAGCAGCCGGTCCGACTCGGGCGCCCACCAGAAGCCGCGCGAACGCCCCATCTCCTCGGCCGCGATGAACTCCGCAAGGCCGTACGAGCTGTCCTTGTCCTCCGGCTCCGCCAGCGCCCGGTCCCCCTCGCCCTCCGCGCCGGTCACCCGCAGCGCGCCCTTGGCCACATAAGCGATACGGCGGCCGTCGGGGGACGGGCGGGGGTCGATCACCGGCCCGGGCACGGGCAGTTCGCGCGCGGTTCCGGCCCGCAGCTCCGCCGCGTACAGCCGCCCGGAGAGCGCGAAGGCCGCCAACTCGACCTCCTGGTCGACCGCATAGGCGACGATTCCCGCCGACCCCTCACGGCTGCGCTCCCGCCGGGCCCGCTCCTGCGCGGAGAGCTTCTCCTGCGCCCCGCCCAGCAGCGCGTCAGGATCGGCGGCCAACCGTTCCTGCGGCCGGCGGGCATCGCCGTCGAGATCCAGCACCCAGAGCCGGCCCACCCGGTCGGTCCCGGAGGCCGACCGCAGGAACACCACCCGGGAACCGTCCGGCGACACGGTGAAGGCGCGGGGAGCGCCGAGCGTGAAGCGCTGGGTCCTGGCGTACTGACGCGGGAAAGAGAGCTGTTGCCTCGTGGTCATGCGACCGAACCTAGCGTTCGTGCGCCCCCGTGTGCTGCTGTGCACCGATCGATGCGTTGGTACGGATAGTTATGATCCGTAGCGCAAGGTGGGTATGAACCTGCCGGCACATGCAACCTGCCCGTCCCGACCGAATATCTGTGGAGGTGAACCGCCGTGGCACTCTCGATTTCGGCGGTGGTGCTGCTGGCGATCGTCGTCTTCCTGCTGGTCCGGAAGTCCGGGCTGAAGGGTGGGCATGCGGCGGTCTGCGTGTTGCTCGGGTTCTACCTTGCAAGCTCGTCCATCGCCCCCACCATCAATGAGCTGACCACGAATGTGGCGGGAATGATCGGTGGCATCAAGTTCTAGCGCGACGGGTCCGGCTTGATCCCAAAGACACGCCTAGGCTGTCCCGCATGAAGGACCTTCCCGCCCGTCGTCTGCTCCTGGTGCATGCGCACCCGGACGACGAGTCGATCAACAACGGCGCCACGATGGCCCGGTACGCGGCCGCCGGTGCCCAGGTCACGCTGGTGACCTGCACCCTCGGGGAGGAGGGCGAGGTCATTCCGCCGGACCTCGCCCACCTCGCGCCCGACCGGGACGACCGGCTCGGATCCCATCGCATCGGCGAACTGGCCGCCGCGATGAAGGAGCTGGGCGTCACCGACCACCGCTTCCTCGGCGGCCCCGGCCGCTTCAGGGACTCCGGGATGATGGGCGTCGAACAGAACCACCGCCCCGGCGCGTTCTGGAACACCGATGTGGACGAGGCGGCCCTGCACCTCGTCGAGATCATCCGCTCCGTGCGGCCCCAGGTGCTCGTGACGTACGACCCGGACGGCGGCTACGGACACCCCGACCACATCCAGGCGCACCGCGTCGCGATGCGCGCCGCCGAGCTGGCCGCGGAGCCCGGCTTCCGGCGCGACCTCGGCGACGCACACGCCATCGCCAAGATCTACTGGAACCGGGTGCCACGGTCGGTGGCCGAGGAGGGCTTCGCCCGGCTGCGGGCGGCGGGAGTGGATTTCCCGGGCATCGCGGCGATCGACGACATTCCGGGTGTCGTGGACGATTCCCTGATCACCGCGGAGATCGACGGCACGTCGTACGCGGAGCGGAAGGCGGCGGCGATGCGCGCCCATGCCAGCCAAATCGCCGTGGACGGGCCCTTCTTCGCACTCTCCAACGATCTGGGGCAGCCGATCTTCGTCACGGAGTACTACCAGTTGGTGCGGGGTGAGCCGGGTACTCCGCTTGGAGAGCGCGAGCACGACCTCTTCGCGGGAGTGGCGGCATGAGTGGCACGGCGGGCATGACGGGCTTGACAGGAGTGGCGGCATGAGCGGACATGACGGGCAGGCCGGCTCCTGGCTGGCGCAGTCGCCCAGACCCGGCCGGATCGCCGCGTACCTCGGTCTCGCCGTGCTCGGCCTGCTGGTCGGGATCGCGGGCGCGCTGGTCCAAGGGGCCTGGTTCCCGGGCGGGTTGCTGCTCTCGCTGCTCGCCACCGCGAGTCTCTTCTACGGCTCGCTGCGGGCAACCGGCACCCAGCTCGGCGTGCTCGCGCCGGCGGTGGGATGGCTGATGGGGATCGTGGTGCTGAGCATCGGACGGCCCGAGGGCGACGGGGTCTTCTCCGCCGGGATCGGGCCGCTCGTCTACATGCTCGGCGGAATGGCGGTGGCTGTGATGTGCGCCACCATGTCGAGGCCTTCGCAACCGGGCGGCAGACCCAGTCGACTTGGCACATAAGGGGTTCCCGGGAACCCCCGGCAAGCAGTTGGTACGGGAGACGCCTATGGTGGGTCGCCCCGAGGGGTGGGAAGCCCCTGAACTGACCATGCCCGTACGGTCGGCGGTATGTCGCTTCCCACAGTCCCGGGGTGTCTGTCGGCGGCGCCCAGTATGGTGGTGCGCGCCGCCGAGCCGCCCACAGCAGTAGCTATCCAGTAAAAAACGGGCGGCGAAGCCAACCGGGAGAACCTGCTTTGAGTCGTGAAACTGACAGTTCGTCCTCCGGCCCCCAGGGGCGCGGTGGAGCCGCGTACCCCTCGGGAACACCGCCGTACGGAACCCGCCAGTATCCGTCGCTGCATCCCACGCAGGACGCACCGGACGAGGCCGACGCGGTTCCCGAGCAGCAGTCGGACGAGCCCAGGACAGAGACCACGCTGACCACGCGCATCCGGATCAACATCCCGGGCTCGCGGCCGATCCCGCCGGTGGTCATGCGTACGCCCATGAGCGACGTGGACGCGGCCACCGCCTCGGCGGCGTCCGCCGCTTCCTCGGGCTCCACAGGCTCCTCCGGCAGACAGAGCAGTGAGCGCACGGGCAGCACACCGCGGCCCGATGTGACGCAGGAGACTGCCGCACCCGGGGCGGAGCCGCCGACCGAGGAGAAGGCTCCGGCGAGCGACTGGTTCGCTCCGCGCAAGTCCTCTTCCGCCACGAACGGGGCGGGTCTGTCGGCCTCGGCCGCGCAGCCGCCGGCTCCGGCTCCGGGCGCGCCCGCGGGCCCGGCGTCCGCGAGCGGCTCCGACAGCGGCGCGTCTTCGCCGTACCTCTCCGACGGTCCCGGCTCGGGCGGTCCTGCCTCCGGTGGTCCTGCCTCCAGCGGTCCCGGCGGCCAGGGCGGTCCCGGCGTGCCCCGCCCCGGTGGCTCGCTCAGCGACCTGGCGGCGAGCGCCGACGGCCCGGCATCCGGCCCGAACGGTTTCGCTCCCGGGTCCGGGACCAACACGCCCCCGCTGGGAGTGCGCCCGCCGGCCGGCCCGACTTCGGGGCCCGTCAAGGGCAGTATGCCGATCCGCCCGCGCCCCGGCGGCCAGGGCGCTCCCGGCACGAGCGGCGGCTCCGGCGTTCCCGGCGTTCCCGGTCCGATGGTCCCCGGCGTTCCCGGCGTGCCCGGTCCCGGCGGCCCTGGCCTCCCCGGCGGTCCCGGCATGCCCCGGATGTCCGACGACACCGCCGTGCTGACCCCGCAGAAGCCCGCAGGACCCGCCCCCGAGCCGCCCGTCGGCCATGTCTCCGGCGACACGCTCACCAGCGGCATTCCCGTCGTCCCGAGCGACCACCGCTCGCCCTTCCCGCCGCTCGGCGGCCCGCCGCCGGGCCCCGGCACCGGACCGAACCCGGTCATCGGGGCATACCCCGGCCCCCAGGACGAGGGTGATTTCTCCGCACCGGAGTTCCCGGCCGGGCCCGGCGGCGGCCCCGCCGGGCCCGTCGTGCCGACTCCGGCCCCCGCGACCCCGCGGCCCGCACCCCGGCCCGCACCCGCCAAGAAGGGCCGCTCCAAGCTGGTGCTCGCCGGCGCCGCAGTGGTCGGTCTGCTCGGCATCGCGTACGGCGCCGGACTGCTGCTGAACCACTCCGACGTACCGAAGAGCACCACGGTCCTCGGCGTCGACATCGGCGGCGGCACCAAGGAGGAGGCGGTCGGCAAGCTCGACGCCGCCCTCGGCAAGCAGGCCGCCAAGCCGCTCCAGCTCTCGGTCGGCGGCAAGAAGGAGCAGCTCGCCCCGGACAAGGCCGGGCTCTCCCTGGACAGCCAGGCCACCGTCCGTAACGCCGCGGGCAGCGACTACAACCCCGTCTCGGTGATCGGCTCCCTCTTCGGCAGCGAGCGGGTCGCAGAACCGGTGATCCTCGTCGACGAGGAGAAGCTGAGCGTCGCGCTCACCGACCTGGCGGGCATCTCCGGCTCGGCCAGCGAGGGGACGATCAGGTTCGAGCCGAACAAGGCCGTCGCCGTACCGGGCAAGGCGGGCCTGACGCTGGACGTCGGCCGTTCCATGCTCTCGGTCAAGGACGCCTACCGCGCCCAGGTCGAGACCGGCAGGCCGAACCTCGTCGAACTGCCCGTCGCCACCCGCGAGCCGAGAATCACCCAGACCGAGCTGGACCGGGCGATGCAGCAGTTCGCCGAGCCCGCGATGTCCGGTCTGATCACCATCAAGGCGGGCGGCAAGCAGATCCAGTTCGGCCCGGCCAAGTCGCTGCCGAAGATCCTTTCCATGAAGGCGATCGACGGGAAGCTGGTCGAGGTCTACGACAAGAAGGCGATCACCGAGCTCCTCGACGGCGTCTTCGACGGGATCATGATCACCAAGGGCGACGGCAAGAAGCACCAGCTCACCGCGGACGACGTCGCCCAGGCGATGGGGACGGCGCTGCGCGGCAAGACGGCTGCCGAGCGCACCGCCACGATCGAGCTCGACCCTAGCTAGCGCCAGGCCTGCCGTACTGATCAGAGCCCCTGCCCCCTCCCGGGCCGGGGCTCTGTCACGACCGCGGCCATGACATCTGTCATCCCCCAGTCACGACCGCCGACACTGACGGCGGACCTCTGCCCACGGCCAGTCTTGGCACATGACGACGACAGCCGCTCCCACCGTGACGACCCCGGTGGTGAGCTTCGAGAATGTGAACAAGAGCTACGGCTCGGTCCGTGCCGTGGCCGACCTCTCGCTGACGCTTCACCCGGGTGAGACCGTCGCCCTCCTCGGCCCCAACGGCGCGGGCAAGTCCTCCACCCTCGACCTGCTCCTCGGCCTGCGCCCCGCCGACACCGGTTCCATCCAGCTCTTCGGTACGACCCCGAGGCAGGCCGTCACGGACGGCCGCGTCGGCGCGATGCTCCAGAGCGGCGGCCTGATGGAGGAGGTGAAGGTCCGCGAACTGGTGCGGCTCGCCTGCGCGCTGCACCCCAAGCCCTACCCCGTCGACCAGGTGCTGTCCCGGGCCGGGATCACCCAGATCGCCGACCGTATGGTCGACAAGCTCTCCGGCGGCCAGGAGCAGCGCGTGCGGTTCGCGCTCGCGACCGCCGGAGCCAATGACCTCATCGTGCTCGACGAGCCGACCACCGGCATGGACGTCACAGCGCGGCAGTCCTTCTGGGCCACCATGCGCGAGCAGACCCAGCAGGGCCGTACGGTCCTGTTCGCCACGCACTATCTGGAAGAGGCCGACGCGATCGCCGACCGGGTGATCGTGCTGCACCGCGGGCGTCTCCTCGCCGACGGCACGGCCGCCGAGATCAAGGCGAAGGCGGGCGCGCGGCGGATCTCCTTCGACCTGGAGGGCGCTGTCGACGAGAGCGCGCTGCGCGGGCTGCCGTTCCTGTCCACGTTCTCCCTGTCCGGACGCACGGTCCGCATGCAGTCGCACGACGCGGACGCGACCGTCCACGCGCTGTACGGACTCGGGGTCTACCCCCGCAATCTCGAAGTCGCAGGACTGGGCCTGGAGCAGGCCTTCGTCGCCATCACGGAGGCCGAGGAGGCCAAGGCAGCATGAACACGCTCATCAAACTGGAGATCACGCGCGCCCTGCGGAACAAGAAGTTCATGTTCTTCTCGGTGATCTATCCCTCCGCGCTCTTCCTGATGATCGCGGGCACCCAGGACTCGACCGCCAAGGTCCCGCACACCAATCTGACGATGCCCGCGTTCTACATGGTCGCGATGGCGTCCTTCGGCGCGCTGACCGCCGTACTGATGGGCAACAGCGAACGGATCGCGAAGGAGCGCGAGAAGGGCTGGGTCCGCCAGCTGCGCCTCACCTCGCTGCCCGGCCGCGGCTATGTCCTGGCGAAGATCGCCGGCGCCGCCGTGGTCACCCTGCCGTCGATCGTGATCGTCTTCGTGGTGGCGGCCGCGGCCAAGGACGTACGCCTGGAGAACTGGCAGTGGCTCGCGCTCACCGGCGCGATCTGGGCAGGAAGCCTCTGCTTCGCGGCCCTCGGAGTGGCCCTCGGCTATCTCGTCTCGGGCGACGCGGTACGGCCCGTCACGATGATCCTGTACTTCGGCCTCTCGATCCTCGGCGGGCTGTGGATGCCCACCACCGTCTACCCGCAGTGGCTGCAGAACATCGCGGAATGGCTGCCCACACACGCGTACGCGGCCCTCGGCCAGGCCATCGAGCTCGGAACGTCCCCGCACCTGAAGGACGTTGCGATACTGGCCGCGTACTTCCTGATCTTTGCCTCGGGTGCGGCCTGGCTGTACCGGAAGGACACACTGAAGGCGTGAACGAGGAATCCTTCGCCGGCATCGGGCGCCCGCCGACCACGCGCCGTCAGGCCTTCATCAAGCTGATGTGGATCGGCATCTGGCTGGCCTTCATGGGCGCCCCGGTCAGTGACCTCGTCAACGGCGGACACGCCGCCTGGCCGACCGCCCTCGGGTGGCTCGGCCTGGTGGCCTTCGTGGCCGTCTATCTGGTCCTGGTCTTCCGCCACACCTCGAGCCCCCTGGCCAAGGCCACCGTCTACGGCACACTCACCGTCCTCTTCTCCCTCTCCGTCGTCCTGTCCCTGACGCTCGGCTCCGAGTGGCTGGTGCTCTTCGTGTACGTGTCGGTGTCGGCCGGAGCGGTACTGCCGCTGCGGCTGGCCCGCTGGGCGATCCCGGGGATCACGGGGGCGATGGTCCTGATCGGCCTGAAGACCGACGACCCGGGGAGCATTCTCCCGGCGGTCGTCATCCCCGCCCTGCTCGGCGGATTCTCGATGACGGGCGTGCGGCATCTGGTGCGTACGACCGTTGAACTGCGCGAGGCCCGGGCAACGGTCGCCCAGCTCGCCGCGAACGAAGAGCGCCTGCGGCTGGCCCGGGACCTGCACGACCTCCTCGGCCACTCCCTCTCCCTGATCACCCTGAAGAGCGAACTGGCCGGTCGGATGCTGCCCGACCAGCCGGAGCGGGCGGCCCAGCAGGTCGCCGACATCGAGAAAGTCAGCCGACAGGCGCTGGTGGACGTACGGGAGGCGGTCACCGGCTATCGACGGCCGACGCTGCCGGGCGAGTTGGCGGGGGCGCGCACGGCCCTGGCGGCGGCCGGGATCACGGCCGAGGTCCCCACGGAGTCCCCCGACGTCCCCGAGAAGCAGGAGGCGGCGCTCGCCTGGTCACTGCGGGAGGCGGTGACCAATGTCGTACGGCACAGCGGGGCGCACCGCTGCGTCATCGCGCTGACGCAGCGCCAGACGCTGGACGGCCCGATGCTGGAGCTGACCGTGGAGGACAACGGCCATGGCGGCAGCGCGACGTTCGGCAACGGGCTCACCGGACTTAGGGAACGCGTCACGGAGGTCGGCGGCACGGTGAGCACCGGCTCCGGAAGAGCCGGCGGCTTCACCCTCACCGTCCGGGTCCCTCTAGGATCCGCCTCATGATCCGACTCCTCCTGGCCGAAGACCAGTCGATGGTCCGCGAGGCCCTTGCGGCGCTGCTCGGCCTGGACCCGGACTTCGAGGTGGTCGCCCAAGTCGCCCGCGGTGACGAGGTGTTGGCGGCGGCCCGCGCCCACGAGGTGGATGTGGCCCTGCTCGACATCGAGATGCCGGGCAGGACGGGCATCGAGGCGGCCCGCGAACTCCACGCGGAGTTCCCCGCGGTGAAGATCGTCATCCTCACGACCTTCGGCCGCCCCGGCTACCTCCGCACCGCGATGGAATCGGGCGCGGACGCCTTTCTGGTGAAGGACGCCCCCGCGGCCCAGCTGGCCGACGCGGTACGCAAGGTGCTCGCGGGCGAACGCGTCATCGACCCGGGCCTGGCGGCGGCGGCTCTGGCGGAGGGCGCCAACCCGTTGACCGACCGGGAACGCGAGGTACTGCGGGCGGCGGCGGACGGCGCGACGAACGCGGAACTGGCGACGCGGCTGCATCTGTCGCAGGGGACGGTGCGCAACTACCTGTCGACGGCGATCCAGAAGCTGGCGGTCAGAAACCGGGCGGAGGCCGTGCGGACGGCGCGCGAGAAGGGCTGGCTGTAGGCGGGCCCTGCTCTGGAGTTCGAGGGGCAGGCGTCGATCACCGGCCGTTGGGGCACTGCCCTTTGGTACACCTCCCCGACGCCGGACGCGCCGATGTGATGGTCGTGGCTACCGTCACGAGCGGTGCCTGGTGATCTTCCGGGCACGTACGGGGGCGGGTGTGTCCTCGTGCTGGACGCGTCATGTTGGGGGCGACGATGATCAAGCAGCGATTCGCGAAGGCGGCCGGTGTGGGCGCGATGGCGCTCGCGGTGGGGCTGGGCAGCGCGGGTGATGCGCTGGCCTGGCAGACCTCGTTCACGAGCAACGGGAAGGCCTCCCAGTCCTCGCCGGTGCGCAGCGTCACGAAGGGCAAGCACTTCCTGAACGTCTGTGTCAAGGGTAACGGGAGGACGAAGTTCACCGCCGAGCTCTACAAGCAGGTCAAGGGCAAGGACCCGTTGATCCAGAAGCTGAGCGGCAAGGACAGCAACGTGTGCTGGATGGCGCCGTTCAAGCAGATGAGTGCCGGTAAGTACTACTTCACCCTGCACTACTCGAAGAAGGGCAAGAAGGTGTCCGGCGGCGTCCAGTAGCCCCGTCCGGGCGCGCAAGAGGGGCCCGCTGCCTGGCGGGGCCCCTCCGGCTGTCACAAGGCATTGCGCCTGCTGCACTTCCACTCGAAAAGGAGAAATGGGTCCATGCATAAAGCAGCCCGAGCCCTTGTGCTCACCGGCGCGGCCGTGTCCATGTTCGCCGTCTCCGCGGCGCCGGCGAACGCCGGCACCGCCGCCTACACCAACGTGCGCCTTCAGAAGGTCTGGAGCGCGAAGAATCTGTGCCTGTCGGTGAACGGGAAGACCGGCAACAATGCGCCGGTCATGCAGAGCCGCTGTTCCACGGCCGCCGATCAGAAATGGACGCTCAAGGGCAACTCCCAGGGTGTCTACACCATCAAGAACAAGCGGTCGGGCAAGTGCATGGGCATATCGAGCACGAGCAACGGGGCGGCCATCACCCAGCGGCCGTGCAACGCCTCCACGAAAACCCAGCAGTGGGTCCTTTCCGGCAGCCGCATCATCAGCAAGTGGGCGGGCAAGTGCCTGATCTCCCGTAACGACACGAGCGGTACGAAGTCCGTCATCTCCAAGTGCGGCAACCGCAAGGCCGAGGAGTGGGGCACCTCCTGAGCACCTGAACGAGGAGGGGCCCGCCGCACGGCGTGTGCGACGGGCCCCTTCGTCGCGTGGGAGCGCGGAGCAACTCCGCCGTCTGGTGAGCAAGTGGGGATACTTCCGGTACGAGGTCACAGCCCGTAGGGCTGTGACCTCGTCACCTCAAGCACAATTGCCGTGCTAGGCCGCGTGAGAGGGCACGCAATGGGGTTGGGTGGGGATCAGCGGCAGGTGTGTGGTGCACCGCGGGTCCGGGCACAGCCGGTCGTGCGCCAGGACTGAGATCACCGCAGCTTGCAGGCGTGACGTCTGGCAGAGTTTGGCCAGTATCCGCGAGATGTGCGCCTTGACGGTACGTTCAGCTATCCCGAGCTTCAGGGACAGCTCACGGTTGGACAGGCCACCACCGAGAAGCAGCAGAACCTGCCTTTCCCGGTCAGTGAGCCGGCCGATGTCCCAGGGAGCATCGAACGGCCCAGTCCCCGGGCCCCCGTAGGGGCACAGCGCGATGTCCTCTCGATTCGTTCGCCTTTTCAACATTTCCCCCAAGAAAAGATCCGCGCCACCGGTCAGTTGGTGCGGTCGCTGCGTACAGGTCAGAGAGCGAAGCGAGGGGTGGTCCCGTGGCCCTTGATCTGGACGTGGATCGTGGTTCCGTTGGGGAACTTCGCCGGCTTCTTGAGTCCCCAGCTGGCGCGGTAGACGTGGCTGATCTCGCCGACGTACTTCGCGTTCTTCCAGCCGGTGAACGCCCTGGGAGCCTTGTTCGGCTCGTCGACGATCACACGCATCTGGTAGGTGCCGCCCTTCTTGGGGGCGGTGTAGTCACCGGAGAGGCTGTGGAGGAGGTCCTTCTCCCGGTCTGCGACGAGCAGGGTCGCCCGGGTGTGGTTCTTGTTGTGCACGTCGTAGAACTTCTCTGCCGCATACGCCTGCGAGCCGGCGAGAAGCGCGGCGGTTGTCGTGGCCAGGGTGAGAAGGACGCTTGCAGTGGTGCGGTTGGTTCGCATATGCGAATTCATCTCCCTGATGCCGCTCGTCCCAGCGAAGCCCCGTGCCCCGAGTGCGGCGGCAGTCGAGATCCAACCTAACTGATCGCTCTGACAGATACACGGCAGTAACTTGTGGCATGGTGAGGCATGTTGGCCATCAGGGAGGTGCCCGACAGGGCAGCACCCGAAGAGTCAATACCGGGCAACTGCGCGAATTCGTAGGGTCGTTGTGCACGGAGCACACCCGTACGAAGAGGAGAAGCAGTAGTGAACACCGGACCCACCATGCGTCGTATATCCACCGCCGTCGTCGCCGGCGCCGCAGCGGTCGCGGTTCTCGCCCCGGCCGCCTCCGCGGCCACCGCTGCCCCGTCCGCCCCCGCCGCTGTGGCGGGCGTGCAGGCCGAGGCCGCGGCGAAGAAGCTGACCGTGAGCGGCTATGTCAGCTACCTCAAGACGTCGAGGAAGCCCGAGGCGAAGCAGACCCTGGCGCAGTTCAACAAGCTGCCGCAGGCCAAGAAGGTCAAGTTCGTCAACTACCTCCAGAACCGCGGTGTCTACACAGCGCTGACCGCGTCGATGAAGGGCACGGTCAACCGTGACCTGCGGGTGGTAACCCCGTACAACGCGGACGTCAACTTCCTCAAGACCGTCAGGACGGTCCAGGGCAAGGACAAGCAGCGAACCACCACGGTCACCTTCACCGTGACCGAGCGGATCTACGGCATCCCGGTCACCAGCGAGCAGGTCTCGGTGAAGTACCAGGCCAAGGCCGCCAAGCCGGGCAGCTTCGTACGCGGTGAGGCGAAGGTGACCAACGTCAACGCGGCGATCGGGGTCATCGCCGGCAAGATCGAGGCCCGCAAGGTCATCGGCGGCTACCTCGCGGGCACCAGGTGGACCGCGACGCCGAACTACCAGTCGTTCGGCAAGAAGGTCATCAAGGACCAGAACGTCACCAGCGGCTCCGGCTACTGGAAGGCGATTCTGGCCAACCGCTGACCACCTGATAACCGATCAGCCGGCTGAGTGGCTGGTCACCGGTCAGTTCCCTTTGGCGGCGCGGCTCATCTCCCACGAGCCGCGCCGCCACTCCCTTTTCCGACGCCGGCAGCACGACGGCGTCCGATCGCCACTGCTGACCAGGCTGCAGGCCCGGGCGGATGGCTGCGGCGCTCCGGGTCGAAGACGACAGGGTGCGTGCCAGGCGTACAAGACGCCCGGCACGCACCCTGAGAGGAAGCCTGTCGCTGAGGTCAGAACTTGCCGTAGCGGCCCGTCAGGTCGGCCTCGGGGCAGGTGACCGAACCGATCAGGCAGGCGACGCTGGCGTACTTCCGCGTGTACACGTTGGTGACCTTGCCGCCGTCGTAGATGTAGATGTGGTGGTTCGGGAACAGGCGGTGCTTGCCGGAGCGGATGGTGTAGTTCCCGCTCGTGGTCAGGTTGATGGTGAAGGCCCCGTCGGCAGCCCCCTTGACTCCGCCCAGGCCCTTGCAGAAGGGGTTGGTGGCGTGTACGACCATCCGCAGGTCCACGTAGTTCTTGCCCGACCCCAGCTTCTTGGCGTAAGTGTCCTTGGCGCTGGCGGTCTTCTTGGTGACGTACTTGCCGGTCTTCTTCACGTACACGTGAGTGGGCTGGATGTGCTTGTTGGCCACCACCGCCTTGGACTTCCACGTGACGGTCGCGTGCAGGGCGAAGCGGTACTTGCTCGACTTCCAGTTGAAGTCGGAGTGTCCGTCGCCGCCGAACTGGAAGTTCCTGCCGTACTCACAGCCCGCCAGGGGAGCGTCGACCTTCTTCTGCGGGATGAAGCCGACCCAGGACAACGTGGACGTCTTGGCCACGCCTGCGGCAGCCGCCCGCTCGACCGCCTCCTTGCGCAGACCCGTCAGTGATCCGGAGGCGGGGACGGACACCTTCATGCCGTAAAGCCGGGACTCCGGATCGGCGCTCTTCGGCAGCAGCGGCACGACCTGGTAGTTGTAATCGGCGCCGGGCTTCACGTTCGTGTCGCGGAAGGACGTCACCCCCGCGGCCAGGGTGGCTACGTCCTTGCCGTCCCGGGCGATCACGTAGCGGGCGTCCTTCGCGTAGCCCCGCCACGACAGCTCCACGAAGCCCTTGCCGGCCGCCGCGGTGATTCCCTCGCGGGCCATGGAACTGTCGACGACCGCGGTTTCACCCGAAGCCGCCCGCATGACGCCGAACCCCTGCGTCTGAAGGGCCTTGCCCTCGGCGCTGTTCGCGCTGACGCCGGACATGTCCTTCAGCCCCTCGGAGGACAGTGCGGATACGGAGAACGCCGCAGCGCCCGGCCGCGGCGCCTGGTCGGAGGGGGAGTTGGTGGAGGCGAACGCCTGGAACCCGCCCGCGACAAGCGTGAGCGGAGCCAAGGACAGCGCCGTCACTTTGGCAACACGAGAAAGCTGCATTATTTGTTTCCCTTCATCTTCTTCAATGCCACTGACGACGTGTGGGAGCGGATATCCCGCTCCTGTCTGCCCGGCCTCTGCCGCGCCACCGCTTCCGGGCGGGCAGCAGCCGGTGGACGACCGTCTCGCCGTGCGGGCGTCGTCTACGTTCTGCGAAAGGCGTGAGCTGGAGAGATGTGCCGGCGGACGGATTTGCCGCAGCTGGGGTCTGGCCCTGTCTGCACCAGGCACTGCTGACCGAACTGCGCAGAGCCGGCCCGCTGTTGCTGGACGCCGCCGCCATCGACGCCTCCTGCATGGGCCCCTCAAAGGGGCTCACACCGCCCTTCGCCTCCTTCTGTCAGGGCTGCGTCAACGACCCTAGGGAGGAGGAGGGGTGGGGCGTAAGTGTCTCCTGGGGCAGTGCCCGAAAGGGCAGGGGCTTTTCGTGTGCCATGACGGACCGACCGGTCAGGTGGGCAGCAGACGCGGTTGCAATTCGCGGTGCCAAAAAAGAGGGGGGCCCGCCACGCGCATCGCGTGGGGGCCCTTCTCTCTACGGCGGTCCGGCTTTCCATGGCGCCATGACGTGGCGCCGCACGACAGGAAGAACGGCCGGGGTCGGATGTCCTCCCCGTTCTGGGGGAGGACGCGTCAGGCGTTCAAGGCAGCGACGAGGAGGACCGGGTAGAGCACGCCGAGGGATCCGGTGGCCAGTCCGATGGCGCACTGGCCTCGGTTGAGCTTGTTGACCAGGCCGACGACTCCGAAGGTGACGGCGAGGCTGCCGGCCAGGAGCGGGATCGCGATTCCGACGAAGCCGGAGAACACTGCGGCGATCAGGGCGACGGTGCCGAGGACGAGGGAGACCGGCCCGTAGAGGGTTGCAGGGCTGTCGGTCGCTCCGGTGGCCATGTCGGTTCCTTGCTGTTGGGCGTCGGCGTCGTCCGACGCGCAGGTAAGGGCAGCCTGGACAACTCATCATGGCACTTTCTGCGCATGCCGCGGATGTTCACGGAGCGTACGGACGTCTCTGAGATCAACCTCACGCGCGGGCGTGGTGCTGGAGATGGGCACATCCAGGACGTCCGGAACTCAGTTGAGCATCGCCCGCGCTGCCCGCGCCCTCTCCTTGATGACGTCCGCCGTCGCCGGGTCCACCGCGGCCACCACCTCCGCGTACGCGTCGAGCTCTGCCGCACCCGTCAGGAACTCCCCGCGCTGTACGAGCAGCTGTGCCCGCTCGTACCGCAGCCGCGCGGGATGCGAGGGCAGCAGCAACGACAGGTCGAGCGCCCACAGCGCGACCTCCGACTGTTCCGGCCGGGCCGCCGCCCATGCGCGGATGTTGTTCAGAATGCGCAGTACGAGGTCGAGCGGATCCGCCGGGGTCAGCATCGACGGGTCCAGCGGCGCCCCCGTCGCCCCCGCGACCAGTAGGTCCGCGTCGGAGCCCGTCAGCAGTCGGCCGCCGTCGAAGGGGTCGACGAGGACCTGCTCGTCCGGAGTGGCCGGGTCGCCGAAGCCGACCACGAAATGGCCGGGCAGGGCGACTCCGTACACGGGTGCGCCCGCCCGGCGCGCCACCTCGATCCACACCACCGAGAGCAGGATGGGCAGGCCACGGCGGCGCCGCAGCACCTCGTGCAGCAGCGACGACTCAAGACGCTGATAGTCGCCCGGGCTGCCCCTGAAGTCGCAACGACCGCCGAGCAGGTCGGCCAGGGCCGTGGCCCAGGCGCGGGGTCCCGTCAGGCCGAAGGGGAGCATGCCCGCGAGGCGGTCCAGTTCGATCTGGGCCGCGTCCAGGCCGGCGTCGTCCAGCGCCGGATCCGCCACCGTGCCCACCAGCAGGCACAGCAGCGAGAGGTCGGGCCGCTCGCAGCGGGCCTCCTCGGCGAACTGCCGCCGCCGGTCGACAGGCATGTCGGGGGGTTCGTCGTACATACGCGATTTGTACCCGCCTACGCAGCTCGGAAGTGGTGATAGCGGTGGTGGGCCGCGAAGCCCATCCCCTCGTACAGCGCCCGCGCCCCTTCATTGTCGGACTCCACCTGGAGCCACGCCGCCGATGCGCCCTCCTCCAGCGCGCGCCGCGCGAGCGCGGTCATCACCGTGGTCGCGATGCCCTGGCGCCGCAGCGCCGGGTCCACCTCCACCGCCATGAAGCCCGCCCAGCGTCCGTCGACCACACACCGCCCGATCGCCGCAGGGACACCACCCTCGCCGGGCACCGAGGCGAACCACACCGAAGGGCCGCTGCTCAGTACCTTCAGCACATGTGGGCCGGGCACACCGAACCGCTGGTAGCGCTGGAGCCACGCCTCGTCGAAGGAGCGCGCCAGCCGCACCCGCGTCACGTCCGTGTCCAGGTCGGCGATGGCGGCGAGCGAGCCGATCCGCACCTCCGCCGAGACCTCGCGCTGCCAGCCGCGCGTCTCCAGCTCGGCGCAGAGCTCCTCCTGTGTCCCCGCCGCCCCGGTCGCGGTCTGGATGTACGCGGGCAGGCCCCGCCTCTCGTACCACGCCCGGACCTGCGCCAGGGCCCGGTCCAGCGGCAGCCCCGGGTCACCGAGCGGCAGCACGGAGTTCGCGCGCCGTGTGAACCCGGACGACGCCCGCAGCTCCCAGTCGCCGAGCCGCTCGCTCTCCACCGGCTGCCAGGCGCGCGCGGTGACCCTGGCAAGCTCTTCGAAGTCCGCCGCAGGACCCCTTCGCCGGGCCGGTGCGGCAGGCACGACCTTGCCCGCGACCAGGGTCGATTCCGGGATACGGACGCTCTCTCCGGTCCTTCGTGTGATCAGCAGCACACCCTCGTTCCAGGATGTGAGAACGCCGACCGTGTCCGTGAACTTCTCGGGCCCCCCGCCGGTGTCGCTCAGACGCCTCACTGATACACGTTTTCCCACGTCAGCGGGTGTAATACGGACTTCGAGCCGTCCGCCGCCAGTGAATTCCACAGCTCTGCGAGCCCCTCCTGTTCGGATCGTCCCCAAGAACGGAGATACTAGGGGCGGGCATCGACGACGCCGCGCTCCCGCGCAATGCCAGCCCTACCGAGGAGGAACGACAGCGTGACCTACGTCATCGCGCAGCCTTGTGTCGACGTCAAGGACAAGGCGTGCATCGAGGAGTGCCCCGTCGACTGCATCTACGAGGGCTCCAGGTCCTTGTACATCCACCCGGACGAATGCGTCGACTGTGGTGCTTGTGAGCCGGTCTGCCCGGTCGAGGCGATCTTCTACGAGGACGACACCCCGGAGGAGTGGAAGGACTACTACAAGGCGAATGTCGAGTTCTTCGACGAGCTCGGTTCGCCCGGTGGTGCTTCCAAGCTCGGCCTGATCGAGCGCGACCACCCCTTCATCGCTGCACTGCCGCCGCAGAACCAGTAAGCCGGCAAGTGCTTCGCCCCCGGTCCCGTACGGTTCGTCGTCCGTACGGGACCGAGGCGTTTGCCGCCGCCACCGCTCCACGTACGAGAAAGAGAAACCTGTGTCCGCAGTCTCTTCGCGCCTTCCCGTCTTCCCCTGGGACAAGCTCGAGCCGTACAAGGCGACGGCCGCGGCCCACCCCGACGGCATCGTGGACCTCTCCGTCGGCACGCCCGTCGACCCCGTCCCCGAGCTGATCCAGAAGGCTCTCGTCGAGGCCGCGGACTCGCCCGGCTATCCGACGGTGTGGGGGACGGCCGAGCTGCGGAACGCGCTCACCGGGTGGGTCGAGATGCGGCTCGGCGCGGTCGACGTCGCGCACACGAACGTCCTGCCCGTCGTCGGCTCCAAGGAGCTGGTGGCCTGGCTGCCGACGCAGCTGGGTCTCGGTCCCGGCGACAAGGTCGGCTGTCCGCGGCTCGCCTACCCGACGTACGAGGTGGGCGCCCGGCTGGCTCGCGCCGAGGCCGTCCTCTACGACGACCCCACGGACCTCGACCCGGCCGGTCTGAAGCTGCTCTGGCTCAACTCGCCCTCCAACCCCACCGGCCGGGTGCTGGCCAAGGAGGAGCTGATCCGGATCGTCGCGTGGGCGCGCGAGCACGGCGTGCTGGTCTTCAGCGACGAGTGCTACCTGGAGCTCGGCTGGGAGGCGGAGCCGGTCTCCGTCCTGCACCCGGACGTCTGCGGCGGTACGTACGAGGGCGTCGTCGCCGTCCACTCCCTGTCCAAGCGCTCCAACCTGGCGGGCTACCGCGCCGCGTTCATCGCCGGTGACGAGGCCGTGCTGGGCGAGCTGCTCCAGATCCGTAAGCACGGCGGGATGATGACCCCCGCGCCGGTGCAGGCCGCCACCGTCGCGGCGCTCGGCGACGACGCGCATGTCACGGAGCAGCGGGCGCGGTACGCGGCCCGGCGCGCCGCCCTGCGCACCGCGCTGGAGGGGCACGGCTTCCGGATCGAGCACAGCGAGGCCAGCCTGTATCTGTGGGCGACGCGCGACGAGCCGTGCTGGGACACGGTGGCGCACCTGGCGGAGCTCGGCATTCTGGTGGCGCCCGGCGACTTCTACGGAACGGCAGGTGAGCGTTTCGTACGGGTGGCGTTCACCGCGACCGACGAGCGTGTCGAGGCAGCGGTCAAGCGCCTGGGCTGAGCATGACGAAAAGGCCCCAGGAGCACACGCTCCCGGGGCCTTTCCTGTGGGGGACTACTTCATGGGCGGGGACTGGGGGACCAGGCCCCTGTCCGGACCTAGCCGAGCGGCAGCGACTGCACGGGCAGCTGGTCGGTGGCGGGGAGGCCGCCACCGGCGAGCCCGTCGGTCGGCAGGCCGCCGCCGAGCGACCCGGTCGGCAGGCCACCGCCGCCGAGCGACTCGGTCGCGGTGCCGGCGGTCTCGCCGACGACCTTGCCCGCGCTGCCGGCCGTGTCACCGGCGGCCTTCTGCGCGGCGGGGGTCGCGGTCCTGCCCGCCTTGCCGACGGTCTTGGCCGCGGCCGGGAGGGTCTGCTTGACCGCCTCGCCGCCGGTGTTGCCCGCCATGTCGGAGGTCTTCTGGGTGGCACCGTCGACCGTGCCGCTGAGGCCGTCGGCGTCGAGCGCGGTGAGGCCGCCGAGCGGGGCCTGCGGGACGTCGACGGCGCTTGCGGAGCCGGCCGCACCGACCACGGGGGCTGCGCCCGCCGCGATGAGCAGCGCGGCACGGGCGATCCGACGGGTCAGGGGGAGGGACATGATGCTCCTTGAGACGAGAAGGACGTTGGAATGGTGCCTGTCCGGTGCCGGTCCCTGAGTGGTCTCCGGTGTCCGGACGCAGTGACAACCGCTCGGAGGGCGGGGGAAGTTGCGGTGCACCGAGGTAAAGAGTTCGTAATGCATCGCATTATCGGCTTCGGATAAAAACGGGCAAACATTGCATTGCGCAACGACCTGCTGAACCGTCACTTCCCTTTGTTTTCAAGGGGATTGGGCGATCAGTGGCTATCGCTCCAAACAGTCGCGGGAGTTCTCGCCGAAAGCTGGGTGGCGTGGCTCGTTCGGGGGAGCGCCCGGATCAGCGTGCGAGTCGAATTCGTACGTTGTCGGCAGCGGAATCGACGCCGGTGCCGGAATCCGAGCCGACGCCGGAATCGGACTCGGTGCCGGATTCGGTGCCGGAGCCGTCGTTCGCAGCAGCGGATTCGGTGCCGGTGCCGGAGTCTTCGTCCACAGCGGAGTCGGAGTCGGTGCGGCCGTCCGCGCCGGAATCGGTGCCCGGAACGTTGCCGGAAGGGGTGCCGGAATCGGGGTCCGCGCCGGAGTCGGTGCCGGTACCGGAATCTGCGTCCGCAGCGGAATCGGTGCCCGCGGCGGAGTCGGGGCCTGTGGTGCGCCAGCCCTGCTCGGACTTCTTCGCGCTCCACACCCGGCCTCCGTACGAGACCTCCTCGATGCGCAGCCCGTCCGCCCGCGCCACCGCCCAGTGCGCCAGCTCCCAGCCGCGTTGGGACGCCCCGCCGCCGTCCGTCCCGACCGTCGACGGCACCGGTACGGACACCTCGCGCGCCCCGGGTGCCGCCGCCCGGCCCGACGTGGTCGCCTTCGGCAGCACCTCGGGCCCGAACGCGCGGACCAGTTCCTGACGCACCTTCGCCGGGTCGCCCGCCTCGCCGCTCCTGCCGGGCTCACAGGTCAGAGCCCCGGTCGCGCGCCCGGTGAGAGCGGCCGCCAGCAGCGTCGCGTCCGGCTCGTGCTTCGCGTACGCCTGCGGGAAGCCGCTGCGCTGGACGCGCTGCGCGGCGACGGTCAGCGGGAGACGCGAGTAGCCCGGGACCTCCGCGAGATGCTCGTAGAACTTCCCGGCGGCGTAGACGGGGTCGAGGATCTGCTGCCGCGTGCCCCACCCCTTGGAGGGGCGCTGCTGGAAGAGTCCGAGCGAGTCGCGGTCGCCGTGGTGAATGTTGCGCAGGCCCGACTCCTGGAGGGCGGTCGCGAGGGCGATCGTGACCGCGCGCTCCGGCATGCCGCGGGTGGTGCCGACGGCGGAGATGGTCGCGGCGTTCGCTGCCTGCTCGGCGCTGAGCTCGTAGGTGGGGCCGCCCGCGCCCTCTGCCGCACGGACCGTGCAGCGCGGAGCGCCGCCGCCGGTGACGTACTGCACGACGACGTAGCCGATGAGTGCCAGGAGCACGGCGAACGCGGCCGCGATACGCAGAAGGCGGCCGCGCCGGAGGGGGGAGGCGGTCTCGGACACGGTGCCCACCGTACTGGAGCCCGCGTTAGGGTCGGAGCCATGCCTGACACCGTGCTTGACCTTACTCTGGACGCCCCGGCGCTCACCGCTGCACTCATCGACTTCCCGTCGGTCAGCGGCACGGAGAAGCCCCTCGCCGACGCGATCGAGCAGGCGCTGCGCGCCGTCCCGCACCTCACCGTCGACCGGCACGGCAACAACGTCGTGGCCCGTACGTACCTCGGGCGCAGCGAGCGGGTCATCCTGGCCGGGCACATCGACACGGTCCCGATCGCCGACAACGTGCCGTCCCGGCTGGACGAGAAGGGCGTGCTGTGGGGTTGCGGCACGAGCGACATGAAGTCGGGTGTCGCGCTGCAGCTGCGGATCGCCGCGACCGTCCCCGAGCCCAACCGCGACCTCACCTTCGTCTTCTACGACAACGAGGAGGTCGCCGCACACCTCAACGGTCTTCGTCATGTGGCCGAAGCCCATCCGGATTGGCTGGAGGGCGACTTCGCGATCCTGCTGGAGCCGTCGGACGCGCAGGTCGAGGGCGGCTGCCAGGGCACGCTGCGGGTCCATCTCCGTACGACGGGGGAGCGGGCACACTCCGCGCGCAGCTGGATGGGGTCCAACGCCATTCACGCCGCGGCGCCGATCCTGGCGCGGCTGGCCGCGTACGAGCCGCGACGGCCGGTGATCGACGGGCTCGAGTACCGCGAGGGGCTCAACGCCGTGGCGATGGAGGCGGGCGTCGCCAACAACGTCATCCCCGACGAGTGCACCGTGGTGGTCAACTACCGCTACGCACCCGACCTGAGCGAGGCGGAGGCGCTGGCGCACGTCCACGAGGTCTTCGCGGACTGCGGGGTCGCCGAATTCGTCGTGGACGACCACGCGGGGGGCGCCCTGCCGGGGCTCTCGCACCCGGCGGCGGCCGCGTTCATGAAGGCGGTCGGCGGCACCGCGCAGCCCAAGTTCGGCTGGACGGACGTCGCCCGGTTCAGCGCGCTGGGCGTGCCCGCGGTCAACTACGGACCCGGTGACCCCATCTACGCACACAAGCGGGACGAGCATGTCGCGGTGGACAAGATCACGCACTGCGAGGCGCGGCTGCGCGACTGGCTCACTGCCTGACCGCTGGGATTTCACATCTTGTAACGTTCGCCGACCTACCCTGACCCAAAGCAACGATGTTCTGCAGTGCACGGCATTGCGTGGCAGAGTGCGGCAGAGTTCGGCGGAGGGAGCAGGTCATGGGCAACCCCGAAGGATCCGAGGGTTTGCGGGCGCTGGAGGAGCAGCGACTGGGACCGGTACTGCGCCGAAGGGAACAGGTGCAGTCCGGCACCACCGACCAGCGGCTGCTGGACACCGAGGGCGACTCCCAGTGGGTGCACACAGACCCGTGGCGGGTCATGCGCATCCAGTCGGAGTTCGTGGAGGGCTTCGGCGCGCTCGCCGAACTTCCCAGCGCGATCAGTGTCTTCGGCTCCGCCCGCACGGCGCCGGGAACCCCCGAGTACGACACGGGTGTCCGCATCGGCAGGGCCCTGGTCGAGGCGGGCTTCGCGGTGATCACGGGCGGCGGCCCGGGGGTCATGGAGGCGGCGAACCGGGGCGCGCGCGAAGCGAAGGGCATCTCGGTCGGCCTGGGCATCGAGCTCCCCTTCGAACAGGGTCTCAACGCCCACGTCGACATCGGGGTGAACTTCCGCTACTTCTTCGTCCGCAAGACGATGTTCGTGAAGTACGCACAGGGTTTTGTGGTGCTCCCCGGCGGCCTCGGCACGCTGGACGAACTGTTCGAGGCGCTGACCCTGGTCCAGACCCGCAAGGTGACACGCTTCCCGATCGTGCTGTTCGGCACGGAGTACTGGAGCGGCCTGGTGGACTGGCTGCGCAACACGGTGGTGGCGCAGGGGAAGGCGTCGGCGAAGGATCTGCTGCTCTTCCACGTGACGGACGAGGTGGATGAGGCGGTGGCGATGGTGACGAAGGAGACGGGCCACTAGGGCTTGACTCGGGGCTCCGCCCCCGGCCCCGCGCCTC
Source organism: Streptomyces sp. NPDC019890 (assembly GCF_044903445.1). NCBI lineage: Bacteria > Bacillati > Actinomycetota > Actinomycetes > Kitasatosporales > Streptomycetaceae > Streptomyces > Streptomyces sp. NPDC019890. Next base: position 646,275 of record NZ_JBJDQK010000003.1, on the reverse strand, counting down.
AATCGCCGGCGGGGCTGAAATTTCCCGAAGGGCGTACGGGGTCTGGGGGCTTGCCCCCAGTCACCCCTTACGCCAGCCCCCGCCGCGCCACCGCCGGCCCCCGTCGCCCCGCAATCGTCGCCACCATGTCCAGCACCTGCTTCGTCTCCGCCACCTCATGCACCCGGTACACCTGCGCCCCCAGCCACGCCGACACCGCCGTCGTCGCCAATGTCCCGATCAACCGTTCCTTCACCGGCTTGTCCAGCGTCTCCCCGACGAAGTCCTTGTTCGACAACGAGACGAGCACCGGCCACCCCGTCTCCACCAGCTCGCCCAGCCGTCGCGTCGCCTCCAGCGAGTGCCGAGTGTTCTTCCCGAAATCATGGCCCGGGTCGATCATGATCCCGTCGCGCCGGACGCCCAGCTCCACCGCGCGTTCCGCCAGGGAGACCGTCACCCGCAGAATGTCGGCCACCACGTCGTCGTAGGCGATCCGGTGCGGCCGCGTCCGCGGCTCCGCGCCGCCCGCGTGCGTGCACACCAGCCCCGCCCCGTACCGCGCGGCGACCTCCGCCAGGCGTGGGTCGACGCCGCCCCACGCGTCGTTCAGCAGATCCGCGCCCGCCTCGCAGACCGCCTCGCCCACATCGTGCCGCCAGGTGTCGACGCTGATCACCACGTCGGGGTGCCTTCTGCGGACCTCGGCCACGAAGCCGACCGTGCGCCGGGCCTCCTCCTCGGCCGTGACCTCCTCCCCGGGACCGGCCTTCACCCCACCGATGTCGATGATGGCGGCGCCCTCCGACACCGCCTGCTCGACGCGGGCGAGCGCGGGCTCGTCGCGGAACGTCGCGCCCCGGTCGTAGAAGGAGTCAGGCGTACGGTTCACGATCGCCATGATCACCGGCTCGTGCGCGTCGAATTCGCGCCGTCCCAGCCGCAGCATCAGCGGTTTCCTCCTCAGGTGGTTCGCCTGCGACCCTAACTGTCAGAGGGTCGTGGCACGATCAGCACCGGACAGTTTCCGTTCGGGGAGAGGGTCGCTCGTGTTCTTGTTCTTGCTGATCGCGATGGTCGTGGTGGTCGCCGCGGTCACGCTCGCCGTCGTCGGCGGCGGCGACAGCGCGGCCCTTCCGGAGGTCGCGCCCGAGCAGCTCGTCGACCCGCTGCCGGGCACCCGCCCCGTCGGCCGTGCCGATGTCGAGGCGCTGCGCCTGCCCGTCGCCCCGCGCGGCTACCGGATGGCGGACGTCGACGACGTGCTCGGCCGCCTCGGCGCCGAGCTGGCCGAGCGGGACGCCCGCATCGCCGAACTGCAGACGGCTCTGGCCGGCGCGCAGGCCACCGCGGCGGGCAGGGGCCACCTGTTCACCAAGCCCGGCAAGGAGCCCGAGCAGTGAGCGGCGGCGCCGTGGCCGGTCCCGACGGGAAGCTGCGCTGCCCCTGGGGCCTGTCCACCGACGACTATGCGACCTATCACGACGAGGAGTGGGGCCGCCCGGTCCACGGCGACGACGCGCTGTTCGAGCGCCTCTGCCTGGAGGCCTTCCAGTCCGGTCTGTCCTGGATCACCATTCTCCGCCGCCGCGAAGGTTTCCGTACCGCCTTCGACGACTTCAAGATCGCAGCGGTGGCGGAGTACACCGACGCCGACCGGGACCGCCTCCTCGCCGACGAGGGGATCATCCGCAACCGCGCCAAGATCGAGGCGACCCTCGCCAACGCACGCGTGCTCGCCGGCTGGTCCGACGGCGAGCTGGACAAGCTGATCTGGTCGTACGCCCCTGACGCGGCGACGCGGCCGGCTCCGCGCACGCTCGCAGACGTACCCCCGGTGAGCGACGAGTCCACTGCGCTGGCGAAGGCCCTCAAGAAGCGCGGACTGCGCTTCATCGGGCCCACCACGGCGTATGCGCTGATGCAGGCCTGCGGCCTCGTGGACGACCATCTGAGCGACTGCATAGCCCGCGGGAAGGGCCGCTAGCGGCCCAGGTACTTCGGCTTCTCCTTGCCGACGAACGCCTGGACCGCGATCGCGTGGTCCGCAGAAGCACCCGCCCTCGCCTGCAGCTCGTCCTCCTTCTCAAGGGTCTCGCCGAGCGTGTGACCCGCGCCGTAGGCCAGGGACTCCTTGATCGCCGCGTAGGCCACGGTCGGCCCCTCGGCCAGGGCGCGGGCGACCGCGGCGGCCTCGGCGGCCAGCTCGTCGGCGGGGACCAGCTTGTTCGCGATGCCCAGCTCGTACGCCTCCTGCGCGGAGAACGAGCGCGGGAAGAGCAGCAGGTCCGCGGCCCGGCTCTGGCCGATCAGCCGGGGCAGCGTCCATGACACCCCGGAGTCCGCGGTCAGCGCGACGCCCGCGAAGGACGTCGTGAACTTGGCGGTGTCGGCGACGACCCGGTAGTCCGCGGCGAGGGCGAAGCCGAGGCCCGCGCCCGCGGCGACGCCGTTGACCCCGGCCACGACGGGCTTCGGCATCTCGGTCAGGGCCCGCACGATGGGGTTGTAGTGCTCCCGCACGGTGTTCATGGTGTCGCCGCTGCCGGACTCGCGGGCGGCGGCGAGGATGCCGATGTGCTCCTTGAGGTCCTGGCCCACACAGAAGGCGCGCCCGGACGCGGTGAGCAGTACGGCTCGTACGGAGGGGTCGGCGGCGGCCGCCCGTGCCGAGTCCCGGAGGGCGACCTTGGCCTCGGTGTTCATCGCGTTCATGGCCTCGGGCCGGTTGATCGTGATCGTCGCGAGTCCGTCGCTCACCTCGTACAGCACGGAGTCGGCCATGTCAGGGTCCCCTTTGCGGCTCAGGCGGTGGTGTGCAGGCCCAGCATGTCGGAGATCGACGAGGGCGAACATGTGACCTGCGTCAAACAATATTCGCCGCCGCTCCGGTGAGCGGCGGCGAAGTATCGCAGGCGGATCGCCGAATTGAGTGGTTTTGCGAGAGCGCGTTGCGCAAGCGATGCCGACTGATGTTGGTCATCGGGTCCCGCCATGCGGGATAATGACCTGGAAGCAATGTGTTCGATGCCGGGACGCGTGCCTATCCATGGGCCGTCGGCTGACGATGAGCTGGTTTCAGGAAGGGGAACGAGCATGGCGGCCATGAAGCCGCGGACGGGCGACGGCCCGCTCGAGGTGACCAAGGAGGGGCGGGGCATCGTCATGCGCGTTCCGCTCGAAGGCGGCGGTCGGCTTGTCGTCGAGCTGACTCCGGACGAAGCCGATGCCCTCGGCGACGCCCTGAAGAAGGTCGTCGGCTGACGCGGAAGCGCCCTGATTTCTCATTGCCCCGGTACCGAGACGTGCCGGGGCGATGTGTTTTTTGGGAGACCCGCGGCGGTGAGGCCCCGGCCCAGCCGGATGCCGGATGCCGGACGCCGTCCGCCTTCCGCCGAGCGCGGCAGCGTCAGCCGCGGCGGACCGCGCAGAGGAGGCCGTCGCCCACCGGGAGCAGGGAGGGGAGCAGCTCCTGGCTCTCCCGGACCGCGCGCAGCAGTTCACGCAGGCGCAGCACCTCCGCCGGCTGGGCCGCCGAGTCGACCGTGCGGCCGTCCGCGAAAACGCCCTCGAAGCAGACCAGGCCCCCAGGTCGCAGTAGGCGCAACGATTCAGCGAGATAGTCCAGCGACTCCATCCGGTCGCCGTCGCAGAAGACCAGGTCGTACCCGCCGTCCGCCAGCCGCGGCAGTACGTCGAGGGCGCGGCCGGGGATGAACCGCGCCCGGTTCGCCGCGAAGCCCGCCGCCCGGAAGGCCTCCTTCGCGAACTGCTGCCTCTCCGGCTCCGGGTCCACCGTGGTCAGTACGCCGTCGGGCCGCATGCCGTGCAGCAGATAGATCCCGGAGACACCCGTACCCGTACCGATTTCGGCCACTGCTTTCGCGTCAGCCGTGGCGGCCAGCAGTCGCAGCGCGGCGCCCGTGCCTGGTGACACCGAGGGGAGCCCTGACTCCCGGGCCCGGTCCCGGGCCCAGCGCAGCGCATCGTCCTCGGCGACAAAGGCGTCGGCGAACGCCCAGCTCGTCTGCCGGTTGGCTGTAATGGCCCTCTCCTGTCCCCCTGGGTTGCCGAGGCTGACTGTATCCGCTGCCCCCGGGAACCCGCCGATGGGACCAGGCGTTATGGAAGGACAGGGGGAAGCGCATGGATCAAGACCGGAAGCAGCACCCAAATTCGCGTAAAGATTCTTATCCGGAGCTAACGGGCGAGGTGGCTATGGTAGGGGCTCCGCTGGACACCACCAGAGCCGACAGGGGAGGTGCGGCTGCACCTGCGGATCGGAGAGGAGTGCTGAAGCGCTTCCTCAGGTCGGTGGGTGAGCCGAGATCCGTGACCTACATTGCTGACCAGTCCCTCTCCCACAGCCCCAAGGGCGTGGGAGGTGCCTCCTACGACGACTCGGCAGCTACCGCGACCTTCGCATCGGATGCGGATTCGCCGGCGTGGACGCCTCCCACCTGGGAGGAGATCGTCAGCACGCACAGCGGCCGGGTCTACCGTCTCGCCTATCGACTGACGGGCAATCAGCACGACGCCGAGGACCTCACCCAGGAAGTCTTCGTGCGCGTCTTCCGCTCCCTGTCGACATACACGCCCGGCACCTTCGAGGGCTGGCTGCACCGCATCACCACGAACCTCTTCCTGGACATGGTCCGGCGCAAGCAGCGCATCCGCTTCGACGCCCTCGGCGACGACGCGGCCGAGCGGCTGCCCAGCCGTGAGCCGTCTCCCCAGCAGGTCTTCAACGACACCCACTTCGACGCCGATGTGCAGCAGGCGCTGGACACCCTCGCGCCCGAGTTCCGTGCCGCCGTGGTGCTCTGCGACATCGAGGGCCTTTCGTACGAGGAGATCGCCGCCACCCTGGGCGTCAAGCTCGGCACCGTCCGCAGCCGCATCCACCGCGGCCGGTCCCACCTGCGCAAGGCCCTGCAGCACCGTTCCCCGGAGGCCCGCGCCGAGCAGCGCACACTGACGGGTGCGGTCGGCCTGGCACTGGAGGGCGGACCGGCGTGAGCAGCTCAGGTCCGACCCCTGCGGAGCAGCACTTGGGGGACCGGCTCGCTGCGCTTATCGACGGCGAGCTCAAACACGATGCCCGGGACCGGGTGCTGGCCCATCTGGCGACCTGTCCCAAGTGCAAGGCCGAGGCCGACGCCCAGCGCCGGGTGAAGAGCGTCTTCGCGCAGACCGCGCCGCCGCCCCCGTCCGAGGGGCTGCTCGCGCGGCTCCAGGGGCTGCCCGCGGGACCCGGAGGTGACGACGACGGCAGGAGTGGACCTTTCGGCGGGGGGCGAATCGCCGACGGCGTCTTCGGAGCGCTGAGCCCGTCCGAGGGACGAGACCGCGACCCCCGCACGGGGACCTTCGGGTACGTACCGGTGGGCGCGCACGCGGGAGTGCTTCCCGGCGGTCCGAGCAGTGGCTTCCGGATCAATGACGTGGGGCGTGCGGAAGCGGAGCGCTCCCCCTGGCGCGGGCGAAGGTTCGCCTTCGCCGCGGCCAGCGCGGTCTCCTTCGCCGCGATTGCCCTCGGCGCACTGCCGCTGGACACGTCGGTCCAGGCCGGCCCCAGAAGCGAGGGGCCGCGGAACAGCGTCACGCCGCTGCGCGCGGCCGCCCCGGCGACGGGTGTCAGCGGCTCCAACTCAGGATCGGGCAAGGGCGCGACGGGCTTGCGCAGCGCGGACGTCGAGCGCCGACGCAACGGTGGGAACGGCCTGGCCAGGTCGGACAACCGCCCAGCGATCGCCGGGGCACCCGGACTGCTGGCTCCGGCGGTGCCGCCGAACCACCCCTTCGTCGCTCCGCTGCTGACCAATGCCTCCTTCTCTCCGCCGCTGATACGTCCCACGGGCGCGGCGTTCCAGCTCGCCACTGCCCCCGTGGCCGCCCCTGCCGCCACTCCGGTCCCCTCATATCTCGCTGCCCCGGCCAAGCCTGGTGCGTCCCGCTCGCCCCAGCGCTGAAGAGGGACCCTGCACGGAGATTCGGGGACCTGGTTGAATCCTCTGAGGGGTGCCCCGCGGGGGTACGCAGTGGTCGGCAGTTTGCGGGGAGAGCATGGACGACGGGAAGCCCACCGGACCGAAGGCGAAGTGGTGGAGCCGGCCCAGTGCGGGACGTGCCACCCACTCCGAGCCGGAGGTGCAGGAGCCGGTGGCGGCCGCTGTGGCCGAACCTTCGTCGGAGCCTGCGCCGGTGCCCGTTCCGGCGCAGGCGGAGCCCGAGGAGTCCGCGGAGTCCGAGGTGACTGCGGAGTTGCCGCCCGTGCCTGCCTCCACGTCTGCGCCGGCCACGTCAGCCTTGACCGCGGCGGCCACGTCTGCGGCGGCCACCTCTGCGCCGGTCGCGTCTGAGGCGGCCAGGCCGCAGCCGTTGCACGAGCCGGACGAGTACAGCACCCCGCCGTACGGCGGACCGGGGCCATGGGCGCCCGCGCCGCCCGTACAGCGCCCGATGGCGACCCCGGCGCACGGCACTGCCGTACCGCCGCAGTACCCGGCGCCCCACGGCACGGCGCCGGGTGCGGATGCCACCGGCGGCGTTTACGCCCCGCCGCCCCAGCCCCAGCCTCCGGTCCAGCCCCAGCCCGTCGCCGCGGCTCCGGTACAGCCCGCGGCTCCGCTCCAGCCGCAGTCCTCGCTCTGGATGCAGTACGACCCCTGGAGCACACCCGGCCAGGTACTGACCCACCCCGGCGAGCCTGCCAAGAAGCCGCGCCGGCGCGGCTCGCTGCTGGTCGGAGCGGTCCTGCTGGCCCTCGTGGCGGGCGGCGTCGGCGGCGGCATAGGCGCGTACATCGAACGCAACGGCGGCATCACCCAGGTCGAACTCCCCCAGGCATCCAAGGACAACGGCAATCGGGCGCCCGACAGCGTTGCCGGCATCGCCGCCAGCGCGCTGCCGAGCGTCGTCACCCTCCATGTCAGCGGCAGCGGCGAACAGGGCACCGGCACCGGCTTCGTCCTGGACCAGCAGGGCCACATCCTGACCAACAACCATGTCGTCGACCCCGCAGGTTCCTCCGGCGACATCTCGGTCACCTTCAGCGGCGGCGAGACCGCCAAGGCGACGCTCGTCGGCAAGGACAGTGGCTACGACCTCGCCGTGGTCAAGGTCTCCGGCGTCTCGGGCCTCAAGCCGCTGCCGCTCGGCAATTCCGACAGCGTCCAGGTGGGCGACCCGGTGGTGGCCATCGGCGCACCCTTCGACCTCCAGAACACCGTGACCTCCGGCATCATCAGCGCCAAGGAGCGCCCCATCACCGCGGGCGGTGAGAAGGGTGACGGCAGCGATGTCAGCTATGTCGACGCGCTGCAGACCGACGCACCGATAAACCCCGGCAATTCGGGCGGCCCGCTGGTGGACACCAAAGCCCGCGTCATCGGCATCAACAGCGCGATCCGCGCCGCGGACACCGGCTCGGGCACCGAGGGTGGCCAGGCCGGTTCCATCGGGCTCGGCTTCGCCATCCCCATCAACCAGGGCAAGCGCGTTGCCGAAGAGCTGATCAACACCGGCAAGGCCACCCACCCGGTGATCGGCGTCAGCCTCGACATGAAGTACACGGGCGACGGCGCCCGCGTGGGCGACAAGGGCAAGGACGGCGCGCCGTCCGTCACCAGGGGCGGCCCCGGCGCGAAGGCCGGGATCAAGCCGGGCGACATCATCACCAAGGTCGACGGCCAGCGAGTGCACAGCGGCGAGGAGCTCATCGTCAAGATCCGCTCGCACCGCCCCGGCGACCGTCTCGAGCTGACCCTGGTCCGCGGCGGCAAGGAGCGGAAGATGTCGCTCACGCTCGGTTCCGCGAACGGCACATGACGCGCAAGCGGCACCTGGCGCAGGTCCCGGCCCCCGGGCGGGGGAAGGTACCGCACGGACAGTGTCGGCGGGTACCGTGGATCGGGCCCCGACCCCATCCGACCGCGGGCCGCAGAGAACACGAGGAGCAGCAGGGTGTTCAATGACATAGGCGCACTGGAGCTGGTGGCGCTCGTGGTGCTCGCCGTGCTCATCTTCGGCCCGGAAAAACTGCCGAAGCTCATCCAGGACGTCACCCGCACGATCCGGAAGATCCGCGAGTTCTCCGAGAGCGCGAAGCAGGACATCCGCAGCGAACTGGGGCCGGAGTTCAAGGATTTCGAGTTCGAGGACCTCAATCCCAAGGCGTTCATCCGCAAGCAGCTGAACGAGAACGACGACCTCAAGGAACTCAAGGACCTGCGCAGCAGCTTCGACCTCAAGAAGGAGATCAACGAGGTCGCGGACGCGGTGCACAGCAGGGAATCGGACACGTCGGTGCCCGCCGCCGTGAACGGCTCGCCGGGCACCCCCGACCTGCTCAAGAAGCGCGAAAAGCTCGATCAGGACGAGCGCCCGCCCTTCGACGCAGACGCCACCTGATTACCGTCAATCCCTGCGAGCCGGGACAGGGTGGCTATTCTCTCCATCTGTCAGGACGCGAGGACGCCCGAGGGGGGCGGGTCCGCTCCGGACCTCGGACACAGAGGAGGCGGCCGGGTAGATGGAGACGAGAAGTCGACTAGCGGCTCAGAGCACGGTCAGCGATTCCCCCGCGCCCGGCGGGCAGCGCACGATCGCAGCGGCACGGACGGGGACGGCGGCCCAGCGCGCGCTCGAGGGATATCTGCGTGCGAGTTTCCCCTGGTACGGCCTTGACGAGGCCTTCACGGGGCCGCGCTGGCTGATGCAGGTCGGCGCCGCGGCCGACGGCACGGTGCAGCACGGCGCGATGGGCCACGGCGAAGAGCCGTCGATACGGTCGGAAGCCGGCGGAGCGGACAAGGAGCGCTTCGCGGCGGTCATCACCGTGGCGTCCGGCCCGGTGCGCAGCAGCGGCGACGGCACAGGCGTCCTGGACGCCATCACGGTCTCCTCCGCGGCCTGGCTGGCCGGCTCGGGGCTGCTGGCCCACACCTGGCCCGCCCAGTTGGACCACTCGCTGCGTGATCACTGGCTGAACCAGCAGACGGAGACCGCGTTCGAGCTCGCCGACGATCTGGCCGGGCCGGCCTGGTCGACGCTCTCGCTGCCGGTCGACGGGGTGCCGACGTCGTTCCACTACCGCGAGTCGGAGTTCGGCTGGGTGCTGGCGGGGTCGACGCGTGGCGGGCTGCACATTGGCGCGTACGGGCGTGGGATGAGCGCGTACGGTCTCGGCTTCTCGGTGGTGGAGGACCTCGGCGCGTACGCCTGAGGCCCCTGCCCGGAGCCCCGCGCCCCTTCGCGGACCGAGACTTCGCCCCAGACCCCGTACGCCCGCCGGGCGTCCCCCACGCGGGGAGGGTCTGGGGCTGAGCCCAGTCAGAACCTATTGCGCGTCACTGAGTGGGCGTCAGAACTTATTGCGCGGGGTGATCCCCAGGGACATGCCCGACAGACCGCGCTGGCGGCCGCCGAGCTTGCCCGCGATCGCCCGCAGCGCCGCGCCCGCCGGTGAGTCCGGGTCGGTCAGCACGACCGGCTTGCCCTCGTCGCCGCCTTCCCGCAGCCGTACGTCGATCGGGATGGAGCCCAGCACCGGCACATTGGCGCCGGTGGTCTTCGTCAGCCCTTCGGCGACCCGCTGGCCGCCACCCGAGCCGAAGACATCGACCATCTCGTCGCAGTGCGGGCACGGCAGGCCCGACATGTTCTCGACGACGCCCACGATCTTCTGGTGGGTCTGTACGGCGATGGCGCCGGCTCGTTCGGCGACCTCGGCGGCGGCCTGCTGCGGGGTCGTGACCACCAGGATCTCCGCGTTCGGCACGAGCTGCGCCACCGAGATCGCGATGTCGCCGGTCCCCGGCGGCAGGTCGAGCAGCAGCACGTCCAGGTCGCCCCAGTACACATCGGCGAGGAACTGCTGGAGCGCGCGGTGCAGCATCGGCCCGCGCCACACCACCGGGGCATTGCCCGGGGTGAACATCCCGATCGAGATGACCTTCACGCCGTGCGCCGACGGCGGCATGATCATGTTCTCGACCTGGGTCGGCCGGCCGTCCGCACCGAGCATGCGCGGCACGCTGTGCCCGTAGATGTCCGCGTCGACGACGCCGACCTTCAGGCCGTCGGCCGCCATCGCCGCCGCCAGGTTCACCGTGACAGAGGACTTGCCGACGCCGCCCTTGCCCGAGGCCACCGCGTACACCCTGGTCAGCGACCCGGGCTTGGCGAACGGCACCTCGCGCTCGGCGGTCCCGCCGCGCAGTGAGGCCGCCAGCTCGCGCCGCTGCTCGTCGCCCATCACGTCCAAAGTGACGTCCACGCGCGTGACGCCGTCGACGCGCGCGACCGCGTCCGTCACATTCTTGGTGATCGTCTCGCGCATCGGGCAGCCGGAGACGGTGAGATACACCGTGACGGCGACCGCACCATCCGCCCCGATCTCGACCGATTTGACCATGCCGAGGTCGGTGATCGGTCGGTTGATCTCGGGGTCGTTCACCGTCGCCAGTGCTTCAAGCACCGCGTCTTCCGTAGCCATACGCCGATGGTACGGCGCTGCATCCCACCCCCGGTAAGCCCGTCAGCGGTCGCCTTCGTCACTTCCGTACGGATGCCCGTTCGGGAATACGGTGCGCTGCTCCTCCATCTCCCTGACCAGGTCCTGGAGCTCCGAGCGGATCCAGTCGCGGGTGGCGACCTCGCCGAGGCGCATCCGCAGTGCCGCGATCTCCCGGGTCAGGTACTCGGTGTCGGCGATGGAACGCTCGTTCTGCTTGCGGTCCTGTTCGAGATTGACCCGGTCCCGGTCGGCCTGGCGGTTCTGCGCCAGCAGGATCAGCGGGGCCGCGTACGAGGCCTGCAGCGACAGCATCAGGGTGAGAAAGATGAACGGGTACTGGTCGAAGCGCAGCTTCTCGGGGGCGGAGACGTTCCAGACGATCCACATGATGACGACGATCGTCATCCAGACGATGAACCGCCCGGTGCCCAGGAAGCGGGCGATCCGTTCGGACAGCCGCCCGAAGGCCTCGGGGTCGTACTCCGGCAGCAGCCTCGGCCGCGGCGCGCGCGGCTGGTCGAGACGGGTCCGCGGAGCGGGACGTTCCACCGTGCGGTCAATGGCCATGGCGGGCGGTCTCCTCGTGGAACTCCGTCTCGCGCCAGTCCGGCGGCAGCAGATGGTCGAGTACGTCGTCGACGGTCACCGCCCCCAGCAGCGAACCGCTCTCGTCGACGACGGGCGCCGCGACCATGTTGTAAGCCGCCAGATAGCTGGTGACCGCGGGCAGCGCGGTGCCCGGGGCGAGCGGCGGCAGATCGCTGTCCACGATCGAGCTGCACAGCGTGTACGGCGGGTCCCGCAGCAGCCGCTGGAAGTGCACCGTGCCCAGATACTTGCCCGTCGGCGTCTCGTCCGGCGGCCGGCACACATACACCTGCGCGGCGAGCGCGGGGGAGAGGTCCTGCTGGCGTACGCGCGCCAGCGCGTCGGCGACCGTGGCGTCCGGGCGCAGCACGATCGGCTCGGTGGTCATCATGCCGCCCGCCGTGTTGTCCTCGTACGCCAACAGCCGTCGCACGTCCGCGGCGTCGTCCGGGCGCATCAGCGCGAGCAGCCTTTCCTTGTCGGCCTCGGGCAGCTCGGACAGCAGGTCGGCCGCGTCGTCCGGGTCCATGGCCTCCAGGACGTCCGCCGCGCGCTCCTCCTTGAGCTTGCCGAGGATCTCGATCTGGTCGTCGTCCGGCAGCTCCTCCAGTACGTCGGCGAGCCGGTCGTCGTCGAGAGCCGCGGCGACCTCGGCGCGGCGCTTGGGGGAGAGGTGGTGCAGCACATTGGCGAGATCGGCGGGGCGCAGCTGCTCGAAGGTGGCAAGCAGGCTCTCGGCGCCCTGCCCGTGCTCCTCCAGCGAGAAGCCGGTCACCGCGGACCACTCGACGGTCAGGGTCTCACCCTTGCGACGCAGCGCCCCCGGCTTGCCCTTGCGTACGAAGACCTTGTCGATCTCCCATTCGCGGCGCGCGGGCAGCTGCTGGATCGAGACGTCGAGAACGGCGACCTCCTCGCCGCTCTCCACCAGGCGTACCCGCCGGTCCAGCAGCTCGCCGAGGACGAGCCGTTCGGTCGGGCGCTGCTCGAAGCGGCGCATATTGACCACGCCGGTGGTGATGACCTGGCCGGACTCGACGCCCGTGATCCGGGTCATGGGCAGGAAGATCCGGCGGCGGCTGACCACCTCGACGACCATGCCGAGCAGCCGGGGCGGACGGCGGCCGACCCGGAGCATCGCGACGAGGTCGCGGACCCGGCCGACCTGGTCGCCGTTCGGGTCGAAGACGGGGATGCCGGCGAGGTGCGAGACAAAGATTCGGGGGGCGCCTGCAACCATGCTCCGCACCTCCTCTTCGCCGGGAAATTTGACAGGAAATACCGCCGTTTGACGGCTTCAGGCTAGCCCGTACCCTTCCGGCCCGCCCCTGGCTGGCGTCCGTACGGCTCCCTGCAGATCGTTGCGCTCCACACGGGTACGCTGCGGTCTGCCACCCGATCACGCAGACGAGAGGCAGTGCGCTTGTGACTCCCCTCCCCCCGGCTTCCCGCGCCCGCAGGGCCGCGCTCTCCATGGCGCTGTGCGCCGGGCTGACCGTGGCGCTCACGGCTTGCGGTGAGGACCCGGATGCGGGGACCAACGGCGTCGGCAAGCTCTCCGCCGTCGAGATCGAAACGAAGGCGCGCGCGGCGGCCGACGCGGCCTCCTCGGTAAGGCTCTCCGGGACGCTGGTCAGCAAGCGCGGTACGTACAAGCTGAACATGCGGCTCAAGCACGACGGCGGCACCGGCTCCGTCACCTCGAAGGACAACACCTTCGAGCTGCTGCGGGTCGGGAAGGCGCTCTATCTGAAGGCCGACGCGGGCTTCTGGAGTCATGCGGACGGCAAGGGCGAGGAGAAGCCGAGCAAGACGGACGCGGACGTGGCGGGCAAGCTCGCCGCCAAGTATGTGAAGGTGCCGGAGGGGGACCCGGCGTACAAGCAGTTCCTGGGCTTCACGGACATGGATGTGCTGCTGGACGGCCTGCTGGGCATGCAGGGCGAGCTGAGCAAGGGCGACCGCACGCAGGTGGGCGGCGTCCGCACGATCAAGGTCAGGGCGGGCGAGGGGGCGGGCGGCACGCTGGACGTCTCGCTGGAGGGCAAGCCGTTTCCGCTGCAGTTCGCCCGTGCGGGGGGCGCGGGGGTGCTGACGCTGGGGGACTGGGACGAGGACTTCGCGCTGGCGGCGCCGTCGAAGGAGGAGACGGTGGATTATGGCCGTGCGCTTCCGAAGACCAGCGACGACGACTGAGGGGCCGGGGCGTCCGGCGGCCGGGTCTTCTGTCCTCAAACGCCGGACGGGCTGGATTGTGTCCCCGGAAGGATGGATGGTGCGGGCCGGCTGGCCCCTATTTGCGGGCGCGCTTCTTCTTGCGTGCGAGGAGAAGCCGCGGCAGCGCCGCCGGTACCGCGTGGCGCGTTGTTGCCGGGGTCGGCAGCGGCGGGGCCGCCAGTGACCCGTCCGGCAGGGACCTGATCGCCTCCTTCGGCTCGAGGCGCAGCACCCGGCACTCGCGCGCCCACCGCTCCGTCATCTGCTCCGCGTCCGGCGCGTTCAGGCGCTTGCCCTTCAGTTCGGCGACCACCGACTCCCACGCCTCGGAGTGCGGCTCCAGCTCGCTCACCGCCGCCGTCCAGCTGATCAGCCGGCCGCCCTTGTCCTTGCTGCGCACGGTGACTTCCGCCGTACCGCCGCTCACCAGCTGCGGCAGCGGCTGCTCGCCGGGACAGTCGCCGACGACATGCGCCGCCCCCTCGTGCCACACGTGCCACAACGGTCGCGAGGGACCGTCCCCGCGCACCCAGATGAGGCCGGACTTCTTCGTGGCCTCCTCGATGAGCGCCTGCGCGAGCACCTGATCTGTCATGTGCGCAGCCTATCGCCCGCCCGGCTACAGCCAGCCGTTGCGCTTGAGTGAGCGATGGATCACGAGGCAGACGCCGATGATGCTGGTGAGCACCAGGGGATAGCCGTACTGCCAGTGCAGCTCCGGCATGTACGTGAAGTTCATGCCGTACACCCCGCAGACCGCCGTCGGCACCGCGATGATCGCCGCCCAGGACGTGATCTTGCGCATGTCCTCGTTCTGCGCGACCGTCGCCTGCGCCAGATTGGCCTGGAGGATGGAGTTCAGCAGCTCGTCGAAGCCGATGACCTGCTCATGCACTCGCGCAAGATGGTCGGCGACATCCCGGAAGTACTTCTGGATGTCCGGGTCGACCAGCCGCATCGGCCGCTCGCTGAGCAGCTGCATCGGCCGCAGCAGCGGGGACACGGCGCGCTTGAACTCCAGCACCTCGCGCTTGAGCTGGTAGATCCGGCCCGCGTCACTGCCGCGCGGGCTGCCCTTCGCCGGTGCGGAGAAGACGTCGATCTCGACTTCGTCGATGTCGTCCTGCACCGCCGCGGCCACCGCGATGTACCCGTCGACCACATGGTCGGCGATGGCGTGCAGCACCGACGAGGGCCCTTTGGCGAGCAACTCCGCGTCCTTCTGCAGGCTGTGCCGCAGCGCCCGAAGTGAACCCTTGCCGCCGTGCCGGACCGTGATGACGAAGTCCCGTCCGGTGAAGCACATCACCTCGCCGGTCTCGACGACTTCACTGGTGGCGGTGAGTTCCGTGTGCTCGACGTAGTGGATCGTCTTGAAGACGGTGAACAGGGTGTCGTCGTACCGCTCCAGCTTGGGCCGCTGGTGGGCGTGGACCGCGTCCTCCACGGCCAGCGGGTGCAGCCCGAACTCCGCCGCGATACCCGCGAACTCCGCCTCCGTCGGCTCATGCAGCCCGATCCACGCGAAGCCGCCGCCCTCGCGTACCCGCAGCATGGCCTCGTGCGGCGTCTGGCAGGACTCGCTCTCCACCCGCTGCCCGTCGCGGTAGACCGCGCAGTCGACGACGGCGCTGGAGGCGGACGGGTCTCGGGTGGTGTCGTACGTGCTGTACGGGGCGTTGCTCTTGCGCAGGGCGGGACGGACCGCTGCGCGCAGGTCACGGATCATCGACATGGCTGGCTCCTTCACGGAGAGGCCGTCGGCGAGTGGCGTGGCACAGCCCGGAATGAGGACGTGATGCATACGTCCGCAAAGCGGGCGGCACCGCGGGATCGCGGTGACGGGGTTCGCTACAGACAGGCAAAAACGAAGTGCTCTTCCGTAGTGCGAAAAGCCGTGGGCCCCGTGCGGGAAGGCCTCAGACGCCTCGGGTCACAGAGGAAAGGTGCCGTGCGGAAGAGCGGTTGGTACTGCACGGTCGACTTCGATCCACCGCAGCCCCACCTCCTCCGGCCGGTCCCCCGTGGGGGATGACGTGTCGTCGGGACTGGAGAGCAACTCCCCCAGAGCTCCGCCTGGGGATACCCCCACCTGCGTGCCCGTCCCGACCAGCGGCCAAGACTATCAGCCGACAGAGGGTCAATCCCTTGTTTTGCCCGTTCCATACGCGCTTTATGCTCGCGACATGGAAGATGTTCTTGCTCTGGTCGAAGCCCGGTTGCGTACGGCGTTCGGCGAACCGGACGCGCGCGCCGCGGTGACCTTCCTCGGCACGGACCGTATCGAGGTGCTCCGGTTCCTCGACCGGGGCGGCGACGGTGACATCGTCCGCTACGCCACTCTGGGCATGTCCGCACAGCCGATGACGGACCCCAACGCGGCTCTCGCCGACCCGGTCAAAGGGCCGCGCGCCGAGCTGATCCTGTCCGTACGGGCCGGGCTCGCCGACACCGACAAAGTGCTGCGCCCGCTGGCCGTACTCGCCGCGTCCCCGCAGGTCGAGGGCGTTGTCGTGGCGCCCGGCGCCTCGCTGGACGTGGGCGATCCGCTCTGGCCCGGCGCCCCGTTCAGCTCCGTCCTCGTCGCCGAGCCGGGCGGTCTTGTCGAAGACCTGGAGCTGGACGAACCGATGGACCCGGTGCGCTTTCTGCCGCTGCTGCCGATGACGTCGAACGAGGCGGCCTGGAAACGGGTGCACGGGGCGCAGGAGCTTCAGGAGCGCTGGCTGACGCACGGCACGGACCTGCGCGATGCGCTGCGCAGGTCCGTAACTCTGGACTGAAGCAGGTCAGTTGGCGAACACCGAGACGCCCTCCTGGGGGGCGTGCGCGGGCTGATGCTCCGTTGCTTCGTGGCTCAGCGAGGCGCGCCCCGCCCGGGCGATGCCCTCGCCGATCGCCGGCAATGATTTGGACAGCCTGATGAATGTAAGTTGCATCTAGTTTTGGGTGGTGAGGGCACACGCCGGAAGGGTGATCGTCCTTGACGCGACGACGGCCGGGGAGGACCGTTGGGCGCTATGAGGGGCGAACCCAGTTGCCCGAAGTGCGGTGGCCGGGTCAGGGCGCCCGGTCTCTTTGCCGACTCCTGGCAGTGCGACGTGCACGGCGCCGTGCACCCGCTGCAGCCGGTGATCCCGCCCAGCGTTGAGGCCCTCAGTGTGGTTGTGCACCGCGCGCAAGTCCCTGTCTGGATGCCCTGGCCACTGCCTGTCGGCTGGCTCTTCACCGGTGTCGCGTACGCGGGGGACGACCGCAGCGGCGGCCGCGCGACCGCCGTCGCCTGCTCGGGACCGGGGCCACTCGGCGGCATAGGCGAACTGCTGCTGGTCGCCGAGGAGTTGGGGGTCGGCCTCGGAGCGCGCTACGCGGGAATCGACGGGCCCGATCCGGGCCCGCACATCTGCGTCGACAAGCCGCCGCAGGCAAAGGTGCTCGCCGCCGGCCGGCCGACCCCGCTGTGGCATGTGGCCGACGCCCCCGACGACCGCGCGGTGTTCGCGGGGGAGGCGAGGGGATTGTGGCTGTGGGCGATCGTCTGGCCCGAGCAGTCCGGGCTGCTGCTGTACGACGAGTTGGTGCTGACGGATCTGCGGGACGCGGGCGCGGAGGTCGAACTGGTGCCGTGCGGGGCGCTGTCGCCGCGGCTGCTGTCGTGAGCGGAGCGACCGGGCCGGCGCTGCGCCCGAACTGAGCCGAGGCCGAACCGGGAAGCGGGCCGTGGCGGCGCCCGCGCTGGACCGGGGCAGGGCCGTGGCGGCGCCCGCGCTGGACCGGGGCAGGGCCGTGGCCGCGCCCGCCGGAGCGGAGCCGGGCCGCGGCGGCGCCCGCGCTGGACCGGGGCTGTTCGAATCCCCGATACACTTGACCGTCCCCTGTCCGTCCCTCGTCCCTGGAGCAACGCGTCGTGCGCATCGATCTGCACACCCACTCCACGGCCTCGGACGGTACGGACACCCCGGCCGAGCTGGTGCGCAACGCCGCCGCGGCCGGACTCGACGTCGTGGCGCTCACCGACCACGACACCACCCGCGGCCACGCCGAGGCGATCGCCGCGCTCCCCGAGTCCCTCACCCTCGTCACGGGCGCCGAGCTCTCCTGCCGTCTCGACGGGGTGAGCCTCCATCTGCTGGCGTACCTCTTCGACCCGGACGAGCCCGAGCTGCTGCGCGAGCGCGAACTCGTGCGGGACGACCGGGTGCCGCGCGCCCAGGCGATGGTGGTCAAGCTCCAGGAGCTGGGCGTTCCCATCGAGTGGGACCAGGTCGCCCGGATCGCCGGGGACGGCTCGGTCGGCCGCCCGCACATCGCGTCCGCGCTCGTCGAGCTCGGCGTCGTGCCGACCGTCTCCGACGCCTTCACGCCGGAGTGGATCGCCGACGGCGGCCGTGCCCACATCGTCAAGCACGAGCTCGACCCCTTCACCGCGCTCCGGCTGGTCAAGGCGGCCGGCGGGGTGACCGTCTTCGCGCATCCGCTCGCCGTCCAGCGCGGTCGCACAGTGCCCGAGACCGCGATTGCCGAGCTCGCAGCCGCGGGCCTCGACGGCATCGAGGTCGACCACATGGACCACGACGAGCCGACGCGGGCCCGGCTGCGCGGCCTCGCCGCCGATCTCGGGCTGCTGGCCACCGGTTCCAGCGACTATCACGGCAGCCGCAAGACCTGTCGGCTCGGCGAGTACACCACCGACCCGGAGATCTACGGCGAGATCACGCGACGCGCGGCCGGCGCGTTCCCGGTGCCGGGCGCGGGCGGACGCCGCCCGTAACCCCTCGCCCGTCCGCCCGACCCTTCCTCCCGCTAGGCCCTCACTGTGTTTGACGCTGCCGTTTTCGGCTCTCTGTTTCTGACCCTTTTTGTCATCATGGATCCCCCCGGGATCACTCCGATCTTCCTTGCCCTCACCTCCGGGCGGCCCGCCAAGGTGCAGCGCCGGATGGCCTGGCAGGCGGTGGCCGTCGCCTTCGGTGTGATCACCGTCTTCGGCATTCTCGGGCAGCAGATCCTGGACTATCTGCACATCTCCGTGCCCGCGCTGATGATCGCGGGCGGTCTGCTCCTGCTGCTCATCGCGCTCGACCTGCTGACCGGCAAGACGGACGAGCCGCAGCAGACGAAGGACGTCAATGTCGCGCTCGTACCGCTGGGCATGCCGCTGCTCGCCGGGCCCGGAGCGATCGTTTCGGTCATCCTCGCCGTGCAGCACGCGGACAGTGTCACGGAGCAGGTCTCGGTGTGGGCCGCGATCGTGGCCATGCATCTGGTGCTCTGGCTGACCATGCGCAACTCGCTGCTGATCATCCGGCTGATCAAGGACGGCGGTGTGGTGCTGGTGACCAGGCTCGCGGGCATGATGCTCTCGGCGATCGCCGTGCAGCAGATCATCAACGGCGTCACCCAGGTGATCAAGGGCTCCTGAGCGGGTGCCCGGCTGTTCTCCTGCCGGAGCGACGCCCGACGCACCGCGCCCCCGTACGGATCGTCCATACGGGGGCGCGGTGCGTGACAAGCGGCGTAAAGCTTTACGAGGCGGTCGTTTCGGCCGGTCGGATCAAGATGCGCTGGCCGATCGAAGCGGCCTGCTGCACGATCCGGTTGACGGAGGCGGCGTCTACGACGGTGCTGTCCACGGCGGTGCCGTCGACGTCGTCGAGTCGCATGATTTCGAAGCGCAAGGCTTCTCCCTTCGTCTGATCCTCCTGCTGGAGAACTGGTGGCGACGGATGTCCGTCAGTGTTCTGCGTTCTATAGCTGTTCAACAGGACGCACCCTGCAAACATTCCCTACGCTAAGGAAATTTTTTGGATGCCTAACTACTGGCAGGTGGCGGCGGGTCCGCGGAGAATGAGCACCGTATGAACGATGCAGAGATCAACGAGATCGGCGCCCGCCTGGAGCGCACCAACGAGCTGCTCCATCGCATGCTCGCCGAGGTGGCCAAGACCCCTTCTACCCATGCCATCTTCGTCGACGCGGGTTACGTCTATGCTGCGGCCGGGTTGCTTGTGGCGGGCACCGAGGACCGGCGCTCCTTCGATCTGGACGCGGAGGGGCTGATCGAGGCCTTCATCGACAAGGCCCGGACGATCTTCGCGGACAGCAGACTGCTGCGGGTGTACTGGTACGACGGCGCCCGGCGCCGTATCCACACCCCCGAGCAGCAGTCCATCGCCGAGCTGCCGGACGTCAAGGTG
This sequence comes from Streptomyces sp. NPDC019890, assembly GCF_044903445.1. NCBI lineage: Bacteria > Bacillati > Actinomycetota > Actinomycetes > Kitasatosporales > Streptomycetaceae > Streptomyces > Streptomyces sp. NPDC019890. The sequence goes on along the minus strand of NZ_JBJDQK010000003.1, from coordinate 626,775 downwards.
CGGCTCGGCAACCTCAACGCGAACAACCAGCAGAAGGGCGTCGACTCACTGATCCGTACGGATCTGGAGTCGCTCGCCCGGCATCGCGCGATCAGCGACGCGGCGCTGGTGGGCGGCGACGAGGACCTGGTCTCGGCGGTCGAGGCGGCACAGGGGTACGGGGCCCGGGTCCATCTGTGGGGCATAGAGGCGGCGGACGGGCGCAACCAGGCGGAGCCACTGCTCTGGGAGGTCGACAGCCAGCGGACCTTCGACCTCGACTTCTGCCGCCCGTACATCACACGCCGCCCGGTCACGACGTACGAGAACGAGGGCGCGCCTCCGCCGTCGCGGGACGAGGTGCGCTTTGTGGGGGCGCAGATCGCGGCGACCTGGCTGGCGGAGCGGGGCCGGGACGCGATGGCCGAGCTGCTGCCCGGCCATCCGTATCTGCCCGGTCCGGTGGACCAGGACCTGTTGATCGAGGCGGAGCGGGTGCTGCAGCGTTCGCTGCGTGGGCACGCGGTGCTCCGGCGGGCGCTGCGGGACGGCTTCTGGCAGCACCTGCAGTCTCAGTACTGACCCTGCGGGTACTGGCCCTGCCGGTCCCAGAAGACCGCGACCGCTGCCGCCGTCTCGGCAGGGCGGTCGGTGTTGGGGGAGTGCTCGGCTCCGGCGATCACGGTCCGGTCGGCGCCGAGCCGCTGCGCCATCGCGTCGAGGAGCGGCACCGGCCAGGTGTCGTCGCGCTCGCCGGAGATCACATGCTTGGGCAGCGGCTGTACGGCGGCGAGTTCGTCGACCCGGTCGGGCTCGACGGTCAACTGGCGGCCGGTGGCGATCAGCTGGGCGGGATTGTGGCGCAGCCAGCGGCGGCGGAGGTCCTCGCCGTCGTCCTTGGGCGCGTCGGCGTCCTCGGGCGGATCGAGCGCCCTCATGGCTTCCCAGACCTGGTCCATGCTCATCGTCGCGAGTACGTCGCTGAGCAGTTCGACCTTCCGCTGCTGGGCGGGGGTGATCTGGGCGGGCCCGGAGGACATGAGGGTGAGCGTGCGGAAGGGGGCGGGGTCGAGGAGCACGGCGGCGCGGGCGATCTGTCCGCCGAGGGAGTGCCCGAGGAGGTGCACGGGGCCCTGGATCGCCTTGGCCTGGGCGAGCACGTCCTGGGCCAACTCGGCCTGGGCGTAAGCCTGTTGGTCGTCGGGGCCCTCGGTCTCATACTGCCCGCGCCCGTCGACGGCGACCGCGCGGTAGCCGGCGGCGGCGAGGGGCTCGAGCAGCGCGATGAAGTCCTCCTTGCTCCCGGTGTACCCGGGGAGGAGGAGCGCGGTGCCCTTGGGAGCGCGGCCGTTGTCGGTGGGCCGCGCGTCGAGCACGGCGAAGTCGCCGCGGGCGGTGGGGAGGGTGCGGGCGCGGGCGGACGGGGGCGGCGTGAAGGTGGGCGGGCGACTCATGCGACGAGGCTAACGGGGGTGGGGCCGCGCCGGGACTGCGCCCCGGGCCACGAAAGGCCGATGGCCCGGTCCCCATCCCGCGGGGGCCGGGCCATCTGGTCGGGCGTCAGCTTTCCGGCTGGACTGCCTTACGCGTGCGCGTGCGGCGGCGGGGCTTGGTCTCGGCCGTTTCCGTGGCGACGGCCTCGACAAGCTCGACCGTCTCGACCGGTGCGGCGGCCTTGACCGTGCGTGTGCGGCGGCGGGGCTTGGTCTCGGCCGTTTCCGTGGCGACGGCCTCGACAACCTCGACCGTCTCGACCGGTGCGGCGGCCTTGACCGTGCGTGTGCGGCGGCGGGGCTTCGTTTCGGCCGTTTCCGTGGCGACCGCCTCGACAACCTCGACCGTCTCCACGGCCTTCACCGCACGGGTGCGGCGGCGCGGCTTCGGCTCGGCTTCGGGAGCCGACACCTCGAGAACAGCCTCGGCCGCCTCGATCACCGCGACCGCCTCAGCCGTCGATGCTCCCGCTCCCGCTCCCGCACGAGTGCGGCGGCGGCGCCGCGGGGTGCGCGGCTCCGACTGCTCAGTCGACTCCGTCGACTCCGACTCCACCGGAGCGTCCGCGTCCGGCGTCAGGAGGGACGAGCCGGCGCGGGTGCGGCGGCGCTGGCGCGGGGTCCGGGTGCGCGGGGCGCGCTCCTCGGTCGGCGCGGCGGACTTGCGACCGCGGCCGCCCGTCTCGCCGAGGTCCTCCACCTCCTCCGCCGCCAGACCGGCGCGGGTGCGCTCGGCGCGGGGCAGAACGCCCTTCGTGCCCGCCGGGATGCTCAGCTCCTCGAACAGGTGCGGCGACGTGGAGTACGTCTCGACCGGGTCGCCGAAGCCGAGGTCCAGCGCCTTGTTGATCAGCTGCCAGCGCGGGATGTCGTCCCAGTCCACCAGCGTCACGGCGGTGCCGGACGCGCCCGCACGGCCGGTACGGCCGACGCGGTGGAGGTAGGTCTTCTCGTCCTCGGGCGACTGGTAGTTGATGACATGCGTCACGCCCTCGACGTCGATGCCGCGCGCCGCGACATCGGTGCAGACGAGGACGTCCACCTTGCCGTTGCGGAAGGCCCGAAGGGCCTGCTCGCGGGCGCCCTGGCCCAGGTCGCCGTGGACCGCGCCGGAGGCGAAGCCGCGCGTGGCCAGCTGCTCGGCGATGTCCGCCGCCGTCCGCTTCGTACGGCAGAAGATCATCGCGAGCCCGCGGCCGTCGGCCTGCAGGATGCGGGAGACCAGCTCCGGCTTGTCCATGGAGTGCGCGCGGTACACGCGCTGCGTGATGTTCGCAACGGTCGCGCCCTCGTCGTCCGGCGCGGTCGCGCGGATGTGTGTGGGCTGCGACATGTAGCGGCGGGCGAGGCCGATGACCGCACCCGGCATGGTCGCCGAGAAAAGCATGGTCTGGCGCTTGGCCGGAAGCATGTTGATGATCTTCTCGACGTCGGGCAGGAAGCCCAGGTCGAGCATCTCGTCGGCCTCGTCGAGAACGAGCGCGCGCACATGCGACAGGTCCAGCTTGCGCTGGCCGGCCAGGTCGAGCAGCCGGCCCGGGGTGCCGACGATCACGTCGACGCCCTTCCTGAGCGCCTCGACCTGCGGCTCGTACGCACGGCCGCCGTAGATCGCCAGCACGCGGACATTGCGCACCTTGCCGGCGGTCAGCAGGTCGTTGGTGACCTGCGTGCAGAGCTCACGGGTGGGAACGACCACAAGCGCCTGCGGGGCGTCGGTCAGCTGCTCGGGCTTCGCCCGGCCGGCCTCGACGTCCGCGGGGACGGTGACGCGCTCCAGCAGCGGCAGACCGAAACCGAGTGTCTTGCCGGTGCCGGTCTTGGCCTGGCCGATGACATCGGTGCCGGAGAGCGCGACGGGGAGCGTCATCTCCTGGATGGGGAACGGGGACAGAATGCCGACGGCTTCGAGGGCCTCGGCGGTCTCGGGAAGGATCCCAAGATCACGGAAAGTCGTAGGCTGCGTAGTCAGGGTGTTGCCTCTTCTGTGAGACGCGGCGCGAGGCGAACGATGGGGGGTCGTACCGCGCCTGGGTACTGGGCCGGCCGTGGGTTGGCCGGATGGCGCGGGACCACTGCCGTCGCTCGAGCGCTCGTGCCGCTGAGGGGCCCCTCATCTGCGGTTGTACGCAACTGAAGCGCACGGGCCCGCGTGGAGGGCGGTCGGTTTGGAGCCGATCGTGCCACCGACCGGGCATCCTCATGGGGGGTCTGAGGAAGCAAATCCCTCAGTCAAACACTGCGATCGCCCGCCGAGTAACCAAAACGCTCGACAGGCGCATTACCACTGTACCCCGGATTCGTGCATGTGTGTTGGGCGAATCCGTAGGAGCGGCGGTTCGGGCGTGGCTGACCAGGCCCTTCCGCCCTGCGAGGAGCGGGCTATTGTGCGCTTCATGGAGACGCCTGACAACGCCACTGAACACACCGGAATCGCCGCCCAGGACTGGGCCACGGCATCCGCCGACCCCCAGTACCGCGCCGCCGTCGTGGATCTGCTGGGCGCGCTCGCGTACGGCGAGCTGGCGGCCTTCGAGCGGCTCGCCGAGGACGCCAAGCTCGCGCCGACGCTGGCCGACAAGGCGGAGCTGGCGAAGATGGCCTCTGCGGAGTTCCACCACTTCGAGCAGCTGCGTGACCGGCTGACCGCCATCGATGCCGAGCCGACCGCCGCGATGGAGCCGTTCGCCCAGGCGCTGGACGACTTCCACCGCCAGACCGCGCCGTCCGACTGGCTGGAAGGCCTGGTCAAGGCATATGTGGGCGACTCGATCGCCAGTGACTTCTACCGCGAGGTCGCGGCCCGGCTGGACACCGACACCCGCGCGCTGGTGCTCGCGGTGCTCGACGACACGGGCCACGGCAATTTCGCCGTCGAGAAGGTACGTGCCGCGATCGAGGCCGAACCGCGCGTCGGCGGACGGCTCGCGCTGTGGGCGCGGCGACTGATGGGCGAGGCGCTTTCCCAGGCGCAGCGCGTGGTGGCGGAGCGCGACGCGCTCTCCACGATGCTCGTGGGCGGTGTGGCGGACGGTTTCGACCTGGCCGAGGTGGGCCGGATGTTCTCCCGGATCACCGAGGCGCACACCAAGCGGATGGCGGCGCTCGGCCTCGCGGCATAGGGCGTGGGGTGACCGGCAGTCCTGGGGTGCTGGACGGGCCGGATCCGTCCGGCGCCCCGCGCGCCGGTGCTCAGAGGGGGAATGCGCGGCGCAGGCGGCGCGCTGACGGCCGGATCAGCAGCGAGAGCACTACGGCTCCGATCGCCACAGCGCCCACCAGCACCGCCAGGATGTGTCCCGGACCGAGCGCCGCATGCGTCACATATGCGCCGAAGAGCGCGCCGACCGGGCCTGTGGTGAACACCACTCGGCGGGACGGCAGACGGTCGGGCAGATGACGGGCGGCGGCCCAGGCGAGGGCGAGTCCGAGCAGGACTGAACCGAGCGCTTCCAGCAGCACTGCTGATCACCTCACGACGCCGGTGCGGGCAAATCGGTCGTAGCCCGTACTACCCGGCGGGCGCGGAATACAACCCTCCCCGAGAGCAGCGGAAGAGGGCCCGGCGGGAAATCCCGCCGGGCCCTCTTCACATGCGCCCTCAGGGGGCTCGCGTCGCTCTACAGCGCGCCGAAGCCCACGCGCCGGGTGGCCGGCTCGCCGATCTCGATGTACGCGATCCGGTCGGCCGGTACCAGGACCTTGCGGCCCTTGTCGTCCGTGAGGCTGAGCAGCTGTGCCTTGCCGGCCAGCGCGTCGGCCACCGCGCGCTCGACCTCCTCGGCGGACTGCCCGCTCTCCAGAACGATCTCCCGGGGCGCGTGCTGCACGCCGATCTTGACCTCCACGGCTATGTCCCTCCGAACGGTCAGTGCGTTGCGCGGTCAGCCGCGCCGTACGCAGCACACATTAGCCCGGCGGGCGGGCACGGCAGACGTCCGTCAAGAACGCCAGGAGCGAACACCGGGCGCGGCAGCGGCCCCTCGCGTGTCAGTGCTGCTCGCTGCCGTGCAGCGGGAAGCCCGCGATACCCCGCCACGCCAGCGACGTCAGCAGCTGAACCGCCTTGTCGCGCGGGATGCCGGAGCCGCTGGAGAGCCAGTACCTGGCCACCACCTGGGAGACCCCGCCGAGGCCCACGGCCAGCAGCATGGACTCTTCCTTGGACAGGCCGGTGTCCTCGGCGATCACGTCGGAGATGGCCTCGGCGCACTGCAGCGAGACCCGGTCGACGCGCTCGCGCACCGCGGGTTCGTTCGTCAGGTCCGACTCGAAGACCAGCCGGAAAGCCCCGCCCTCGTCCTCGACGTACGCGAAATAGGCGTCCATCGTGGCGGCGACGCGCAGCTTGTTGTCGGTCGTCGACGCGAGGGCCGTACGGACGGCCAGCAGCAGCGACTCGCAGTGCTGGTCGAGCAGAGCGAGATAGAGCTCGAGTTTGCCCGGGAAGTGCTGGTAGAGCACGGGCTTGCTGACGCCTGCCCGCTCGGCGATGTCGTCCATGGCGGCCGAGTGATAGCCCTGGGCCACGAAAACTTCCTGGGCAGCGCCCAGAAGCTGGTTCCTGCGGGCTCGGCGTGGCAGGCGCGTGCCCCGCGGGCGCGCTGCCTCTGTCTGCTCGATGGCTGTCACGCCGCCTCCCAAAAAATCGTTCTGTGCGCGCTGTGCGCCGCGCCGCCATCGTACTTTTGGGTAACCCGGCTGTGCGTGCTGCGGACGCAGAATTTCACGGACCGGACAGTCGCGGTAGCTCCCGATTCAGGGGCAAAGAGGGGCAGGTCATCGGTAGTCGTCCTCGTCGAGGGCGACGACACGGGCCTGTTCCACGGCATCCGCCTCGTTCGCCGCGTCCGGATAGACGCGGGTCAGAGGCTCATCGTGCTCCGGCCGTACGACTGTGTGCTGTTCCGCCGCGTCGGCCTCGGGGACCTCCTCGTCGAGCTCGGAAGCCTGATCGTCGTCTTCCTCTGCAAATTCTTCAAAGGTGTCGGGGTCGCTGGGATCGACAGGCATGAGGCACCGCTTTCCATGGAGAGCGCCTTTCCTACGAGCGTAGGAGCTCCTGATTCACAGCGCTATGCGATGTGTGATGCCGAACACACGAACCACGGTGTGATCGTCTCGTAACATTGCCGCATGTCTTCGACAGAGCTGCCTGGAGTCCGCGCTGTCACCGCCGCCGCGGCCCCCAAGGTCGCGGCCGTGCGGGTCGCGGAGGGTGAGGAACTGCGCTCCGTGGAGCTGCCAGGACTGACCCTCACGGTCAGATCCCGGCCCCCGGCGCGGGCCGGACTGCCGCCCGCGCTGTACGTCCACGGGCTCGGCGGCTCCTCGCTCAACTGGTCCTCGCTGATGCAGCTGCTCCAGGACGTCGTGGACGGTGAGGCGATCGACCTGCCCGGCTTCGGGGACTCCCCGCCGCCGGACGACGGCAACTACTCGGTCACCGCCCACGCACGGGCGGTGATCCGTCATCTCGACGCCGCCGGGCGCGGGCCCGTGCATCTGCTCGGGAACTCGCTGGGCGGCGCGGTCTCCACCCGGGTCGCGGCCGTCCGGCCCGATCTGGTGCGCACGCTCACCCTTGTCTCGCCCGCGCTGCCCGAGCTGCGCGTCCAGCGCTCCGCCGTGCCGACGGCACTGCTCGCGGTGCCCGGCGTGACCTCGCTCTTCACCAGACTCACCAAGGACTGGTCGGCCGAGCAGCGCACCAGAGGAGCGCTGGCGCTCTGTTACGGAGACCCCGCGCGCGTCAGCGACGAGGCGCTGCGCAATGCTGTGCAGGAGATGGAGCGGCGCACACAACTCCCGTACTTCTGGGACGCGATGGCCCGCTCGGCCAGGGGAATCGTCGATGCGTACACCCTGGGCGGCCAGCACGGACTGTGGCGGCAGGCGGAGCGGGTGCTCGCGCCGACGCTGCTCGTCTACGGAGGGCGGGACCAGCTCGTGTCGTACCGTATGGCGCGCAAGGCGGCGGCGGCCTTCAGGGACTCCCGGCTGCTGACGCTCCCGGACGCGGGGCATGTCGCCATGATGGAGTACCCGGAGACGGTCGCCCTGGCCTTCCGGGAGCTGCTCGTCGACCGTAGGAGCTGATCCGGGGCGTGGGACGACACAGTCGCAAAGGCCCCGCACCCAAGGGCTCGGATTCGGACAGCACGTCCGGCATAGGGACCACGGACTCCGGCGGTGGACGGCGCAGACGCGCCGCACCGGGATCCGAACAGCACGCCCCCGCCGACTACGGCACACCGCAGGCCAGGGGCGGACACCCCGAGCTGCGTGAGCAGGGCGGCGGCTGGGGCGTACCGCGGCAGTACCAGAACTGGCAGGGTGCCCCGGGCGGTCAGCGGGCGCAGGCGCCTCCCGCGCCGCGGACGGTCGCCACCGGGGCGCGGATACCGGGCCCGCGACGGGAGTTCGTCGAGGCCTTCGACCAGCCGCAGTCCCGGCCGCAGCCTCCGTCGCAGTCCCGGCAGGACAGAGCGCCGGACTCCGATCCGTACGCCTCCGTTTCCTGGACCGATGGGCCGGGCGGGACCGACGCGCTCGACGACCAGGACGGCGCGCAGCAGGAGCGGCCCGCCAAGGCCGGCAAGGGGCGCACCTTCACCGGGATCGCCGCCGCCGCGGTGACAACCGTTCTCGCCGTCGTCGTGGCCGGCCAGGTGGCCGCCGACGATCCCGGCCACCCCACCGCCCAGTCCGCGGGCGACGACCGGGGCGCGGCCGAGAGCCCGGCGTCCCGGTCCGAGGACCGGAAGGCGCCGCCGAAGGACCGGCAGGCCGCCGCGCCGGGAGCCTCGTACCAGCAGCTGATGGCGACTCAGTTCCCCGTCGACGCCAAGCTGAAGGCGAGCGGGAAATTCCAGGCGGTCCCCGGCTTCGACAAGGCGCCGGGCAAGGGCCGCAAGATCCGCTACCGGGTGGATATCGAGCAGGGCCTCGGACTGGACGGCGCCCTCTTCGCCAAAGCGGTCCAGGAAACGCTCAATGACGACCGCAGCTGGGCGCACGGCGGTGAGATGACCTTCGAGCGGATCTCGTCCGGTGAACCGGAATTCGTCATTACGCTGGCGTCTCCCGGGACCACGGCGGACTGGTGCGCCAAATCCGGCCTGGACACCACGGTCGACAATGTCAGCTGCGACTCCGCGTCGACCGACCGCGTGATGATCAACGCGTACCGCTGGGCGCAGGGCTCACCGACCTACGGCGACAAGGCGATGGTCAGCTATCGCCAGATGCTCATCAACCACGAGGTCGGTCACCGGCTCGGGCACGGCCATGTGAGCTGCCGCACGCCCGGGGCGCTCGCGCCGGTGATGCAGCAGCAGACCAAGTCGCTGGACATCGACGGGATCAAGTGCAAGCCCAACCCCTGGGTGTATCCCAGTAGTTGAGTCCAGAGTGCGGGACGGGTGTCTCACGCCCGATTCCCGGCGAGGAGCTGGCCGCAGCCTGACGCTCCGTAATGAAGTGACACCTTAGCGCGACGGAACGCCACCGGCGCGCGAAAGTTACGTGCATTCACCCCTTCCGGTGGTGCGATGGACAACCGTCCGTCGCACCACCGGTACACCGGCTTAACGTCGTCCCGCTGTGAGCCGCCGGATCAACGGCGGCCGCCCACAAGGGAGATCGGGGGTGCGCTCGTGCGGATCGGACTGCTTACGGACGGTGGTTATCCGTATGCGACAGGTGAGTCCAGGCTGTGGTGCGACCGGCTTGTGCGTGGACTGGCGCAGCACGAGTTCGACATCTATGCGCTGAGCCGGAGCGCGCAGCAGGAGGACCACGGCTGGATACTGCTCCCGCCGCAGGTGCAGCGCGTGCGCACCGCCCCGCTGTGGGCGCCCGAGGACGACGGACGCACCTATGGACGCCGCGAACGGCGGCGCTTCGTCGGCCACTTCAAGGAGCTCGCCGCAGCGCTGTGCGGGGAGACCGGCGACTTCGCCGAAGGTCTGTACGGCCTCGCCGAACTCGGCCGGGAACGCGGCGGCCTCTACGCCGCCCTCCGCTCCGAACTCGCGGTACGCGTCCTCGAATCCGCCTGCCGCGCCCCCGGCACACGCCGCACACTGCACGCCGCCACCGTCCTCGACTACCTCGCCTTCGCGGACCGTCTCGAGCGCGCACTTCGCCCGCTCTCGCTCGACTGGTACCGCGATGACGGCCTCGGTGCCGTCGACCTCTGCCATGCGGCGTCCGGCGGATCCGCGGCCCTGGCCGGCCTGTTGGCCAAACGCTTCTTCGGGGTTCCGCTGCTGGTCACGGAGTACGGCGTTCAGCTGCGCGCGCACTATCTGGCGGCCGACGACCGCGAGCTGACCGCGCCGGTACGGGCCCTGCTCGCCGCCTTCCAGGGCAGGCTCGCCACCGAGGTGTACGCGCAGGCCGCCATCATCACGCCCGGCAACACGCACGCACGGCGCTGGCAGGAGAAGTGCGGTGCCGACCGGGCCAAACTGCGGACCGTCTACCCCGGCATGGAGTCGGACCGTTTCGCCGCGGTGGGCGAGAGCGACGACAGCGGCGACGAGCACACCCTCGTCTGGGTGGGCAGGATCGAGCCCGCCAAGGACCTCATCGCGCTGCTGCACGCGTTCGCGGAGGTGCGCAAGGAGGAGCCGGGGGCGCGGCTGAGGCTGTTCGGGGCGCCGGTGCACGGGCCGGAGGCCGCGACCTATCTCGCCCACTGCAAGGCGCTGGCCGCCCAGCTCTTCCCCGACGAGGCGGCCGACGCGCACGCCGTCGGCGACAACCCCGTCTCCTTCGAGGAGATCGGCGGACCCGAGGCCCCCGAGCTCGCCGACGCATACGCCGCAGGCGCCGTGGTCGTGCTGTCCAGCGTCATCGAGGGCTTCCCGATCAGCCTGGTGGAGGCGATGTTCTGCGGCCGCGCGACCGTCTCCACGGACGCCGGCGCGGTCGTCGAAGTCATCGGCGGCACGGGCCTGGTCGTGCCCCCGCGCAATCCGCGGGCGCTCGCGGACGCGTGCCTCGCTCTGCTGCGCGACCCCGAGCGCAGGGAACGGCTGGGCGCCGCCGCACGCGCCCGGGCGCTCGAACTGTTCACGATCGAGCAGAACCTGACGGCATTTCGCGCCCTGTACCTAGAGCTGATCTCGCACTCCCCGGTCCGGCGCGAGGCCGAGTCCATCGGCGCCGACGGCGAGCCGCTGCCCTTCGCCCACCCGGCCGAGGCGTATGTGCCCGGGAACTGGACGGGTGGCGGCACCGCTTCGGGCGGCCGCATCCCGCGCTGGGCGAACGGGCCGGGGCCGTTGCGCGGCCTGATCGGCGCGGCCGCGACCCGGAAGGAGGCACGCGCATGAGTACGTCGCGCATCACGGAGAGCGCGGCTGGAGAAGAACCGGCGGGCATGCGCTCCATCGACAGCCTGGCCGGCATTCCGGTCGAGGCCCCGGTCGACATCCGTGTCGACATCCAGGTCGACATTCCCGGTGCGCCCAGCAGCCCGGGTGGCTGGGACACCTGCTCGGACGCGCTGCTCGCCGACTCCCTCGCGACTGTCGACAAGGAGGCGGACAAGGAGGTCGACAAGGCGGCCGACAAGCGGCCCTACACAGCGGGCGGCAAGACGCCCGACCAGGCGTCCGGCAGGACGACCGGGCGCAAGCCCCCCGCCCCGCGCCGCGGCCCCGCCGACCCCGTCAGGGCGCTGATGCACCGCCACCGGGAGCTGTGCGAGCGGGCCGTCGACCCCTTGGAGATCGCCGCGGGCCTCGAAGCCCACGGCGTCACCGACCGGACCGCCGCACGCTTCCGCCACCGGGACGTCTTCTCCCTCGCCGAGGAGCTCTACGCGCGCGTGCCACGAGGAGCCGAGTCGTCGGCGGCCGCCGACCGCCCGGTGGGCGTCGCACCGACGCAGACACGTCCGGGCGCGGGGCGCACGCTCCTCGTGCTGCTGCCGGGCGCCGTCTGCGCGCTCGCCGTCGCCGGCCTGGAGGCCATGGAAGGCGCTGCCCGGATCGCCGCCGGAGCCGTCGGCGCCCTCTTGGCGGCCGGCGTGCTCACCCTCTGTCTGCGGCACGGCCCACTGCGCGCGCAGCGGCGCACCCTCCCCGCCGTACGCCTGTGGACGCTCTGGCTGCTGGCGTACGCGGCGTACGGCGAAGGACTCCTCGACCAGATCGGCGGCGGGCCCGATGGACCCCTGCCGATGACGCCGGCCCCGCTTGTCGCCCTCGCCGCCGCCGTCGCCCCCGCGGCCTGCTGTGCCTGGCTCTTCTCCGTGCAGGCGCGGCGCAGGCTCGACGGCAGCCGCGGCCTCGAGGAGTTCGCATCCGGCGTGCGCCCCCTGCTGCTCGGAGTTGTCGCGCTGTACGTCTGCGCACTCACGGCGCTCGTCCTGCTGGTCGGCCTCGCCCTCCCGCACACGTCCGCCGTCCCCGCCGTCGCTCTCGGCGCCCTGCTCTTCCTGGCCCGGCTGCTCATCGTCCACGGCTTCCCCGAGTCGGCGGCCGCCGGACTCGCCGCCGCCTGCGCGGCCGAAGCCACCGCGCCCGCGCTGCTGCTGGCCGGACGCCTGCCCGGCTGCGGCTTTCTGGCCGGCCCGGTCGAAGCGGCCGTCGGCGCGTGGGGCGCCGGATCCGTGCCGGCCATCGCCTGCGGGACCGCCGCACTCGGCCTGTTGGCCCACGCCACAGCGGCCCTGTCGCGGGCCTCGGCGCACACCGTCTGACCTCCCGCGGAGCCGACACCGCGGGCGTCCCCCGGCACCCGTACCGGCACCAGTTCCGGCACCGAAAGCACCATCCCTAAGGAGAAAGCGACATGACCCCTCAACCCCCAGCTCCGGCCCATTGGCACCGAGGGGCCGCGCGATGAGGGTGCTGCTGCTCGGTGCCAATGGATTCCTCGGCCGCTTCGTCGCCGACCGGCTGCTCGCCGACCCGGCCGTGCACCTCACTGCCCTCGGTCGCGGCGACGACGCCGACGTACGCTTCGACCTCGCCGGAGGCAGCCCCGGAGCCCTCACCCGCTTCCTGGGCGCCGTCCACCCCGGCGTCGTCATCAACTGCGCCGGTGCCACCCGCGGCGGCGCCCGCGATCTGACCCGGCACAACACCGTCGCCGTTGCCACCGTCTGCGAGGCCCTGCGCCGCAGCGGCTGTGGCGCCCGGCTCGTCCAGCTCGGCTGCGCCTCCGAGTACGGTCCCTCCCAGCAGGGCTCGTCGACCGCGGAGGACGCGATCCCGCGCCCCGGCGGCCCGTACGGCGTGAGCAAGCTCGCCGCCACCGAGCTGGTGCTCGGCGCGGGCCTGGACGCCGTGGTGCTGCGGGTCTTCTCGCCCGTCGGGCCCGGCACCCCGGCCGGCTCCCCGCTCGGCCGCCTCGCCGAGGCGATGCGCCGCGCGATGCAGTCCGGCGACGGCGAGCTGAAGCTCAGCGGCCTGGGCGTACAGCGCGACTTCGTCGACGTACGGGACGTGGCGCGCGCCGTCCACGCCGCCTCGCTCTCCGCGGCCCAGGGCATCGTCAACATCGGTACGGGGCGTGCCGTACGACTGCGGGACGCGGCCGCCGTCCTCGCCAGAGTCGCGGGGTACGCGGGCGCGCTGCACGAGCTGGACACCCCGTCCGGCCGCCCGCCCCTCGGCGGCCCGCGCTCCGAGTCCGTCCTGGAGCAGCTGTCCGCGACCCCGGTGCCCTACCCCGACGGCTGCGGCAGCTGGCAGCAGGCCGACGTCCGCACCGCCCGCGACCGGCTCGGCTGGCGCCCCCGTATCAACCTCGAAGAGTCCCTTGCCGACATCTGGATGGAGGCGGCATGCCGCATCTGACCACCACCGGCACCCAGCTGTCCGCGACCGGCGCGGAGAGACTCGGCTTCGGCGTGCCCGGCTATGCCCACCCGTTGCTCGCACCCGTCGAATGGGCGGAACTGACCCGGCCGGGGACGCCCCTGCACTGGGTCGTCCTCAATGTCGACGACGGCCCGGGCGCCCGCCCCGACCCGCACTGCCTGGAAGCCGTGGGCAAACTGAGCAACGCGGGCGTACGCGTCCTCGGCCATCTCGACATGGCACACGGCTCGCGCTCCTTCGGCGATCTCGTCGCCGACGCGCACCACTACCTCGAGTGGTACCGCGTGGCGGGCTTCCTGCTCGACCGATGTCCCACGGACCGCGCCGACCTGAAGGAAGTGCGGCGTACGACGGCCACGCTGGAGGCGGTCCTCGACGGCGGCCATCTGGTGCTGGGGCACGGCTCGCACCCGTATCCCGGATATGCGGAGGCCGCCGACCAGCTGGTCACCTTCTCCGGGCCGTGGACCGACTACCGCTGGTCGCAGGTGGCGGAGTGGACGGCGGACTACCCGCCGGAGCGCTTTGTGCACCTCGTGCATGGGGTGCCGCGTACGCATCTGGAGGAGGCCACCCGCATCGCGCGCTGGCAGGGCGCGGGGACGATCTTCTTCACCGACCGCACCGATGGGACAGGGTCTGGCGGTCAAAAAGGGCAGATCAACCCATTCGAGACACTGCCCGGTTACTGGGACGAAATCGTCTCGCAGATCGGACGGGGTGTCTCGGAATGAGGAGGGCCGTGGCAGTGTTACGGAGAGAACAACCGTACTGACATACCGATCAACGGAGTCCCCGTGTCGCTGCCACCCCTGGTCGAGCCAGCTGCTGAGCTCACCGTCGACGAGGTCCGCAGGTACTCCCGCCACCTGATCATCCCCGACGTCGGGATGGACGGGCAGAAGCGGCTGAAGAACGCCAAGGTGCTGTGTGTGGGCGCCGGCGGTCTGGGCTCGCCGGCCCTGATGTACCTCGCCGCGGCCGGTGTAGGCACGCTCGGCATCGTGGAGTTCGACGAGGTCGACGAGTCGAACCTGCAGCGCCAGATCATCCACAGCCAGGCCGACATCGGCCGCTCCAAGGCCGAGTCCGCGAAGGACTCGGTGCTCGGCATCAACCCGTACGTGAACGTGGTCCTGCACGAAGAGCGGCTCGAGGCCGAGAACGTGATGGACATCTTCAGCCAGTACGACCTGATCGTCGACGGGACGGACAACTTCGCGACCCGCTACCTGGTCAACGACGCGTGCGTGCTGCTGAACAAGCCGTACGTCTGGGGCTCGATCTACCGCTTCGACGGCCAGGCCTCCGTCTTCTGGTCCGAGCACGGTCCCTGCTACCGCTGCCTCTACCCCGAGCCCCCGCCGCCGGGCATGGTCCCGAGCTGCGCCGAGGGCGGCGTGCTGGGCGTGCTGTGCGCGTCCATCGGCTCCATCCAGGTCAACGAGGCCATCAAGCTGCTGGCCGGCATCGGTGAGCCGCTGGTCGGCCGGCTGATGATCTACGACGCCCTGGAGATGCAGTACCGCCAGGTCAAGGTCCGCAAGGACCCGGACTGCGCCGTGTGCGGTGAGAACCCCACCGTCACCGAGCTCATCGACTACGAGGCCTTCTGCGGCGTCGTGTCCGAGGAGGCCCAGGAGGCGGCGGCCGGTTCGACGATCACTCCCAAGCAGCTCAAGGAGTGGATCGACGACGGTGAGAACATCGACATCATCGACGTCCGTGAGATCAACGAGTACGAGATCGTCTCGATCCCGGGCGCGCGGCTGATCCCGAAGAACGAGTTCCTGATGGGCACCGCCCTTGAGGCGCTGCCGCAGGACAAGAAGATCGTCCTGCACTGCAAGACCGGTGTCCGCAGTGCGGAAGTCCTCGCGGTGCTCAAGTCCGCGGGCTTCGCCGACGCGGTGCACGTCGGCGGCGGCGTGATCGGCTGGGTCCACCAGATCGAGCCGGACAAGCCGATCTACTGACGCAAGTCCTGTGCGCGGGGCCCCGGACCGGAGTACCGGTCGGGGCCCTTCGCGCTGCTGCGGGGTGCTGCTGCGGGGTGCTGCTCCGGGGTGCCGCCGCGAGCCGCTGCTATGTGCACGTCGTACCGTTCGCCGGGACCTTGCCGTCCAGCAGATACGCGTTCACGGCCTGCTGTACGCACTTGTTGCCGCTGTCGTACGCGCCATGACCCTGGCCCTTGTACGTGAGCTCCACGCCGACGCCCTTGCCGAGGGCGTTGACCATTGCCCTCGCGCCTTCGTACGGGGTCGCCGGGTCGCCGGTGTTGCCGATGACGACGATGGGCGGCGCACCGGGAGCCGAGACGTCGGGAGTGGACCAGGCCCCGGGCACCGGCCATTCGGTGCAGCCCATCAGGGACCAGCCCAGGTAGTCGCCGAAGACCGGCGAGGCCGCCCGGAATTCAGGCAGCTTCGCCTTTGTCTGCTCCAGGGAGTAACGGTCCTTGAAGTCCACGCAGTTGATGGCCGCGTTGGCCGCCTGGATATTGCTGTAGTCACCGTCCTCGCTGCGCCCGTTCATGGCGTCCGCGAGCGCGAGCAGCAGCCCGCCGTTGCCGCCGTCGGCCTCGTCGAGCCCCTGTTCCAGATACTTCCAGTACTCCTTGGAGTACAGAGCCTGCGCGATGCCGCCGGTGGCCAGGGACTGGGTCAGCATCCGGTCGCCGCTGCCGGGGATCGGCTTCTTGTCGAGCTGCTGGAGGAGCGCGATGATCCAGTCCTGGATCTCCTGCGGTGTGGAGCCGGGCAGCAGGCACTTGTCGCCGCGGTTCACGCAGTCCTGGGCGAAGTTGGTGAGCGCGAGCTGGAAGCCCTTCGTCTGGCCAAGGGCGCCCTGCTCGGAGTTCTTCATCGGGTCGACGACGGCGTCGAAGACGGCCCGGCCGACGTTCGACGGATACAAGTGGGCGTAGACGCCGCCCAGTTCGGTGCCGTACGAGATGCCGAAGTAGTAGAGCTTCTTGTCGCCCAGGACCTGGCGCATCAGGTCCATGTCGCGGGCGGCGTTGGTGGTTCCGACGTACGGGAGTTCGTCTCCGGAGTGCTTCTTGCAGGCCTCGGCGAAGGACTTCAGGCTCTTCGTGAAGGTCTTCTCCTCGGCGGCGTCGTCGGGCGTCGCGTCCTGTTCGTAGTACGCGTCGAGCTGCTTGTCGTCCTCGCACTCCACGCCCGCGCTGCGGCCGACCCCGCGCGGGTCGAAGCTCACGAGGTCGTAGCGGGTGTGCAGGGCGGTGTAGTCGGGAGCGGCGGCGGGCAGATTGGCGACCCCGGAGCCGCCGGGCCCGCCGAAGTTGAAGATGAGGGAGCCGATCCGCTTGTTCGGGTCACGGGCCTTGGCGCGGATCAGGGCCAGTTCGATGGTGTCGCCGTTCGGCTTGTCGTAGTCGAGCGGGGCCTCCATGAAGGAGCATTCCCAGGCGATGCCGCCGGGTAGCGGCGACGGCGGTGTCCCGCCACCCTCCGCCTCCGAGGGTGCGGGGCACGTCTGCCACTTCAGCGTCTGGGTGGCGAAGTCCTTGGCCCGGTCCTGGTCCGTGCCGCCCTTGTCGCCGCTGTCGGAGCAGCCGGCGGCGGCCAGCAGCACGGAGACCGAGGCGACGAGGGCGACGGCACGGGCGCCTGCGGAAGCGGCGCGCACCGCCGAGGAGGAGGTCGGCATGCAGCCATCGTGCGCCGCGGGGGAGGGCGGCGCCCGCGACGACGGTCCATGCGGGTGGTCCGTCTCGCGTCCTCAATCGCCGGACGGGCTCACTTCCGCCCCGCCCGGCGACAATCAAGCCCGTCGCGCGGAATTCAAGCCCGTCGGGCGTTTGAGGACGGCCGGTCGGCGGGACCGCCCGGGCAATTCAAGCCCGTCGGGCGTTTGAGGACGGCCGGTCGGCGGGACCGCCCGGGCTTTTCAAGCCCGTCCGGCGATTGAGGACAAAGCGGCCGCCGGACGACCCCGGCACTACAGCGCGCCCTTGCGCGTCAGGTGGTTGAACGCGAACCACCCCGGCAGCACCGGCAGCCACAGCGTCATCATCCGATACAGCAGCACCGCCGGCGCCGCGACCTCCTTGGGCACCCCGGCCACGATCAGGCCGAAGGTGAGCGCACCCTCGACCGCGCCCACACCGCCCGGCGTCGGCGCCGCCGAGCCCAGCGCGTTGCCCGCCAGGAACACCACGGCGATGCTCGCGTAGCTGAGCGGCTGGTTGCCGTTGTCGAAGGCCCGGATCGACGCGTCCAGACACATCACGAACACACCGGTCAGCAGCAGCATCCCGCCGATGCCGGTGAGCAGCTTCATCGGCCGCTGCAGTACGTCGAGCATGCGCGGCACGACCCCGGCGAACAGCGAACGCAGCCGCGTCGAGACGAACTTGCGCAGGAAGGGGATCGCGGTCACCACCAGCACCAGCACGGCGACCGTCAGCAGCCCCGCGATCACCGTCCTCGACGGGGTGAGCGAGGCGGTCTTCTCCGTACCGGTCAGATAGCCGAAGGAGAGCAGCAGCAGGATGTGCGCGCCGAGTCCGAAGAGCTGGGAGGCGCCGACACTGGCCACGGCGAGCCCGGGCCGTACGCCCGAGCGCTGCAGGAAGCGGGTGTTCAGCGCCACGCCGCCGACCGCCGCCGGGGCGACGATCTTGACGAAGGAACCCGCGACCTGCGCGACGACGGTCCGCAGGAAGGCCACCCGCTCCGGCACGAAGCCCAGCAGGCTCATCGCCGCCGCGAAGTAGCTGAGCGCGGAGAAGGCGACCGCGGCGGCCACCCAGCCCCAGTGGGCCCTGCCGAACACGGTGCCGAAGTCGATGCCGGCGAGCTGCGAGAGCAGGAAGTACGCGGCGACCGCGCCCGCGATGAAGCTGACGAGCGTACGCGGCCTGATCCGTTCGAGACGGACCGGCTCGACCGGCGCCTGCGGCCTGATCAGCAGCATCTGGCGACGGATCTGGGAGAGCAGATCCTCCTCGCGCGCCTCGTCCATGGCCTCGTCCATGGCCCTTTTGTCGGCCTGCTTCTCCGCGCGCTCCGTCTTGCGCGCGGACTTGGGGTCGGCCTCGGCACCTTCCGTACGGGCCTGTTTGGCGGCCTCGGACGCCGCGAGCACCGCCTCCCGCTCCCGCTGGGACCGCTCGCGGGCGAGCTTGCGCAGCGTCGCCCGGGTCGAGCGGCTGAGCGCGATCGGCTGCAGCAGGGGCAGGCAGTCGGCGACCTGGTCGGGACCGAGCACCTCGACCGCGGTGGCGACCGCGCGCTCCGCGCCCACCCGCAGGCCGATCGTGGTGAGCAGCTGCGCGATGTCCATGCGCAGCACCACGTCGCCCGCCGCGATCTCGCCGCCGCGCAGGTCCGTGAGGATCACCTTGCCGGAACGATCCACCAGAATCGCGTCGCCGGTCAGCCGCCGGTGGGCGATACGTCTCGACTGGAGCGCCTTCACCTGCCGCCAGGCCCCGCGCACCAAGTCATCGGTGACCTCGTCGTCCGCCAGGGAGTCCAGGGAACGGCCGCCCAGGTGCTCGTACACCAGCATCACGGCGTCCGGACCGAGCTCGGAGGTGGCGATCAGCTTGGGGGCGTTGGCCCCGGCGGCGATCGCCGCGTAGGCCAGCAGCGCCTCCTGCTCCAGGGCCTGGCGCAGCGACTGGATGGAGCGGCGGGTGGTGATGGAGCGCAGCGTCAGCCTGCGCCACACCCGGTAGAAGAAGCCCTGCGCCTGCTGCTCGCGGTCGACGACCGTGACATCGAGGGGCGAGCCCTCCTCCAGCGTGACCAGATAGCGGCGGCCGCGGTCGCCCTGCTCGGCAGAGTCGGGGACGTCCTCGGCGCGCATGGCGGTGACCGGGCGGAAGCCGACATGGCGCAGACCGGCCAGCAGGGTCTGGCCGGTGGGCCGCACGTTCGGCGAGCCGACGGTGTACAGCGTGCCGTATGCCACGGTCCAGCCCAGCAGCACGGTGAGGATGATCGAGAACGGAGTGGTGTACCCGGCGACCAGCATCGCGAAGGCGTCGAGCAGCAGCACCACCCACAGGACCACGCGCCATCTCGGTCTGCGGGCCATTCCGACGGCCGTCATATAGGCGATGACGGGGGCGAGATAGCCGTGCACCGGATCGGTGAGGCCGCCGCCCGTCTGGGTCTGGGTCAGCGCGTCCTGGAGGGTGTCGGGCGCGGCCCGGGCGACCCAGAGGTCGGTGGCGAGGGTGACACCGTGTGCGAGCACGGCGGCGAGGACGCCGTCCGCGATGCGCAGACCGTCCCGTTTGATCAGCCGCTCGATCGCGAAGGCGACCGGGACGAGCAGCACGGCGATGCTGGAGACCAGACCGGCGATCTTGACCAGCAGGTCGGGCGCCTGGCCGGTGCCCTTGTTGATGTCCTGTTCGAGGCCGGATGTGGTGCCGTGGGCGAAGGCGGCGACGCCGAGCACCACCGCGATCGCGAGGACGCCGATGAGCAGCCGCAGCAGATCGGGGGGGCGGTGGACACGGGCGGCGAGCAGCGGCTCGTCCCCCGAGACCCGGTCGACGCTGCCCACGTCGGTTTCCTCTGCTGGCTTGGGCTGGTGCTCGTGCTGCCTTCCCTCCGAGGCTACGGGGGAGGGCGCGTCCGGGTGCGGCTCGGCCTCAGGGGTGCTTGCCGCCTGCTGAGGCTGCACGCCCTGCTCCTTCGCCGTCTCGGTCTCTTCTTGATCTCGTATCACCAGTCACCGCCCGCATGATGGTGGCACGACCGGACGACAGAGGGGTGCATCAGGGTGCATCGAGGGGGCGCAAGGTGCGCAAGATACGCCCCTTTGCTTCCTGCGGTCCACTGTGTGCGCCGGGTCCGCAGGCCGGGGCGTTGTCGGTGACGTGCGGCAGGATGGGCCGGATGGAAGAGCTGCCGGAGTACGCGGAGCGGGTGCTCGAGGTCACCGAGCTGATCCCGCCTGGCCGAGTGATGACGTACGGGGACGTCGCCGAGTGGCTGGACGAGGGAGGCCCGCGCCAGGTCGGCCGCGTGATGGCGCTGTACGGCGGCGGGGTGCCCTGGTGGCGCGTCGTGCGCGCGGACGGCACGCTGCTGCCCGGCCATGAGCTGAGCGCCCTCGCGCAGTACCGCGCGGAGGGGACGCCCCTGCGCCCGGCCGCGCGCAGCTCCGAAGGCCATGTGCCGCGCATCGACATGAAGCACGCGCGATGGGACGGCGGCGAGGGTGCGGTCGAGGGCAATGGTCCCGGGGACGACAGCGCTCACATATGACAGCTTCCGCCAAACGACGGCGGCGCGGGTGCTCCGGGGACCGTACGGATTACCAGGAGCACGCGGAGTGCGCGACAGACTCACTGCGTCCCTGCCGGGCGCTGGCGTAGCGTCTCCAGCGCGCGGCACGAACCGCTCCATCACCACCAGCACACCCACCAGGACCGGCGATCCACGTGAGCTCCTCCTCCACCTCCGGGCGTACGCCGTACCAGCAGCAGGTACGGCAGGGGGTCCCGTCACGCCCGCAGGGGCGTAGGGGGAGGACCCCCGGCGCGTACCGACTGGTGCGTACCCCGCCGGGACCGGTGGATCCCCCTCTCCTGGACGCAACTCAGCGCGCGGTGGTTGACCACGATCATGGGCCGCTGCTCGTTCTGGCAGGTCCGGGCACCGGGAAGACCACCACGCTGGTGGAGGCGGTGGCCGCGCGGGTGGCCAAGGGGGCGGATCCGGAGCGGATCCTGGTGCTCACCTTCAGCCGCAAGGCGGCGGTGGAACTGCGCGACCGGATGGCGCTGCGGCTGGGCGGGGCGCGGGGCCCGCAGGCGACGACCTTTCACTCTTTCTGCTACGCGCTGGTGCGCGCTCACCAGGACGCCGACCTGTTCTCGGAGCCGCTGCGGCTGCTGTCGGGTCCCGAGCAGGACGTCGCCGTGCGCGAGCTGCTGGCGGGTCAGCTCGACCTGGAGTCGGAGGGACTGGCGCGCAACCAGTGGCCGGACGAGCTGCGGGCGTGCCTGACGACACGTGGCTTCGCCGACGAGGTACGGGCGGTGCTCGCCCGGAGCCGCGAGCTGGGCCTGGGCCCGGACTCCCTGGCCCGCTTCGCGGCCCGCACCGGTCGTCCCGACTGGGGGGCGGCCGCGACGTTCCTCGCGGAGTATCTGGACGTCCTGGACATGCAGGGGGTGCTGGACTACGCGGAGCTGGTGCACCGGGCGGTGCTGCTGGCGGAGCGTCTGCCGTACGGCTTCCCCTACGACGCGGTGTTCGTGGACGAGTACCAGGACACCGACCCGGCGCAGGTGCGGCTGCTCCAGGCCCTGGCCGGGAGGGGCCGGACACTGGTCGCCTTCGGCGACCCGGATCAGTCGATCTACGCCTTCCGCGGCGCGGACGTGAACGGGATCCTCGACTTCCCCGACGCCTTCCGGCACGGGGACGGAAGCCCCGCGGGGGTGGCGGTCCTGACGACTTCCCGCCGCAGCGGATCGGACCTGCTGGCCGCGACGCGTCTGCTGACCCGCAGGATGCCGCTGCCCCGCCTTCCCGCGGAGAAGGCCCGGGCCCACCGGGAACTGTCCGCGGTCCGGGAAGGCGGCAGGGTCGAGACGTACACCTATCCGACCGCCTCCACGGAACTCGACAACATCGCGGACATCCTGCGCCGGGCCCACCTGGAGGAGGGCGTCCCCTGGCACGACATGGCCGTCCTGGCCCGCGCCGGCGGCCGCACCATCCCCACCGTCCGGCGCGCCCTCACCTCGGCAGGCGTCCCTCTGGCGATCGACGGCGACGACGTGCCTCTGCGCCACGAACCGGCGGTGACCCCGCTGCTGACGGCACTCCGAGCGGTGGCGGAGGCGGCGACGGAAGGGGGTACGGCGGCACGACCCGAGGCGGCCGAGGAGGTGCCGTCGGGCGACGCAGTCTCCGAAGACCACGAGCCCGCACCTCAGGTGGAGGGGGGAAACACCCGGCTCAGCACCGAGACCGCCCTCACCCTCCTCACCTCCCCCCTCGGCGGCATGGACGCCGCCGACCTCCGCCGCCTCGGCCGCGCCCTCCGCGACGAGGAGCGCGCCGGCGGCAACCGCGTCCCCGCGCCCTCCGACCAACTGCTCGCCCGCGCCCTCGCCGAGCCCGAACGGCTCGTCGCGCACGACCCCGCGTACGCCCGCGGCGCGCAGCGGCTCGGCGCGCTTCTGCGCAAGGCGCGCGAGCTCCTCGAAGGCGGCGGCACGGCCGAAGAGGCCCTGTGGCAGCTCTGGGACGGCACCCCCTGGCCGCAGCGCCTCGAGCGCGCCGCCCTCCGCGGCGGCGCGGCCGGCCGCAACGCGGACCGCGACCTCGACGCCGTATGCGCCCTCTTCGACACCGCCGCCCGCGCAGAAGAACGAACCGGAGGCCGCGGCGCCCTCAACTTCATCGAGGAGATCGAGGCCCAGGACATCGCCGCCGACACCCTCTCCAAGAGAGCCGTCCGCCCCGACGCGGTACGCCTGATGACCGCCCACCGCTCCAAGGGCCTCGAATGGCGCCTCGTCGTCGTCGCCGGCGTACAGGAGGGCGTCTGGCCCGACCTGCGCCGCCGCGGCTCCCTCCTGGAGGCCGACCGCATCGGCCGCGACGGCCTCGCCGAACCGCTCACCCCCGGCGCCCTCCTCGCCGAGGAGCGCCGGCTCTTCTACGTCGCGGCGACCCGAGCCCGAGCCCGCCTGGTCGTCACCGCCGTCAAGGCTCCGGCCGACGACGGCGATCAGCCCTCCCGCTTCCTCACCGAACTCGGCGTCGAGCCCAAGGACGTCACCGGTCGCCCCCGCCGCCCCCTCGCCGTCGCCGCGCTCGTCGCCGAACTGCGCGCCACCACCGTGGACCCGCAGGCGACACCCGAGCTGCGCGACGCCGCCGCCCGCCGCCTCGCCCGGCTCGCCGCGCTCACCGACGACGACGGCCAGCCGCTCGTGCCCGCCGCACACCCCTACCGCTGGTGGGGCCTTTACGAGCCGACCCACAGCCGGCTGCCCCTGCGGGACCGGAACCAGCCCGTCACCCTCTCCGGCAGCGCACTGGACCAGCTCGCCAACACCTGTGCCCTCCAGTGGTTCCTGGGGCGCGAAGTGAAGGCGGACGCCCCTGCCACCGCCGCCCAGGGCTTCGGCAACGTCGTCCATGTGCTCGCGGACGAGGTCGCTTCCGGACAGACCCCCGCCGACCTGGCCGTACTCATGGAACGCCTGGACTCCGTCTGGGACGCACTCGTCTTCGACGCCCCATGGAAGTCGCAGCAGGAGAAGGCGCACGCGCGCGTGGCGCTCGAACGCTTCCTGCGGTGGCACGTCATGGACCGTGGCGGCCGCGTCCCCGCCGCGACCGAGCACGACTTCGACGTGACGCTGGAGGCGGGTGAGTACGAGGTACGCATCCGCGGCTCCATGGACCGCGTCGAGCAGGACGCCGAAGGCCGTGCGTATGTCGTCGACTTCAAGACCGGCAAGCAGACCCCGACCCGCGACGAGGTCGCCCGCCACCCTCAACTCGCCGTCTACCAGCTCGCCGTCCGCGAGGGCGCGCTCGACGAGGCCTTCGACGGCCGCCGTCCCGAGCCCGGCGGCGCCGAACTCGTACAGCTGCGCCAGGCCGCCGCCAAGAAGGAGGGCGGCGAGGCGCTCCCCAAGATCCAGGCGCAGGAGCCGCTCGCGGGGGAGTGGGTCGGCGAACTGCTCGCCACCGCCGCCGGCCGCGTACTCGACGAACGCTTCACCCCGACATCTGGAGCGCACTGCACCCACTGCGCCTTCCGTGCTTCGTGCAGCGCACAGCCCGAAGGCCGCCAGATAGTGGAATAGGCGGCGCTGTGAGGCAGATCACGAGGGCCGTTCGGCAAAGCACGTGATCCACGAGGAGAGACACATGGCGGCCAAGCGGAAGTTCCTGGTCACGGCCGCGGTCTGGGCAGCCACGGTCGCCGGCCTTGCAGGCTGCTCCACCGGCGGTGAACTCAAGGCCGAGGGCAGCGTCGGGAAGAAGGACGCGGTGGCCGCCGCGACGACGAAGGCATCGGATGACCCGTTCGGCGGCCTGGGCGCCGACCAGATCGCCGACAAGGCGGTCGCGGCCACCAAGGAGGCCGCATCCATCAGGATGGCGGGCCGGGTCGTGAGCGACGGCGAACCCCTCACCTTCGACTTCGCCGTGGACACCAAGGGCGCCTGTACCGGCAAGCTCGGGATGAAGGGCGGCAGGGCCGAGCTCCTCCAGGTCAACAAGGTGCTCTACATGAAGGGCGACGCGAAGTTCTGGGATGCCTCGCTCGGCGCCGAGGCCAAGGGACTCACCTCCCTGCTGAAAGGCCGCTGGCTGAAGGTGCCGGCGGGCACTGCGGGTGACATGGACGGAGTCTGCAACCTCAGAGCCATGCTCGACGGCATGGACAAGGACAAGTCGGATCGCCGGGGCATGACCAGGGGCCCCGACGCCGAGGTCGACGGCAGGCCCGCGGTGACCCTGGTGAAGAAGAAGGCCGGCGGCCGGTCGACGACCATGTTCGTGGCCAAGGAGGGCGAGCCCTATCTGCTCAAGGTCGTGAAGACCGGCGGGGACGAGCCCGGCACGATCGTCTTCTCCGAGTACAACAAGCCGGTCAAGGCAGTCGCTCCGCCGGCCGACGAGATCGTCGACCTCCAGGACCTGAGCACGGACGCGGCGGCGGTCGCGGCCCTGGACCTGGACCTGGGCAAAGCGTTCGGCGGCACCAGCGCCTGACTCGGCCTAGTACTCGGCCTGGCCGCCAGGCCCGGCTGACCGGCTGGGGTCCCGCCCGCTCGGCTGAGGCCGGTGGGGGTCCTCGCTGTCAGTGGTCCCCACTAGCCTCACTGAGGTGACCCCACGCATCACCGATCCCGAGCAGCTCAAGGAGCTTCTCGGGATCCCCTTCACCCCGGAGCAGACGGCCTGCATCACCGCGCCGCCCGCCCCGCAGGTCATCGTGGCCGGAGCCGGGTCGGGGAAGACGACGGTGATGGCCGCGCGTGTGGTGTGGCTCGTCGGGACCGGCCAGGTCGCACCCGAGCAGGTCCTCGGCCTCACCTTCACCAACAAGGCGGCCGGCGAGCTCGCCGAGCGCGTCCGCACAGCGCTCGTACGGGCCGGGGTGACGGACCCCGACGTCATCGACCCGGACAACCCCCCGGGCGAGCCGCGCATCTCGACGTACCACGCCTTCGCCGGACAGCTCCTCACCGACCACGGCCTTCGGATAGGCCTGGAGCCGACCGCGCGCCTGCTCGCCGACGCCACCCGCTATCAGCTCGCCGCGCGCGTGCTGCGCGAGGCGCCGGGCCCGTATCCCTCGCTCACCAGATCCTTTCCGTCCCTGGTCAGCGATCTGCTGGCGCTCGACGCGGAGCTCGCGGAACATCTCGTACGCCCCCAGCAGCTCGCTGCGCACGACGCGGAGCTGCTGCGCACCCTGGAGAACGTCCGGCTCAGCAACGCCGAGCTGCGCAAGGTTCCCGAGGCGGCCGCGGCCCGCCGCGAACTGCTCGATCTCACCGTCCGTTACCGCGAGGCGAAGCGCGCCCGCGACCTCCTCGACTTCGGCGACCAGATCGCGCTCTCGGCCGAGCTCGCGCTCACCAGGCCCGAGGTCGGATCGATCCTGCGGGACGAGTTCCGGGTGGTCCTGCTCGACGAGTACCAGGACACGTCAGTGGCCCAACGGCTGCTTCTGTCCGGCCTGTTCGGGCAGGGCACCGGCCATGCCGTGACCGCGGTCGGCGACCCCTGCCAGGCCATCTACGGCTGGCGAGGGGCCTCCGTCGCCAATCTCGACGACTTCCCGGCCCACTTCCCGTACTCCGACGGTCGCCCCGCCACCCGCTTCTCGCTGAGCGAGAACCGCCGCAGCGGTGGCCGGCTGCTGCACCTCGCCAACGGCCTGGCGGCGCCGCTGCGGGCCATGCACGAGGGCGTCGAGGCGCTGCGCCCCGCCCCCGGCGCCGAGCGCGACGGCATCGTCCGCATCGCCCTCCTGCCCACCCACGCCGAGGAGATCGAGTGGCTCGCCGACTCGATCGCCCATCTGGTGCGTACGGGCAAGGAACCCGGCGAGATCGCGGTCCTGTGCCGTACGGCCGGCGACTTCCCCGAGATCCAGGGCGCGCTGGTCGCCAGGGACATCCCCGTCGAGGTCGTCGGCCTCTCCGGACTGCTCCATCTCCCCGAGGTCGCCGACCTGGTCGCGATGTGCGAGGTCCTCCAGGACCCGGGGGCCAACGCCTGCCTCGTACGTCTGCTCACCGGGCCGCGCTGGCGGATCGGCCCGCGCGACCTGGCGCTGCTGGGCCGCCGGGCCCGGCTGCTCGTCCACCGCGACGCGTCCGACGGGACGGACCCGGACGAGCGACTGGCCGCGGCGGTCGAAGGCATCGACCCGGCGGAGGTCATCTCGCTCGCCGACGCGCTGGACACGTTCCTGGAGTCGGCGGGCGGCGATGACGACGACCTGCCCTTCTCCGCGGAGGCCCGGGTCCGCTTCGCCCGCCTCGCCGCGGAACTGCGCGACCTGCGCCGCTCACTGGCCGACCCCCTGATGGACGTCCTGCACCGAGTCCTGGCCACCACCGGCCTCGAGGTCGAACTCTCCGCGTCCCCGCAGGCGCTGGCCGCCCGCCGCCGCGAGACCCTCGCCAACTTCCTGGACACAGCGGCCGGTTTCGCGGCGCTCGACGGGGAAGCCACGCTGCTCGCGTTCCTCGGCTTCCTGCGTACGGCCGCGCAGTACGAGAAGGGCCTCGACAACGCCCTGCCGGGCGGAGAGAACACGGTCAAGGTCCTGACGGCGCACAAGTCCAAGGGCCTGGAGTGGGACGTCGTGGCGGTCCCCGGACTGGTCGCCAAGCACTTCCCGAACGACCAGGCACGCGAGGCCTGGACCTCCCAGTCCAAGGTCCTGCCGCACGCGCTGCGGGGCGACGCGGGCACGCTTCCCGACGTGCCGTCCTGGGACGCGAAGGGGCTGAAGTCCTTCAAGGACGCCATGAAGGCCCACCAGCACACGGAGGAACTGCGCCTCGGCTACGTCACCTTCACCCGCCCCCGCTCCCTGCTCCTTGGCTCGGCCCACTGGTGGGGCCCGACCCAGAAGCGTCGCCGGGGCCCTTCGGAGTTCCTCCAGGCGCTGTACGACCACTGCACGGAGGGCTTCGGCGAGATCGAATTCTGGGCCACGGAACCGGACGAGGACGCGGAGAACCCGTCCCTTCACGAGACGACCGGCGAGCAGGCCTGGCCGCTCCCACTGGACCCCACATCACTCTCACGCCGACGCGAGGCGGCAAACACGGTGCTGTCCTACCTGGAGGCGCTTTCGCAGAGCCCGGACGGCGTGGAGGAACCGGAGGACCTGGAGGACATCGGGGCCCCGGGCGAACTGGAGGACCCGGGCGAACTGGACGACCTGGGCGAGCCGGAGCACCTGGGCGAGCCGGAGCACCTGAGAGAGCCGGAGGATCTTGAGGACCTCGACTGGACGCCGTGGGACGACGACGAGCCGGTCGACCTCCCGCACCAGCGCCGCGAGTCTCCAGCGGTCCGGGGCGAAGCCCCGGTCTCGGGAACCGGCAGGTCGGGGGAACAACCCCCCACCCCCGAAGACGCCCGCACCATCGCCTCCTGGGACCGCGACCTCACCGCCCTCACGCGCGAGCTCCACCGCACCCGCGCCTCCGTCCGCGACGTCCCCCTTCCCCCTTCCCTCTCCGCCTCCCAGCTCATGCGCCTCGCCGCCGACCCCGACGGCTTCGCCCAGGAGCTGGCCCGCCCCATGCCCCGCCCCCCGCACCCCGCCGCCCGCCGGGGCACCCGGTTCCACGCCTGGGTGGAGTCGCGGTTCGAAGAGCTGCCGCTTCCGATGCTCGGCCCGGACGAGCTCCCGGGCGGCGACGAGGACGACCCCGAGATCGCCGACGAGCGCGACCTGGCCGCGCTCAAGGAGGCGTTCGAGCGCACCCCGTACGCCCGCCGAACCCCTTTCCGCGTGGAGTCCCCGTTCCAGATCACCCTCGCGGGCCGAGTGATCCGGGGCCGCATCGACGCGGTCTACCTGACCGACCCCTCGGAGGGCGCCCCGTACACGTACGAAATCGTCGACTGGAAGACCAGCCGCACCCTCACCGCCGACCCCCTCCAGCTCGCCATCTACCGTCTCGCGTGGGCCGAGCAGCACGACCTCCCCCTCGAAGCCGTCAACGCCGCGTTCGTCTACGTACGCAGTGGAGAGATCGTGCGCCCCGACGCTCTCCCGGGGCGCGCCGAGCTCGAGCGCATCCTGCTGGGCGAGACGGCCGACGAGACACCCACCGGCGCCCGTTAGGCTCAAGTGCATGAGCGACACCCCGGACAGCGCCGTCCGTACGTACATAGAGCAGCACCGCGCCGCCTTCCTCGACGACCTCACCGACTGGCTGCGCATTCCGTCCGTATCGGCACAGCCCGGCCACGCGGCGGACGTACGGCGCAGCGCCGACTGGCTCGCGGCCAAGCTCAAGGAGACCGGCTTCCCGGTCATCGAGGTCTGGCCCACGCCCGGCGCCCCCGCGGTCTTCGCCGAGTGGCACTCCGGCGACCCGGCCGCACCCACCGTTCTGGTCTACGGCCATCACGACGTCCAGCCCGCCGCCCGCGAGGACGGCTGGCACACCGACCCGTTCGAGCCGCAGACCGTCGACGGCAGGATCCATGCCCGCGGCGCGTCGGACGACAAGGGCCAGGTTTTCTTCCACACCCTGGGTGTACGGGCCCACCTCGCCGCCACCGGCCGCAGCGCGCCCGCGGTCAACCTCAAGCTGCTGATCGAGGGCGAGGAGGAGTCGGGCTCGCCGAACTTCCGCGCCCTTGTCGAGGCGAACGCCTCCCGGCTCGCCGCCGACGCCGTGATCGTCTCGGACACCGGCATGTGGTCCGAGACGACTCCCACCGTCTGCACCGGCATGCGCGGCGTCGCCGACTGCGAGATCGAGCTGTACGGCCCCGACCAGGACATCCACTCCGGCTCCTTCGGCGGCGCGGTCCCCAACCCGGCCACCATCGCCGCCCGTCTCGTCGCCGCGCTGCACGACGCCGACGAGCAGGTCACCATCCCCGGCTTCTACGACGGCGTCACGCCGCTGACCGACGCCGAGCGCGAGTTGTTCGCGGAGCTCCCCTTCGACGAGGCGTCCTGGCTGAGCACTGCCAAGTCGCACGGCACGCTCGGCGAGGCCGGGTACTCCACGCTGGAGCGCGTCTGGGCCCGCCCGACCGCCGAGCTGAACGGCATCGGCGGCGGCTACCAGGGCCCCGGCGGCAAGACGATCATTCCGTCGTCGGCCCGGCTGAAGCTCTCCTTCCGGCTCGTCGCAGGACAGGATCCGGACCGTGTCGAAGAGGCCGTCCGCACCTGGGTCGCAGCCAGGATTCCCGTCGGCATCCGCCACGAGCTGAGCTTCGGTGCCTCGACCCGCCCCTGCCTGACGCCGCTCGACCACCCCGCCCTGCAGTCGGTCGTACGGGCCATGAGCCGGGCCTTCGACGGGCAGAAGATCCGCTTCACCCGCGAGGGCGGCTCAGGCCCCGCCGCGGACCTTCAGGACGTCCTTGAGGCGCCCGTGCTGTTCCTGGGCATCTCCGTACCGTCCGACGGCTGGCACGCGCCCAACGAGAAGGTCGAGATCGACCTCCTCCTCAAGGGCGTGGAGACGACCGCACACCTGTGGGGCGACCTCGCCGCCGCCCTGAGCCGAACGTCGCTGAACTGACACCCAATCCACCCGGGGGAGTTGGAAGTACCGTGAGCACCAACAGCTACGCCGTCCCAGACCGCCCGATCGGTCTCACCGCGCCGAGCGGCATCGACCGCGAGGCACACCACCGCCTCGACGAGGCCTGGCTGGCGGCGGCGTGGAGCCACCCGACGACCCGGGTCTTCGTGGTCTCCGGCGGTCAGGCGCTGGTCGACGACACCCCTGACGGCCGCACCGAGCTCGTCATGACGCCCGCCTTCGAGGCCCCTGTCACCGAGACCCACCGCTACTTCCTGGGCACCGACGAGGACGGTGTGCGGTATTTCGCGCTCCAGAAGGACGCCCTCCCGGGCCGTATCGACCAGTCCGCGCGTCCCGCGGGGCTGCGCGAGGCCGGACTGCTGCTCGGCCCGCGCGACGCGGGCCTGCTGGTGCACGCGGTCGCGCTGGAGAACTGGCAGCGGCTGCACCGCTTCTGCTCACGCTGCGGCGAGCGCACCGTCATCGCGGCCGCGGGTCACATCCGCCGCTGCCAGGCGTGCGGCGCCGAGCACTACCCCCGTACCGACCCCGCCGTGATCATGCTCGTCACCGACGAGGAGGACCGCGCGCTGCTGGGCCGCCAGCTGCACTGGCCGGAAGGGCGCTTCTCCACGCTCGCGGGCTTCGTCGAGCCCGGTGAGTCGATCGAGCAGTCCGTGCGCCGGGAGGTCTTCGAGGAGGCGGGAGTCAGCGTCGGCGAGGTCGAGTACGTCGCCAGCCAGCCCTGGCCCTTCCCGTCGAGCCTGATGCTCGGCTTCCTGGCGCGGACCGATCCCGCGGGGTCCTCCGAGATCAATGTCGACGGCGAGGAGATCCACGAGGCGCGCTGGTTCTCCCGGGACGAGCTGCGGGCCGCATTCGAGTCCGGGGAGGTGCTGCCTCCCTTCGGGATCTCGATTGCGGCCCGCCTCATCGAGCTCTGGTACGGCAAGCCGCTGCCGAAGCCCGGAGATGTCGCTTAGCGACTGCTCGGCGATCGCTGAGCAGTCGCTGGTCGCTGAGCTGTCGCTCAGACGCCGATCTTCTGCTTGACCTGGGCCAACGAGGGGTTGGTCAGCGTCGAACCGTCCGCGAAGAGCACGGTCGGAACGGTCTGGTTGCCCCCGTTGGCCTTCTCGACGAATGCCGCGGAGTCGGGGTCCTGCTCGATGTTGATCTCGACGTACGTGATGCCCTCCCGGTCCATCTGGCTCTTCAGCCGACGGCAGTAGCCGCACCACGTGGTGCTGTACATCGTCACAGTGCCCTGCATCGTCTCTCTCGCTCCTCGGTCTCGTCTCGCTGTGTCATCGGGTGTGCTCGATACGTGTTCGCGTGTGCGCACCGAGTAGGTGAACGTACGCGACCTGGTCACCATTCCCGCATTAGTACGACTGCCCCCGCCTCCCTGTGGACAACGGCCCCAGCCGCCTCCCGGGACCTGGCAGCATGGCGGTGTGACAGCAGCAACGCACTCCTCCCTTTTCCCGCAGGTCCCCGAGTCGGCGGACGCGGTGCTCGACGGGCTCGACCCCGAGCAGCGCGAAGTGGCGACCGCCCTGCACGGTCCGGTGTGCGTGCTGGCAGGTGCCGGCACGGGCAAGACGCGCGCGATCACCCACCGCATCGCGTACGGCGTGCGCGCGGGCATCATCCAGCCCGCCAGTGTGCTGGCTGTCACCTTCACCAACCGCGCCGCGGGTGAGATGCGCGGCCGGCTCCGCCAGCTCGGCGCCGGCGGCGTCCAGGCCAGGACCTTCCACTCGGCCGCGCTTCGCCAGCTCCAGTACTTCTGGCCGAAAGCGGTCGGTGGCGAGCTGCCCCGGCTGCTCGACCGCAAGATCCAGCTGGTCGCCGAGTCCGCCGCCCGCTGCCGCATCCGGCTCGACCGCAATGAACTGCGGGACGTCACCAGCGAGATCGAGTGGGCCAAGGTCACCCAGACCGTGCCCGCCGACTACCCGGCCGCGGTCGCCAAGTCGCACCGGGACGCCCCGCGCGACCCGGCCGAAATCAGCCAGATCTACGGGATGTACGAGCAGCTCAAACGCGACCGCTCGGGCATCGACTTCGAGGACGTTCTGCTGCTGACGGTCGGGATCCTCCAGGACCGGCACGACATCGCCGACCAGATCCGCCGCCAGTACCAGCACTTCGTGGTGGACGAGTACCAGGACGTGAGCCCCCTCCAGCAGCGGCTCCTTGAGCTGTGGCTGGGCGACCGGGACAGCCTCTGCGTGGTCGGCGACGCCAGCCAGACGATCTACTCCTTCACCGGAGCCACGCCCGACCATCTGCTGAACTTCCGCACCCGCCACCCCGACGCGACCGTCGTCAAGCTGGTCCGCGACTACCGCTCCACACCACAGGTCGTCCATCTCGCCAACGGCCTGCTGAGTCAGGCCCACGGCCGGGCCGCCGAGCATCGCCTCGAACTGATCTCGCAGCGGGAGGCAGGCCCGGAGCCCGCCTACACCGAGTACGCGGACGAGCCGGCCGAGGCCGAGGGCACGGCCCGCCGCATCCGCGACCTGATCGCCGCAGGCGTCCCGGCCGGCGAGATCGCCGTGCTGTACCGGGTCAACGCCCAGTCGGAGGTCTATGAGCAGGCGCTCGCCGACGCCGGAGTTCCCTACCAGCTGCGCGGCGCCGAGCGCTTCTTCGAGCGCCAGGAGGTGCGGGAGGCCGGCGTCGCCCTGCGCGGCGCGGCCCGGGCAGGGGGCAACGACTCGCTGCTCGACGACGCCGAGGACCTGCCCGCCCAGGTCCGGGCCGTGCTTTCGACGAAAGGCTGGACCACCGAGCCGCCCGCCGGTTCCGGGGCGGTGCGCGATCGCTGGGAGTCGCTGGCCGCGCTCGTCCGCCTCGCCGAGGACTATGCACGGGCCAAGCCGGGCGCGACCCTCGCCGATCTGGTGACCGAGCTGGACGAGCGCGCCGCCGCTCAGCATGCCCCCACCGTCCAGGGCGTCACGCTCGCCTCGCTCCACTCGGCGAAGGGCCTGGAGTGGGACGCCGTGTTCCTGGTCGGGCTCACCGAGGGCATGATGCCGATCACCTATGCCAAGACCGAGGAGCAGGTCGAGGAGGAGCGTCGGCTGCTCTATGTCGGTGTCACCCGGGCCAGGCTCCATCTGTCCCTGTCCTGGGCGCTGTCCCGTTCACCGGGCGGCCGCGCCTCCCGCCGCCCCACCCGCTTCCTGAACGGGATGCGACCGGGCTCCGTGGCCCCTGGTGCACGTGGCGCAGGCGGAGCGGGCGGTGTCGAGCGCGGCAGCGGCAGCCGCCGCAAGCGGCGCGGCCCCGTGCTGTGCCGGGTGTGCGGCAAGACGCTCACCGACGCGGGTGAGATGAAACTGATGCGCTGCGAGGACTGCCCCTCCGACATGGACGAGGCGCTGTACGAGCGGCTTCGCGAGTGGCGCTCGGACCAGGCGAAGGAGCTGGGCCAGCCCGCGTACTGCGTGTTCACCGACAAGACCTTGATGGCGATCGCCGAGACCGTGCCGGGCGACGAGGGCGAGCTGGCCGGGATCTCCGGCGTCGGCGGGCGCAAGCTGGAGCGTTTCGGCGCCGATGTGCTCGCCATCTGCGCAGGTCAGGAGCTTGAGGGAGCGGACGAGGAGGACTGATACAAACTCGTCGAGAAAATAGTTTGCGCCCGCCCCAGCAAGCCCCATAGGTTCTTAACCACGGGAACAGCGACTTCTCTGAAGCCCTGTTCTCGTGCTGTACTTATCCGAATACGCGTGATCGGCCCCGGCCGGTCCCCGAGACGCCGAGAGGAGGCGATTCCAGTGATCAGCATCAAGACCCGCTTCACCAGCACCGACAAAATGACCGATCGCTCGGTCGTCTCCGCCTGCTCGCTCGGCTTCTCCGCGGCGTTCAACGGCACCGGTGTGTCCGGCATCTCCGCCGTGCGTCCGGTCTCCGGTCTGGGTGGACTCCCCGTCCTGGAGCGCAATGAGCGACCGACCAAGGCACTGGAAGCAGCAGTAGCAGCGGCAAAGGCTCGGGCCTATGCCTTTGCGGCGGCCAGTGCCGGCAGCAAGAAGCAGCAGACGCAGCACCACACGATGTGGGCCTTCCGTGGGCTCGAACCCTGGAGTGATCCAGCCTGATCCAGATCAGGCCGGCGCCTTCAGGGCCGCGGAACCCCACCCGGGATCCGCGGCCCTTCTGTTTTCCCCGAACGGGGATGCCAGAGCGAAGGGGCCTCGGGACAAGAAGCACCCGGTACCAGCCGACACCCGGCCAACAGGCCGGACCGACCAGACGAGGAAAGACCACCGTGCAACTCGAAGCGCACGCCCCGTCCGTACCGCCTTCCGAGACCATTCCCCCGCCCGCCCTCACGGAGGACTCCACCTTGACTCCGCTCACTGCGCTCACCGCGCTCGACGACGCCATCGAGAACCTCGGCGTACCCGTCCCCTGCCGTGCCTACGACCCGGAGGTCTTCTTCGCCGAGTCCCCGGCCGATGTCGAGTACGCCAAGTCCCTCTGCCGCACCTGCCCGCTGATGGAGGCCTGCCTCGCGGGCGCCAAGGAGCGGCGTGAGCCGTGGGGCGTCTGGGGCGGCGAGCTCTTCGTCCAGGGCGTGGTCGTGGCCCGCAAGCGGCCGCGTGGTCGCCCGCGCAAGAACCCGGTCGCGGCATGAACGCCATCGGAACCATCGACCGACCCGTCACGCACGATCCCCAGAAGCTGGCCCCAATGACCTCTTCCATGAGCGAGCCGTCCGGCTCCGCGACCTCAGACGTCACCACCACCGGCGCGAACGCCTCGCGTCAGAACAGGACCCGTGAGATGCAACTCATCCCAGAAGCCATGGCACGTGCGCATATGCACGAGCGCCTGCGCGAAGCCAACGCGGAACGCCAGGCCGTGCGCCTGATCGCCGCCCGGAGGATGCAGCGCCGTGCCGAGCGTGTCTCGATGCGCGCCCGCCGCGCACTGGCCATGGCGGTCATGAACTGACCGCACACATGCACTGACAGCAGAAGCAGAAGCTGACCCGCGGGGGCCGGTCCGAACGGACCGGCTCCCGCGGTGCGTTGTCCCGGTGCGTTGCCCCTGCGGCCGGTCCCCTGCGGGGTTATCGTCACGAGGTGGACCAGCAGCAGACTCCTCACCCTGCGCAGCCGGGTGCCGAGAGCATCGTGTGTTCCCACTGCGGCGCCGTCGCCGAGGGACCACCGCCCACCTGGACCTGCTCCGTGGAGAACGGCACTCGTCACTACTACTGCGACGACTGCGCACGCGCCAACATCAGAGCGATCGAGGGCCGGCTCGACTCTGCCTGGTGGTGACGGCCGCGCGCTGACCCGGTCGCGCTGACCGGATCAGGCCTGCGCCTCGACCGCCTCGCTGTCCTCCCCGTCGTCCGCCAGAAACCCGGGGAGCCACGAGTCCAGCTCATCGCGCAGCCGCACCGTGGCGTTCAGCTGGCACAGCACGCCGATCGTGCTCAGCGTCACCCGGTGTATGAGCAGATACGAGGGCGGCAGATTGAGCTGCTTGCCCAGCTGATGGGCGGGGGAGCGGATGTCGGCGATCCGGGCCGCCTGGTGGCGCATCCAGCTCCGGGTGAAGGTGAACTCCTCGGCCTCCGCGGGCTCGATGATCGGCAGCAGATACTCGAGCACGGCGTCGGGGTCGAGCTTTATGGCCTCCTTGACGAAGCCCGCCTCGCGCAGCAGCTCGTAGACCGCTTCGGCCTCGCCGTCGAGCGTCATCCGCAGACAGTCGCCGATGGTCCCCGGCAGCCCACCGGGCAGCCGGTCCACGGTGCCGAAGTCCAGTACCCCGAGCCGCCAGCCCTCGCCGTCCTCCTCCGGGAGCAGCCGGAAGTTCCCCGGGTGCGGATCGGCGTGCAGCAGCCCCGTGCGCGCCGGACCCGAGAACAGGAAGCGGGCCAGCAACTGCCCCGCCCGGTCCCGCTGCTCGTCCGTGCCGTGGGCGATCACCTCGGCCAGCGGGATCCCGTCGATCCACTCGGTCACCAGCACCTGGTCACACTGATGCACCACGTCCGGCACCACAACATCCGGGTCGTCCGTGAACTCGGCAGCGTGCTCCCGCTGTGCCTGCGCCTCCAGCTCGTAGTCCAACTCCTCCGACACCCGGTCGCGGAGCTCGGCGATCAGCGGCTTGATGTCCATCCCCGGGATCAGCGGACCAAGCAGCCGGGCGAACCGGCTGAGCTGCGTCAGATCGGACAGCAGCGCATCCCCCGCCCCCGGGTACTGCACCTTCACCGCAACCTCGCGCCCGTCGTGCCACACCGCCCGGTGCACCTGACCGATGGACGCGGCGGCCGAAGGCTTGTCCTCGAAGTTGAGGAACAGCTCCCGCCACTCCCGGCCCAGCCGCTCCGTCAGGACCGCGTGGACCGTGCGTGTCGGCATCGGGGGCGCCGCGTCCTGCAGCTTTGTGAGAGCCGCGCGGTAGGGGCCCGCGACCTCCTCGGGGAGCGCCGACTCGAAGACAGACATGGCCTGCCCGAACTTCATCGCACCGCCCTTGAGCTCACCGAGGACCTTGAAGAGCTGTTCCGCCGTGCGCTGTTGCAGCTCCCTCGCCACGATCTCCGCGGACTTCCCGCCGATCCGCTTGCCCAGACCCCATGTGGCACGGCCGGCGAAGCCCAGTGGCAGCGCGGCCAACTTGGCGGTCCGGGTGACCGCCTTCCGGGGAAGATCAGACATGCGCCCCTCCAAATCCCAGACAGCCGTGCCGCGTTCGCCTGATGGCTTTACCTCACTGACGGCGGTTACCCGACCATTGTCTCGTGCGACGGCCCGAACCCTGAGGTGTGCCCCCTCTCAGTTTTCCCGGCTGCCCTGCAGAGGCAGTCGAGGTGCGGTGCGATCGTCTCCGACCGCCAGTCCAGCAGAGGCAGGGATGTCTCCCACCGGGCTCCCGTGCTCGCGGGCAGCTCCCCGTCGAGAAACGACAGCGCGTGCGCCGCCGTCATCCCCGCCACCGCAGTGGCCAGCGCAATATCGCAGGCCGGAGCCGCGCTGCGACGGCCCCCCGAGCGCCACTGTGCGAGCAGCCTCGCCCTGCCCGGGTCGCGCTCGGCCCGGCGCAGCTCAAGGCAGCCGGCGCAGGCCGTGCCGCCGGGGAGCACCAGCGGGCCCACTACGCCTGAGGCTTCGACAACTCCCGAGTACAGATGGGGTGTGCCGGTGGTGATCCAGTCCTCGGCCGCGGCGGGCTCGGGCACATAGGCCGCAAGTCCGTCCCGTGGAGCGACGACGACCAGCGAGAGGCCGGGCTCGGCCCCGGCCGATGCCGTCGCCGACTCGGCCGCGCGTGGCGGGCGGTCCGGCGCGGACCGCCGCACCAGCTGCCGTGCCGCCGCGTCCCGCCGTTCGCCGACCGCCTCCGTCGGCAGGCCGCCGGGGGCCACGTCCCACGGCTGCGTACATCCGCCGTCCAGCACCTCGACCCGGCCCA
Organism: Streptomyces sp. NPDC019890; assembly: GCF_044903445.1. Classification (NCBI taxonomy): domain Bacteria; kingdom Bacillati; phylum Actinomycetota; class Actinomycetes; order Kitasatosporales; family Streptomycetaceae; genus Streptomyces; species Streptomyces sp. NPDC019890. Next base: position 589,210 of record NZ_JBJDQK010000003.1, on the reverse strand, counting down.
CTCCGGAGGCGGACAGCACGCCGGCGACCGTCGCACCCACCCGGCCCGCGCCCCGGACCTGGACACGCATCGCGCGCCTCGCCGCCAGGCGCTGTATTCCGGCCCCCGGTTCCGGATGGACCACGGACAGCGATGCCAGATCGGGGCGCAGCCGGTCGAGCGCGCCTGCCCGTTTCCGTAACGCCTCGGCCGCAGGTCCGCCGGCCGTCGGATCGTCGAGCAGTCCGGCTTTCGCCAACCGCTTCACCAGAGCGTCCACTTGTCCCTCGGGCAGACCTCTTGCCCGCGCCTCCTCGCGCAACAGCGGCAACCCCCGGGTGCCGTCCAGCAGCTCCAGCAGCGAGCTCGTCGCCGTGTCCACCGGGCCGACCGCCACCGCATGCGCGGGAGTCACCCCGAACTGCACGGTCTGCCGCTCCCGCCACGCCCGCCTCAGGGCAGGCTTCACCATCGGATGCATTTCCACTTCCCCGTTCCCCCGATCCCCCGTCGAAGTGTTGTGAAGGTCTTGTCGGATCTCTGCGCCGATCTGCGGACTGATCTGCTGTCAGAATGCACGGTCGCGCCGACAGCTGTGAAAAGTTGTCCACAGGCACCTGGTATTAGTCGTTCAAATGGTGCACGCCAAGGAGTGGATCATGCTCGAACCGTCCCGGAGTCGGGACTTCCCCCACTGACAGCGGGTAACGTCGGGGCGTGTCCGTCGACCCTTCCCCTCGCCTCGCTGGGGAGACCCCACCGCACAGCTCCGGGAGTCAACAGCGCAGCGCGATCAGCCGCCCGTCCCGCGGATCGGGGACGAGTGCGGTCGAGGTCCGCAGGAGCGCCCGGCGCAGCAGAACGGTCTCCGCCTATCGGGAGGGTGACCGGACCATCGTCCTCATTCCCGCCAGGATGTCGGAGGCGGAGGAGCGGCGCTGGGTCACCGTCATGCTCGACAAGCTCGCCGCGCAGGAGTCCAAGCGCATCCTGGGCGACGCTGAACTGACCGAGCGTGCCGAGCGCTTGTCCGCCCAGTACTTCGACGGACGCGCAAGACCGACATCCGTGCGATGGGTGACGAACCAGAACACCCGCTGGGGCTCCTGCACTCCCGCGGAGGGCAGCATCCGCCTGTCGCACCGTCTGCAGGGCATGCCCGAGTATGTCGTGGACTATGTGCTCGTCCATGAGCTGGCCCATCTTCTTGTGCCGGGACACGGGCCGCGGTTCTGGCGGCTGCTGGAGGCGTATCCCCGTACCGAGCGGGCCAGGGGCTATCTCGAGGGCGTCGTCGCCGCCGACCGGCTGCCCCACCTTCCCACCGCGCGCGGAGAGTGACGATCAACGGTCCTGTACCGAATGGGTACCGGCTTGGCTCAATGTCGCACTCAGCCGTTAGCCTGGCGCGACGTAATCATATTTCGGGATGGGGGACGGTCGTTACGCATGGCCAGGGAATTCCAACGCGGCCACAAGGCCAAGATCAGTGATCTCACGCCGGGAACAGATCTGTACGTAGGTGTGCAGATCGCCGCTCCTGGTTTGACCTTCGACATCAGCTGCTTCGGACTCGACGCCAACGAGCAGCTTTCGGACGACCGGTACTTCATTTTCTTCAACCAGCCGAAATCGCCTGAGGAGTCCGTTCAGCTGCTCGGCGCGCAGTCCGGTGACACCGAGTCCTTCCGTGTCACTCTGGACCGTATTCCGGCCAACATCCACAAGCTCTCGTTCACGGCGACGATCGACGGCGCCGGGCAGATGTCGCAGGTCGGCCCCGGGTACATCCGCATCGTCGCGGGCGGCGAAGAGGTCGTGCGGTACGCCTTCACGGGTTCGGAGTTCACCACCGAGCGCGCGGTGATGCTCGGCGACTTCTACCTGAAGGACGTGTGGCGCTTCGCCGCCGTCGGCCAGGGCTTCGACGGCGGACTCGACGCGCTGCTCAAGAACTTCGGCGGCGAGGTCGCCGAGGAGCAGCCGGCCGCGCAGCAGCCGCAGGGCGCCGCGCCGTCGTTCGCGCCGCCCCCGCAGGCGACCGCGCCCCCGGCGTTCGGCGCGCCCGCCGCACCGCAGATGCCCCAGGCCCCCCAGCCCGCGCCCTCCTTCGGTGCACCGCCTGCCCCGGCCCCGGCACCGGCGCCCGCTCCTGCGCACAACCCGCAGATGCACGCGGCGCCCACCATCGCGGCGCCGATGACCCCGCCGGCCGGCACCGTTCCGCCGCCGGCGCCCGCCCCCGCGCCGTACGGACAGCCGCCCCAGCAGCCGCAGTACGGCCAGGTCCCCGGGCAGGTCCCGGGCCAGCTGCCCGGACAACCGCCGGGCCAGGTCCCGCCGGGCGCGCCTGCGCCGTACGGACAGCAGGCACCGTCCCCGTACGGACAGCAGCAGCCCGTCGGCATGCCCCAGGGAGTCCCGCAGGCCGGCGCCGGTCTGCAGGCCGCCCTCCAGGCCTACCGCGAGACCCCCACCGGTCAGCGCTGGACCCCGCAGAACCAGCAGCTCATGCGGGTCGATCTGACCATGGGCGGCACGCCCGTCCTGGCCCGCCAGGGCAGCATGGTGATGTATCAGGGCAAGGTCGACTTCAGCTACAAGGGCGCCGGCTTCGCCGGTCGCATCGTCGGCAACGCCACCGGCCAGGAGATGCAGTTGATGCGCTGCTCCGGCCGCGGCCAGGTCTTCCTCGCCGAGAACGGCGCGCATCTGCACACCATCGAGCTGCAGGGCGACGGCATCTGCGTCTCCGCCGAGAACGTGCTCGCGTTCGACGAGACCCTGCAGCACGAGGTGCGCAGGATCGAGGGCCACGGCATCCCCGGCGGTGCGCTGTTCACGATGATGTTCCACGGCACCGGCACGGTCGTCGTGAAGACCCACGGCGTTCCCGTGGTCCTGCCGGTCACGCCGACGACGTTCGCCGACTGCAACGCCGTCGTCGCCTGGTCGGCCGCGTCCCAGGTGATTCTCTCCAGCCAGGTCCGGCTGCGTCGCAACGCGTACCCGGGACACAGCGGAGAGACCGTCAATCTCCAGTTCCGGGGTGCCCCCGGGAACTTCATCGTCGTCCAGCCGTACGAGGTCTGAGGGAGCCCGAAGAATGAACCAGCAACTCGCGGGCTTCGCCCCGACCCCGATCGCGGCCCGGATGGAGAACCACGGCCGCGCCATGCTCAAGGTGGCCATGGCCGGCGGCCAGGACTTGTACGCACGCACCGGCTCGATGGTCGCCTACGAAGGCTTTGTGCAGTACGAGCCGAACCCGCCCGCCGTCCGCCAGATCGCCTCCCAGTGGGTGACCGGCGAGGGCGCGCCCATCATGAAGTGCTCCGGCGACGGACTGCTCTACCTCGCCGACTACGGCGCGGACGTCGTCGTCATCAACCTCAACAACGACTCGCTCTCGGTCAACGGCACCAATCTGCTGGCCTTCGACGCGCACCTGCAGTGGGGCGTCGAGCGGGTCAAGGGCCTGGCCAAGTTCGCCGGCCAGGGCCTGTGGAACATCGAGATCTCGGGCACCGGCTGGGTGGCTCTCACCTCGCGCGGCACGCCGATCGTCGTCGACTGCGGCCGTGGCGAGGACGAGACGTACGTCGACCCGGACGCCCTTGTCGCCTGGTCCCCGAACCTCAAGGTGAAGGGCAAGCGCAGCTTCAAGGCATCCTCGCTGATCGGGCGGGGCAGCGGAGAGGCCTACCAGATGGCCTTCTCGGGCCAGGGCATCGTCGTCGTACAGCCGAGCGAGGACAGTACCGACCGCCTGCGGATCCGGAACTGAGGGGGAGCGAGAACACACCATGCAGAGTCCGCTTTTCAGCTACACGGAACAGCAGTCGCAGGACCGGTACGTCGTGCAGAACCCGCAGCTCCTGCGGGTCTCGCTGGCCGGCCACGACGACATCCTCGCCCGCAAGGGCGCCATGGTCGCGTACCAGGGTCTTGTCGACTTCGACGGCGAGTACCAGACGAACAACCAGCGGCGGGCCCGCGCCAACACCGGCGAGGGCCTGGACCTGATGCGCTGCTCGGGGCAGGGCACCGTCTACCTCGCCAACCTCGCGCAGTACATCCACGTAGTGGATGTCGACCAGGACGGCATGACGGTCGACAGCGCCTATGTGCTGGCGCTCGACTCCACGCTGCACACCGAGGTCATCGCGGTGGACAGTCAGTACGGAATCTCCGGCTCCGGCAAGTACCAGCTCAATATCTCAGGCCGGGGCAAGGTCGCCCTGATGACCTCGGGCCAGCCCCTGATGATGCAGGTCACGCCCGACAAGTACGTCAATGCCGACGCCGACGCGATCGTCGCCTGGTCCTCCTCCCTGCGCGTGCAGATGCAGGCGCAGACGCACTCTTCGGGCGTACGGCGGCGGCGGGGCAACACCGGCGAGGGCTGGGAGCTGAGCTTCCTCGGCCAGGGCTTCGCGCTGGTGCAGCCGAGCGAGGTCATGCCGCCACAGAGCGCGGAGATCGGGCAGGGCCTGCGCGCGCAGTACGGCATGGGCCAGCACGGTGCCCACGCCCAGAACCAGAACAACGCCTGGAACTAGCAGGGCGTACGAGTAACACGGTGCACGAGTAAGGGGCGGCCTCCATTGAGGCCGCCCCTTACTTCATGCCGCGGCTACAGCGCCGAGAGCGCCGAGCGGGTGCGATCGAGGAGTCGTACGACCGACTCGTCGGCCACCCTCGCCACCTCGTCGTACGCGAACCAGCGCAGATCGAGCGACTCTTCGCTGATCTCCGCGACCGCCCCGGCCGGAGCCGGCGCCGCGTACTGCACATCGAGATGCCAGTGGCAGGGCGCCGGAATCGCATGCCGGTCAAGGCGCACCGGACCACCGGGCAGCAGGGTCAGCCCGCCGATCCCGGACTCCTCCGTCGCCTCCCGCAGCGCGGCATCCGCGAGCGTCGCATCACCGGGCTCGCAGTGGCCGCCCATCTGCAGCCACATGCCGAGCTTCTTGTGCAGCGTCAGCAGCACCCGACCGCGCTCCGGGTCGATGACCAGGGCGCTCGCCGTGACATGCCCGGTCTCACAGGACTTCCACATCCCATCCGGGTGCACTGCCAGATGGTCGAGATAGAGCTGCCGCAGCTCCTCCTGATCCTCGTAGCTCTTCAGTACGAGAACGGCGTCGTCGTGCAGGCTCACTTGTCGGTGTCGTCCTTCTCGTCCCCGTCGCCGTCGTCGGCCTTGTCGCCCTTGTCGAGCTTCGGCTTCCCGCCGCCTGCCGCCTCACCGAGCATCTTGTCCAGCTCGGAGAAGTCGAGCTGCTCACGGTGGACGAAGCCGTCCGGGTCGTCCAGATCCGTGGCGGTCGGCAGCATGTCCGGGTGCTCCCACAGGCCGTCGCGCCCGTCGACGCCCCGCGCGTCCGTGAGGGAGGCCCACAGCCGCGCTGCGTCCCGCAGCCGTCGCGGCCGCAGCTGGAGGCCGATCAGCGTCGCGAAGGTCTGCTCGGCGGGACCGCCCGAGGCACGCCGCCTGCGCAGCGTCTCGCGCAGACGGTCCGCCGAGGTCAGCCGGGTCGACGCGGCCTCGTGCACAACCGCGTCCACCCAGCCCTCGACCAGCGCGAGGGCGGTCTCCAGGCGGGCCAGCGCGGCCTTCTGCGCCGGGGTGTCCTCCGGCTGGAACATGCCCTGCTGGAGTGCCTCCTGCAGCTGCTCGGGGTGCGTGGGGTCGAGCTGGCCGACCACGTCCTCCAGCTTGCTGGTGTCGACCTTGATCCCGCGCGCGTAACTCTCCACCGCGCCGAACAGATGCGAGCGCAGCCACGGCACATGCGCGAAGAGCCGCTGGTGGGCGGCCTCGCGCAGGGCGAGATACAGCCGCACCTCCTCCTTCGGCACACCGAGGTCCTTGCCGAACGCCTCGATGTTCAGCGGCAGCAGCGCGGCCTTGCCCGCGGGGCCGAGCGGCAGGCCGATATCGGTCGAGCCGACCACCTCGCCCGCGAGCGCGCCCACGGCCTGTCCGATCTGCTGGCCGAACATCGCGCCGCCCATGGAGCGCATCATGCCGATCAGCGGGCCCGCCATTGCCTGCATCTCCTCGGGCAGCACATCGCCCATGGCCAGGCCGACACGCTCAGCGACCGGATCGACGAGCTGCTGCCATGCGGGCAGGGTCGCCTCGACCCACTCGGCACGGCTCCACGCCACGGCCGTGTTCGCGCCGGAGGGCAGCGAGGTCGCGCCGTCCAGCCACAGGTCGGCGAGGCGCACGGCCTCCTCGACCGCCGTCCGCTCGGCCGGGCCCACGCTCTCGTCCTTGGTGCCGTCCGGAGTGCCCTGGGAGACCGTCTGGCGCGCGATCTGCTTGGCCATGTCCCAGTTCACCGGGCCGCCCTCGAAGCTCAGCATCTGGCCGAGCTGCTGGAATGCCGCGCCCAGGTCGTTCGGGTTCAGGGAGCCGAACATCGCGGCGAACGGATTGTCCGCGCCCTGCCCGGAGCCGAAACCGAAGGGATTCGCCGGGGAGGGCCCGTCTGCGCCCTGGCCACCGCCGGCGGGATCCTTCTTCTTGCCCTCGTCGCCGTTCTCCGGCTCCTCCGGCGGAAGGCCGAATCCGAATGGGGTGTCACTCACGGGGTTCCTCGGCTCGTAGGGCCGCCGGCTTCCTGCCGGCGGCGAATGCCCGACAACACCACCAGCCTAAGCGGCTGCGGGTCTGCCGGAGTGGCCTCGACATCCGGGCCGCATATGGGCTCGGTGCTCCGCCGACTCCCGGCCTGCGGCAGGATGGACGCCACCTGGTACGTACGCGTCATTCGCTCACGTACTGAAGACAACCGCTGGAGACGCCTGGTGAGTTCCCCAGATCCGCAGGTTCGCGCAGCGCGAAACCGCTCAACCCAGACCGCAGGCCGCGGGTCGGCAGGCCGTGGTCCCGTCGTCGCGGTCACCGGTGCCGCCACCGGCGTCGGCGACCTGCTCACCCGGCGGCTGACCGCATCCGCGGAGGTCAAGCAGGTCATCGCGATCGACGAGCGCCGGGGTGAGGTCTCCGAGGCGCAGTGGCACGTTCTCGACGTACGCGACCCGGCGATCGCCGAGAAGCTGCGTGGCGCCGACGTGGTGGTGCATCTGGCGCTCGACCTCGACCTGGAGACCGACTCCGCCGCCCGTACCGCCTACAACGTCCGCGGCACCCAGACCGTGCTGACCGCTGCGGCGGCCGCCGGTGTGCACCGGGTCGTCCTGTGCACCTCCGCGATGGTCTACGGGGCGCTGCCCGACAACGACATCCCGCTGTCCGAGGACGCGGAGCTGCGCGCCACCGCCGAGGCCACGGGCGTCGGCGACCTGCTGGAGATCGAGCGCCTGGGCCGCCGTGGGCCGCGCGCGCACCCGGGGCTCAACGTCACGGTGGTAAGACCCGCCGTCCTGGTGGGCGGTACTGACACCGCGCTGACCCGCTACTTCGAGTCGCCGCGGCTGCTGGTGGTCGCCGGATCCCGTCCGACCTGGCAGTTCTGCCATGTCGAGGACCTGGTGAGCGCGCTGGAGTACGCCGCCCTGGAGAAGGTCGAGGGCGAGCTGGCGGTCGGCTGTGACGGCTGGCTGGAGCAGGAGGAGGTCGAGGAGCTCAGCGGCATCCGGCGGATGGAGCTGCCATCGGCGGTCGCTCTCGGCGCGGCGGCCAGGCTCCACCGGATCGGCCTCACCCCGTCCCCGGCGGGGGACCTCGCGTACACGATGCACCCCTGGGTGGTCAGCGTGAGCCGGCTCCACGACGCGGGCTGGCGTCCGCAGTGGACCAACGAGGAGGTCCTGGCCGCGCTGCTGGAGGAGGTGGAGGGGCGCCACACCGTCGCGGGCCGCCGACTCGGCCGCAAGGACGCGACTGCGGCGGGCGCCGCGGGTGCGACGGTGGCGCTGCTCGGTACGGCCGCGCTGGTGCGGCGTGCACGCAAGGCGCGGCGCCGTCTGTAGGCGGCCGTCCGGGAGCCGACTGTAGAAGGCTCCAACGCGTTGCGCCGGCGGCCGGTCGAATCCGCTATTGGGCGATGTCAGTGGCGTACGGCACGATGGATGGCATGGCAAGCAGGTACGACCACCCCGGCGAGCAGGCGGCGAAGGACCCCATCCGGCTGCTCGCGATCCGTGAGACCCCGCTCTCCGTCGACGAGGTCTTCACGGCCGTCGGCGACGACGCGTCGGGAGGCACCGCGCTCTTCGTCGGCACCGTGCGCAATCACGACGGCGGGGCGGATGTCGACACGCTCGGGTACTCCTGCCATCCCTCGGCCGAGGCCGAGATGCGCCGTATCGCCGAGAAGGTCACGGCGGAGTTCCCCGTGCGGGCGCTTGCCGCCGTCCACCGTGTGGGTGACTTGGAGGTCGGCGATCTGGCGGTCGTCGTCGCCGTGTCCTGCCCGCACCGCGGGGAGGCCTTCGAAGCGTGCCGGAAGCTGATCGACGACCTCAAGCACGAGGTGCCGATCTGGAAGCATCAGAAGTTCTCCGACGGCACGGAAGAGTGGGTCGGCGCGTAGGGCTGTCGCTGCGGGCTGAAACCCGGACGGCTGCCAAGCGCCCCAGTTTGCGTAACCGCACCCCTGCCATGAGCGTTGAACGTGCAGACACTAATCTGTTGATCACTCAGTTCTGCTGGCTCATGGTGTAAGGAGGCCGGGATGGCGGCACTCGCTTGGCTCCTCATTCCGCTTTTCGCTGCCGTCGGTGCCGCGATATGGGGAAGTTGGGCCTCACGGAACCGGACGACCGGGGATGTGGCCGAGCTTGCCGGCTATGCGCGGTTCCGCGACGCGATGGAGAAGGCGGGCTCCGGTACCGACGCCGTATGACCCGGGTGTGACCCGGCTGATCCGAGTGTGCCCCGGCCGCAGACCGTACGCAGCTGCCAAGTCGCCCGTACGAACCGGCCCCGACGGTCCTCCGACAGACCTGTCCCGTACTGTCGTTCCATGCCACGCCGCACCGCGACGATGCTCGCCTCCACGCTGATCTTTATTGCGCTGCTCTGCGCAGGGGTGTTCATCACAGTGCCGTATTCGGAGATGTCGCCCGGACCGACGGTCAACACCCTCGGCGCGGCAGGTGGTGAGCCGGTCCTCCAGATCTCCGGCCGCAAGACCTACCCGACGACCGGTCACCTCAATATGACGACGGTCAGGGTCACGGGCGCGGACTACAAAATGAACATCGTCGAGGCGGTCTACGGCTGGCTGGCCCACGACAACGTGGTGGTGCCGCACGACACGCTCTACCCGGGCGGCAAGACGGAAGAGCAGTCGACGCAGGAGAACGCGGAAGAGTTCACCCAGTCGCAGGAGAGCGCGAAGGTCGCGGCGCTGCAGCAGCTGAAGATCCCGGTGAAGACACGGGTGGTCGTCTCCACGGTCCTCAAGGACACGCCCGCCGAGAACCGGCTGCACGCGGGCGATGTGATCCGGGCGGTGGACGGCACGGCGGTGAAGGAGCCCGCGGATGTCGCGAAGCTGGTCGTGAAGCACAAGCCCGGGCAGAACGTCGTCTTCACGATCGTCCCCGCGAAGGATGCGGCCGCGGCGGAGAAGGCGGGCAAGGAGCCTTCGGGCACCGAGAAGGTCACGATCACCACGGTGAAGGCGGACAAGGACAACCGGGCGATTGTCGGCATCCAGGCCGGGACGGACCACACCTTCCCGTTCGGCATCGACATCAACCTGGCGGATGTCGGGGGTCCGAGTGCGGGCCTCATGTTCGCGCTCGGGATCGTCGACAAGCTGACGCCGGGGAACCTCACGGGCGGGAAGTTCGTGGCGGGCACGGGCACGATCGACGACAAGGGGAAGGTCGGTCCGATCGGGGGGATCGAGATGAAGCTGGTGGGGGCGCGGAATGCGGGGGCGCAGTACTTCCTGACGCCGAGTGAGAACTGCGCGGCGGCGGCGTCGGACATTCCGAAGGGGCTGACGCTGGTGAAGGTGAACACGATCGACGATGCGGCGAAGTCGCTGGAGAAGATCAGGTCGGGGGATACGGCGGGATTGGTGGGCTGCGGTAGGGGCTGACGGCGGGGGTTTTCCCCTGGCCCGCCCCTTCCCGAACTGGGGGAGGCCCCCAGGCCCCCTGGGAGCGGCTCGGCTGCGCTCCGCTTGGCGCTACGCGCCGAGGGCTCGGGGCTGCCTTTCGGCGCTGCGTCGCGCCTCTGCGAGGCTGGGGGTCGCCCGCTCGGGGCGCGGGCCCCGACTGGCGCTTCGCGCCGTACCCGGCCTGGTGTTTCACGCAGCACCTGGCCGGCGCTTCGGGCTTCCGCGGGCGAGTGCGGGCTTTCCCACCCGCCCGCCCTGTTTTCCTGGGGCACGGGGTGCCCCAAGGCCCCCGTGGCGCGGAGCTGCGCTCGCGCGGGACCCCGCTCCGCGAGGCTGCGCCCCCGCGCCGTGCGTTCGGCACCCGAGTTGCCGCCCCGCGGGTTCGTAAGGCTGCGCCCACGCGTTCGGCGTGGCTCGGGCCACCCCTGGGGGCCGTGGCTCGCGCTCGACCCCGCTCCGCGAGGCTGCGCCCCCGCGCCGTGCGTTCGGCACCCGAGCTGCCGCCCCGCGGGTTCGTAAGGCTGCGCCCACGCGTTCGGCGTGGCTCGGGCCACCCCTGGGCGCCGTGGCTCGCGCTCGACCCCGCTGCTCGCAGTCGCAGACGACCACCCCACAGCAAACCGCTGTACCCGGTCCCTTGCGACCGGGCCCAGCGGTGCCGTACGACGTCGCGGCTACGCCTCGAACGTTGCCGAGAGTGCCTCTGCCAGGCCCGGGACCAGGGACGCGCCCGTGAGGACCTCCGTCGGGGAGTCCTTTTCGCGCAGGCGCAGAGCCGATTCGCGGGTGCCGTCGCGGAGGACCGCGACCGTCATGCGGACCTCCTGGCGGTCCGGGTGGGACGCGACCCACTTGGTGAGGGCCTTGCCGGTGAGCCCGGCCGGGACCGAGGCCTCGGCCGAGGGCGGGAGCATCTGGCGCTCCACGGTCAGGGCGCAGCCCGAGACCGCGTCCGGCCAGGCGATCGTCGCCAGGAACTCGTCCAGCGGGGTGCCGGACGGGATCTCGTCCTGCTCGATCGGAGTCAGCGGCGCGGCCGCCTCCTCGCCGTCGAGGCCGAGCTGGGCCGCGAGGCCCGGCTCCTGGGTGCGTAGTTGTGCGGTGTCGACGAGCGCGAAGAGCCTGGCCGGCTGGTCCCAGCCGAGCCCGGACGCATACTCGTCGATTTCGAGCACCGCGCGGGTCAGTGGGCTCGCGGCCATGGGAGGGCCGGAAGAAGAAGCGTTGGACATGCCCAATATCCTGCCTCCTTCTGACCCCAGGACGGGAACTAGGTAAAGCCTCAGTAAGTTGCAGTAGTGGGCTCTACGATCGCGGGGCCCGTTTCACACGACCGCGAACTTCGAGGTGCGCACGTTGGCTTTCCAGATGCCGGACCGCGGCGGAGGCCCGACCGGGCCACGGATCAGAGTGGGCCGGCCGTCCCGGCGTGTCCGCACCCTGCTCATGACACTGGGCGTGCTGGCCGTGCTGGCCATGGCGTTCGTCATGTTCGCGGGGTTCTGGACCGACTGGCTCTGGTACCGATCCGTCCACTACTCCTCCGTCTTCACCACCACGCTGTGGACGAAGATCGGCCTGTTCGCCGTCTTCGGGCTGCTGATGGCCACAGCTGTCGGCGTGAACATCTGGCTGGCGCACCGGCTGCGCCCGCCGCTCAGCGCCATGTCGCTGGAGCAGCAGAGCCTTGACCGGTACCGGATGGGCATCGCCCCGTACAAGAAGTGGGTGCTCCTCGCGATCACCGCTCTGGTCGGGCTGATCGCCGGCGCCTCCGCCACCAGCCAGTGGCGGACCTGGCTGATGTGGGTCAACGGCGTGTCCTTCGGTCAGAAGGACCCGCAGTTCCAGATGGACGTGTCGTTCTACGCCTTCGACCTGCCCTGGTACCGCTTCCTGCTCGGCTTCGGCTTCGCTGCCGCGGTGCTTTCCCTGATCGTTGCCGCCCTCACGCACTACCTGTACGGCGGGCTGCGGATCACCAGCCCCGGCCCGCGCGCGACCGGCGCGGCCACCGGCCACCTGTCGGTGCTGCTCGGCTTCTTCGTCTCGCTCAAGGCCGTGGCGTACTGGCTCGACCGGTACGGCCTCGCGGTGAAGTCCAGCGACTTCAAGGCCACCGGCAACTGGACGGGCCTGCGGTACGTCGACGCCAACGCGTACCTCCCGGCGAAGACGATCCTCTTCTGCATCGCCGTCATCTGCGCCGTGCTGTTCTTCGCGACGCTCTGGCGCCGCACCTGGCAGCTGCCCGTGATCGGCTTCGGGCTGATGGTCCTGTCGGCAATTCTCATCGGCGGTCTCTACCCGGCGATCGTGCAGAAGTTCCAGGTCCAGCCGAACGAGCAGGCCAAGGAAAGCCCGTACATCAAGAAGAACATCGAGGCCACGCGTCATGCGTACGGCATCGACAAGGCCGCCCCGGAGGACTACTCCGGCAAGGGCGACCCCAAGCGCAAGGCCCAGCAGCGCGCGGCGGCGCCCTCGGCGGCCAGCTATCGACTTGTCGACTCGAACGTCGTCTCGCCCGCTTTCCAGCAGCTCCAGCAGGAGCGCAAGTACTACCAGTTCCCCGCGACTCTCGACGTGGACCGGTACACCGGCCTCGACAAGCAGCCGCAGGACACGGTCATCGGACTGCGCGAGCTCAACATCAGGGGCATCCAGAAGCGCAACTGGATCAATGACCACTTCACCTACACCCATGGCTATGGCGCGATCGCGGCCAAGGGCACGAGCGCCATCACGGACGCGGACAAGGGCACCGTCGGCTCGCCCGACTTCACCGAGTCCGGGATGCCGACCAGCGGCGCGCTCCCCACGTACGAGCAGCGGATCTACTACGGCGAGAAGACCGAGCAGTACTCGATCGTCGGCGGCCCGCAGAAGGAGCTCGACTACGAGGCGAGCGTCGGGCCCACCAAGTACACGAGCTACCAGGGCAAGAGCGGCGTCAACCTCTCCAACCCGCTGAACCGCGCGGCCTACGCCGTCGCCTTCAGCGAGCCGCAGATTCTCTACTCGGGAGCCGTCGGCGAAGGCTCGAGGATTCTGTACAACCGCACGCCCAAGGAGCGCGTCGAGGCGGTCGCCCCGTGGCTGACCATCGACGGCGACGCCTATCCGGCGGTCGTCAACCACCGGATCCAGTGGATCGTCGACGCGTACACCACGACCAACGGCTACCCCTACGCCTCGCGCACGACACTGGGGGACACCACGGCCGACTCGCTGACCACCAATCAGCGCACGGTCGTTGCCCAGCAGAACCAGGTCAACTACATCCGCAACTCGGTGAAGGCCACCGTCGACGCGTACGACGGCTCGGTCAACCTGTACCAGTGGGACACCGAGGATCCGGTGCTCAAGACCTGGATGAAGGCGTTCCCCGGCACGGTGAAGCCCAAGAGCGACATCTCGCCGGCGCTGAAGGCCCATCTGCGGTACCCGCAGGACATGTTCAAGGTGCAGCGCGAGCTGCTCACCCGGTACCACGTCACCGAGCCGGCGCAGTTCTACAGCGGCTCCGACGCCTGGCAGGTGCCCGACGACCCGACGAACAAGGACACCAGCGCGGTTCCGCCGTACTACCTGAGCCTGAAGATGCCCGGGGACAAGGCGCAGAAGTTCTCGCTGACGACGACGTTCACGCCGGCCGGACGCCCCAACCTGGGCGCGTTCATGGCGGTCGACGCCGATGCCAACAGCGACAAGTACGGCACGATAAGGCTGTTGAGAACCACCGAGACCGTGCAAGGTCCACAACAGGTGCAGAGTGAGCTCAACGGTAATGACGACGTCGCCGAGTTCGTCAGAAACCTCAGAGGTACCGACTCGGACATCGAGTACGGCAACCTGCTCACCGTGCCGCTCGACGGCGGGTTCCTCTATATCGAGCCGGTGTACGCCCGCGGTGGCAGCGCGAACTACCCCCTGCTGAAGAAGGTCGCCGTCGCCTACGGCGGAGGCAAGCCGGTCTTCAAGGACGACCTGACGCAGGCGCTCGACGCGGTCTTCGCGCAGGACGGCGCCGCGCAGCCGCCGACGACGACACAGCCACCGGGCACCACCAAGCCGCCCGCGACCGGTGACGCCGCGCTTAAGGCCGCCGTCGCGGACGTCCTGAAGGCGCACGAGGACGCCGAGGCTGCGCTGGCGAAGGAGCCGAAGGACTGGGAGGCGTACGGCAAGGCACAGCAGGACCTCGACGCTGCGCTGGCGCGGCTCGCCGCGGCGCAGTCCACGCCGCCGAGCGGCACGGCCAAGCCCGGCGGCTGAGGGGCAGGGGGACTCGAGGGTCGCTGAAGGGCCACTGAGAGGGGGCTGGGCAGGCACCCTCCCGCGTCGTGATACGGTTGCAACACAACGACGCGGGGTGGAGCAGCTCGGTAGCTCGCTGGGCTCATAACCCAGAGGTCGCAGGTTCAAATCCTGTCCCCGCTACTGAAGATGAAGAGGGCCCGGATCCTTTGAGGATTCGGGCCCTCTTCGTGCGTATGTGCTGGCGATGGGAACTGCGTGCCGCGTGGGGCAAGTTGGCGTTGAGCGTGTTTGACTTATCCATCTGTGGGCATGTCGACAAAACGCTGAAGTGACCTTACTGGCTGCGGTATACCAGGTGTACGCGGGTTGCAGGTGGTGCGACGATGGAATTTATGGGGGACAGGGCAACTCTGTTGGAGACAGGGCGGTTTGTGCAGCGGCATGCCGGAAGCGTGATTGACGCGGCCAGTGCCGCTGCTGACGACGTCGTTGACAACGTTGACGGCGCCGGCCGCGGGGCCGGCGCCGACCAGGCGGAGACCTCGGTGGAGACCGCCGGGGCCGAGGCGCGCCACCGGCGCGCGGCCGACGGCGGCGACACCGCGTCGATGAGCGTGCTCGGCGCGCTGCTGCTGCGCCGCGGCGACCTCGACGGCGCCGAGCCCTATCTGCGTGCCGCGACGGCCGACGGCGACCGCGCCGCCGCCAACAATCTGGGTGTCCTGCTCCACCAGCGGGGGTATGCCGACGAGGCCGCCGGATGGTGGCGCATCGCCGCCGTCGCCGGTTCCGCGGCCGCGGCGCATGCGCTGGGGCGGCACTTCCGTGAGCGCGGCGACGAGCCCGCTGCGGAGTACTGGCTGCGCCAGTCCGCCGAGCAGGGGCATGCGCTGGGTGCGTACGCCCTCGCCGATCTGCTCGAGCACCGCAGCGATGTCGGCGCCGAGCGCTGGCTGCGCGCGGCTGCGGAACAGGGTCACCGCGAGGGGGCTTACCGGCTCGCCCGCGCGCTGGAGCGCCGGGCGGCGGAGGAGGCCCGCACGGGCGGCGGCGTGGGCCTGGTGATGGGCCACGCGGAGCCTGCGGCACGGGACGGTGCGGTGGCTGCGGCCACCGCTTCGGGTACCGGTGCGGGCGGAGTCGCCCCGGGCGGCGCCGCTTCGGCCGACGGTCCCGGCCGTGGTGTCTGCGCTGCTCAGGACGGCGTCGCTCGCGCTGCCGGTGCCCCTGCCCGGGGCGCCGCCGCGGGCGCGGCCGCCGACGCCGAGGGCGATGAGCTGTCCGTACTCGACGAGGCGGCGCAGTGGTACCGGCAGGCCGCCGCCCGTGGGCATCGGCGGGCCGCGCTGCACCTCGGCGCGATCCTCGAGAAGCGTGGCGAGCTGAAGGAGGCCGGTCGCTGGTACCTCATGTCCGCGAAGGACGGCGAGGCCCGGGCCGCGTGCGCGCTCGGGTTCCTGCTGCGGGACGCGGGGGACGAGGAGAGCGCCGCGGTCTGGTGGCTGCGTGCTGCCCAGGACGGCGACGGCAACGCCGCCAACGCCCTCGGCGCGCTGCACGCCGCCCGCGGCCAGCAGCAGACGGCCGAGCGCTGGTACCGGGCCGCGATGGACGCGGGCGATGTGAACGGCGCGTACAACCTGGGGCTGCTCTGCGCCGCGCAGGACCGTACGCCGCAGGCCGAGCAGTGGTACCGACGTGCCGCGTACGCCGGGCACCGCGAGGCCGCCAACGCGCTCGCCGTGCTGCTTTTGCAGGCCGGCGACGCGACCGGCGCAGAGCCCTGGTTCTCCAAGGCCGCCGAGGCCGGAAGCGTCGACGCCGCCTTCAACCTGGGCATCCTCTACGTCGGCCGCGACGACGACCGTACGGCTCTGAGCTGGTACGAGCGGGCAGCGGCCGCCGGTCACACCGAGGCTGCGCTCCAGGTCGGCATCGCGCTGCTCCGGGACGGCGACGAGCAGGCCGCGGAGCGCCATCTGCGCTGTGCGGCGGGCGGCGGCAGCGCGGAGGCCGCCTTCCGGCTCGCCACCGTGCTGGACTCCCGTCAGCCGCCACCGGGGCCGCCCGCGCTCGGCGAGCCGATGGCGGAGAAGAGCGAGTGCGAGGAGTGGTACGAGCGCGCGGCCGAGCAGGGGCACCGCCGTGCGCAGGTACGGGTCGGGATGCTTGCCGCCGCCCGCGGCGACATGACCGACGCCGCCCGCTGGTACCGGGAGGCCGCCGAGGCGGGCAGCCGCAACGGCGCGTTCAACCTCGGGCTGCTCCTGGCCCGCGAGGGAAACGAGCGCGAGGCCGCCCTGTGGTGGGCCCGTGCCGCCCGCGCGGGGCACGGCCGGGCCGCACTGCGCCTTGCGCTGCTCGCGGCGCGCAGGGGGGAGCTGACCGAGGGGCAGCGGTGGTGCGCGCGTGCCGTTGAGCTGGGTCCTGCGGAGGTGGCGGAGCGCGCGGCACGGCTGCGGGAAGCGCTGCACCAGGAGCTCACCGCGTAGCTCCGGGTCGGTCCAGGCCCGGCTCAGGGCCTGGTCAGGGCGTAGCGGATATTGATTTGCGCTGGTCGGCGGGGTGACGTAATGTTGTGTTCACCGACGCGGGGTGGAGCAGCTCGGTAGCTCGCTGGGCTCATAACCCAGAGGTCGCAGGTTCAAATCCTGTCCCCGCTACTCAGAGACGCAGGCCCGGATCCATCAGGATCCGGGCCTGCGTCGTATGCGCTGAGGGCGCGGTGGTGGTAACGCGAAGGGCCCGGCATCCAGAAGATGCCGGGCCCTTCGAGGCTCAATGCGTGCTCAGTGCGTGCTTGGTGCGTCCGAGACTTGGTGCGTCACGCCGACGCGCAGTTCGGGCAGGTGCCCCGGTACGTCACCTCGACGTCCGAGATCGTGAAGCCGTAGCGTTCCGAGTCCGGAAGGTCCGCCAGCGGGTTGCCCGCCGGATGCACATCGCGGATCGCGCCGCACCGGGCGCAGACCAGGTGCTGGTGCGGCTGGTGCGCGTTCGGGTCGTACCGCTTGGCGCGGCGGTCCGTCGAGACTTCCAGGACTTCGCCGAGGGAGACGAGCTCGCCGAGCGTGTTGTAGACCGTCGCCCGGGAGATCTCCGGCAGCCTCGTCACCGCTCGTGCATGTACCTCGTCGGCCGTCAGGTGGACGTGTTCACCGTCGAGGACCTCGGCCACGACACGCCGCTGTGCGGTCATACGCCAGCCGCGTCCGCGAAGTCGTTCCAACAGGTCACTCATGAAGACAAGCCTAACAGTGATAGGACCCAGGTCCCGAACGGGTGTGACTTTGGATGCTCACTTGACTTAGACAATGTCCATTGTAGGATCGGGACCAGTAAAACGCCAAGGGACAGGACGTTGCTGGAATGACGCAGGAGGCGCACGTGACGCAGGGACCGCTCACCACGGAGGCCGGGGCTCCGGTCGCCGACAACCAGAACAGCGAGACCGCGGGCGTCGGCGGGCCGGTTCTCGTCCAGGACCAGCTGCTGCTCGAGAAGCTCGCGCACTTCAACCGTGAGCGCATCCCGGAGCGCATCGTGCACGCGCGCGGCGCCGGTGCCTACGGCACCTTCACGCTGACCCGCGACGTGTCCCAGTGGACCCGCGCGAAGTTCCTCTCCGAGGTGGGCAAGCAGACGGAGACGTTCCTCCGCTTCTCCACCGTGGCGGGCAACCTCGGCTCCGCCGACGCCGTCCGTGACCCCCGCGGCTTCGCGCTGAAGTTCTACACCGAAGAGGGCAACTACGACCTCGTCGGCAACAACACCCCGGTGTTCTTCATCAAGGACGCCATCAAGTTCCCCGACTTCATCCACACCCAGAAGCGCGACCCCTACACGGGCAGCCAGGAGGCTGACAACGTATGGGACTTCTGGGGGCTGAGCCCGGAGAGCACCCACCAGGTGACCTGGCTCTTCGGTGACCGCGGCATCCCGGCCACGCTGCGTCACATGAACGGCTACGGCTCGCACACGTACCAGTGGAACAACGAGGCCGGCGAGGTCTTCTGGGTCAAGTACCACTTCAAGACCGACCAGGGCATCAAGAACCTCACCACGGACGAGGCCAACCGCCTCTCCGGTGTGGATCCGGACTCCCACCAGCGTGACCTGCGTGAGTCCATCGAGCGCGGCGACTTCCCGTCCTGGACCGTGCAGGTGCAGATCATGCCGGCGGCCGAGGCGGCGACCTACCGCTTCAACCCGTTCGACCTGACCAAGGTCTGGCCGCACGAGGACTACCCGCCGATCGAGATCGGCAAGCTGGAGCTCAACCGCAACCCGGAGAACATCTTCGCCGAGGTCGAGCAGTCGATCTTCAGCCCCGCGCACTTCGTGCCGGGCATCGGTCCGTCCCCGGACAAGATGCTCCAGGGCCGTCTCTTCGCGTACGGCGACGCCCACCGCTACCGCGTCGGCATCAATGCCGACCATCTGCCGGTGAACCGCCCGCACGCCACCGAGGCGCGTACGAACAGCCGTGACGGCTTTCTGTACGACGGCCGCCACAAGGGCACCAAGAACTACGAGCCGAACAGCTTCGGCGGCCCGTTCCAGACGGACAGGCCGCTGTGGGTGTCGACCGCCGTCTCCGGCGCGACCGGCAACCACGAGGCCCCCTCGCACGCCGATGACAACGACTTCGTGCAGGCGGGCAACCTCTACCGGCTGATGTCCGAGGACGAGAAGGGCCGGCTCATCGAGAACCTCGCCGGCTTCATCTCCAAGGTGTCGCGTGACGACATCGCCGAGCGCGCGGTCAACAACTTCCGTCAGGCCGACGGAGACTTCGGTAAGCGGCTGGAGGCCGCGGTCCAGGCCCTGCGTGGCTGACGGACGCCTGCCGTAGTACGGAGGGCCGGACCCCTGTCCAGAGGGGTCCGGCCCTTTCGTACGCGCGTCAAACCGGTCCCTGCGCGCCAACCGCTTCCTGTGCGTGCCAACCGGTTCGTGTGCGAGCCGGCCGGTTCGTGTGCGGGCTAGCCGGCGAGCGTCGCCGGGTGCCGCCTCGCGGGGGCCCAGCAGCGGATGATGTCGCGTACGGAGACGATGCCCACGGGCC
This sequence comes from Streptomyces sp. NPDC019890, assembly GCF_044903445.1. Classification (NCBI taxonomy): domain Bacteria; kingdom Bacillati; phylum Actinomycetota; class Actinomycetes; order Kitasatosporales; family Streptomycetaceae; genus Streptomyces; species Streptomyces sp. NPDC019890. Next base: position 569,842 of record NZ_JBJDQK010000003.1, on the reverse strand, counting down.
CGTCGCCGTCGAGCACGATCAGATGCCGGAAGCCGCCGTGCGTCATGGCCTCCGCGGCCTCCTCCAGGGTCCATGAAGGCGCGGCGAAGACGACGTCGGTGGTGGTGTGGGTGCCGGCGGTCTCCAGATCGGGGTCCTGCCCCGTACCCACCGAATTCAGGATGTCGCGCTCGGTCAGAATGCCGAGCCCGCCGGCGTCGGTGTCGAGGACGACGGCCGCGCCGACACGGCGCGCGGCCATCAGGCGGGCGGCCTGGCGGAGTGTGTGTGCGGGTCCGATGGTGAGGACCACCGTGCTCATGGCGTCACGGACGAGCATGGATGGAGCCACCTCCTTGGCGGATCGGTTGTTCGGGAACCGATTCACAAATTCACAAGTGGGGAGACTCTCAGAGTCGCAGCCCTGCGGGGCGGCAGCAAGAGGGCGCACACGGTCGTTTGTGCGCCGGGTAAATGGGTGTATGTGCCCGTCAGTTGTTGACCGGCGCCCCGTCAGTAGCGCTGGTTGAGATAGCCCAGCAGCTCGTCGTGGAGCAGCCCGTTCGACGCGGCCGCGTTTCCGCTGTGCGGACCCGGCCGTCCGTCCAGGCCGGTGAAGGATCCGCCCGCCTCCTGTACGACGATTGCGGTCGCCGCCATGTCCCACAGCGAGAGCTCCGGCTCGGCACAGATGTCCACCGAGCCCTCGGCGACCATCATGTACGGCCAGAAGTCGCCATAGCCGCGAGTGCGCCAGCAGGCCCGGGTCAGATCCAGGAACCCGTCGAGCCGTCCCTGCTCCTCCCAGCCGCTCAGCGAGGAGTACGCGAAGGAGGCGTCCTGGACCCGGGAGACCTCGGAGACCCGCAGCCGGGTGGCCGAGCTGAGGCTGCGCCCGGTGTACGCGCCGCCGCCCTGCGCCGCCCACCAGCGGCGGCCCAGCGCCGGGGCCGACACCACGCCCACGACGGACTGGTAGCCGCCCTCGCCCTGCACCATCAGCGAGATCAGCGTCGCCCAGACCGGTACCCCGCGCACATAGTTCTTGGTGCCGTCGATCGGGTCGATCACCCAGCGGCGCGGACCCGTGCCCTCGATGCCGTACTCCTCGCCGAGGATCGCGTCGCGCGGGCGCGCCCGCTGGAGCTGTCCGCGGATCAGCTCTTCCGCCGCCTTGTCGGCCTCGCTCACCGGCGTCATGTCAGGCTTGGTCTCGACCTTGAGGTCCAGCGCCTTGAACCGGTGCATCGTGGCGGCGTCGGCGGCGTCCGCGAGCACGTGCGCAAGTCGCAGATCGTCGTGGTAGTCGGGCATGGTCATCACTCTATCGGGGCTGAGTAAGGCCGTCCTGTGCCCCTGTCCGCCGCGGCTATTGACAGTGGATGGCGGCCCGTCAACTCTGAGCGCAGAGCCGCACGGCCCGGTGGGCGCACGGCCTGAGAGCCGCACGGCCTGGGAGGCGACGATGCCTACAGCGCGAGAGTCCTTGCTGAACGCCGCTCTCACGGCGCTCGCCGCACTGCCCTGGTCCGGGGTGCGGATGGTCGATGTCGCGTCCGCGGCCGGGGTCTCGCGGCAGACCCTCTACAACGAGTTCGGCAGCAAGGACGGCCTCGCCCGCGCCTTGGTGCGGCGCGAGGCCGACAACTACCTCCATGGCGTCGAGCGGCTGCTGGCCGAGCGGGCGAGAGCCGCGGACCGCCTGGTCTCGGTCGCCGAATGGACCGTGGGCGAGGCGCGGGCGAAGCCACTGCTGCGGGCCCTGCTCACCGGCTGCTGGAGCGAACATCTGCCCGCGCCGCGGCCCGCCCGGCGCAGCGCCGTGCTCTCCCAAGTGCCCGCCCAGCGCCGCGCGGACGCGGGGCTGCCGTCACCGGGCGAGCTGGTAGCGGCCGTACGGGACCGGGCGGTGGCCGCGCTGGAGCACGGGCGCCCGGACAGCCGTCGTACGAAGGAGGCATCGGCCGAGCTGGCGCACCGCTGCGAGCTGGTCGTGCGGCTCGCGCTCTCGTATGTGATCGCGCCCGTCGGCGAGGGGGTCGGGGAGCTGGTGCGTACGGCCGTCACCGGAGCCGTCAGTGCGATGAGCCCGACAGCTGCAGACCGATGACGCCCATGATCACCAGCGCGATCGAGACAATCTTGAGGGTGGAGACCAAGTCGTCGAGGAAGACCATTCCGTAGATCGCGGTGCCCGCCGCGCCGATGCCGGTCCACACCGCATACGCGGGACCGACGTCGAGCTTCTTCAGAGAGAGCGTCAGCAGTCCGAAGCTGCCGAGGGCGAAAGCGGCGAACGCGATCGTCGGCCAGAGTCTGGTGAAACCGTGCGAGAGCTTGAGGCAGACGGCGAACCCCGTCTCAAGCAATCCGGCGACCACCACCAGCAGCCACGCCATGGTCTGTGCCTCCCGCATCAGTCGGTGACTGCTTCGTCGGACTTGGTGCGATTATGCACTTACCAACAAGGGGTGACCGCAAACGTGCGCGAGTCAGTCGCCCTCGCGTCGCTCCCGCGTGGCCAGCAGCCGCCGCAGCGAATACAGCCGCGCCGGATCCGCATGCCCCTTGGCCACCCACTCGTCCAGGGCGCAGTCCGGCTCGTCGTGACTGCACGCCCGCGGACAGCCCTCCGTACCCGGCACGAGATCGGGGAAGGCGAGGATCACCCGGGACGGATCGACATGGTGCAGACCGAAGGAACGCACGCCCGGGGTGTCGATCACCCAGCCGCCCTCGGCGTCGTTGAGCGGCAGCGCCAGCGCGGATGTGGTGGTGTGCCGGCCGCGGCCCGTGACCGCGTTGACAAGGCCGGTGCTCCGTCGGCGCTCCTTCGGTACGAGAGCGTTGACCAGGGTCGTCTTGCCGACGCCGGAGTGGCCGACGAACGCGGTGGTATGGCCCTTGAGGTGCTCATGCACGCGCTCGGCCGCAACGCCGTCCACGAACTCGTCGCGGGTGGTGACCACATGGGGAACGCCGAGCGCGCCGTACATCTCAAGGAGCTTGTCCGGTGAGGCCAGATCCGACTTGGTCAGCACGAGAAGTGGCGTGAGTCCGCCGTCGTACGCCGCGACGATGCAACGGTCGATCAGGCGCGGGCGGGGTTCGGGGTCGGCGAGCGCCGTCACGATCGCCAACTGGTCGGCGTTGGCGACGACCACGCGCTCGAACGGATCGTCGTCGTCGGCAGTCCGCCGCAGGACGGATTTCCGCTCCTCGATGCGCACGATGCGGGCGAGGGTGTCCTTCTCCCCGGAGAGATCGCCGACGATCCCGACCCGGTCGCCGACCACCGCGGCCTTGCGGCCCAGCTCGCGGGCCTTCATCGCCATCACGACGCGATCGTCGACAAGACAGGTGAGCCGGCCGCGGTCGACTGTCAGGACCATGCCCTCGACCGCGTCCTCGTGCTTGGGGCGGATATTGGTCCGGGGGCGGTTGCCCTTGCGGTTGGGGCGGACGCGGATGTCGTCCTCGTCGGGGTTCTTGCCGTAGCGGCGCATCTCGTCAGGCCCCGAGCATTCCGGCCCACATCTGCGGGAAGTCGGGCAGGGTCTTGGCGGTCGTCGCCACGTTCTCGATCCGTACGCCCTCGACGGCGAGGCCGATGACCGAGCCTGCGGTGGCCATGCGGTGGTCGTCATACGTATGGAAGATGCCGCCGTGCAGCGGGCGCGGCCGGATGTGCAGGCCGTCGTCGGTCTCGGTGACATCGCCGCCGAGCTCGTTGATCTCCTTGGTCAGGGCCGCGAGGCGGTCCGTCTCATGCAGGCGCAGATGGGCGACGCCGCGCAGCGTGGAGGGGGAGTCGGCCAGCGCCGCGACCGCCGCGATGCCGGGGGTCAGCTCGCCGACCTCGCCGAGGTCGACGTCGATGCCGTGGATACGACCCGTTCCGGTGAAAGTCAGTCCGGCATCGGTCAGCTCGCAGGAACCGCCCATCTCGGTGAAGATCTCGCGCAGCGCGTCACCGGGCTGGGTGGTGCGCTCGGGCCAGTCGGGGATGGTGACCCGGCCGCCGGTGATCAGGGCAGCGGCGAGGAACGGCTGGGCGTTGGAGAGGTCCGGCTCGACGGTCAGATCGCGGCCGAGCAGCGCGGACGGGGAGACCCGCCAGACATTGGGCTCGCCGCCGGTCTCGGGCTCGTCGACCTGGGCGCCGACGGCGCGCAGCATGTCGACGGTCATCCGGATGTGCGGCATGGAGGGGAGCTTGCCGCCGATGTGCCGTACCTCCACGCCCTGGTTGAACCGGGGCGCGGACAGCAGCAGGGCGGAGACGAACTGGGACGACGAGGAGGCGTCGATCTCGACCGCTCCGCCGTCGAGTGCGCCACCGCCGAACACGGTCATCGGGAGTGCGCCACGTCCGTCGTCGTCGATGCGGGCGCCGAGGACACGCAGAGCGTCGATCACGCCGTTCAGCGGGCGTTCGTACGAGCGGGGGTCGCCGTCGAAGCGGATGGCGCCGTCCGCGAGCGCGGCGACGGGAGGCATGAAGCGCATCACCGTGCCGGCGTTGCCGACGTCCACCGTGGCGGGTCCGTGCAGGCCGGCGGGGATGACGCGCCAGGCCTCGCCCTCGCCGTCGTGGCTTCCCGCGACGGTGGAGCTGGACGACACCGTCTCCTCGATGCCGACGCCGAGCGCGCGCAGGGCCTCCGCCATCAGGAGGCTGTCCCGGGAGCGCAGCGGGCGGCGCAGCCAGCCGGGCTCGGCGGCGAGGGAGGCCAGTACCAGTGCACGGTTGGTGACCGATTTGGATCCGGGCACGGTGACTGTCGCTTCGACGGCCCCGGTCGCGTAGGGGGCGGGCCAGAGGGCGGGGTGCACGGAGCTTTCGGTCATGGCCATCACTTTAGTGGCTCGGTGGAGAGCCCGATCTTGATCAAATACGTCGAAATCGGGGCGTAACCATGGGGTGGTAGTGAGCTTCGGCGGAGCATCGTGGGCGTTTTCCGGCCGAGCTGGGGCCGAATTGGGGGCCGAACGGCGGCGAGTCAGAGGCCGAGCAGCCAGCGGCCGCCGCCGATCAGCGAGCAGACCGACACGGCGTGAAAGAGAAAGAGCCACATCGCGGGCGGCACATGGGTCAGCCGGGAGAGCTGGTCGGCATCCGAGTCGGGGGCCCCGCCGTGACGGCGCTTGGACTGGAGCTCGAAGGCCGGCCGTACACCGCCGAGCAGCAGGAACCAGACGGCGGCGTAGGCGAAGACGGCCTGCACGGCGGGTTCTGTCAGCCAGGAGACGAGGAGGAATGCGGCACCGGTGACGATCACCGTGAGTGCGCCGTACGCATTGCGGATCATCACCAGCATCGCGATGAGCAGGGCGGTCGCCAGCCAGAGGAGCAGCGTGATGTGGTGCGCGGCGAGCAGGTACGCACCGCCGAGTCCGAGCAGCGGGGGCGCGGTGTACCCGGCCGCGGCGGTCAGGATCATGCCGAGGCCGGTGGGCTTGCCCGCGCTGACGGTCAGGCCACTCGTGTCCGAGTGCAGCCGTATGCCGTCGAGCCGGCGGCCGGTGAGCAGGGCGACGAGGCCGTGGCCGCCTTCGTGGGCGATCGTGACGGCGTTGCGTGAGATCCGCCATATCGGGTGGGGCGCCACGGCGGCGAGGGCGAGCAGGCCGGTGGCGATGACGAGCCACTTCTCGGGGGCGGGCTGGGTGCCGAAGACACGGTCCCAGAGGTCGCCGATGGAGGCGCTGCTGAGGGTGGTTGCGGGGTCGGTGCTGACCATTTCTCGGGCGGCTCCTCAGGCGTCGGGCGGAAGTGGCAGTGTGGCACTCATGTGCGGACGGTATGCAGCGAGTCGTAGGCCCGAGGATCTCGCGGGAGTCTTCGAGGTCGAGAAGTGGGAGCCGGAGGAGACGCTGGCGCCCGACTGGAACGTGGCCCCCACCAAGGAGGTCTACGCGATTCTCGAGCGCCCACTGAAAGACGCTGACGATCAACGTCCGGTTCGCCAGCTGCGGGCGCTGAAGTGGGGGCTCGTGCCCTCGTGGGCGAAGTCGCCGGAGGGCGGGGCCCGCATGATCAACGCGCGGGCCGAGACGGTGCACGAGAAGCCGTCCTTCCGCAGGCCCTTCGTCTCTCGGCGCTGCATTCTGCCGGCGGACGGCTATTACGAGTGGGTGACCGGGTCCGGCGAGCGGGAGCTGGAGGTCGAAGGGAAGAAGAAGCGGCCGCGGAAGCAGCCGTACTTCGTGACGCCGGCGGACGGGTCGGTGTTCGCGATGGCGGGACTGTACGAGTTCTGGCGGGACCGGACGCTGCCGGACGACCATCCGCAGGCGTGGTGGGTGACCTGTTCGGTGATCACGACGGAGGCGGAGAAGGGACCGCTGGGGGTGGCGCCGGCCGAGGGGCCGCGGTCCCTGTCGGACATCCACCCGCGGATGCCGCTGATGCTGACGCCGGACCGGTGGGACGCGTGGCTGGACCCGTCGCGGACGGACCTGGAGGAGCTGCGGACGCTGCTGGAGCCGCCGCCGGAAGGGCTGATGAGGGCGTATGCGGTGACGACGGCGGTGAGCAATGTGCGCAACAACGGGCCCGAGTTGCTGGAGGAGCTCGCGGCGCCGGAGGAGAGCACGCTGTTCTGACCGGCCTTGCCACGCGGCGCGCACCGCACCGGCGCGGCAGGATGAAGGCGTGAGCCCCGTTGAGAAGCCGCAGCACGCACAGCACGCACAGCACGCACAGCACGCAGAGATCGTGGAGACGGACGCCGGTGACGCCCGCGTCACCTGGGTGCGGGCCAAGCGCGCCCGGCTCGTCCTCGCCGTCAGCCATGGGGCCGGAGGCGGGATCGAGGCCCGGGACCTGCGGGCGATCGCCGACGCGCTGCCCGCGGACGGGTTCACCGTCGCCCTCGTCGAGCAGCCGTGGCGGGTCGCCGGCAAGAAGGTCGCCCCCGCGCCGAAGACCCTGGATGTCGGCTGGCGCGGGGTCTGGCCCGTACTGGAGAAGCCGGGGCTGCCCGTCGTCGCCGGCGGGCGCAGTGCCGGGGCCAGGGTCGCCTGCCGGACGGCGACGGAACTCGGTGCCGCCGGCGTGCTCGCGCTGAGTTTCCCGCTGCATCCGCCCGGCAGGCCGGAGAAGTCCCGCGCGGACGAACTCCTCGCCGCGGGCGTGCCCACCCTCGTCGTCCAGGGCGGCAACGACCCCTTCGGGAAGCCCGAGGAGTTCCCGGAGGGGGAGTACGAACTCGTGGAAGTCCCCTACGGAGATCACGGCTTCGCGGTGCCCAAGCGCGCGGGGATCACGCCGGAGGAGACCCTCCGAGTGATCACGGACGCCGTGCGGACCTGGGCGCGAGACCTACGGGAATGAGGCGCGGGCGCGCACTGTTGTGGGGGATGTCGGGACGGGAAGTCAACAGAGCATCGAGTAGGGAGTTCGTCGCATGGGTTCGACCATCTGCCCGAGCCGCGCGCACGCCGCTGACCTGGAGTGGACGGTGCTTTCCGCGGCCAAGACCGCCCCTGTCCGGGCGGCGGGCGGAGCGGATCGTCGTCTATCCTCCGATTCGAGCGGGTCCGCATTCGGGTTCGCCACATCGTTGGAGGAGGTGGGTCCGGTCACTGGGACCGACGCAGGGACCGACGACGGCCAGGCGGGGCAGTCCGAGGAGACGACTGCCGAGCGCAATGCCCGTTTCGAGCGGGACGCTCTCGGCTTCCTCGACCAGATGTACTCGGCTGCGCTCCGTATGACGCGCAACCCCGCCGACGCCGAGGATCTTGTGCAGGAGACGTATGCCAAGGCGTACGGATCCTTCCACCAGTTCCGCGAGGGCACGAACCTCAAGGCGTGGCTGTACCGGATCCTCACGAACACCTTTATCAACTCGTACCGCAAGAAGCAGCGCGAGCCCCAGCGCAGCGCTGCCGAGGAGATCGAGGACTGGCAGCTCGCGCGCGCCGAGTCGCACATGTCGACCGGGCTGCGCTCCGCCGAGTCGCAGGCCCTCGACCACCTGCCCGATTCGGACGTCAAGGCAGCACTGCAGGCCATCCCCGAAGAGTTCCGCATCGCGGTCTATCTCGCCGACGTAGAGGGCTTTGCGTACAAGGAGATCGCGGACATCATGGGAACACCGATCGGGACGGTGATGTCCCGCCTGCACCGGGGCCGCCGTCAACTGCGTGGCATGCTCGAGGACTACGCCCGTGAGCGCGGGCTCGTCCCGGCCGGAGCGGGGGAGTCGAACGACGCGAAAGGCTCGGGCTCATGAGCTGCGGAGAGCCGCACGAGACGGACTGCTCAGAGGTCCTGGACCATCTCTATGAGTTCCTCGACCGCGAGATGCCCGACAGCGACTGCACCAAGTTCGAGGTGCACTTCGAGGAGTGCTCCCCCTGCCTGGAGAAGTACGGGCTCGAGCAGGCCGTGAAGAAACTGGTCAAGCGGTGCTGCGGACACGACGACGTGCCCAGCGACTTGCGGGCCAAGGTCCTGGGGCGCATTGATCTGATCCGTTCCGGCCAGGCGGTGCCCGAGCAGGACGTCGTCAAGGATTAGTCGCTCTCGCACAGACGTACGGGGTGTGTCGTGGTTGTCACGGCACACCCTGTTCGTGTGTCACCCGTAGGTGCGAATAGGCGTCATCCTGCCGCCATGATTCACCCAACTCGCTAGCCTGACGCTCTATTTCAGGACAGGCGGGGAGGGCGGGCCAGTGAGGGCCATTCCGGCGGCGGCACGCGTGTACATACTGTGCGCGGTGCTCTGCGCTGCGGCATGTGCGCTGCCCGCCCTGAGGCAGGGGGGCCACTGGCGCGCCGTGCTGCTGCTCGCCGGGCTCTACGCCGTGTGCGAGATCCCCGCCCGCTGCCGCTATGTAGGGAACTCCGTGCCGGTGGGCGCCGGTTCCTTCTTCCCCGTGCTGCTCGCCGCGGCGTTCTTGCTGCCGCCCGCCGTGGCCGTGTTCGTCGCTGTGCCCGGCGCGCTGCTGGGGCGGGTCGACCAGTGCCCAGTCGGCGTGCGGCGGATCTGGCGCGCCGCGCAGCTTGCGCTGGCGACCTGGGGCGCGGCGCAGGCGTACGCACTCCTCGGCGGCGCACGGACCCTGCGCGCGCCGGACTTTCCGTACGCACTGCTGCCCGCCGTGGCCGGGGCGCTCGCCTTCTGCCTGGTGCTGACCGCCCTCGACGGCGGCATACTCGCCGCCGCGGAACGGGTGCCTTTACGGGCCGCCTGGCGCGGGCTGCTGCTGCGCTCCCCGGCGCCGCACTGTGTGCACGGGCTCGCCGGACTGATGATGGCCGTGCTGTGGCGCAGTCCGTACGGGCCGCTGTCCGCGCTCTTCGTCCTGTTGCCGATGTACATCTCCTGCTGGATCTTCACGCAGTACCACCGGGAGCGGGCGGCCCATCAGGCGACGATCCGTGCGCTGGTCCAGGCGGTCGACATCAAGGACGAGTACACGCGCGGGCACAGTGAGCGGGTGGGGCGGGCGTCCGTGCTCATCGCGCGTGAGCTGAGCATGGACGAGGGGCGGCTGGAACTCCTCCGGTTCGCCGGGATCCTGCACGACGTGGGGAAGCTCGGGGTGCCGACGCGGGTGCTGCGCAAGGACGGGCCGCTGACGCCGCAGGAGCGGCGGGTGATCGAGCTGCATCCGGAGTACGGGCACGAGATGGTGCGGGGCATCGGGTTCCTGGGGGAGGCGCGGGCGGCGATCCTGCACCACCACGAGCGGATGGACGGGAGCGGGTATCCGTACGGGCTCGTGGGGCGCCAGATCCCGGAGTTCGCGCGGGTGGTGGCGGTGGCGGACGCGTTCGACGCGATGACGTCGACGCGGTCGTACCGCCGGGCGCGGCCGGTGGTGGCGGCGCTGGAGGAGCTGAAGCGGTGTGCGGGGACGCAGTTCGACCCGCGGATGGTGCGGGCGCTGGTGCGGGCGCTGGAGCGGCACGGGTGGGAGACGGCGGTGACGTCGGACGAACGGGAGCGGTGGGTGGGGGGCGTGCCGGCGCGGGTGGGGGGTCGGCCGCTGTGAGCGCGGGCATACGGGGCGAGGGCGGGTTTTCCCCCACCCCGCCCTCCCGCAGAGTTTCGCCTGGGTGGGGGCGCCCCCGGCGCAGCCAGGGGGAGTACCCCCATCCCGAAACCAGGGGCAGACCCCCAGGCTCCCGGCCTGCGACGGGCGCGGCAGCTTCGCGCCGCGTGGTTCTCCGGCCTGCGGCCGGTGCGGCGGCTTCGCGCCGCGTGTGGGTGGGACCGGGTTTCTTCGGCCCGGTGGGCCGTTTGCGCACGCGGGGCAAGGCCCCGGGCACCCGGCCTGCGGCCGGTGCAGCGGCTTCGCACCCCTTGAGCGGGCCCCCTGGGCCCTCGCCCGAGCGCGGCCCCGTCGCTCTGTGCCGTATCGGGCCCCGGCCCGCAGTCGGTGGCGTGTAATGGCCGGAGGCAATGGCGGCATTCGTGGCGTCTACGGCGCCGTCGCCCTGGTTGCCGGTGCCGGGCTTGCGTGGACCCTGTGGCATGGGGTTGAGCAGCCCGGGAACGCCCTTGCCTTCGGTGCCTTCATCGCCGTCGGGGAGCTCGCTCGTTGGGGGTCGCAGCCCGGGGAGCGGGAACCCGCGCCGCTCGGGGCCGCGGGCGCACTGGCCTATGCCTTGCTCGGGGAGTGCGCGGGGCGGCCGACAACGCACGGGGTCCTGCAGGTCGTCGCCGTCGTCGTCGCGGGCGTGCTCGTCGGGGCCGTGCCACATGTGGCGCGCGGGAGCGGGCCCGCGCTCGATCATGTGGCGCGGCGGGTGCTGACCGTCGGGTTCGCCGCCGCCTGTTTCCAGCCGCTGTACAACTCCGGCAAGCTGGAGCACTGGATCGGGCACGGCGCGTACTACGCGCTCTTCCTGCTTCTGCTGCTCGTCCTGACCGCCCTCTGCGACGCCGTCCTCGCCGCCGCGATGCTGGGCGCCCGCACTCGCTATCCGTACGGACCCCTCCTGCGCGACGAGCTCCGCGCGCTGCTCGGCATCGGCTCCGCCGTCTGTGCCACCGGTGCCGTGATGGCCCTCTCCGTCGCCGTCGCCGGGCTCTGGGCGCTGCCCGTGTTCTGTGTACCGCTGCTGCTCACCCAGCTGTCCTTCCGGCGGTACGCCGCCGTGCGGACCACCTACCGGCAGACCATCGCCTCCCTCGCCCGAGCGACCGAGATAGCCGGGTACACCCAGCCGGGACACGCCCGCCGGGTAGCCGCGCTCGCCACCGCCGTGGGCCGCGAGCTGGGGCTCTCCGGACCCGATCTGGCCGTGCTGGAGTACGCGGCGCTGATGCACGACATCGGCCAGCTCTCGCTCGTGGACCCGGTCCCGGAAGGGGCCACCGCGCTCCTCCCGGCCGCCGAGCAGCGGCGCATCGCCCTGCTGGGCGGCGCCGTCGTACGGCAGACCGGCGCCCCCGCAGCCGTCGCCGTCGTCGTCGAGCGGCAGGCCGACCCCTACCGCGACCAGCCACTGCCCGCCCGGATTGTCCGCACCGTCAACGCATACGACGATCTCACCGGGGGAAGCGGAGGAACGGCGGGCGGAGCGCTCGGCGCACTCGAACAGCTGCGTCTCGGCACCGGGCACGACTATCAGTCAGAGGTCGTCGAATCGCTCGCCAGGGTCCTGGCCCGAGGCGGTCTGGCCCCGGTCCCGCCGGGGTAACCCATCAGTAATGAGCGAGCCTCCGACTCGGCATGGTTGGATGCGAATGAAGGCACAAGGACGTGTCCGGGGGTAGTGACCCGAGCGAACCGGCAGGCAGGAATCGTGAGGATCTTCGGGAAGGTACGGCATCGGCCCTCCGCCTCGTGGCGGCAGGCCACCGACCGCGCGTTCACGCTGATCGGCGACGGCCGGTACGAGGACGCGGGCGCGTTGCTGACGCGCGCGGCGGACCTTGAGCCCTGGCTCTCCGAGTCCTGGTTCAACCTGGCGCTGCTGCACAAGTTCCGGCACGACTGGGAGCAGGCGCGCGCCGCGGGCCTGCGGGCCGTCGCGCTGCTCGACAAGGAGACCGGTGCCCCCGACTGGTGGAACGTCGGCATCGCGGCCACCGCCCTGCAGGACTGGCCGCTGGCCCGCCGCGCCTGGCAGGCGTACGGACTCAAGGTCCCCGGGGGCCCCACCCGTGCCGGAGGCGGCGGGGGAGCCAACGGTGAGCCGGTCGGCATGGAGCTCGGCAGCGCCGCCGTCCGGCTGTCGCCCGAGGGCGAGGCAGAGGTGGTCTGGGGCCGCAGGCTCGACCCGGCCCGGATAGAGGTGCTCTCCATCCCGCTGCCGTCGTCCGGACGCCGCTGGGGCGAGGTCGTCCTGCACGACGGCGTCCCGCACGGCGAGCGCATCACCAGCGCGGGCCCCTCGTACCCCGTATTCGACGAGATCGAGCTCTGGGCACCCTCACCCGTACCGACCTGGGTGGTCCTGCTGGAGGCCGCGACCGAGGCCGACCGGGACGCCCTTGAGCAGCTCGCGTCGGACGCCGGTTTCGCCGCCGAGGACTGGTCGTCGTCGGTGCGGCTGCTGTGCCGGGCCTGTTCCGAGAGCCGGATGCCGAGCGCCGAGGGCGAGGGCGAGCACCTCGACCCGCACGACCACAGCGAGCCGGGCCACCCGGGCCCGCTGGGCCACCGCACCGAGGGCGACCTGTGGTCGCCGGAGCGCGAGTGCGGCCTCGCGGCGCCCGCCGGTCTGGTGCGCGGGCTGCTCGACGGCTGGGTCGCCGACAGCCCGGACTCCCGTGAGTGGCGGGATCTCGAGGAAGTCTGCTGACCCCTGCCCGTAGGCTGTACGGACACAGAGTGACCGGACACCGGGCATGCATCGGGTAGTGAGAAGGGCGTACGGCTGACATGGCGTCGCAGCAGGAGACGGACCAGCAGGTCAACGATGGTTTCGTCGTGGACACAGAGGACTGCGAGGAGCGTGAGCTGGCGTACCGCGAGCGCGGCACGTCCCGCCCGATCACGGTCGTCGGCAATCCGGTGCTCCACAAGGAGTGCAAGGACGTCACCGAGTTCGACGACAAGCTCGCCGCTCTCGTCGACGACATGTTCGCCAGCCAGCGGACGGCGGAGGGCGTGGGCCTGGCGGCCAACCAGATCGGCGTGGACCTGAAGGTCTTCGTCTACGACTGCATGGACGACGAGGGCCTACGGCACGTCGGCGTCGTCTGCAACCCGGTGCTGGAGGAGCTGCCGGCCGAGCGCCGCGTCCTCGACGAGTCCAATGAGGGCTGCCTCTCGGTCCCGACGGCCTACGCCCCGCTGGCCCGCCCCGACTATGCGGTGGTGCGCGGGCAGGACGCCGAGGGCAACCCGATCAAGGTGCGTGGCACGGGGTACTTCGCCCGCTGCCTGCAGCACGAGACGGACCACCTGTACGGCTACCTGTACATCGACCGGCTCTCCAAGCGGGACCGCAAGGACGCGCTGCGGCAGATGGACGAGGGCACGCCGCGGTACGAGACCGTCCCGAACGACTGATCCGGCGCGCCCTGAAGGCGGTTACGCGACGCCGGGCACCGGGCCCCGGAAGGTGCGGCGGTAGGCGTTCGGCGTGGTGCCGAGCGTACGGAGAAAGTGGTGGCGCAGCCCCGCCGCGTTGCCGAATCCGGAGCGGCCGGCGATCGCGTCCACCGTCTCGTCCGTCGACTCCAGCAACTCCTGTGACAGCAGCACCCGTTGGCGCAGCAGCCAGCGGTAGGGAGTGGTGCCCGTCTCCTGCTGGAAGCGGCGGGCGAAGGTGCGCGGCGACATATGTGCCCGGTCGGCGAGCTGCTCGACGGTCACCTCGCGGTCCAGATGCCTCTCCAACCAGGACAGGACGTCGCCGACCGTGTCACAGCGGGTGCGCGGCAGCGGGCGCTGGATGTACTGCGCCTGGCCACCGTCGCGGTGCGGCGGCACGACCATCCTGCGGGCGATGAGGTTGGCGACCTCGGGGCCGTGTTCCTGGCGTACGACATGGAGGCTGGCGTCGATCGCAGCGGCGGTCCCTGCCGAGGTGATCACCGGGCCCTCGTCGACATACAGCACATCGGGGTCGACGAGCGCCCGCGGATAGCGCTCGGCCAGCGCCTGCGCATGCCGCCAGTGGGTGGTGCAGCGGCGGCCGTCGAGCAGTCCGGCGGCGCCGAGGACGAAGGCGCCGGTGCAGACGCTGAGCACCCGGGCGCCGCGGTCGACCGCGCGGCGCAGCGCGTCGAGCAGCTCTTCGGAATAGCCGCGGGTCGGGTTCGAGCCGGCGGCGGGGACGGCGATGAGATCGGCTTCCTCGAGCCGTTCGAGGCCGTACGGAGTGCTGATGGTGAACCCGGCGTGGGTGGGCAGGACGGGGCCCTCTGCGGATACCGCCGCGAAGTCGTAGACGGGCAGGCCGTCGTCGCTGCGGTCGTAACCGAAGACCTCACTGATCACGCCGAGTTCGAAGGGATGCACGCCGTCGAGGAGGACGGCGGCCACGTTTTTCAGCATGGAACCATTGTGGCAGTAATTCGATGGTTCATGACAGTCCTGCCACTGACTTCTTTGGCGCGCGAGGACGACAGTGGACCGCATGAACACATTCATGGAGTACCTCTTCGTCATCGCTCTCCTGGGGCTGATCATGCTTCCCTCGCTGGTGGGGCACCTGAGAGAGCGCGCTATCGACCGCCAGCTGCGCGAGGCCGAGCTGGGCCGGGCCGACCTGCGTCGGGCCAGGGCGCGACAGGCCGAGCGCCGGGCCCAGCAGCGTCAGGCGGAGCTCCTGCTGGCCGAGGCCCGTGAGGCTGAGATTCGGCAGGTCGAGACCCGGCAGGTCGAGACCCGTGAGGTCGAGTCCCCTGAGGCTGCGCCGTGCCGTGCCGCATAGCGGTCCGCGGACGCGGTGGGCATACGAAACGGCCGGGCGGAAGCTGTACGCATCCGCCCGGCCATTCGCTTCCCGGCGCTCCCCCGTCCCCCCGGCGGGAGAGTGCCAGGGCGTCTAGAAGTCGTCGTCGAAGCCGACCGAGCCCTCGACCGCCACCTGGTAGGCGGACGGACGGCGCTCGAAGAAGTTCGTCAGCTCCTGGACGCCCTGCAGCTCCATGAAGGAGAACGGATTCTCCGAGCCGTACACCGGGGCGAAGCCCAGACGGGTCAGCCGCTGGTCGGCGACGCACTGCAGATACTCGCGCATCGACTCGGTGTTCATGCCCGGCAGACCCTCGCCGCACAGATCGCGGCCGAACTGCAGCTCCGCCTCGACAGCCTCCTTCAGCATGTCGGTGACCTGCTGCTGGAGCTGGTCGTCGAAGAGCTCCGGCTCCTCCTTGCGGACCGTGTCCACGACCTCGAAGGCGAAGTTCATATGCATGGTCTCGTCGCGGAACACCCAGTTGGTGCCGGTGGCCAGGCCGTGCAGCAGACCGCGGGAGCGGAACCAGTAGACGTACGCGAACGCGCCGTAGAAGAACAGCCCCTCGATGCAGGCCGCGAAGCAGATCAGGTTCAGCAGGAAGCGACGGCGGTCGGCCTTCGACTCCAGCCGGTCGATCTTCTCGACCGAGTCCATCCACTTGAAGCAGAACTGGGCCTTCTCGCGGATGGAGGGGATCTCCTCGACCGCGTCGAAGGCGGCCGCGCGGTCGTCCGGGTCCGGCAGATAGGTGTCGAGCAGCGTCAGATAGAACTGGACGTGCACCGCCTCCTCGAAGAGCTGACGGCTCAGGTAGAGCCGCGCCTCCGGGGAGTTGATGTGCTTGTAGAGGGTGAGCACCAGGTTGTTGGAGACGATCGAGTCGCCCGTCGCGAAGAACGCGACCAGCCGGCCGATCATGTGCTGCTCGCCGGGCGTGAGCTTGGCGAGGTCGGCCACGTCGGAGTGGAGATCGACCTCCTCCACGGTCCAGGTGTTCTTGATCGCGTCGCGGTAGCGCTCGTAGAAGTCCGGGTAGCGCATCGGGCGGAGAGTCAGCTCGAAGCCGGGGTCCAGAAGGTTCTTTTCGGTCGAGCTCATTACTGGCAGGCCTCGCAGGACTCGGGGTTTTCCAGGGAGCAGGCGACCGCGTCGGGGTCGGTGGCCTGCACCGGGATGGGGGCGGCGGCCGCCGAGGTGCCGGAAGCCGCGCGGGCGATCCGCGTCGCGGGACGGGAGCGCAGGTAGTACGTCGTCTTCAGGCCCTGCTTCCAGGCGTACGCGTACATCGAGCTGAGCTTCCCGATGGTCGGCGTCTCCAGGAACAGGTTCAGCGACTGCGACTGGTCCAGGAAGGGGGTGCGGGCGGCGGCCATGTCGATCAGGCCGCGCTGCGGGATCTCCCACGCTGTGCGGTACAGCGCGCGGACGTCGGCCGGGATCCAGTTGAAGGCCTGCACCGAGCCGCTGGAGTCGCGCAGCGCCTCCCGGGTCTGCGCGTCCCACACGCCGAGCTTCTTCAGCTCCTCGACCAGATAGGCGTTGACCTGGAGGAACTCACCGCTCAGCGTCTCGCGCTTGAAGAGGTTGGAGACCTGCGGCTCGATGCACTCGTACACGCCCGCGATCGAGGCGATGGTGGCAGTCGGTGCGATGGCGAGCAGGAGGGAGTTGCGCATGCCGCTCTTCGCCACCCGCGCGCGCAGGGCGTCCCAGCGCTCCGGCCAGTTGAGCTCGACGTCGTAGTGGTCGGGGTGGAGTACGCCGCGGGCCGCGCGGGTCTCGGACCAGGCGGGCAGCGGGCCGTTGCGCTCGGCGAGCTCGCAGGACGACTCGTACGCCGCGAGCATGATCCGCTCGGCGATCTTCGTGGAGAGCGCCTTCGCCTCGGGTGAGTCGAAGGGGAGGCGGAGCTTGAAGAAGACGTCCTGGAGGCCCATCGCGCCCAGGCCCACCGGCCGCCACCTGGCGTTGGAGCGCCCGGCCTGCTCGGTCGGGTAGAAGTTGATGTCGACGACCCGGTCGAGGAAGGTCACGGCGGTACGGACCGTCTCGTCGAGGCGCTCCCAGTCGATGCCGTCGCCCGCGACGAACGAACCCAGGTTGACCGAGCCGAGGTTGCAGACGGCCGTCTCGCCGTCGTCGGTGACCTCAAGAATCTCGGTGCACAGGTTCGACGAGTGGACGACCCGGCCGGGCTCGGCGGTCTGGTTGGCCGTGCGGTTGGAGGCGTCCTTGAAGGTCATCCAGCCGTTGCCGGTCTGGGCGAGGGTGCGCATCATGCGGCCGTACAGCTCGCGCGCCGGGATGGCCTTGCGGGCCAGGCCGTCGGCCTCCGCCTTGCGGTACGCGGCGTCGAACTCGTCGCCCCACAGGTCGACAAGCTCCGGCACGTCGGCGGGCGAGAACAGCGACCAGTCGGCGTCGGCCTCGACGCGGCGCATGAACTCGTCGGGGATCCAGTGCGCGAGGTTGAGGTTGTGCGTACGCCGCGCGTCCTCACCGGTGTTGTCGCGGAGCTCCAGGAACTCCTCGATGTCCGCGTGCCAGGTCTCCAGGTAGATCGCGGCGGCGCCCT
This sequence comes from Streptomyces sp. NPDC019890, assembly GCF_044903445.1. Taxonomy (NCBI): domain Bacteria; kingdom Bacillati; phylum Actinomycetota; class Actinomycetes; order Kitasatosporales; family Streptomycetaceae; genus Streptomyces; species Streptomyces sp. NPDC019890. The sequence goes on along the minus strand of NZ_JBJDQK010000003.1, from coordinate 552,402 downwards.
TGCGGCGGCCGCCCTGGTTCACGGCGGCGACCGAGGCGTCCAGCGTCTTCAGGAACGGCACGATGCCGTTGGAGTGGCCGTTGGTGCCGCGGATCAGAGAACCGCGGGCGCGGATACGGGAGTACGAGAGGCCGATGCCACCGGCGTGCTTGGACAGGCGTGCGACCTGGTGGTAGCGGTTGTAGATCGAGTCGAGCTCGTCCAGCGGCGAGTCCAGCAGATAGCAGGAGGACATCTGCGGGTGACGGGTGCCGGAGTTGAAGAGGGTGGGGGAGGAGGGCAGGTAGTCGAGCCGGCTCATCAGCCGGTACAGCGCGGCGACTTCGTCCAGGGCGCGGGTGGAGGTGTCCTCGGCGAGGCCGGCGGCGACGCGCAGCATGAAGTGCTGCGGGGTCTCGATCACCTGACGGGTGATCGGGTGCCGGAGCAGATAGCGGCTGTAGAGGGTGCGCAGTCCGAAGTAGCCGAAGCGGTCGTCGGCGTCCTGGTCGATCAGCGCGTCAAGACGAGCGGCGTGCAGCGTCACGAACTCGGCGGTGCGGTCGGCGATCAGGCCCTCGCGGTGGCCGACCGCGACGGATGCCGAGAAACAGACCGCGCCCTGTCCGGCGGCCTCGTCCGCGATGTGACGGGTCAGCAGGCGGGCGGCGAGGCGGGAGTAGGCCGGGTCCTCGGAGATCAGCCCCGCGGCGGCGTCGGTGGCGAGGCTCCGCAACTCGGCCGCGTCCGACCGGGCGTTGCGGCCGCGCAGCGCGGCGGCGGCGACGCGTCCCGGGTCGGTGTCCGGCAGATCCGCGGTGAGATCGGTCAGGGTCCGCAGAAGCGCGGTCCCGGGGCCGTCGGTCTCTTCGGCAGCCTGCTCTGCGATGCCTGAAGCCGGATCGGCTGGCGCGATGGTCACGTGGTGCTCTCCCTCGCTCGGCTCTGGGCCGACGGGGGAGGGGGCGGGCCGCGGAGGCGTACGTACCCGGAAACGGGCAGCACACCGCACGGCGTCCACCGACCCAACCGCGAGGCCCGGACGTCTCGGCACCCGGTTCGGTCGAGCCGGATGCACCGTCGGCAGGTCTTCGGACTGGTGGGGTGCGACAAAGCACACCACAGCACACCGTTGCGGGACAGTTCCGGATTCGCACCGGATTCCCCTGCGGCGACAGCGAGCATGAGCATACATGTGGGGGCGGGGAGTTGCCGCACCCACCACATGTTGTGTCGGGGCGGCTACAGCTCCAACGCGTACGTCAGTAGGGTGATCCCGGCAATGGGCCCCCAGTCCCGCTCGGGTGTTCGGACGAAGCCCATCCGCTCGTAGATCCGGTGGGCCGCGAGCATGCTGCGCTGCGTGGACAACACGAGCCGCCTGCACCCCTCGACACCGCGGGCGCGCTCGACGCACGCCCGTACAAGGGCCTCGCCGGCACCCCGTCCACGGGCATGCTCGGCGACGGCGAGCATCCGGAACTCGGCCTCGTCGTCCTGGGCGACATCGGCCCACGCCCCGCCGCCCGAGACAAAGGTCACGCCACCGAGCAGGCGGCCGCGACCGTCGACGGCGACAAGCACCTCGGCCTCGGCGGCCCGCCGCGCCACATCCCGCAGCACCTGCAGATACGAGTCGTCCTCGCCGAAGTCCAGCAGCCCGTCGCCCAGATAGGCCTGGGCGGTGATCTCGCCCAGTTCGGTGTACTCCTTCGGCCGCACTGCCCTGACGGTGATGTCCATGGGCGCAGTGTGGACCGGATCAGCCGCTCACGCCCACCTCATTGTTGGGGGCGCCGTCGCCGGCCGGGGGCAGGTCGCCGCGTTCGACGGGCGTCTGTCCGCCGATGTCCTCGGCCTGGGGCAGGACCTCGTCCAGCTCACGGTCGTCGGCGAGATGGGCCGCCTCGGCGGCCTTGCGCAGCACGTCGCGCCCCACCCGGCGGCCGGCGCTGATCTGGATCCGCAGACCGTTCTCCGTACGGACGTACTCATGGCCGCTGTCCGAAGTGCGGTACCAGCCCTTGCCGTCCTTCGCGCAGGCTGCGCCGGAGGGGCCGTCCGCGCCCGTGGCCGAACCCATGGGGATTGCGGCGCAGTTCGCGTCGTCCACCGTGCCCCGGTCGACGGCGAGGGTGATCCGGCCGCCGGTCTTGGAGACGTACGTGGCCGAGAAGCCGTCGCCGCCGATGACACCCACGGACTGCCGGGCCAGCTCGAAGCCGTCGGACCGGGTCACATACACATGCTCGGGCAGGGTCTGCAGCGCGCGGGCGCGCGCCTCGAGCGCGGAGTGCTCGGGCACGGGGCCGCTGGTGCTTCCCGTACCGTCGCCGCCCCGTGAGCCGCTGCCGCCCGCCACCTCCGAACCACAGCCGGCCAGGGCGAGGGGCAGCAGCAGAAGCAGCGACAAGCGCGAACCACGTCTCATACGCACATTCTTTCGCAGGTACGGCGAGGGCCGTCGCGCTTTCCCGTGGAAGCGCGACGGCCCTCGACCGGTGCGGCGGCCCGGTGGCCGACTTGGTGACGGCTCAGTGCGCCGCCGTGCCCGCCGTGGCCGGCGGCAGTTCCACCTGGACGCCCGGGTCACCCGCGTCCGCCGTGAAGTCCGACGGGGACGTCTCGTCCACACCCTCCGGCGCCTTCGCCGCCCGCAGCACGAACGTCAGGACCACCGTCACCGCCATGTTCAGCACGAACGCGGTGAGGCCGATGTAGCCGATCTCCCCGATGCCCGGGATCTCCGCCGAGGATCCGCCGAAGTGCTTCTGGGTCGGGCTTGCGACTCCGTACGCCGCCGCCGTGCCGTAGGTCATGCCGACCGCCCAGCCCGCCAGCAGCGCCCAGCGGTGGAACCAGCGGGTGAACAGGCCGCCCACCAGGGAGGGGAAGGTCTGCAGGATCCAGATCCCGCCCAGGAGCTGGAAGTTGATCGCCACGGTCTTGTCCATCGTCAGGACGAAGACCAGCGCGCCCACCTTCACCAGGAGCGACACCAGCTTGGAGACCTTGGTCTCCTGCGCCGGCGTGGCGTCGGGCTTGATGAAGTCCTTGTAGATGTTGCGCGTGAACAGATTCGCCGCCGCGATCGACATGATCGCCGCCGGAACCAGCGCGCCGATGCCGATTGCCGCGAAGGCGACACCCGCGAACCAGTCCGGGAACATGTTCTCGAACAGCTGCGGGATCGCCAGCTGGCCGTTCTGCACCTTCACACCCGCCGCGATCGCCATGAAGCCGAGCAGTGCCAGCAGCCCCAGCATCAGCGAGTACAGCGGCAGGATCGTCGTGTTGCGCCGGATGACCTCACGGCTGCGCGACGAGAGCGTCGCCGTGATCGAGTGCGGATACATGAAGAGCGCGAGCGCCGACCCGAGCGCGAGCGTTGCGTAACCCCACTGGCCCGCCTCGCCCGGCGCCAGAGCGCCACGTGGCTTCTCGGTCACCGGGTTGATCTGCGCGAACGCATCCCCCGCCTTGGTGAAGATGTCGTCGAAGCCGCCCAGCTTGATCGGGATGTAGATGATCGCCACCGCGATGACGATGTAGATCAGGGTGTCCTTGACGAACGCGATCAGCGCCGGTGCCCGCAGACCGGAGGAGTACGTGTACGCCGCCAGCACACCGAAGGCGATCAGCAACGGCAGGTCCTTCACGAACCAGTTCGTGGTCTCGCCGCCGCCGACGCCCATCACGTCGAGCACCGCCTGGATGCCGACCAGCTGGAGTGCGATGTACGGCATCGTCGCGAGGATTCCGGTGACCGCGACCGCCAGCGACAGGCCCTTCGAGCCCCACCGCCCGCGGACGAAGTCCGAGGTGGTGACGTAACCGTGCTTGTGCGACACCGACCACAGCCGCGGCAGGAAGGTGAAGATCAGCGGATAGACGAGAATGGTGTACGGCACGGCGAAGAAGCCCGCCGCGCCCGCCGTGTAGATCGCCGCAGGCACGGCCACGAAGGTGTACGCCGTGTACAGGTCGCCGCCGAGCAGGAACCACGTGACCCAGGTGCCGAACGACCGGCCGCCGAGGCCCCATTCGTCGAGGCTGTCGGACTCGGCCCGGCGCCAGCGCGCGGCCAGGAAGCCCATGACCGTGACGGCCAGGAAGAAGAAGATGAAGACGGCGAGCGCGACGCCGTTCACGCCGTCCTTCACTTCGACGCACCCCCCTTGTGGGCGCGCTGGTCGCGCTGCCACAGCTTGTAGGCGACCATGGTGAGCGCGGTGGAGATCAGCACCCAGAGCATCTGGTACCAGTAGAAGAACGGAATGCCGATGAACTTCGGTTCGATCTTCGCGTAGGAGCCGACCCAGAGCATCGCCACAAAGGGCGCGAAGAGGCAGAGGGCGACGACCACGCGCACCGGCGTGATCAAGGCTCGTTTCTCATCGGTCACTTCGGACATACAGCGACTCCGTCCCCTCACCTGTCACCAGTTGTAATGGGCATGAAATCTAAGCGAGGGTTTCGCGTACCGTCACCCCTCGTCCGTATATCGGTCCGGCAACGAAACGGCGGTAACCCCTCGTCAGCAGCAGTGGAACCCGCCGGGCCGGTCCGACTCCTGGCGGTCCGTCCGCATCCGCTCGAATTCCCGCCGGGACGGCACGGACACCGCCGGATCGTGTGAACGCGTATGCGCGACATATCTGTCGTAGGCCGACTCGTCCAGCAGTTCGCGTACGTACCAGCGCACCGTGCCAACGGCCCGCCGCAGCCCGCTGGGCACGGCGGGGACGGTCCACCCTGTCGCGCCGATCTGCGCGAGAAGTGTCCGGATGGCGATGGTTCGTGGGTATGCAGAGCGCACCGGAGGTCCTCCCGTCGCATGCGATGACGGGAGGACCGTAGAGCAGGAAGGCGCCCCGCGCTACTCCATGCGCACCGGATCAGTCCTTCGGGCGCTGAAGCCTCGCCACGAACTTGTACCGGTCGCCGCGGTACACCGAGCGCACCCACTCCACCGGTTCGCCCTGTGCGTCCAGTGAGTGGCGCGAGAGCATCAGCATCGGCAGGCCCACGTCCGTACCCAGCAGACCCGCCTCGCGCGGGGTGGCCAGCGAGGTCTCGATCGTCTCCTCGGCCTCGGCCAGATGGACGTCGTACACCTCCGCCAGCGCGGTGTAGAGCGAGGTGTACTTGACCAGCGACCGCCGCAGCGCCGGGAAGCGCTTCGCCGACAGATGCGTCGTCTCGATGGCCATCGGCTCGCCGCTCGCGAGCCGCAGCCGCTCGATCCGCAGCACCCGCCCGCCCGTCGAGATGTCGAGCAGCCCGGCCAGCGTGTCGTCGGCCGTGACGTACCCGATGTCGAGCAGCTGCGAGGTGGGCTCCAGGCCCTGGGCCTTCATGTCCTCGGTGTACGAGGTGAGCTGCAGGGCCTGCGAGACCTTGGGCTTGGCCACGAACGTGCCCTTGCCCTGGATGCGCTCGAGGCGGCCCTCGACGACCAGCTCCTGGAGCGCCTGCCGCACCGTGGTGCGCGAGGTGTCGAACTCCGCGGCGAGCGTGCGCTCCGGCGGCACCGGCGTGCCCGGGGGCAGTGTCTCGGTCATATCGAGCAAGTGGCGCTTGAGCCGGTAGTACTTGGGCACGCGTGCGGTACGGGTCTGTGCCCCGCCTTCGTTGTCCGTGCTGCCCCCGTCCGTGGTCATGGCCCGCCTTCCCGACTCCTGTGCTGCCGTCACCGGCTCCTCCGTCTGTTGCGGCTCACATGGTGGCACGCTCCGGTCACGGGTCGTTGCCCTCCCTCAGGTGTCGGTCCGATAACGGACCCGACTGCCCTTCTTATACACCCTTGACACCCCTAAAGGTCTAGGCCAAGCTCCCGGTACTGGTCTAAACCATTAAAGGCCAGGTCCCAGCCCCACGAGTAGTACTCGTCGTATGTCTTTGCGGTGGGCAGGGGTTGCAGGCATCCCTGAGGAGGGTGGCGTGAAGCGCAAGCTCATCGCGGCGATAGGCGTCGCGGGCATGATGATCGGCCTTGCGGCCTGTGGTGATTCGGACAAGGGCGGGGACAAGGCCGGCGGCGACGCCAAGGAACTGACCGTCTGGCTCACCGTCGACGCCCAGAACAACTGGCCCGAACTGGTGAAGGCGGCCGACGACGCGGTCGTCAAGAAGCACCCCGGCATCAAGATCAAGCACGAGTACTACGGCTGGCCCGACAAGAACACCAAGCTTGACGCCGTGCTCGCCACCGACAAGGCGCCGGACGTTGTCGAGATGGGCAACACCGAGATGCTCGGCTACATGGTGAAGGGCGCCTTCGCCGAGGTCGACCCGAAGAAGTTCGAGCAGTCGGACGCATGGCTGGACGGCCTCAAGGAGTCCACCCAGTACGAGGGCAAGACCTACGGTGTCCCCTACTACGCCGGTGGTCGCGTGGGCACCTGGCGCAAGGACATCGCCGCCGAGGTCGACGTCAAGGCCGCCCCCAAGACGTACGCCGAACTCACCGCCGCCCTGGACAAGATCCAGAAGAAGAAGGGCGACAAGTTCAGCGCCTGGTATCAGCCTTCGCCGGACTGGTACGCCGCGATGTCCTTCGTCTACGACGCCGGTGGCTCCATCGCCAAGAAGGACGGCGACAAGTGGAAGGCCAACCTCTCCTCGCCCGAGTCCCTCAAGGGCCTCAATGAGTACAAGTCGATCCTCGACAAGTACATGCACGGCGACAAGACCAAGGACGAGGCCGACCGTCCGGTCGTCTTCGGCCAGGGCAAGTCCGCGACGATCTTCAGCGCGGCCTGGGAGGGTGGCACCGCCGCCGACCCGAAGAACGACAAGGTCGGCAAACTCGCCGACAAGCTCGAGAACTTCGTGATGCCCGGCCCGTCCGGCAAGCCGCTGCCCGTCTTCCTCGGCGGCTCCGACCTCGCCGTCCCGGTCAAGTCCAAGGCGCAGGACGTCGCGGCCGAGTGGATCAACGCCTTCACCGGCGCCCAGGGGCAGAAGGGGCTGCTCGCCAAGGGCAACCTGCCCAACAACAAGACGGACCTGGCGACCCTGAAGAACGACCCGAAGACGGTGGTTCCGGCCACCGCCGCCGAGTCCAACTGGTTCGTGCCGATGGCGCCGGGCTGGGGTCAGGTCGAGAAGGCGCAGACCCTCAAGACCATGCTGCAGGAGATCGGCACCGGCAAGAAGTCGGTCGAGGAGGCCGCGAAGGCCGCGGACGCCGCGATCGACAAGGTCATCAACACCAAGTGACCTGTGGGCAGGGCCCCGTCGCATCGACGGGGCCCTGGGGGTGTCTTGTGGATCAGGCCGGATCAGCGGGCCAGGGCACGCGAGCCCGGCAAGATCCACAAGACACCCCCAGAGGCCGTACCGGGAGAGGGACCGCTGAGGAGCACGGGATGAGTGCCGCAGAGACAACCACCGCCAAGGTGCCGCCCACGCGGCAATCACCGCCAGCGAGAAACGCGGCGGCGCCCCCTCCAGGGCCGGGCAGGAAACCGACAGCGGGCGGTGCCGGGGTGCCCTGGCTGCTGCTCGCGCCCTGCCTGCTCATCCTGCTGCTGGTTCTCGGCTATCCGCTGGTGCGGCTGGTCACGCTCTCCTTCCAGAAGTTCGGACAGCCGCAGCTGTGGGGCTTCAAGGACCCGGAGTCGGTCGGCTTCGGCAACTTCTCCGCGATCCTCGGGGACAGTGAGTTCTGGACCGTCGTCGTGCGGACCGCGGTCTTCGCGGTCAGCGCCGTGGTCCTGACGATGGTCATCGGCATGCTGATCGCCCTGCTGCTCCAGCAGGTCTCCGGCTGGGTCAAGACGCTGATCAACATCGCGCTGGTGGCGAGCTGGGGCATGCCCATCATCGTGGCCACCGCCATCTTCAAGTGGCTCTTCGACGCGGACTACGGCGTACTCAACTGGCTGCTGTCCAGGCTTCCCGGCGTCGACATGGTCGGCCACAACTGGTTCGCCAGCGGACCCCAGGGCCTTGCCGTGATCATCCTGCTGGTCGTCTGGGGCGCCGTGCCCTTCGTCGTCATCACGCTGAGCGCCGGACTCACGCAGGTGCCCAAGGAGCTGGAGGAGGCGGCCCGCCTCGACGGCGCCGGCGCCTGGGGTGTCTTCCGCTTCGTCACCCTGCCGATCCTCAAGCCCATCATCGTCATGCTGACGACGCTGTCGGTGATCTGGGACATGGGTGTCTTCCCGCAGGTCTTCGTGATGCGCAACGGCCACCCCGAGGCCGAGTTCCAGCTTCTGACGACGTACTCGTACGACAAGGCGTTCGTCGTCAACGACTACGGCACAGGCTCGGCCATCGCCCTCGTCACCGTGATTCTGCTGCTCGGTGTGGTCGCGGTCTATATGCGCCAGATGCTCAAGATCGGAGAAGTCGAGTGAGCGCAGTGAACGCACGAAGCGGCGTGACCTCGACCAGCGCGGCTCCCGCCGCCCCCCGCCGCCCCAGCACGAGCAAGCTCGGCTGGAATCTGCTCGGCCTCCTCGTCTTCGTCACCGCGGGCTTCCCGGTCTACTGGATGCTGAACACGGCGTTCAAGCCGGCCAAGGACGCCATCGACCCCAACCCGCACTTCTTCCCCAACGTCTTCACGACGGAGAACTTCCGGCGGGCCCTGGACATCGCCGACTTCTGGGGCCCGGTCGGGCGCAGCCTCATCGTGTCGCTGGTCGTGGTCGTCATCGGTATCGCCGTCGGCATGCTGGCCGCGCTCGCCATCTCCCGGTTCGCCTTCCGCGGCCGCAAGATCGTGATCGTGGGCATTCTCGCGGTCCAGATGATCCCGCTGGTCGCCATGATCATCCCGGTCTTTCTGCTGCTCAACGACCTCGGTCAGTACGACAGGCTCACCGGCCTGATCATCACGTATCTGACCTTCATCCTCCCCTTCACGGTGTGGACGCTGCGCGGATTCATCGTCAACATCCCCAGAGAGCTGGAGGAGGCGGCGATGGTCGACGGCTGCACCCGCACCGGCGCCTTCGTCCGGGTGGTCTTCCCACTGCTCGCCCCGGGCATGGTCGCCACCTCGGTCTACGGCTTCATCCAGGCGTGGAACGAGTATCTGTACGCGCTGATGCTGATGAGCCAGCAGAACCAGACAGCGACCGTATGGCTCGGCAACTTCACCACCAAGAACGGCACCGAGTACGCCCCCATGATGGCCGGCGCCACGATGATGGCCGTCCCCATCGTGATCCTCTTCCTCCTCGTCCAGCGCAAGATGGCCGCAGGTCTGACGGCCGGCGCAGTGAAGGGATAACGCCGACTCATGACGACTCTCGTACGTGGATCCTCGGACACCCTGACCCGCGACGCCCTCGCCGTCCTCCAGCCCGGCTTCGTCGGTACGACCGCACCGGACTGGCTGCTGCGCCGGATCGGCGAAGGACTCTCCGCCGTCGGCCTGTTCGGTCGCAATATCGTTTCACCGGGTCAACTGGCAGCTCTCACCGCACAGTTGAGGACCGAGCGGGACGATCTGCTGGTCGCGATCGACGAGGAGAGCGGGGACGTCACCCGCCTGGAGGTACGCACCGGATCCTCCTTCCCGGGCAACTATGCGCTGGGCACGGTGGACGACACGGAACTCACCCGGGCCGTCGCCCGTGAGCTCGGCCGCAGGCTCGCCGCATGCGGAGTCGATCTCAACTGGGCGCCGGCCGCCGACATCAACTCCAACCCCGACAACCCGGTCATCGGTGTGCGGTCCTTCGGCGCGGACACCGCGCTCGCCGCCCGGCACACCGTCGCCTACGTCGAAGGTCTGCAGGCCGCCGGAGTCGCCGCATGTACCAAGCACTTCCCGGGACATGGGGACACCAATGTGGACTCGCATCATGCGCTGCCCCGGATCGATGTGGAACTCGACACACTGCACGCCCGTGAGCTGGTGCCTTTCCGCGCGGCGATCGCGGCGGGTTCCAAAGCGGTGATGAGCGCGCATATCCTGCTTCCCGCGCTCGATCCGGACCGCCCGGCGACGCTGAGCCCGCAGATCCTCACCGGTCTGCTGCGCGAAGAGCTCGGCTACGAAGGCCTGATCGTCACCGACGGCATGGAGATGCAGGCCATCTCGTCGACGTACGGCATCGAGCACGGCTCCGTCCTCGCGATCGCCGCGGGAGCCGACGCGATTTGCGTCGGCGGCGGCCTGGCCGACGAGGAGACCGTACTGCGACTGCGCGATGCGCTGGTCGCGGCGGTACGGGACGGCGAACTGCCCGAGGAGCGGCTGGCCGACGCGGCGGCGCGGGTACGCGCCCTCGCCGACTGGACGCGACGGGCCAGGGGGGCCGCAGCGGAGCCGGGCGTGGCTTCACAGGCGGGGACTGCGCCCGGCTCTGACATAGGGTTGGTGGCGGCGCGGCGGGCGGTACGGGTGACGGTGGGACCGCAGCCGTACGAGCCGCTGACGAGCGCGCCTCACGTCGCAGCCTTCACTTCCGTCGCCAACATCGCGGTGGGGGACGAGACTCCGTGGGGTGTGGGGGCGGAGCTGGCGGCCCTGCTGCCGGGCACGACCACGGACACGTATGAGGCCTCGGTCGATAATTCCTCTTTGTTGGCACATGTGCTGGGTGTTGCGGGGGACCGTAGGATCGTCGCTGTAGTGCGCGACGTTCACCGTCACCCCTGGATGGCGGACGCTCTGGACGCCCTGCTCGCGGCCCGTCCCGACACGGTCGTGGTCGAGATGGGTGTGGATCGGGCGGATCCGAGGGGTGCCCTGCACATCGCGACCCATGGCGCCGCCCGCGTCTGCGGACGGGCCGCCGCGGAGGTCATCACCGGCAAGGGTGCCGGGGCCTGACCGACGCGGACCGTGCACGAGGAACGCCACATGGAGGCACCCCGCATGTCCGAACAGCCGGGCCGGATCATGGCTGGTGAGATGGCAGAACAGCCGACGGTGCTGCGGCGCATTCTGGAGGAGGGAGCGCCGAGGATCCGCGAGGTGGCGACGGCGATCGCGGCGCGCCGGCCGCGGTTCGTGCTGCTGACGGCGCGCGGCACGTCCGACAACGCCGCGCTCTACGCGAAGTATCTGCTGGAGATCCAGCTGGGTCTGCCGTGCGGGCTGACCTCCATGTCCACGACGACGGCGTACGGCGCGCGGCCCGACCTGACGGATGTCCTGGTCATCTCGGTCAGCCAGTCCGGCGGCTCACCCGACCTGGTGGCCTCCACCAAGGCGGCGCGGGACGCGGGTGCGATCACGGTGGCGGTCACGAACAACCCGGACTCGCCGCTGGCGGCGGTCTCGGAATTCCACGTCGACGTCCTGGCCGGCCCGGAGAAGGCGCTTCCGGCGACGAAGACGTACACCGCGTCGCTGCTGGCGCTCTATCTGCTGGTGGAGGGGTTGCGGGGCGGTGACGGCGCGGCGGCGAAGGCGCTGCCCGACCTCGCGTCCCAGGTGCTGTCCCGGCAGGACGAGGTACGGCACTTGGCGTCGCGCTACCGCTTCGCCGAGCGGATGGTGATCACGTCGCGGGGTTACGGCTACCCCACGGCGAAGGAAGCCGCGCTGAAGCTGATGGAGACGAGCTACATCCCCGCCCTGTCGTACTCGGGCGCGGACCTGCTGCACGGCCCGCTGGCGATGGTGGACAACATCTCCCCGGTGATCGCGGTGGTCACGGACGGCAAGGGCGGCGAGGCGCTCCAACCGGTCCTCGACCGCCTCCGCGGCCGCGGCGCTGACCTGGTGGTGGTGGGCCCGCGCCCGCAGGTGGAGGCGGCGTCGGCTGGCTTTGTCCTGCCGACGGAGGGAGTCCCGGAGGAACTCCAGCCGATCCTGGAGATCCTGCCGCTGCAGCGACTGGCGTACGAGGTGACGATTGCGCGGGGACAGGACCCGGATGCGCCGAGGGCGCTGGCCAAGGTGACGGAAACGCACTGACCTGCGGGGGCTCCGCCGCCCCCTGGGCCCGGAACGCCCTGCGGGCGTCGTCCTCAATCGCCGGACGGGCTTACTTTGTGCGGCCGAGCCGCACAAACGCACCCGCCCCTTACGCCCGCAAAAACACCCGCGGGCCGCGGCGCCTGACGGGACCCTCAACCCGTCCGGCACCGCAGCCCGGAGTTGCTACGGCCGGCAGGTGTGCGGTTCCCGCGCGGCCGTGAGGGAGGACTCGACGCAGTCAGGGCAGAGAGCGTCGGGTACCTCGGTCCACCCTCCTGTGCGGGGAGGGCGGAGGCTTCATATGCTCATTCTGGACTAGACCATTCTCGGATGTCCATCCATCTACAGAGCATAGTTGCGGGCCCATCCTCCACCACGGGCGCCCGACCCACCAGGTTTACCCCCAGGTACGCTCGCAGATGTGCCCTCCATGAACGACCTCGTACGCCAGCACACAGCCCTCAGCGAATCAGACCTCGAGTGGCTCCATCTGCTGGTCTCGGAGTGGCAGCTGCTCTCCGACCTCTCCTTCGCCGACCTTGTCCTGTGGGTCCCCACCCGTGACGGCACGCGGTATGTCTCCGTGGCCCAGATGCGGCCCAACACCGGCCCCACCTCCTATCAGGACGACATGGTCGGCCATCTCGTTCCCCGCGGCCGGCGCCCGCTGCTCGACGCCGCGCTCGACGAGGGGCGGATCGTGCGCGAGGGCGACCCTGAGTGGCGCGAGGAGGTCCCGGTACGGGTCGAGTCCATTCCCGTACGACGCGAGGGCCGCGTTCTCGGTGTCATCGCCCGCAACACGAATCTGCTGACCGTGCGGACCCCGTCCCGGCTGGAGCTCACCTATCTCCAGTCCGCCTCCGACCTCGCCCAGATGATCGCCGCAGGATCGTTCCCCTTCCCCGGCCAGCAGGTCGACATGGACGCCTCGCCGCGCGTCGGCGACGGGCTGATCCGGCTCGACGCGGATGGCGTCGTCCAGTACGCGAGCCCCAACGGCCTCTCCGCCTACCACCGCCTCGGCCTCGCCTCCGACCTCGTCGGACAGCACCTCGGCCAGACCACCGCCGAACTCGCCCCCTCCCGCGGCCCGGTCGACGAGGCGCTGGTCAAACTGGCCAGCGGCTACGCGCCCCGCGAGACCGAGGTCGAGGGCAACGGCGGCGTCATCCAGCTGCGCGCCATCCCGCTCAAGCCCAAGGGCACCCGGATCGGCTCTCTCGTACTCCTGCGCGATGTCACCGAACTGCGCCGTCGCGAGCGCGAGTTGATCACCAAGGACGCGACCATCCGGGAGATCCATCACCGGGTGAAGAACAACCTCCAGACGGTCGCCGCCCTGCTGCGGCTGCAGGCCCGCCGGATGGATTCGGCACAGGGCCGCGAGGCGCTCAACGAGGCGGTACGGCGCGTCGGTTCGATCGCGATCGTCCACGAGACCCTCTCCCAGAACCTGGACGAGCGCGTCGAGTTCGACGAGATCGCCGACCGGGTGATCGCGATGGTGTCGGAGATCTCACCGGGCAAGGTCGACTGCCGCCGTACGGGCCGCTTCGGGATTCTCGACGCCGAGGTCGCGACGCCGCTCGCGATGGTCCTGACCGAGGTGCTGCAGAACGCGCTGGAACACGCCTTCCCGCAGGGGGAGCACGGCTCGGTCGAGGTCTCGGCCGTACGCGGCGACCAGCGCGCGGACAGCCGGCTGCTGATCACGGTCCAGGACAACGGCTGCGGGCTGCCCGAGGGCTTCGACGCGCAGCGGGCCGGCAACCTGGGGCTGCAGATCGTACGCACCCTGGTGGAGGGGGAGTTGGGCGGCACCTTCGACATGGTCCGGGTGCCGGAGCCGGGCCGTGGCACGCGGGTGGTGCTCGACATCCCCGTCCAGGGCACGAAGTAGTTCAAGGCACGAAGTAACGGGAAAGCGATGAGCCCCGGACCGTGGTGAACGGTCCGGGGCTCGAAGCTCACGTTGCGATGCGCATCGGGGGTACTGCGCGCTGCGGCTCGGGGGCGGTGAGTGCGTACTCGCTGTACGCGCCGCCAGAGCTCAGGCTTGGGGCATCAGGCGCTGGCGTTACGCGCCCGGTTGCGAGCGGCACGGCGCTTCATAGCGCGGCGCTCGTCCTCGCTGAGGCCACCCCAGACGCCGGAGTCCTGGCCGGACTCGAGCGCCCACTGCAGGCACTGCTCCATGACGGGGCAGCGACGGCAGACGGCCTTGGCTTCCTCGATCTGCAGCAGCGCAGGACCGGTGTTGCCGATGGGGAAGAACAGCTCGGGGTCTTCCTCACGACAAACGGCGTTGTGACGCCAGTCCATGGCTGCTACCTCTCCTTGGTATTACATGCAGGTTGCTTGTGAATGTGAACGCTTTCACGAATCCCTCCGTAACGGAAGGGCCGACTGCCAGTTGCACTGGCGTGGTCCTGAGGTTTTGGGAGGGGTTCTGGCGGTCTGTGGGGCCGATGTTGCGGGCCGTCCCGATCGCCATGTAGAGATTCGCAAACCTCGGCGGCGGATACAACCCCTTCCGGAAACTTTTTTTTGATTCCTCGGTGTCGACTAGGTCACAGCCGTACTTCTATGGGGTGGAGCCCAGTCCGTACGTTCGAGATAAAGGCCTTCCGGCCCTTCTACTCACACAATCACACGCAGTGCACGGCGTACGCCTGTGAACGTCACGCTGGTACGGAGCCCGAGGTGGTCACCGTCCATCTGGAACGGCAGTGGAACCTTTGAATTCAAGGTGAAGTCCGTCTGGTCATGCAGAGTGACGGCGTGCTTGCCGCGCGGGCCGCGCTCGGGGGTGGAAGTGAGCAGCTGGGTCGCGTAACGGGCCACGGCCGGGGTCGAGAGTCTGTCCAGCGCGAGCACGTCGAGTGCCGTGTCGAAGGAGGCGTCCGGGGACGCGTACACCGGGCGGTTGCCCAGGTAGGTCCAGGGGGCTGTGTTGCAGATTATGGACAGCACGAGATCGCTGATCGGCTCCTGGTCGGGGCGCTCCAGGGTGATGGTGCCGTGCCGGCGGCGGGGCTCGTCCAGGAACTGGCGGGCCACCTGCCGTAGGTAAAGGGCGTGCGTGGACCGCTTGCCTCTCTCCCGCTGCTGCTCGACCCGGCCGATGACACCCGCGTCGAAGCCGAACCCGGCGCAGAAGGTGAACCAGCGGTCCGGCGTCGCCTCGTCCTCCGAGCCGGGGGTTCCGGCGGCGAGGCCGAGGCCGATCGTCCGCTCGGTGCGGTCGCGCAGGGCGTCCAGGATCGCGCCGGTCGCCTCGACGGCGTCGTTCGGCAGACCGAGGGCGCGGGCGAAGACGTTTGTGGAGCCGCCGGGGACGACGGCGAGACGGGGGAGGCGCTCGGGGTCGGGGCCGTGGTGGAGCAGGCCGTTGACGACCTCGTTCACGGTGCCGTCGCCGCCGAGGGCCACAACGAGCTCTATGTCGTCGGACTCGGCGGCCCGGCGGCCGAGGTCGCGGGCGTGCCCGCGGTACTCCGTGGTGACGGCTTCGAGCTTCATCTCGCTGGCCAGGGCGTGGATGAGTACGTCACGGGTGCGGGCACTGGTGGTGGTTGCTGCCGGATTGACCACAAGAAGTGCGCGCATGCCCAGCAGCGTACCCAGTGGGTGATACCTGACCCAGCCCAGGGCTTGGCCCGACGGCTACCCTGCTGGGGTGAGCACTGACCAAACCCCTGACCAGACCCCCCGCCCTGCCCGTATTGCCGTCGCGGCGGCGATGTCCGGTCTGGAAGGCCTGGCACTGGTCGCGGGTGGCGTCTACATGCTTGTGATGGGGCTGCTCGGACGGCCGGACAGTTCGTCGCAGGCGGAGATGGGCGGGGTCACGCTGATCGCGCTCGGCGTGATTCCGCTGATCGCGGCGCGGGGGCTGCTGAGGCGGCGCAGCTGGAGCCGAGGCCCGGCGATCATCACGCATCTGATGGCGCTGATCCCGGCGTGGACGCTGCTGCGGGCTTCGGGGGCGCTGATCCCCGTGGGGATCGTGCTGGCGACAGTGGCGGTGACCGGGCTGGTGCTGCTGGTGAGCCCGACGACGACACAGGCGCTGGGCGTCCGGGGCGCCGGCGCGCGCGACGCGTAACGCTCAGGCCCTGTCCGGCAGATCTTGCCGGGTTCGCGTGCCCTGGCCGGGCTCCGGCGACGACCCGCGTCCCCGGCGGCACCGGGGACGCGGCGTTGTGTCACTCCTCCACCAGGAGCTTTTCGCGAAGTTGCGCCAGCGTGCGGGCCAGCAGGCGGGAGACGTGCATCTGCGAGATGCCCACCTCCTGCGCGATCTGGGACTGAGTCATGTTGCCGAAGAAGCGAAGGAGCAGAATCCGCTTCTCCCGGGGCGGAAGGTCCTCCAGCAGCGGCTTGAGGGACTCCCGGTACTCCACCCCCTCCAGCGCCTCGTCCTCCGCGCCCAGCGTGTCCGCCACCGCCGGGGACTCGTCGTCCGTGTCGGGGACGTCCAGGGACAGCGTCGAGTACGCGTTCGCGGACTCCAGGCCCTCCAGGACCTCCTCCTCCGAGATGCCCAGGCGGTGGGCCAGCTCGTGGACCGTGGGGGAGCGGCCGTGCTGCTGGGACAGTTCCGCCGTCGCCGTGGTCAGCGCGAGCCGCAGCTCCTGGAGGCGGCGGGGAACCCGTACCGCCCAGCCCTTGTCGCGGAAGTGGCGCTTGATCTCGCCCACCACCGTCGGCGTCGCGTACGTCGAGAACTCGACGCCGCGCTCCGGGTCGAACCGGTCCACCGACTTGATCAGGCCGATCGTCGCCACCTGCGTCAGATCGTCCAGCGGCTCGCCGCGGTTGCGGAAGCGCCGCGCGAGATGCTCCACCAGCGGCAGATGCATCCGCACCAGCTGGTTGCGCAGCTCCGCCCGCTCCGGCGAGCCGTCGGGCAGCTTGCGCAGCTCGATGAACATCACCCGCGCCCCGCTGCGGTCATGTGGATCGTGGTGCTGCTTCTCGTGCACGTGCTCGCTCATACGATCCGCCTGCTCTGCCTGCGCCTGCTCCGCCGCGGCCGTCTGGCCGTCAAGTCCGTCCACCTCCGGGTGCGGCCGGGCCTGCTGTTCCGGGATGCCCGTCACTGCGGGCGGCTCGTTCCGCACCGGACCGTCCCCGTTCCTCACGCCGGCCCGGGTCCCGCGCCGCGCTGTTTGTACAGGCTGATGGAGACCGTACGGTCATCGGCGACCGATGAGTCGACCTTGCCGGCCAGTGCCGAGAGCACCGTCCAGGCGAACGTGTCGCGCTCCGGCGCCCGGCCGTCGGTCGTCGGGGCCGAGACCGTCACCTCGAGCGAGTCGTCGACGAGCCGGAACACGCAGCTGAGGACGGAGCCGGGGACGGCCTGCTGCAGCAGGATCGCGCACGCCTCGTCGACCGCGATCCGCAGATCCTCGATCTCGTCGAGGGTGAAGTCCAAGCGCGCTGCGAGACCGGCCGTGGCCGTACGCAGCACGGACAGGTAGGCACCCGCAGCGGGCAGCCGGACTTCCACGAAGTCCTGAGTCCCGGGCTCGCCTGCGATCTGGGACACCCTCACCTCCAAGGTGGCACAAGCTCAATCGGGGCTACGGGAGGGTGATCCCGAAGCCGTCGCTACGTACTCGATACGTAGCCGGTACTGGCCCGGCGACGCTATCGCGATCCATGGTGCCCTGTCGCCGGGACCCCAGTCGGTAGCTGTCACTCATGGTAAGCATATGAGTACGCACAGTGGCTAGAGGTCTGCGGCGTCCAATTGCGAGGAATCAGCGGAGGGTTGACGTACCCACGCGTCAGACGATCGAACCGTCCACGAAGCACCAGCGCCAGGCCATACCTGGCTCGAAGCTTCGCATCACCGGATGCCCCGTCTCCTTGAAGTGTGCGCTCGCGTGCTGGTGGGGCGACGAGTCGCAGCAGGCGACATGGCCGCAGAGCAGGCAGATCCGCAGTTGCACGGGATGACTGTCGCTCGCCACACACCCCGGGCAGCTCTCGCTCAGCGGGGACGGCTCGGGGTGGGGGAGTTCGGCTATGTGCGGACACTCGCTCATGATTGCCAGATTACGACGTTGGCGACGGACGTACGTACGGACGTGAGGGACGGCGACATGGACGCATTGCCACTGGTGGCGTTGATCGCGGCGAGCGCCGCGACCGCCGGCGCGGCCCGCAGAACCCCGGTCCCGGCGCCGTTGTTGCTCGTGACGGTGGGGCTGATCGGCGCGTATGTGCCAGGAGTGCCGGACTACACGCTCGATCCGGACATCGTGCTGCCGCTGGTGCTGCCGCCGCTGCTGTACAAGGCCGCGGTCGACAGCTCGTACCTCGATCTGCGCGCGAATCTGCGGCCCATCGCGCTGCTCTCGGTCGGCTACGTCCTCTTCGCGACCCTCGCGGTGGGTTACCTCGCCCACCTCCTCGTGCCCGATCTGCCGCTGACCGCCGCGCTGGTGCTCGGCGCGGTCGTCGCGCCACCGGACGCCGTCGCCGCGACCGCGATCGCCCGTCGTCTCGGGCTGCCGAACCGGATCACCACCATCCTGCAGGGCGAGTCCCTGGTGAACGACGCGACCGCGATCACCGCGTTCAAGGTGGCACTCGCCGCGGCCGTCGGCGAGGGCGCGAGCTGGGCCGGAGGCATCGAGGAGTTCGCGCTGGCGTCCATCGGCGGCGTCCTCGTCGGCCTGGTGCTGATGGTGCCGATCCACTGGCTGCGCAGCCACCTGAAGGAAGCACTGCTGCAGAACACGCTCTCGCTGCTGATCCCCTTCGTCGCCTACGCGGCCGCCGAGCAGGTCGGGGCGTCCGGCGTGCTCGCCGTGGTCGTCGTCGCGCTCTATCTCGGCCACCGGGCCTGGCAGGTCGACTTCGCGACCCGGCTGCAGGAGGGGGCGGTCTGGAAGATGGTCGCGTTCATCCTGGAGTCCTCAGTCTTCGCGCTGATCGGCCTGCAGTTGCCGTACGTGGTCAAGGGCCTGGGTGGGTACAGCGTCGGCGAGACGTTCTGGTACGCGGTCGGGGTCTTCGTGGCCGTCGTGGTGGTGCGGTTCGTCTGGGTCTTCCCGGCGACGTTCGTGCCGCGCCTGCTGTCCCGGCGGATCAGGGAACGCGAGCCGGAAACCAACTGGACCGCGCCGGTGATCGTGGGCTGGGCGGGGATGCGCGGGGTCGTCTCGCTGGCGATCGCCTTCTCCATCCCGATGGCGACGGCGCACGACCAGCCTTTCCCGGCGCGGAACCTGGTGCTGTTCCTGACCTTCACGACCGTGATCGGGACGCTGGTGGTGCAGGGGCTCACGCTGCCGCCGCTGATCCGGGCGCTGAAGCTGCCGGGGCGCGACGCGTACGCCGAGACGCTGGCCGAGGCACAGGCCCAGAGCGAGGCCTCACGGGCGGCGGAGCGGCGGCTGGACGAGTTGCTCGCGGACGAGCGCAACACGCTGCCGGAGCCGCTCGTGGACCGGCTGCGCACGGTCCTTGAGCGGCGGCGGAACGCGGTCTGGGAGCGGCTCGGGGCGGTGAACCCGGTGACCGGGGAGTCGCTGGACGACACCTACCGGCGTCTTGCGGGGGAGATGATCGAAGCCGAGCGTGAGGTCTTCGTACAGCAGCGGGACCAGCGGCGGATCGACGACGAGATGATGCGTACGCTGCTGCGCCGGCTGGATCTGGAGGAGGCGGCGGCCTACCGCGAGGATTCCTGACCGGTGATGAAGGATTCCTGACCGGTGATGACGGCGGCGAGCGTCGTTCCGGGCGGGAAGGTGCCTTCTTCGGTGAGGGCGAGGAGTCCGTACAGCATCTTGGCGACGTAGATCCGCTCGACGGGGAGATGGTGGCGGGCCTCGAAGTCGTCGGCGAAGGCGGTGAGTCCGGGGGTGGCACGGGCGTATCCGCCGAAGTGGAAGCGCTCGTCGAGCCACCAGGCGCCGGCGGGACCGCCGAAGGCCTCGCGCTGGAGGGCACGTATCTCGTCACCGAGGAAGCCGCCCTTGAGGACGGGAAAGCCGATGGCGCGCTGTCCGGGGGCCAGGCCCGCGGCCAGTCCCGCGAGGGTCCCACCGGTGCCGCAGGCGACGGCGACGACGTCCGCGAGGCCGCGCAGCTCGTGGCCGAGGGCGGCGCAGCCGCGGGCGGCGAGAGCGTTGCTGCCGCCCTCGGGTACGACGTAGATGTCCCCCTTCCTCTCCCTTCCCGAGCGCGCGGGTCCCGCGGAGAGTGCAGCCGTCGCCAGCGACAGGATGCGCCTGCGCACGTCCGGGGCGTCCTTGGCGCGGTAGGTCGCGCGGTCGACGAAGAGCAGGTGCATGCCGTCCGCCGCGCACCGGGACAGCGACCAGTTCAGGGGGCGGGTGGCCAGTTCGTCGCCGCGGACTATTCCTGTCGTCGGGAAGCCCAGGACGCGGCCCGCCGCGGCCGTGGCGCGGAGGTGGTTGGAGTAGGCACCGCCGAACGTCAGCAGGGGGCGGCCCGCCGCTGCCGCGAGGTTCGGGGAGAGTTTGCGCCACTTGTTGCCCGGGAGGTCCGGATGGATCAGGTCGTCGCGCTTGAGCAGCAGACGTATGCCGTGCCGGGCGAAGCGCTCGTCCTCGACCGCTTGCAGCGGCGACGGCAGTCGCGGCCGCAGGGCGGTGGTGGGGTCGAGCGCTTCCCTGGTCACGCATCCATTGTCACGTCCGATGTCACTTCAGACGCTCGTGGATGCGTTCGCGCATGGAGTCCATCGTGAAGCCCCGCGGATCGACCTTCCCCGGCTGCCATTCGAGGTGGCCGATCACCGAGCGCGCGTTCCAGCCGTGGTGGCGGCAGATCGCCGCGGCCGCGCGCTCGATCGCCTCCAGCTGTACCGCGGGCCACGGGTCCTTGCCGTCGCCGAGGTTCTCGCATTCGAAGCCGTAGAAATGACGGTTTCCGTCGGTGTTCGCCTCGTTGTCCGGGGGCAGCGCCTTCTCCGCGATGACGGCACGCAGTACGTCGTCGTCGCCGAGCCCCGCGTGGTTCGCGCGGCCGTAGCCGACGAGATGGACCGTGCCGTCCTTGGCGATGACCCCGTGGCACAGCGGCCCGGGCAGGGCCTCGTAGCCGTCACGGCAGATGTGGACGGTGTCGGCGGTGCCCTCGGTGACCGTGTGGTGGATCATCACGCCGTGTACGGGCCCCCAAGGGCCCTTGTGGTTGCGGTTGTGTGTGCGCCATTCGCCGACTTCGACGACTGTGAGGCCTTCGTCGCGAAGTGCGCCGAGGAAGCTGTTTGCGGACATGGGTGGGGACATGACCATCTCCTTGGGGATGCGAGGTGAACTGCGCGGAATGCGCGGTACTGCGCTTTTACCCCAACTCCCGTGGAGGGACCATTCGTTCGTACGGCGTGCGAGCCGATCCGGTCAGCCCGGGAGCGGTCGCCCAGGCGCTCGCGAGTGCCGCTGGAAGCCTCGCTGGGCGTGCCGCTGGGCGGGCCGCCGGAAGTGGCGTGCAACATGCCCCGCCGACGCCGAACTAGTCCCATCCGTTTGTGTAATGGCAGCGGGACTCTCCGTGATGAAGGCTTGTCGGTGCAGGTCACATCCGTGATGGAGAGGGAGTCACATGTCGGTTGGTCCGGTTGGTTCGGTTGGTTCTGCCGGCGACGAGATCCGCGAGCAGCAGACCTCGCAGCAGAGTCTCGGCACGGCCGCCGCGCGGAACCTTGCGACGACCACCAAGTCCGCCCCGCAGATGCAGGAGATCACCTCCCGGTGGCTGCTGCGCATGCTGCCGTGGGTGCAGGTCCAGGGCGGCACCTACCGGGTGAACCGCCGACTGAGCTACTCCGTGGGCGACGGTCGCGTGACGTTCGTGCAGACCGGCGACCGGGTGGCGGTCATCCCCGCCGAACTCGGCGAGCTGCCGGCCCTGCGGGACTTCGCCGACGAGGCGGCGCTCGCCGAGCTGGCGAACCGCTGCGAGCAGCAGGAGTTCGCGGCCGGCGAGGTACTCGCCGAAGCAGGCTCGGCCGCAGACCGGATCTATCTGCTGGCACACGGCCGGGTGGAACAGATCGGCACCGGGCCTTACGGCGACGAGGCGGTCCTCGGCGTCCTCGCCGACGGCGCGTACTTCGGCGATCAGACACTTCTCGACGAGGAGGCCTCCTGGGAGTTCACGGCCCGTGCCGCGACCGCCTGTACCGTCCTCGTGCTGACCAGGGCCGACGTGGTGAACCTGGCGGTGCGCGCGGACTCGCTGCGCACGCACCTGGCCGGGCTCAGCGCCCTGCCGCAGCAGCGGACCAACAAGTACGGAGAGGCGGCGATCGACCTCTCGGCCGGCCATGTCGGCGAAGCCGTCGTGCCGCACACGTACGTCGACTACGACGCGGCTCCGCGCGAGTACGAACTGAGCGTCGCCCAGACCGTGCTGAAGGTCCACAGCCGGGTCGCCGACCTCTACAACCAGCCGATGAACCAGACCGAGCAGCAGTTGCGGCTCACGGTCGAGGCGCTGCGCGAGCGCCAGGAGCACGAGCTGGTGAACAACCGTGAGTTCGGACTGCTGAACAACTGCGACTACGGACAGCGGCTGCAGCCGCACGACGGCGTGCCCAGCCCCGACGACATGGACGAACTGCTGTCGCGGCGGCGCGGGTCGAAGCTCTTCCTCGCCCATCCGCGGGCCATCGCCGCCTTCGGGCGCGAGTGCAACAGGCGCGGTCTGGTCCCCGACAGCGTGGAGGTCGCGGGCCACCATGTGCCCGCCTGGCGCGGAGTGCCGATCTTCCCCTGCAACAAGATCCCGATCACCGAGGCCAGGACCACCTCGATCATCTGCATGCGTACGGGCGAGTCCGACCAGGGCGTCATCGGACTGCAGCAGAGCGGCATCCCGGACGAGATCGAGCCCAGCCTCTCCGTGCGCTTCATGGGCATCGACGAGCAGGCGATCATCTCCTACCTGGTCACGGCCTACTACTCGGCCGCGGTGCTGGTGCCGGACGCGCTCGGCGTCCTGGAGAACGTGGAAGTGAGCCGCTGGCGGTGACCGGCCCGGCCGGGAGGCGTCAGCGCCCCGCGCCCCGGCCCGCAGTTCGCCCCACCCGTCTTCCCGGCCCAATGCCTGGAAAGGAACGCCCAGTTGACCATGCCGGAGATCGTCGGGGCCCGCGAGGCCGCCGTCCTCCTCGAACGCACCCGCACGGCCGTCGATCCCCAACTGCGTGCCACCGTCGAGTCATTGCCCAGTTCCATGCGCCGTGTCGCGATGTACCACCTCGGCTGGGAGCACGCGGACGGCACCCCGGCGGCGGGCTCGGCGGGCAAGGCCATCAGACCCGCGCTCGTCCTGGCCGCGACGCGGGCGCTCGGCGGAGACCCGCAGCAGGCGGTGCGCGCGGCTGCCGCGGTGGAGCTCGCGCACAACTTCACCCTGCTCCACGACGATGTCATCGACGAGGACTCCACCCGCAGACACCGTCCCACCGCCTGGTCCGTCTTCGGCACCGCGGACGCCATCGTCGTGGGCGACGCCCTGCTCGCTCTCTCGCTGCGCATGCTCGCCGAGGACCGGCATCCGGCGTCGGCCGCCGCGTCGGAACGGCTCGCGGCCTGCGTGATCGAGCTGTCCGCGGGGCAGCAGGCGGACTGCGCCTTCGAGGAGCGCGCGCCGCACGAGGTCACGCTCGACGAGTGCCTCGCCATGGCGACGGCCAAGACCGGAGCACTGCTGGGCTGCGCCTGCGCGCTCGGGGCGCTGTACGCGGGCGCGAGTGCGGCGGAGGCCGCGGCGATGGACGCCTTCGGGCGGGAGGCCGGGCTTGCCTTCCAGCTGATCGACGATCTGATCGGGATCTGGGGCGACCCCGTCCGTACGGGCAAACCGGCGGGCGCCGATCTGGCCGCCCACAAGAAGTCCCTGCCGGTGGTCGCCGCCCTGACCTCGGGCACCGCGGCCGGCGCGGAGCTGGCCGAGATCTACCGCGGCCCCATGAACGCGACAGCGGTACACCGCGCCGCCGAGGCCGTGGACCGAGCGGGCGGCCGCGACTGGGCGCAGCTCCAGGCGGCGGACCGGATGGCGCGGGCCGTCCATGAGCTCGCCCGCGCGGTGCCGGATCTGACGGCGGCGGGCGATCTGCTGGCCCTGGCGGAGTTCGTCACACGCCGTACGGACTGAGAAGCGCAGGTCACTCGGCTGTCCTGGCTGCCCATACCGCCATATCCTGGAGCTATGGGCAGCGAAGGACGCGAGACCGTCCGCAGCTCGCAGGCCGAGTACCGATGCCCGGCGTGCGGGGAGCCTGTCGGCACGGTCATCAAACGACGCAAGACGCTCGGGGCATTCGTCCCGACCTGGGAGCCGGGGCCCTGCCGCAATCCCCGGTGCGCGCTGAGCCCCGAGTACCAGGACGAGGCGCCGGCCGACAAGCCCGGGGGTGAGCCGGACGGTGAGCCCGGCGGTGAGCCCGGCAAGGCGGTCGGCACCGCCTGAGGCATCCCGGCTGTTCAGCGGAAGGTGCCGTACCGCTACAGTCCGCGCCATGTCATCGGAGTCGACTGAAGTCTGGGCGGGCTGGTACCGCGACCGTAGGGGCGCGGAAGCGGTCACGATCGCGGCGCACGGACGGCAACTGCGCACGCGCATCAGGGGCGTTGAGTACGAAGGGGCGACATTCGCCGCCCTGCAGCCGGTCGGGGCCGACGGAGTGCTCTCCTCCTGCGTACTGGAGTGGGACATACCGTTGCCCGTCGACCTGGACGGTGTTGTTCAACGGGCCACGCTCAGCTGCCTGCTGACGCTCGGCGAGCCGCAGCAGGACGGGTCGCTCGATCGGGCCGACCTCAGTCTGACTTTGCACTACGGCGGGGCCGCGTACGAATCCGGCGTCGCCGGGGGCGACTTCGGCGACGCACTCGCCCGCATCCAGAAGCAACTGCCGCCGGGCGCGGAGCTGGGAGCGCTCAGCCCGGCCGACGCCTGAGACGGCGCACGGACTCAGCGCAGTCCGTTCCAGCCCCAGCGCGGCGTCGGGCCCGGGTCGCCCAGGTCCGTGCCCTCCGGGTCGGCCGAGACCTCGCGGGCGATCTTCGTACCCCAGTCGAAGTACTCCATCACCCGGCGGCGCAACAGCTCGTCGTCCGGGAACTCCTTCTCCACTGCCGCGGTCATCAGCTCCATCCAGCGCAGCCGCTGCTCCTCGGTGATCGAAAGACCGAGGTGGGCGCGGAGCAGAGCCTGATGGCCGCCCAGCTCGGCGGTGAAACGGGCCGGTCCGTCGAAGATCTCGGCGAGCCAGACGGCGACATGCTCGATATGGGTGGGTGTGAAGTCGGCGAAGACTGGGGCGAGCAGGGGGTCGGCGAGGACGGCCTCGTAGAAGGTGTTGCTCAGCCGACTCAAGGCGTCCGCGCCGCCCACGGCCGCGTACAAGGTCTTGGAACGCTCACTCGGACTGGTCATGGCGCCAGCCTAAGCGCGGATACGCGGAGGGGCGCCCCCCACTTTCGGCGGGCGCCCCCAGGGCATCAAGGAGGTGTTACGAGACCTTGGCGATCGCCGCCGCCAGACCGTTCGCCCACAGGGCGTTCACCCGGGCGCGCTCCTGCCCGTTCGGGTAGGCGTTCTGACAGGAGGTGCCGGGACCGCCGCCCGACATCAGCTCGCTGCACGGGCCGGAGTAGTGGTCCGGCAGGCCGAGCACGTGCCCGGTCTCGTGAGCGGTGACGCGGGTGGAGTTGTACTGCTGGTTCTGCCGGTAGTCGAGGAATATGTAGCCGCGGCCGTGCCCGTCGGTGCTCGCGTACGAGCCGCGGGAGTCATTGCCCTCGTAGTACCGGAAGTCGGGGCTGCTGCCCTCCCGGAGCTTCACATTGCTCACCGAGCTGTTCCAGATCTGCGTGCTCTGGGATATCTGGCTGCGGAAGCTCGGTGCGTTGCTGGTGCTGTAGACGACGGTCACGGCCTGGGCGCCGGGGTTCGCGGCGCGCTTTTCGGCGATCGACTTCACGACGGCGTCGAAGAAGGCCCTGGTCGCCTTGGCGTCCTCCGTGGACCCCTGGTAGGCGGCGTACGAGGACGGGGCGTGCGAGGACGGGGCTGCGACGGCCGTTGGGGAGGCGGCGGTCGTGGCGGCGGTGGCGGGCACTGCGCCCAGCGCGGCGGCGAGGCCGAGACCGAGTGCGGCGGAGAGTAACGTTCTCTGGTGACGCATGGGGGGCTCCTACTACTCGTCCGATGAACTCCGAGCTCCGATGAACGGGTTCGGTAGGGCAGAGTTTCGGGGAGCCCGCCCCTCACGCGGATGATGTCAACTGCCGATAACACCAGCCCATCACCCCTGCTTCGGCCTGTCCCGGTCCGTCCGCTGTACCCCGACTAGGGTTACTGGTGTGGCAGTTGGTGCAGCCGTACGCTCCGTCCATGGAGCTCGAGGTGAGGCACCTGCGTGCGCTGTGCGCCATAGCGGACACCGGCAGCCTGCACAAGGCGGCCCGCCAACTGGGCGTCAGTCAGCCGTCCCTGACGACCCAGTTGCAGCGGATCGAGAACTCCCTGGGCGCGGAGCTCTTCTCGCGTGAACGCACGGGCTGTCGGCCCACTCCGCTGGGTCGTTCGGTACTCAGCCGCGCCCGCCCGCTCGTAGCCGAAATGGCAGCACTCGTCGTCGAGGCCAAGGCCGCCGCGGCGCGCGCCGGCGGCCCCCGATTACGCGTCGGCTCCACCGCCAGCCGCGTGCTTGCCGGATGGCTGCGCAGGCTGCGGCAGCGGCTGCCGGGCACCGACATCTCGCTGCATGTGGACGTATCGGCCAACGCGCTGCTGCGGATGGTCGCGGCGGGTCAGCTCGACGTCGCCTTCGTGCACGAGGTGGAGGGCTGCCCGCTGCTCGTGCCGGACTCCCTCGCCGTACGCGTACTGCTCGATCGCGAGCCGCAGTTCGTCTCCATGGCACGCGACCATCCGGCCGCCGCGGCCCCTGTCGTGGAACTCGCCGATCTGGCCGAGGACCGCTGGATGGTCGACCCGACGGTGGACGGTGAGTGGGACGGTCTGCGCCGGGTACTGGTCGCGGCCGGTCTCAACCCCCCGGTCCTGCACGGGGACTACCTCACCGCCGCGTCCCTGATCGCGATCGGCGAGGCGGTCGCGCCGTGCCAGCCGACCTCGGGCCCGCGCGAGGACATGGCGATACGGCCGCTGCGCGGCGACCCGCTCGGGGTACGGCTGCTGTTGTACTCCAGACCCGGGGCGTGCGCGGAGCCGTACGGGGCGGTGTACGCGGACCTTGAGGCGGCGTACCGGGAGGCGGCGCTGCGGGCGGTGGCGTACCGGCAGTGGCTGCGCAGGCACAAGAGCCCACTGCTGCACGCGCCCGCGGCCTGACCTCCCTCACGGCCGAGGCACGCACTGGAGCGGAGGCGCCGACAAGGCCTGGGGGCGGAAATCCCTCGGCGCAATTTCGTCAAGACCCGAGTCCGGCCATGATGTGGTCGTATCCTTCCGCGCGGAGTCGGCCGAGCCGAGTGCCGCCTCCAGAGGGGAAACGCCGTGCCGACAGGTAGAGACCGGTCCCGGATGATCGCCACGGAGGGCAGTCATCGGGTGACGCCTGCCGAGCTGTTCTTCGACTTGGTGTTCGTCTACGCGATCACCCAGGTCACCGCCCTGATGGCGGCCGACCCGTCGGCATTGCGGCTGGTCGGCGCGGCCGTCGTGCTTGCGCTGCTGTGGTGGTGCTGGTGTTGCTTCGCCTGGCTGGGCAATGTCGTACGAGCCGACTCCGGAGCCATGTTCGCCGTCCTCGTCGCGGTGATGGCGGTGGTGCTCGTCGTCTCACTGACCGTGCCGGAGGTCTATGACGACCTGCCCGGAGGCCTGTACGCGCCCCTGGTCTTCGTGCTCTGCTACGGCGCCGTACGGATACTGCATCTGGTCACCTACTGGATCTCCAGCCCCGGTGACCAGGCCCTCCATGCCACCCTGCGCCGTACCGCGCTGCTGTCGGTGGCGCCGCCCTTCGCGCTGCTCCTCGTCGGCAGCAGCCTCACCGGCGTGGCCCAAGTACTCGTCTGGCTCGGCGCGGTCGCGATCGACTACTTCGGGATCTACCTCACCGGATCGTCGGGCTGGCGCGTGGCCTCACCGGGGCACTTCGCCGAGCGGCACGGCCTGATCGTCATCATCGCCCTCGGCGAGTCCATCGTCGCGATCGGCGTCGGAGTGGCCGACCTTCCCATCTCCACGCCGGTGCTGGCCGCAACCGCCGCCGGAGTGCTGGTCGTTGCCGGACTCTGGCGACTGTACTTCCGGCAGATCAGCGAGAGTGCCGAGCACCGTCTGACCGAGCTGGACGGCGACGACCGCACCCGCCTGGCGCGCGACGCCTACACCTTCCTGCATCTGCCACTCGTCGCGGGAATCGTGCTCACCGCGCTCGGCATGAAGACGGTGCTCCACCAGGTCGCCGACGGCGAGCACTACGACCTCTCGGAACCGCTGCACGGCGTGGTGGCGTGGGCGCTCGCCGGCGGTGTGGGCATTTTCCTGCTGGCGGCCGCCGCGATCCTGCTGCGCACCGGCGGACGCAGGTCCCTGGTCCTCATCGTCGGAGGGCTCGGCTGCCTGTGCGCGGGCCTGGTGGTCGTCCTGATCCCCGCACTGCTCGCGCTCGCGCTGCTGGCCGCGGCGGTGACGGCCATGGTGGTCCTGCACAGCCGCAGCGCAGGGACGGCCGAGGCGGGCCCGGCCTGAGCGCGGAGCTCGGCGGGAGCGACGACAACAGCACCCGGCTCCGCGCGGATGCCGGGTGCTGCCGTACGTACGCGATGGACGTGACCGGAAAGGTCAGGCCTTCTTGGTCTCCCAGAAGATCTTGTCAATCTGGGCGATGTAGTCCAGCGCCTTCTGGCCCGTGGCCGGGTCCGTCGAAGCCTTCGCGGCCGACAGCGCCTTCAGGGCGTCGTTGACCAGCTGGTGCAGCTCCGGGTACTTCTCGAAGTGCGGCGGCTTGAAGTAGTCGCTCCACAGCACCGAGACGTGGTGCTTGGCGAGCTCCGCGCGCTGCTCTTTGATGACCGTGGCGCGGGCCCGGAAGTGCGGGTCCTCGTTGGCCTGGAACTTCTCCTGGACGGCCTTGACCGACTCGGCCTCGATACGGGCCTGGGCCGGGTCGTAGACACCGCAAGGCAGGTCGCAGTGGGCGCTGACCTTCACCTTGGGGGCAAACAGGCGGGAGAGCATTGAGCTGTCCTTCCTCGTGATCGTCTTCTCAGGTGGGACATTACTCCGTGAGTGACCTGTTTTCGCGAGTGCCCCCTAGGGCTTAGGACAAAAGTCCAGGGTCAGTATGGGACTGGTGGCGGAACATACCGTGGGACTCGGAGGTGGCGAATGACTGAGCAGGGGCGGGAGCCGAAACCGCCGTTCGGAGTCGCCGAAGTGACAGGTCCTTCCATGTACCCGACGCTCAGGCACGGCGATCAACTGCTGGTGCACTACGGGGCGGAGGTGCGGGCCGGCGATGTCGCGGTGCTGCGCCATCCGCTCCAGCAGGATCTGCTCATCGTCAAGCGGCTCGTCGAGCGGCGCGAGGACGGCTGGTGGGTACTGGGGGACAACCCGGGGGCCGAGGGGGACAGCCGGGTGTTCGGCACCGTGCCCCATGAGTTGCTGCTGGGGCGGGTGCGCGGCAGGTACCGGCCGCTCGGGGAGGATCAGCGCTCGGTGCGCGGAATCGTCTCCTGGGCGTTCTCCGCCGTGCGGCCCGTGCTGTCGGACCGTTCCGTCTCAAGGCGTTTGCGGGCGCGGTAGGCGGCCACGTTGGCCCGGGTCGCGCAGCGGTCCGAGCAGTAGCGGCGGGAGCGGTTTGTCGAGGTGTCGAGGTAGGCGTTGCGGCACGGCGCTGCCTGGCACAGGCCGAGCCTGTCGACTCCGTACTCGGTGAGATGGAACGCGAGCCCCATCGCGGCGGTCGCGGCGTACCCCGCTGTCGCGTTGGACGGATGGTCCGCCAGGTGCATGTGCCACTTGGGGCGGCCGTCCTCGTCCCGGTGGTCGTGGCCCGAGATCTGCGGGCTGACCGGGAACTCCAGCAGCAGCGAGTTGAGCAGGTCGACCGCCTGGGTCTCGTCGCCCGCGTCGGCCGCGGCGAAGACCGCGCGCAGCCGGCCCCGTACGGACCGGAAGCGCGTGACGTCCGCGTCGGTGGCACGGCGTGCGGCCTGCGAGGCCGGTCCGAAGAGTTCGCGGATGGCCTCGACCGAGGTGAGGGAGTCCTTGTTGCGAGCCGGCTCCTCGGTGTTGACCAGGCGCACGGCGTAGTCCGAGTAATAGGCCAGTTCCACTTGTAGTCCTTACCGCGGCGGTCTCATGTCGAGTAACAGCTGATGATGCTTCGAGGGTATTACGGACGGGAGGCTTCCGGTGGCGGAGACGGAGACGGTGGCCGGGGCGAGCGCCGACTGGCGGGCCTGGCA
Organism: Streptomyces sp. NPDC019890; assembly: GCF_044903445.1. Taxonomy (NCBI): domain Bacteria; kingdom Bacillati; phylum Actinomycetota; class Actinomycetes; order Kitasatosporales; family Streptomycetaceae; genus Streptomyces; species Streptomyces sp. NPDC019890. The sequence continues at coordinate 522,069 of NZ_JBJDQK010000003.1, read as the reverse complement.
GGAGGGCTGGGACCGGCAGCAGGAGTGGTACATGCCCGACCGCGAGGAGCGGTTCCGGGTCATGCTGGACATGGTCGAGGCACTGGTCGGGCCCGAGCCCCGGGTGCTTGATCTCGCGTGCGGCACGGGAAGTATCACGGACCGGCTCCTCGGTCGGTTCCCGAAGGCCACCAGCACGGGTGTCGATCTGGACCCCGCTCTGTTGACCATCGCCCGGGGTTACTTCGAGGGCGACGAGCGCGTCACCCTCGTCACGGCCGACCTCAAGGACCCTGACTGGGTGCGGGAGCTGCCGTACGACTCGTACGACGCGATCCTCACCGCCACCGCCCTGCACTGGCTGTGCAGCGGACCGCTGGCCAGCCTGTACGGGCAGCTCGCCACGCTCGTGCGCGAGGGCGGCGTCTTCATGAACGCGGACCACATGATCGACCGCACAACTCCGCGCATCAACGCCGCCGAGCGCGCCCACCGGCACGCGCAGATGGACCGCGCCAAGGCGGCCGGCGCGCTCGACTGGTCCGAGTGGTGGGCCCTGGCGGCCGAGGACCCCGTACTCGCCGAGCCGACGGCCAAGCGGTACGAGATCTACGGCGAGCACGCCGACGGCGAGATGCCGTCCGTGCGCTGGCACGCCGAGACGCTGCTCACGGCCGGGTTCGGGGAGGCCAGGGCCGTATGGGCGTCGCCGTCGGACACCCTGCTGCTGGCAGTGAAGTAGCCCTGCGGGCAACACGAGAGGGCGGTACGGACCCCTGGTCCGTACCGCCCTCTCGTGTTGTTAAAGGACCTTCGAGAGGAAGGCCTTGGTGCGCTCGTGCTGGGGGTTGCCCAGGACGTCGCGGGGGTTGCCGGCCTCGACCACCACACCGTCGTCCATGAACACCAGCGCGTCCCCGACCTCGCGGGCGAAGCCCATCTCGTGCGTGACGACGATCATGGTCATGCCGTCCTCGGCCAGGCCGCGCATGACGTCCAGGACCTCACCCACCAGCTCCGGGTCGAGCGCGGACGTCGGCTCGTCGAAGAGCATCAGCTTCGGCTCCATCGCCAGCGCACGGGCGATGGCGACGCGCTGCTGCTGACCGCCGGAGAGCTGGGTCGGGTAGTGCTTGCCCTTGTCACCCAGGCCCACCCGCTCAAGGAGACGCTCGGCCCGCTCCCGGGCCACCGCCTTCGACTCGCCCTTGACCTGTATCGGCGCTTCCATCACGTTCGCCAGCGCGGTCAAGTGCGGGAAGAGGTTGAAGCGCTGGAAGACCATGCCGATGTCCCGGCGCTGGGCCGCGACCTCGCTGTCCTTCAGCTCGTAGAGCTTGTCGCCCTTCTGCCGGTAGCCCACCAGCTGACCGTCGACCGAGAGCCGGCCGGCGTTGATCTGCTCCAGGTGGTTGATGCACCGCAGGAACGTCGACTTTCCGGAACCGGACGGGCCGACCAGGCAGAACACCTCCTGCGGAGCGACCTCCAGATCGATGCCCTTGAGCACGTGGGCCAGGCCGTAGGACTTGTGTACGCCCTCGGCCTTCACCATGGCGGTCATGTCACACCCCCCTGGGGCTGCTGAGGAATGTCACGTTCTTTCTGATCTTCTGCCACGGCGTGAGCGGCAGCTGGCGCAGCGAACCGCGCGCGTAGTACCGCTCCACATAGTACTGGCCGACGCTGAAGACGCTGGTCAGAGCCAGGTACCAGACCGAGGCCACCAGCAGCATCTCCATGACCGCGAAGGACGTGGAGCCGATGTTCTGGGCCGCGCGCAGCAGCTCGGTGTACTGGACCGCGGACACCAGCGACGAGGTCTTGAGCAGGTTGATGAACTCGTTGCCGGTCGGCGGAACGATCACCCGCATCGCCTGCGGCAGCACGATCCGCCGCATGGTCTTGCTGCTGGACATGCCGAGCGCGTGCGAAGCCTCGGTCTGGCCCTCGTCGACCGACTGGATGCCGGCCCGGACGATCTCGGCCATATAGGCGCCCTCGTTCAGGCCCAGGCCCAGCAGGGCGACCACGAACGGGGTCATCACGTCGACCATCTCGTCCTTGTAGAACCCGAGGTTCAGGACGGGGAAGATCAGCGCGAGGTTGAACCACAGCAGCAGCTGCACAAACACCGGGGTGCCGCGGAAGAACCAGATGTACAGCCAGGCCACCGCGCCCGTCACCGGGTTCTTCGAGAGGCGCATGACGGCGAAGACGATGCCCAGCACCAGGCCGATGAACATCGACAGCACGCTGATCAGCAGCGTGTGCCACATGCCGGTCACGATCCGGGGGTCGAAGATGAAGTCCCCGACCGTGCCCCAGTCGACATCGCCCTGCGAGAACGAATAGATCAGCAGGGCCAGCAGGGCCACGACCACGACACCGCTGACCCAGCGGCCCCAGTGCCGCACCGGGATGGCCTTGATCTGCTCAGGGTGGGATGCCACCTTGACGACCGCCGAGTCCTTGGGTGGCTCGTCGGCGGGCGTCTTGTCGAACTTGTCAGTCACAGTGACTGCCCTTCAGTGAAACGCTTGAGGCTGACGCCAGGGATTACTTGCCGGCGTTGACGGTCGCCTCGGTGACGGCGCTGTTCTTGACGTCCCACTTTTCCAGGACCTTCGTGTACTCGCCGTTCTTGATGATCGCGTTCAGGGCGTCCTTGAGCGCATCGCGCAGCTGTGCGTTGTCCTTGTCGACGGCGATACCGAACGGACCGGCGCCGGTCTGGTCGCCCGCGACCTCGAAGTCGTTGCCGCCGCCCGCGGTCTTCGCGATGTACGCGGCGACGGGGTAGTCGTTGAGGTCGGCGACGGCGCCGCCGGACTTCACGCGGGTCTGGGCCTCGGCGTCGGTGTCGAACGCCTCGATGGTGAGCGTGCCCTTGCCGTCCTTGCTGCACTTGGCGGCCTGGGTCTTGAAGGTCTCCTCGTAGATCGTGCCGCGCTGGACGGCGACCTTCTTGCCGCACAGGTCGTCGAGCGACTGGATCTTGTCCGGGTTGCCCTTCTTGACCAGGAGCGAGACGCCGGAGTTGAAGTAGTCGACGAAGTCGACGCCCTGGCCGACCTTCTTGCCCTTGTCGTCCAGGCCCTCCTGGCGGGCCTTGGTGTCGCTCATGGCCGACATCACGAGGTCCTGGCGGCCGGTGTTGAGCGAGGAGATCAGGCCGTCGAAGGTGCCGTTGGTGAACTGGAACTTGACGCCGAGCTGCGTGCCGAGGGCGGCGGCGATGTCGGGGTCGATGCCGACGATCTTGCCACCCTCCTCGAACTCCATCGGAGCGTACGCGGCGTCCGTGCCGACCTTGATCACGCCGGCGTCCTGGTACTTCTGCGGCAGTTTGTCGAAGAGCGGGGCGCTGCTGGACTTGGTGCCGCCGGACTCCTTGGTGCTCGAGCCCGAGTTCGTCTGGTCACCACAGGCGGTGAGCATCAGTGACCCGGCGACCGCGATCGCGCCGACCGCGGCGATCCGGGCCCTGGTTGCGGTCGTACGACAGGTGTTGCTTGCGGTCATGGTCGTGATCCTCCGGCGGGTGAGGGAGCTGCCATTTCGGACATTCTGGTCGTTGTGCTCATCTTCGAGTGTCGCGACCTTGAGTGTTTTCGGCATCTTGCCATTCGGACTCGCCCGATCAGGGGGCCGCGCATGTCAAAATCGGGTAACGGGTCACCCCCGAACCCCACGAGGCCGGTACATCAAGGCCGGACCTCTTACGGGAATGCCTTCTTCCCACCGGAAGATCTGCGGTTCGTCTCGTGCTCTGGATGGTTTTCAGGGCGCGAACCAGACGTGTCCAGATATTCGGCGATGAGTCGTGTCACCGCGTGGATACCGACTCGTCGGCGGTGCCGTCCGTCAGGTAAGAAGGACGTTTACACCCCTCATCCGGGGCTCAGGGCGCGTGTGCGGCGCGCCCGCGCGTACGTACCTCCCCCTGCCAGGCGGGCCAACCGCTGAGGCAGGGAACGGACGCGGTGCCCGCCCACCCCTCCTCAACCAGGAGTGGCCACCCTCAACTGATGAAGACTTAAGGGGTCAACCAAATGGCAGCGGAGATCGTCAATCCTCGCAGCGACAGCGGGTCGGAGAGTGCTCCCGAGGAGCCCTTCGATCCGGCCTTCGCGCTGCATCGCGGCGGCAAGATGGCCGTCCAGGCCACCGTGCCGATCCGCGACAAGGACGACCTGTCCCTCGCATACACGCCCGGTGTCGCCAAAGTGTGCAGCGCCATCGCCGAGCAGCCGGAGCTCGTCCACGACTACACCTGGAAGTCCCAGGTCGTGGCCGTTGTGACGGACGGCACTGCGGTCCTCGGGCTCGGTGACATCGGACCGGAGGCGTCGCTTCCGGTCATGGAGGGGAAAGCCATCCTCTTCAAGCAGTTCGGCGGCGTGGACGCGGTGCCGATCGCGCTCGCCACGACGGACACCGACGAGATCGTCGAGACCGTCGTTCGTCTCGCGCCCTCCTTCGGCGGGGTGAACCTCGAGGACATCTCGGCGCCGCGCTGCTTCGAGATCGAGCGCAGGCTCGAGGAGCGGCTCGACATCCCGGTCTTCCACGACGACCAGCACGGCACGGCAGTGGTCACCCTGGCGGCCCTGCGGAACGCCGCGAAGCTGACCGACCGCGGCCTGGGCGAGCTGCGCGCGGTCATCTCCGGCGCGGGCGCGGCGGGCGTGGCCATCGCGAAGTTCCTGCTGGAGGCGGGCATCGGCGATGTCGCCGTGGCCGACCGCAAGGGCATCGTCAGCCAGGACCGCGAGGACCTCACCGAGGTCAAGCGGGAGCTCGCGGAGATCACCAACCGGGCCGGGCTGACCGGCTCGCTGGAGACCGCGCTGGCCGGCGCGGACGTCTTCATCGGCGTCTCCGGCGGCACGGTGCCGGAGGAGGCTGTCGCGTCCATGGCACCGGGGGCCTTCGTCTTCGCCATGGCCAACCCGAACCCGGAGGTCCACCCCGACGTCGCGCACAAGTACGCGGCGGTCGTGGCGACGGGTCGCAGCGATTTCCCGAACCAGATCAACAACGTGCTCGCGTTCCCCGGGATCTTCGCGGGCGCGCTCCAGGTCCGGGCGTCCCGGATCACCGAGGGCATGAAGATCGCGGCGGCGAACGCGCTGGCGGACGTGGTGGGCGACGAGTTGGCGGCCGACTACGTGATCCCGTCCCCGTTCGACGAGCGGGTGGCCCCGGCGGTCACCGCGGCGGTGGCCGCGGCGGCCCGCGCGGAGGGTGTGGCGAGGCGCTGACGACGCGCTGCCGCGTCTGACGTACGCGAACGCGACGTACGCGAATCCGACGCACGCGAACGGGCCGTGGCGGCACTCCTTGGGGGTGCGGCACGGCCCGTTTTGCGCCCGGTCCGCGCATTGGTCACGGGGACTTCGTCCGAACGGGTGGTCCCCGGGGCCGGGCAGTCCGCGCGCGACGCGGTGCGTCTCACACCGCCCTGCGGTTCCGTCACGTCCCGTCCCCGCCCTATCGTCAAGGTCATGTTCGCCGCCTACGCCGCACGCATCGACCGTGACACCCCGCTCAACGGCCTGGAGCTGGGCGAACGCCCGGCCCCCGAGGCCCGTCCCGGGTGGACCACCATCACCGTCAAGGCCGCCTCACTCAACCACCACGACCTGTGGTCGCTGCGCGGCGTAGGCCTCGCCGAGGACAAGCTCCCGATGATCCTGGGCTGCGACGCGGCGGGCATCGACGAGGACGGCAACGAGGTGGTGCTCCACTCCGTCATCGGCCAGAGCGGTCACGGCGTCGGGCCGAACGAGCCGCGTTCCATCCTCACCGAGCGCTATCAGGGCACCTTTGCCGAGCAGGTCGCCGTCCCGGCCTGGAACGTGCTGCCCAAGCCGAAGGAACTCAGCTTCGAGCAGGCCGCCTGTCTGCCGACCGCCTGGCTCACCGCGTACCGGATGCTCTTCACCAACGCCGGGGTGCGGCCGGGTGATTCGGTCCTCGTCCAGGGCGCGGGCGGCGGCGTCGCCACCGCCGCGATCGTTCTGGGCAAGGCGGCCGGACTGCGCGTCCTGGCCACCAGCCGCGACGAGGCCAAGCGCAAGCGGGCCCTCGAACTGGGCGCGGAGGAGGCGTACGAACCGGGTGCCCGGCTGCCGCGCCGTGTGGACGCCGTCATCGAGACCGTCGGCGCCGCCACCTGGTCGCACTCGATCAAGTCCCTGCGGCCCGGCGGCACTCTGGTGATCTCCGGCGCCACCAGTGGCGACCGCCCCTCGCACGCCGAGCTCACCCGGATCTTCTTCCTGGAGCTGAAGGTCGTCGGCTCGACGATGGGCTCCAAGGACGAACTGGAGGACCTCCTGTCCTTCTGTGCGGCCACGGGCGTACGGCCGGTGATCGACGAGGTGCTGCCGCTGGACCGGGCCCGGGAGGGCTTCGAGCGGATGGCCGGCGGCGACCTCTTCGGAAAGATCGTGCTGACGCCCTCTTGATGGGTCGTCAGGTGCGCTGATGGGATCCGTCCCATGCGTACGCGCCGAACAATCCAGGCACTGGTGGCGGTCTGCTGCACTCTCGTGCTGTCCGCGGCGGCTCCCGTCGCCGCGGACCCGGGTGATTCCGTCGGCATGTCCCGCCTCGGTCCCCGCCTCGATCCCCGCCCCATTCCTCGCCTCACGGACGACCGCGGCCGGGCACTGACCCTGCGCGGCTGGAACGTCGAGGACAAGACGAACCGCGCTGCGGCGGCCCTGTCCGCCATCACCGAGAAGCACTTCCGCGACCTGCGCGCCAAGGGCTTCAACTTCGCCCGCCTACTGGTCTTCTGGGACGATCTCGAACCCCGCGAAGGCAGGTACAGCGCGGCGTATCTGCGCAAGATCGAGCGGATTCTGGACTGGGCCGAGACATACGGCATCCAGGTGCTGATCGACGCCCACCAGGATGTTTTCGGCCCGGCCTTCGGGCATCGCGGCGTACCTGAGTGGGCGACCCGGACCGATGGGCTGCCCTTCACCCCGCACCCGGACGACTGGTTCGCCGAGTACTTCGAACCGGCCGTGCAGCGCGCGTTCACCCACCTCTACGAGGACGAGGACCTGCTGCGGGCGCAGGCGCGGATGTGGCGGGTGCTCGCCCACCGCTTCGAGCACCACCCGGCCGTACTGGGCTACGACCTGATCAACGAACCGATGGGCGAGCTGCGTGGGGGCGAGGATCTGCCCACCGCGGCCCGGCGCATCGAGCGCGATCAGCTCACGCCGATGTACAACCGGCTTGCGGACGCGGTCCGTTCGGCGGACGGCGGCAACTGGATCTTCGTCGAACCGACCCCGATCGTGGGCGAGGGCGTCCCGACGGGCCTCGGCAGGATCGAGGACCCGAAAGTCGTCTACGCGCCGCACTTCTACAACGCCGCGATGGAGGCGGGGGCGGACTACGACCCTTCTGCGGGCTGGATCGAGTCGTACGAGGCGGCCGTCACCGCGTACCCGGAGCAACAGCGGATCCCGGTGGTGGTGGGGGAGTGGGGTCCCCTGAACAACTCCCTTCCGAACATGGCCCGTTTCTACCGCGAGGCGCTGGCCTCGCTGAGCCGCTACAGCTCCGGCTGGGCGGGGTATGTGTGGTGCTACGGCAGCGGCTACTGCGCTGTCGACGAGCGGGGCGTCTTCCGTACGAACAAGCAGCAGACGGCCGCGCCCTATGCGGCCGCAGTCGGGGGTCGTGTGGCGTCCGATGCGTACGATCCGGTGGCCGGGACCTACCGGCTGGTGTACCGGGCGTCCGGGCGGGTCGCGTCCGGGCGGGCCGTCACCGAGGTCTCACTGCCGCCGAGCGCGTCCGGCTGGGGCATCGCCCTGGAGGGAGCGGCGTGGACCGGCACCCGGACGGTGGCGGCGGGCAGGGCGGGCGTGGTGCGGGTCGTCGCCCTCCCCGGGGCGCGGATCGCGGTGACCGTCACGCCTCTCGCTCCGCTCAGTCGTCGTACACCACGATGAAGTCACCGCAGTGCGTCCTGCGCTCGGCGAGGGCGTCGCGCAGCCGCCGCAGATGCGCGGTCGTCAGCTGGAGCGGGGGCTCGTCCGGCTGATGGGTCGTGCCCCGGGGGTAGTCCTTGTCCGGCGTGGTCGTCATCTCGATGTGGCAGCCGAGGATGTGGGTGACCGGGGTGGTCTCGCAGAAGGCGAGCAGCCGGTCGACGGTGGCGGCGAATACGGGCGTGTCCTGCACATACAGCCGGCCGGGGTAGAGCGAGTCGCCGGTCAGCAGCAGCCCGGTGTGCCGGTCGTGGAAGACGACGGCCGCGTCCTGGTGGCCGGGGCCGGGGATGAGGTCGAGGACCCGCCCGCCGAGATCCAGCTCGGCGCGGTCCTCGGGCCACTTCTGGAACCCGAAGAACGCCTTCACCTCGGCGAGTGACGGTCCCACGATCTCTGTGTACGGCCGGTCCGCGAACTGGGGGTCGCCCGCGATGTGGTCGCTGTGGCCGTGGGTGTGGGCCACCACCAGTCCGTACTCGTCGCGGGGGTTGCGGAGCAGCCACCGTTCGATCAGCGCGTCGACGGTCGGGCGCAGGGGGAAGTACGCGAGGTCCGGCGTGGCGCCGGTGTCGAGCAGCAGTGCGCGTTCGTTCCCGAAGAGGAGGAAGAGGAACGGGGCTTCGTAGTGAACGGACTTGTTCTGCCGCAGGATCAGGGTGTGCTCGGAGTACGCGTGCACCTGGATCTCCGGGGCCGGGTCGTGCTTCGGAGAGGGCCAGCCGGGGTGCCACAGGACGTCGAGACGGCCGGGTGCGGGTGCGGGTGTACGGAAATCGATCACGGGACCACGGTACGACGCGGGGGGCGGTGCGGGTCCGGGGTGCGGGCTTTTTCCCCCACCCCGCCCTCCCCCACCCCGAAACTGCGGCGGTGCCCCAGGCCCCCTGGGGCGAGAGGGGAAGCGGGGGCTGACGCCCCCGCTTCCCCGGGGCGCCAGCTTCGCGGCGCGGGACCGGTCCCGCCCGTATCTGGCGGCTGCGTCCGGGCGCGGGACCTGGATCCGTCCGTATGCGGCGGCTGCGTCCGGGCGCGGGACCTGGGCCCGTCCGTATGCGGCTGGCCCCCCCCGGTCCCCTCGGGCGCCGGCTTCGCGGCGCGGGGGCCCAGACCCGTCCGTATAGGCCGCATGGCATGGCCCGGGCGCGGGGCCCGACCCGTCCGTATAGGGCCGCATCGCCCGGGCGCGGGGATTGGGTCCGTACGCGGCTGGGGGACGCCCCGCCCCCGGGAGCGGGGCCCGACCCGTCCGTACGGCGCTGCACCGCACCCCACCCAGCGTCAGGGCTTCGCGCCCCTCAGCAGGGCTGCGATGTGGGCTGCCGCCGTTGACAAGTGGCGGCGGGCCTCGCCCAGTTGGTCTTCCGTCACGCCGTGGTCCCTCGCCGCGTCGCGGATGTCGTCGCGGAAGCGGTCGAGCAGGCGGTCCAGCGCGCGGGCCGGGTCGTCCGAGGGCAGGGGGGTCTTCGCCCATTCCGGGGGCTCCTCGGCCGGGTCCGGCTTGGCGTACGGCGGCCACGCCGTGCTCCGCGCCAGGCCGCCCAGTTGGGTGGTCAGCTCCGACAGGCCCTCCCGCATGCCCGTCGGCCAGTCACCGCGCGCGAAGTGGTCCTGAACCTGTTCCTGGACCTGCTTGGCGATGCGCTGCATCTCCCGGCGCGCCGTCTCCTGCGCCTCCTTCGCCTGGCGTCGCGCCTGCTGTGCGTCCTCGCGGGCCCTGCGCGACTCGTCCTTCGCGCGGCGCGCCTGCTCCTTCCACTCCTGCTTGGCGCGGCGCAGCTCCTCCTTCGCCGCCCCCCAGTCCTCCGTTCCGGTCGCCTGCTGGGTCTGCGACGCCGCCGCGCGCATCTCGCTGCGCAGCTTGCCCGCCGCACCGCGCACGTCGTCGCGGATCTCCGCGGCCAGCTCGGAGACCGACTCGCGGATCTCCAGTTCCAGATCGGCCAGTTCACCACTGCGACCGGCCAGCTCTTCGCGGCCCGCGTCGGTGATCGAGTAGACCTTGCGGCCGCCCTCGGTGGCGTGGGTGACCAGACCCTCGGCCTCCAGCTTGGCCAGCCGCGGGTAGACCGTGCCCGCCGAAGGCGCGTACAGGCCCTGGAAACGCTCCTCCAGCAGCCGGATCACCTCGTAGCCGTGGCGCGGGGCCTCGTCCAGGAGCTTCAGCAAGTACAGGCGCAGACGGCCGTGGGCGAAGACGGGAGGCATGTCAGAGCACCTTTCCTGCGGGAGCCGCGTCGTGCGGGTCGTCCTCCGCCGGCGGTCGGCGCAGCAGGGCGATCGAGCCGGACACCGTCGTCGCCTTCAGCTTCCCCGTGCCCGCCCCCAGCGTGCCGGTGATCTTCTTCGCGCCCCACTGGCCGCTGACCCGCAGATCGTCGAAGGCGTTGGAGACCGCACCGCTCGCGGTGTTCGCCTCGACCTGCGCGTCCGCGGGGTGCGGCAATCTGATCGCGACCTCGCCCGAGACCGTGGTCAGCCGGATGTCCGTCGGCTTCCCCGCCGGGTCCAGGTCGATGACCATGTCGCCGCTGACCGACTCGGCCCGTACGGAGGAGCCGGCGCCCTCGATGACGGTCAGATCGCCGGAGACGGAGTTGTAGCGCAGATCGCCGGTGACGGACTGGGCCTCCAGGTTCCCGGAGACCGTGTCGGCGCGGACCGCGCCGGAGAGCCCGACCAGCGTGGTGTCGCCGCTGACGCCGCGTACGGCCGTCGTCCCCTGGATCCGCGAGATGACCGCGCCCGCGCCGACGACGCCGACCTCGACGGACGAGCCGGCCGGCACGGCGAGGGAGACCACCGCGCTGCGGTGCCAGCCCTTGCGGTCGAGCCACTTGAGGAAGCCCTTCCAGGGCAGGTCCTCGTACGCGACGGTGAGTGTGGAGCCCTGCTGCGTGACGATCAGCGGAGGTCCGTCGATCTCGGTGATCTCGAGGCGGGCGGAACCTTCGTCCGTGCCGACGACGTTGACCGTTCCGTTGACGATGCGCACATTGAGTGCCGTCACGGGGTCGTCGAAGGTGAGCTTCTTCGGCTCGGAGACGGACCACTCGGACATGATGCAGACCTCCCTGGACGGGCTGTGACGCAACATATCGCGTCTTATGCTCAACACGATATATCGCGGTTACGGGATGTCAAGCGCCGGGACGGGGCGTTGGGTGCCGGCGTCGGCGCCCATGAGCGGTCATACAGGCACAAATTGGCCTAGCGTAAGGCGCATGAACGCGACATCCGTGGGTGCGTTGCTGCTCTGCCGGGCCGAGCCCGCCGTCGTACGACCCCCCGCCCATCTGCTCCGCGAGCAGCAGCTCCTCATTCCGGCCGGCCAGAACTGGAGCATGCTCGTCCCGGAGGGAAAGCCCTGGCTGGACGGCGGCGAACCGGTCGACCGGGTGCTCGCGGGCTGGGCGGCGGCACTCGCCGTCGGCGTGAACTGGCCGGTGCTCGCCCTGTGGTGGGACGGCGACCGCGCCGGATTCACCCTCGCGTCCGGCTTCCGCAGGCCCGTCGGCTACACCTGGCTCGCGGACGGCACGCCGGTCGGCGAGGACGAGGCGATGCGCACCTTCGCCACCCGCCTCGGCCTCGATCCCGTACTCGACATGCAGGCGCTGGAGCCGCTCACGCTCCCCGACCCGGGGTCCGACGCGCGGATCCGGCTGCTCGGGCTGATCGCCGTCCTCGCGCGGGACGGCCTGTATCTGCCCATGGGCATGACGCCGGGTGAATCGGCCGACCGGCTGCGGTCGGTCGCCCGTGCGCTGGGCGCCGAGCCGGTGGAGTGGTCGGGCTGGCGTGACGCCGTACGGGCGGAACTCGACGTGGTCGAGGGGGGTCCGCTCGGTCCATGGCTCCGCGGCCCGAAGGCCCGACTGCTGGCAGCCGCCCAGCTGGCGGCCGGGGTGCCGCTGGCGGTGTGGGGGCTGCGGCGGCGCAGCGGCGGCTGGGCGGTGGCGGGGGCGGTGCTGATGGCGCACGGGGTGCTGGGTCTCGCGTACGACCGGCTGCGCGAGCGAACGGTCTAGCCCCACCTGCCCCGACGGCGCTGCTCGTCCACGACCAGCCGCTCGTCCCCGCCGTACTACTCGTCCTCGTCCTCGTCGTCCAGCCGCGCCAGCCACGTCGCCAGCCGCTCCACCGGGACCTCGAAGTCGGGGTTCAGGTCGACAAACGTACGCAGCTGCTCGGCGAGCCACTCGAAGGTGACCTCCTCCTGGCCGCGTCGCTTCTCCAGCTCCTCGATGCCGCGATCGGTGAAGTACAAGACATGCTCCTGATACGGATGGAACCCAAACTCTTCAGACTCTCCAGATTACGGCGACTTCCGGCTCTCCCCTGCAAGCGGGCAGGCCAGTAACGTCGTCGCCTCGGGTGCATTGGCGGTCGATCCGCCAAGAGGGGGACAGCCGTGAACGGACGCGTCCAGCAGATAGAACTCCCCGGGGGAGCCGTCGTGCTCGCCCGGCTCTCCACTCCCGGCGGTGGATACGGCGAGGACGACGAGGACGTCGGCTTCGTCGAGAACGCCACCGCCAAGGTCCAGCAGCTGCAGCAGCTGATCACGGACGTCGGCGCCTCCGTCCTCGAGGCCGCGGCCGCCGCCGGGCCCGACGAGGCGAGCGTGACCTTCGGCGTCGAGCTGACCGCCAAGTCCGGCGTCGCCCTCGCCGTGCTCGCCGCGGGGGAGGCCAAGGCATCCGTCCAGGTCACCCTCACCTGGCAGCTCAAGGACCGGCGCACGGATCAGCAGAGCACGGATCGGCGCACGGATCAGGCCACCGACCCGCCCGCGGAGCCGCCCGCGCATCCGCTCACGTACCAGCCCCACCCAGACACGACATGACTGAATCAGATTCCGTCATCGATGCCCTCGCTCGCGCGGCAACTGTTCACTTCACCTCCGCCCACCAGGACGCCGCCATGTGGGGCAGCGGCTTCTTCGTCGCCCCCGGCTGGGTCCTGACCTGCGCACACGTACTCGCCCCCCATCTCAAGGGCGACCGGACCCGGACCTTCCACCTCAGCGGCAGCGAGGTCAACGACGGCGAACCGCTCTCAGCCCGCCTGGAGTGCTGGCTGCTCGACGGCGAGCCGCGCGCCGAGCAGCGCGTGCCGGTCGAGCAGGATCTCGCCCTCGTACGCCTCGTCGAGTCCGGCGTCGAGCACGAGTGCGTCTGGCTCACCGACCGCACCGAGTACCCCGGCGGCCGCGGGATCGTCCAGGGCTACCGGCCCGAGGAGGATTCCGTACGGCGGGCCGTGCGCTGGAAGGCCGCGGCCAGGATCAACGGCTTCGACGACGACTACGGCATGCGATTTCGGCCAGAGGCCGAGTTCCCCAAGGGCGGCTCGGGATCCCCGGTGCTGGACGCCCACACCGGCGCCGTCGTCGGCATTCTCAAGTCCCGCCGGGTCGGCAGGGACGGCGGTATGGCCATCGCGGCCACCGCCCTGCGCCGGTTCGGGCCCACGTACCAGCTCCTCATGGCCGCGCACGACCGCTGGCACGGTCAGTCCCCGAAGGTCACGGGGCACAACTGGATCGAGCGCCAGCACCAGTTGCCGGGTGCCGGCCTGCACACGGGTGGCGACCAGTGGAGCCCCCGCGACCGCCGCGAGGCGCTGTCCTTGCTTGCCGCCGTGCATCCGCCCGCCGCCATCCGGCCCGTCGTCGAGCTCGCCAAGAAGGCTCGCGGCGGCGTCGCTTCCCCGCCCGGCCAGCTGCTGCCGCGCAGCTGGCGCGACGGACACGGACTGCTGTACGAGGCGGGGCAGCCCGTCGCGGCCATCGCCGCGCTGCACTACCTCCAGCTGGTGGTGGAGTACGAGCGCAGCCGCGGCGGCGACCCCGTGGCGCTCGCCGACTGGGTGGCCCGCCGGCTCCAGGACGTGCCTCGTATCGTGCACACCGTGGTCACCGAGGCCACCCTGCCGCCGGGGCTCGTCCATGCGCGCACACCCGACGGGCAGGACCGGATCGTCGTCCGCTACCCGCGGCCCGGCGACGGGTCCGCCGTCGTCATCGTCGAGCTGGAGCCCGTCTGCGACGCACGCACCACCCGCTTCTACTGGCGCATCCGCGTCGACGACGGCCAGGACGTGAACGAGCCGCTGCACGAGGAGCAGACCGGCGACGGTGTCCCGCCCGAACAACTCGTCCAGAAGCTGCGCGGCCCGCTGGACGAGGTCTTCGCGTCCGTCGACTCGCCCGGTTCCCCCGCACCCCTCGAAGTCGCCCTGCCTGTCGACCACTTCGACACCGCCGTACACCGCTGGCAGCTCACCGAGATGGCCAGGCTGCACCATCCGGCGTATGTCGGCGTACGGAGAATGGTGGTGCTGCGCGATCTCGCGAGACGAGGGAAACCGGACGCCGTGTGGCAGCGCCGCTGGGAGGGCATGCTGGCCTCCGATGCGCTCACGGCCTGCCGCACCCCGCCGCAGCGACAGGTCCCACGACCACGGCACTTCGAGGACATGCCGCCGTCCGCCGTGCCCGTCCTGTGCAGGCCCGCAGGCAGCGGCGTCGGGCGAAGGGCCATCGGCATGGCACTCCAGGCCGGTCTCGGCATCGCCCTGTGGCACACGGACGGCCATCCCGACCACGGCTGTACGGAGTTCTGCGAGGAACTGCACCAGGGCGCTGCCCAGCTGCTCGGAATGACCGCGGCCGCCGTTGAGTTACCCGACCGGTTGCGCCGTATCAGAGACGACATCAGCGGATCGAGGAACAGCCGGCACTGGGCGGAAGGGGTGGCCATGCTCTACGACGACCCGAGCCGCCCTCTGCCCGCCGACGACACCGGACCGGTTGACTCCCCTTGAGAGGTCGCCGCCGGGTACTGGCATGCGCCTCGCGGTGTCCGCGCCGGGCACTGCGGCCGACCCGTGTTTCCGGCCGGGGGGTCCGGGAACCGTCCCCCGGAAAACGCAGTCTGGGACGGCAGGACGGTGGGTACATGTCCCCCACATGGTCCGCCACGGGTCCCACAGGACCTAGGGAGCGAGCGATGGACGACTGGCTGATCTACCGAGGCGTCGGCGCACCGGATCCCGACCGGATCCGCAGGCTGCCGCCCCCGCCCCCGTGGCGCGCCTTCTCCGGAGAGCCGCTGCCCGACCCGGCCCCGCCGATCGACAGTTCGTCGACGCGGCGGCTCGGCGCGCGCGTGGAGGCCCCGCCCGCCCAGGACGCCGAAGCGCTCGAACTCATCAACGCCGCCCTGTACTTGCGGCGGCCGCTCCTCGTCACCGGCGAGCCCGGCTCCGGCAAGTCCACGCTCGCCCACTCCATCGCGTACGAGCTGGGGCTCGGCCGGGTGCTCCAGTGGCCCATCGTCAGCCGCACCGAGCTCAAGGACGGGCTCTACACCTACGACGCCATCGGCCGGCTCCAGGACGCCCAGCTCGCCGAGCGGGGGTCGGACGACATCGGCCGCTACATCAGGCTCGGACCGCTCGGCACCGCCCTGCTGCCCGCCGAGCGGCCCCGGGTGCTGCTCATCGACGAGCTCGACAAGAGCGACATCGATCTGCCCAACGACCTGCTGAACGTCGTGGAGGAGGGTGAGTTCGCCCTCCCCGAGCTGGAGCGGATGGCCGACCGGCCTGGTCACGACGAGGTGCAGGTGCTCACCGACGACGGCCGCCGGGTGCCCGTGCGCGACGGCAGAGTGCGCTGCCACGCCTTCCCCTTCGTGGTGATGACCAGCAACGGAGAACGCGACTTCCCCGCCCCGCTGCTGCGCCGCTGCATCCATCTGCACCTCGACCCGCCGCGTGACGAGCGGCTCGCGGCGATGGTGCAGGCCCACTTCGGGGCCGGGGCTGACGAGCAGAACCTCGATCTGATCGGGCAGTTCACACGGGACGACGGCGACGGCGAACTGCGCCCGACCGACCAGCTGCTCAACGCCATCTATCTCACGCAGCACGCGGCACGCGCGGACACGGGGCGGCGCGAGGAGCTGGCCGAGCTGCTGATACGTCCCCTCGACACCCGGCAGCGCTGACCTGTGACCCCGGCCCTGCGGCCCGCCGCCGCACCGGCTCTGACCGCCCTCGTCGCCAGGTTGCGCGAGGCGGAACTGAAGCCGACCGCCGAGGAGTTGGCGGACGCCCTGTGGCTGTCGCGGTTCGTGCCGCCCGCGGCCTCCCGGCGGCCGGGCCCCGAGACCGCGGGTCCCGTCGGGCCGCCGCCCATGGACCGCCCGCCCGTGGAGGCCGTACCGGGACCTGCGCCCTCGTTGTTCCCCGCCGGGCCGCCGCCGCGCCCCCGTGTCGGCCTCTTCGGCCCCGCGCAGCCGGGCGGCGTGCCCGGCGGCGTACCGGCCACCGGCATGCGCCGGGTTCCCGTGCCCGCAGCCGCCGCGCTGCCGGACGCGCTCGCGCTCCAGCGTTCGCTGCGGCCCCTCCAGCGGTACCGGCCGCCGATGCGGCTGGTCCGGCGCGAGATCGACGAGGTCGCCACAGCCGACCGGGCCGCCGACACCGGCCTGGTGGTGCCGGTGCTGCGGACGGTCCGGCGGCGCGAGGCGCGGCTCGCCCTGGTCATGGACGTCTCCTCGTCGAATGTCGTGTGGGACAAGGCGCTTGACGAGCTGCGGCAGGTCTGCGAGCGCGCCGGGGCCTTCCGCGAGGTCGCCGTGCACCACCTGCGCGAGGACGAGCCGACCCCCGCGCAGCTCGGCGACCCCACCGGACGGCAGCTGACCGTGGTGCTCAGCGACTGCGCGGGCCCCATGTGGCGCGGCGGCCGGATGCAGCGGCTGCTGCACACCTGGGCCTCGACCGCGCCGGTCGCCGTCGTACAGCCGCTGCCGCAGCGGATGTGGCGGCGTACGCATCTGCCCGCGCGGCCCGGGCTGCTGCGGCGGCGCGAAGGGCCGGTCGGGCGGCTGGAGTTCACCCCGCACTTCGCCCCGCAGGGCGCTCCGGAATGGGGCATACCGGTTCCGGTGCTGGCGCTGCGCCACTCCTCGTTCGAGGCCTGGACACGGCTGGTGGCCGGCGCGACAGGGCAGTCGCTGAACGCGGCAGCCGGTCTTGTGCGGGCCCGCCACAGGGCCGCCGCGAGCCCGTCCCGTACGGCACAGGACATCGAGGCTCCCGAGCGCGTACGGGCCTTCCGCAGGACCGCATCGCCTGCCGCCACCCAGCTCGCCGTGTATCTCTCCGCGGTCCCGCTGGTGCTCCCGGTGATGCAGCTCGTCCAGCGCGCCATGCTGGTGCGCAGCGGCCCCGACGTGCTGGCGGAGGTCCTGCTCAGCGGGCTGCTGCGGCGGGACGACCACGGCCCGGGCGAGCGGGAGGGCGGACCGGCGTACGCCTTCCTGGACGGGGTCCGCGAGGAGCTGCTCGGCCAACTGGGCGCCAGCAGCGCGGCATTGGTGCTGAAGCACTGCTCCGAGTACGTCGAGTCCCGCTACGGGCGCACCGTGCGCAACTTCCCTGCCCTGGCCGCCGCCTTCCTGGCCGGCTCGGTGGACCCGCATCCGCTGCCCCACGCCGCTCCCGCCGGCCGCAGCCAGTGGGCGTTCGCGCAGGTCTCGGCCCAGGTGCTGCGGCGGCTCGGCGGCACGGAGCCGGCATCGCCGCCGGGCGGCCTGCCGAAGGACGGCCAGGCCGGCGTGGTGGCGCAGGCCCGCGCCTGTCTGGCGCACTTCGGCGAGTACGGCACCGTACGCGACCTGGACGAGGCGATCAGGCTGCTCGGCTCGGCGACTCAGGCCGAACGCCGCACTGCGCAACGGGCGGCGCTGTACGGGGAGCTGGCCGAGGCCATGCTGCGCCGCTGGCTGGTGCGGCCGCTGCCCGAGGACCTGCGCGAGGCCCTGGACGCCGCCCAGAGCGCGCTCAACGGGAAACCACAGGCCCATCTGACGCTCGCGCACGTCCTCGAGGCGATGGCCGACGAGGTGCAGGCGGGCCGGCTCAGCCCCCGCCTGATGCCGGAGTGGGTACGGGTCCAGGCGGCCGCCGCGCCCGACGACACGGGCCTGGTGGCGGCGATCCTGCTGTCGACGGCCGATGCCGGCCTCGCCGAGCTGACCGAGAACCCGCCGCGGCAGGTCGCCGTGCGGGTCCTCAGGGAAGCCGCGGCGGCCGACCGGATCCGGGTGCTGCGGCGACTCGCGGTGACGGGCGCTCCGTACGGGCTGCGCGGCCCGGTCCGGCCCGAGGACTGGTTCACCGAGACGCTGCAGTGCGCACTCGGCGTCGTACAACTGCTGCTGGCCGACGAGAACCGGGAGTCCGCGCTGCTCATCAAGGGCGGCATCCTGCTCGAACTGGCCCGCCACTACCGGGGCGAGGGCCCCGTGCCCAGGGCCGTCGGCGAGGAGGACCGGATCGCCTCCCGGGCCTTCGCCGACCGGGCCGACAAGGATCTGCACGCGGGCATCGACGGGCTCGACTGGGACGCCATCGCGCAGCCGGAGCTCTGCCGCGCCTGGCTGGACTACGCGGACGCCATCGAGTTCGCCCACGAGAACCCGGACGACGACGACAGGCTGCGCATCCTCCAGGCCCTGGACCAGGCGCGCCAGCACGTCGGCAAGGACGAGGAGGTGCAGGCCGACATCCTGCTGCGGATGGCCCGCGTCCTGGAGCAGCGCTATGCCTCCACCGGCGGCTGGGCGCACCGCGACTCGGCGGTCGCGGCCTGGACGGAGGCCGTGCCGCTGCTGCCCTGGCACGACCCGAGCCGTGCCGTGGTCCTCACCTCGCTGGGCAGGCAGCTGACCGAGCGCGGCGTGGACAAGAACTCCGCCGCCGACATTCACGCGGCCGTACGGGCCCTGCGCGGCGCGATCGACGAGACGGCGGCGGACGATCCCGAACTCCCGCGCCGCCGGGCCCTGCTGGGCCACGCCTACCTGGAACGCTTCCGCGTCGACGGCACGGTCGCGGATCTGCACGAGGCGGACTGGACCCTGGGCGCAGCGGCCCGGGCCGCGGCCGACCCCGAACTGGCCGCGTACGCCTGGTGGTACCGCGCCCTGGCCTCCGCACTGCTGGCCCGGCGCACGGCCTCGCACCCGAGGCTCCAGGAAGCCGCCGCCCACTACCGCCGGGCCGCCGCGCAGCCCGGGGCCGGTGCGGTGCTGGAGCGGGCGACTGCCGCCCAGTGGATGCGGGCCACCCGTCTGGAGCGCACGGCGGGCGAGGAGCGCGCCCTGGAGGAGCACCGGGCGGTGCTGTCGATGCTGATCGCCGCGGGCGCGGCAGGGACGCAGCCGGCGGATCTGATGCGCCAGGAGATCGCCAGACTCGACGGCGCCTGAGCAACGCCGAGGGCCCGGCACCGAGTCGAACTCGGAGCCGGGCCCTTTATGGCGTACGACAGGTCAGGCCTCGTAGACCTCGTTGAGCAGCTGCTGCTGCTCCGCCTGGTGGCGCTTGGCCGAGCCGACCGCCGGGGACGAGCCGTGCGGACGCGAGATCCGGCGCAGGCGCTCGGCGCCCGGGATGTCCGCGCCGACCGCCAGGTCCAGGTGGTCGATCAGGTTCAGTGCGATGAACGGCCACGCACCCTGGTTCGCCGGCTCCTCCTGCACCCAGAGGTACTTCTCGGCGTTCGGGAACTTGGCGATCTCGGCCTGCAGTTCGGCACCCGGCAGCGGGTACAGCCGCTCCAGACGGATGATCGCGGTGTCCTTGACGCCGCGCTTGACCCGCTCGCCTTCGAGGTCGTAATAGACCTTGCCGGTGCAGAAGACGACCTTGCGGATCTCGTTCGGGTCCACCACTCCTGAATCAACCGCAGTGTCGCCGATCACCGGGCGGAAGCCGCCGGTGGTGAACTCCTCCATCTTCGACGCCGCAGCCTTCAGACGCAGCATCGACTTCGGGGTGAAGACGATCAGCGGCTTGTGGTGCGGGTTGTGCACGTGCCAGCGCAGCAGGTGGAAGTAGTTCGACGGCAGGGTCGGCATGGCGACCGTCATGTTGTTCTGCGCGCACAGCTGGAGGAAGCGCTCCGGGCGGGCGGAGCTGTGGTCCGGGCCCTGGCCCTCGTAGCCGTGCGGCAGGAGCAGGGTGACGCCGGAGGTCTGGCCCCACTTCTGCTCGGCGGAGGAGATGAACTCGTCCACGACGGTCTGCGCGCCGTTGACGAAGTCACCGAACTGCGCCTCCCACATGACCAGCGCGTCCGGACGGGCCAGCGAGTAGCCGTACTCGAAGCCCATCGCCGCGTACTCGCTGAGCAGCGAGTCGTAGACGTTGAAGCGGGCCTGGTCCTCGGCCAGGTACAGCAGCGGGGTGTAGTCCTCGCCCGTCTGCTGGTCCACCAGCACCGCGTGGCGCTGGCCGAAGGTGCCGCGGCGGGTGTCCTGGCCGGCGAGCCGGACCGTGGTGCCCTCCATCAGCAGCGAGCCGATGGCCAGCGTCTCGCCCATGCCCCAGTCGATCGTGCCGTCCTCCACCGAGGCCGCCCGCCGCTGCAGCTGAGGCAGCAGACGGGGGTGGACGGTGACGTGGTCGGGGATGTTGACCTGGGACTCGGCGATCCGCTTCACGACCTCCTCGGAGACGGCGGTGGTGACGGCCACGGGGAACTCGGGCTGGGCTTCCGGAACAGGGGCCGGGGCCGGCTGGGAGGTGGCCTCGCGGACCTCCGCGAAGACCTTCTCCAGCTGGCCCTGGAAGTCCTGGAGCGCCTGCTCCGCCTCTTCCAGCGTGATGTCGCCGCGACCGATCAGCGACTCGGTGTACAGCTTGCGCACCGAACGCTTCTTGTCGATCAGGTTGTACATCTGCGGGTTGGTGAACTGCGGGTTGTCGCCCTCGTTGTGACCGCGGCGGCGGTAGCAGATGAGGTCGATCACGACGTCCTTGTTGAACGTCTGGCGGAACTCGAAGGCCAGCCGCGCGACGCGGACCACGGCCTCCGGGTCGTCGCCGTTCACATGGAAGATCGGCGCCTCGATCATGCGGGCCACGTCGGTCGCGTACATGGACGAGCGCGACGACTCCGGGGCGGCGGTGAAGCCGACCTGGTTGTTGATGACGATGTGGACCGTGCCGCCGGTGCGGTAGCCGCGCAGCTGCGACATGTTCAGCGTCTCGGCGACGACCCCCTGGCCGGCGAAGGCCGCGTCACCGTGCAGGGCGACCGGCAGGACCGTGAAGTCCGTGCCGCCCTTGTTGATGACGTCCTGCTTGGCGCGCGCGACACCCTCGACAACCGGGTCGACCGCCTCCAGGTGCGAGGGGTTGGCGACCAGCGAGACCTTGATCTGCTCGCCGTCCAGACCGGTGAAGGTGCCGTTGGCGCCCAGGTGGTACTTCACATCGCCGGAGCCGTGCATCGACTTCGGGTCGAGGTTGCCCTCGAACTCCCGGAAGATCTGCGCGTACGACTTGCCGACGATGTTCGCCAGGACGTTCAGACGGCCGCGGTGGGCCATGCCGATGACGACCTCGTCGAGGCGCGACTCGGCGGCCGAGTCGATGACCGCGTCGAGCAGCGGAATGACGGACTCGCCGCCCTCCAGCGAGAACCGCTTCTGACCGACGTACTTGGTCTGCAGGAAGGTCTCGAAGGCCTCGGCCGCGTTCAGGCGGCGCAGAATCCGCAGCTGCTCCTCGCGCTCGGGCTTGGAGTGCGGGCGTTCGACCCGGTCCTGGATCCACTTGCGCTGCTTCGGGTCCTGGATGTGCATGAACTCGATGCCGGTGGTGCGGCAGTACGAGTCGCGCAGCACGCCGAGCACATCGCGCAGCTTCATCAGGGACTTGCCGGCGAAGCCGCCGACCGCGAACTCGCGCTCCAGGTCCCACAGCGTGAGCCCGTGCTCGGTGATGTCCAGGTCGGGGTGCTTGCGCTGGCGGTACTCCAGCGGGTCGGTGTCGGCCATGACATGGCCGCGGACGCGGTAGGAGTGGATCAGCTCGAAGACGCGGGCTGCCTTGGTGACGTCGTCGTCGTGGCTGGCGTCGATGTCCTTGAGCCAGCGGACCGGCTCGTACGGGATGCGCAGCGCCTCGAAGATGTCGTCGTAGAAGCCGTCGTCGCCGAGGAGGAAGTTGGCGACGATCCGCAGGAACTCGCCGGAGGCGGCGCCCTGGATGACCCGGTGGTCGTACGTCGAGGTCAGCGTCATGACCTTGGCGATGCCCAGCTTGTTCAGGGTGTCCTGGGAGGTGCCCTGGAACTCGGCCGGGTAGTCCATGGAGCCGACGCCCATGATGACCGACTGTCCAGGCATCAGGCGGGGCACGGAGTGGACGGTGCCGAGGCCGCCGGGGTTGGTCAGCGAGACGGTGACGCCGGTGAAGTCGTCCATCGTCAGCTTGTTGTTGCGGGCGCGGCGGACGATGTCCTCGTAGGCCTGCCAGAACTCGAAGAAGTTCAGGGTCTCGGCCTTCTTGATGCCCGCGACGACCAGCTGGCGGTCGCCGTTGGGCTTCACCAGGTCGATGGCCAGGCCGAAGTTGACGTGCGGCGGCTTGACCAGGACCGGCTTGCCGTCCTTCTCCGTGTACGACCAGTTCATCGACGGCATGGCCTTGATGGCCTGCACCATCGCGAACCCGATGAGGTGGGTGAAGGAGACCTTCCCACCGCGGGCGCGCTTGAGATGGTTGTTGATGACGATGCGGTTGTCGAAGAGCAGCTTCACCGGGACGGCCCGCACGGAGGTGGCCGTGGGCATCTCCAGCGAGGCGTTCATGTTCTTCGCGACCGCGGCGGCGGGCCCGCGCAGGGGCACGACCTCCGCGCCCTCGGGCGCGGGCGCCGGTGCCTTGCCGGCGGCAGCCGGGGGCTTGGGCGCGGCGGCAGGCTTCGCCGGCGCGGGGGCCGGGGCGGCCGGGGCCGCCTGTTGCGCGGCGGGAGCCTGCGCGGCGGGAGCGGCCTGTGGCGCGGCGGTGCCGGTGGCAGCCGGAGCCGCGCCGTTGGCGGCGGCGGTGGGGGTCGTAGCGGCGGCCGGGGCCGCGGTACCCGCAGCCCCCGCGGCTACGGCACCCTGGGCACCCGCCCCGGCTCCCGAAGGCGCGGAGCCGTCCGCGGCGGGGGCTTCACTCACCGGCTTCGCCCCTGCGGCGGCAGTGCTCGCGCCGCCCGGCTTGTAGTCGGCGAAGAAGTCCCACCAGGCACGGTCGACCGAATTCGGGTCCTGGAGGTACTGCTGGTAGATCTCGTCGACGAGCCACTCATTGGGACCGAACGCGGCGGCAGGGTTCTTACCCTGCCCGCCTTGGTCGGCCGAGATGCTCGAGTTACTGGGGGACTGAGACGACACGGCGGCAACCGCCCTCTTCCGCTTCACAAGGTGATGGACAGCGGAAATAAAGGCTACGCCTCCCTGGCCGGGAGGTGCAGGCCGGGCTGGTCATCGTCGCGCAAGTCACACCGAAGAGCGTGTTTCGTGGGAAGGAATGGCGGGAAACAAGCGTGGTTCTGCACCGCCGCAGGTGCCCGTGGGTACCCCAACGGGAGCCTCGGCTCCACCGGAGTGGCTGACGCCGGGCGAAAATCTGCGGCCGCGGCCCGTCGGCTCGTACACCTGACGGGTTACTGAGCCGGATTGCGGCCAGCCCTCACTGCGTACACGCAGAACGCGCGCTTCCGGTTCGAACCCTACGTCAACCGCGCGCCGCCGGGACCCCCGGCAGGGTTACGAGAATGCGGCAGCCGCGGGACGATTCGGCCACCCCGATGCGGCCGCCGTGCAGATCGACCGCCCAGCGCGCGATCGCGAGGCCCAGGCCCGTACCGCCGTCGCTGCCCTTGCCGTGCGGGGCCGTGACGCTGCCCCGGTTGAAGCGCTCGAAGACCCGGTGGCGCTCCTGCTCCGGGATGCCGGGGCCCTCGTCGACCACTTCCAGGTCCAGGGACTCGGGCAGCGGTCCGCGGCGGGCCCGTACCGTCACCCGGCCGTGCGGCGGCGAGTGCTTGACCGCGTTGTCGATCAGATTGGCCACCACCTGGTGCAGCCGCTCCGCGTCCGCGTGCGCGGTCAGCTCCGGCGGCGACACATCCAGGTGCAGGTGCACGTCGTTACGGGTGTGATGGCCGGACCCGGAGGTCAGACCGCGCTGGGCGGCGGCCAGATTGGCCTCCTTCAGCACGCCCGAGAGATACGGCCACACCTCGAAGCGGCGGGCCCGCAGCGGTACGACGCCGTTGTCGAGGCGGGACAGATCCAGCAGCGTCTCGACCAGCCGGCCCAGGCGCTCCGTCTGCTTCAGCGCCGTGCGCATGGTCTCCGGGTCGGCGGCGGAGACCCCGTCGACGACGTTCTCCAGGACGGCGCGCAGCGCGGCGATCGGGGTGCGCAGCTCGTGCGAGACATTGGCGACCAGCTCCTTGCGGTGCTGGTCCACGGCCTCCAGATCGTCCGCCATGCGGTTGATGGTGGAGGCGAGGTCACCGAGCTCGTCGCGACGGTCGGCGCCGCGCACCCGGCGGGTGTAGTCGCCGTGCGATATGCCCTTGGCGACGGTGGTCATCTCGTCCAGCGGCGCGGTCAGACCGTGCGCCACGAACTGGGTGATCAGCAGGGTGGCGATCACCGAGAAGACGGTGATGAAGCGCAGCTCCGTCTGGGTGCGCACGGCGACCAGCAGCAGGCCCGTGGTGATGAAGACCGAGACGACGACGAGCGTGCCCAGCTTGGTCTTGATCGAGATGGAGACGGACCGCAGCCGGCGACGCCGACCGGCGCGGCCGGACGGCCCCTCCCGCCGGCTCGCGCGGCCGGGACGTCGCCCCGAGCGCCGCCCGCTCATGGCGCCGGCGTCTCCAGTGCGTAGCCGACGCCGTGCACGGTACGGATGCGCTCGGCGCCGATCTTCCGGCGCAGGGCCTTGATGTGGCTGTCGACGGTACGGGTGCCGGAGGCGTCGGCCCAGTCCCACACCTCCGCGAGCAGCTGCTCGCGGGAGAGGACCGCGCGCGGCGTGTTCGCCAGGCAGACCAGCAGGTCGAACTCGGTGGGCGTGAGATGCACGTCCTCGCCGCGCACCCGGACCCGGCGCTGGGCGTGGTCGATCTCCAGCTCGCCGAGGCGGAGGATCCCGCTGCGCGGGGTCACCGCGGCGAGGGCGGCGCGCTCCACGCGGCGCAGCAGCACATGCACCCGGGCCGCGAGCTCGCGCATCGAGAACGGCTTGGTCATGTAGTCGTCGGCGCCGACGCCGAGGCCCACGAGCATGTCGGTCTCGTCGTCGCGTGCCGTGAGCATCAGGACCGGGACGGGGCGCTGTGCCTGGACCCGGCGGCAGACCTCCAGGCCGTCGAAGCCCGGCAGCATCACATCGAGAACCATGAGATCGGGCTGCCAGGCCTCGGCCGCGTCGACGGCCGCCGGGCCGTCCGCGGCCGTCTGGACCACAAAGCCCTCGGCCCGCAGCCGGGCGGCGATGGCATCGACGATCGTCGAGTCGTCCTCGACGACCAGCACCCGGCGCTGGGCGCCGGGCGTGGCCGCGACGCCGTTGTGCGTGGTGTGTGTCTGCTCCATGGCCCCGCCCCTGTACGCGTTCTCGCGAGCTGCATGCCGGTGTAGATCCCGTGTGTTGGTCAGCAGCGTAAGGGCATGGACGGCGTCCCGGCTACGCAGGGCGAACGGCGAGGTGGACCACGTCCGGTACGCCTCGGGCAACCCGGATCTCTTCGGTTCTTACCCCGGTGAATCCGGCATTCCGCAACGCATCCTCAAAAGCAAGAGAGGGCTGCGCGGACCACACGGCGAGCACCCCGCCCGGCTCCAACCGGCCCTGGCAGGCGGCGAGTCCGGCCGGTGAGTAGAGGTTCTCGTTGTCGTCGGTGACGGTCCAGTCGGGGCCGTTGTCAATGTCCAGACATAGCGCGTCGTAACGGTCCGTGGCCGTGCTGAGGTGGGTGACGAGGTCCGTGTGGAGGATCACGCTGCGGGGGTCGGCGAGCGCGTCGCCGGAGATCCGGTCCAGCGGCCCCGAGCGGTGCCAGTCGATGATCGCCTGCTCGCGCTCGACGACGGCGATGTGCCGCCAGTGGGGGTTCGCGGCGGCGCGGGCCAGGGAGAAGCCGACGCCGAGTCCACCGATGAGCAGGGCGGGGGCGGTCCGGCCGGCGGCGGCGAGTGCGTCGTACGCAGCGTCCACGAGCAGTCGCTCGGAGCGGCCGTCGGAGGTGTCCATCAGGAAGCAGCCGTTGGCGATGATCTCGTGATGCTCGCCGCGCTGCCGCAGCACGACCTCGCCGTGGGGGCCCTCGCGGCGGTCGAGGGTGACGGGGGCGGTGTCGACGTGCAGGGGCATGGGCGTGACCTCCCGGGGTGGCTGTGGCCATGGTCGCGGGACGGGGCGAGCGGGACAAATGGTTTCAGCCGTTTCCGGGCGCGGGGGCTGCGCCCGGAAAGGCCGTTCGCGGGCGGGTTCACGGGGTGCCGCACAGCCCTCTCACAGCCGCTGCACAGCTGGTCGGCGCAGTCTGACGTGGCCACGACGCCCGAGCCGGTGCGCGGGTTGTTTCGTGTGGCGCACGTCATAGACGAGGGGGATGGTGATCGCGTTGGGTGGGGGATCGTTCGGGGGCTTGACGAGAGGGGCCTCACGCGTGGACCAGCTGACGACACGCGATCCGGCCACGGGCAGGGAGCTGCTGGGCGGCATTCCGACCCAGCGCACGGCGCCGACGCGGGTGGCGACGCCCGCGCTGCCGCCCACGACCCTGCCTGCCCCGTGCCGACGGCTGCCGCTCCGGCGGCGGGCGCTCCATCTGCTGCCCACGCCGACCGGGACGCCGTTCACCTTCTGCTACATCCTCGTGCTGATCGCCACCTCGCTCTTCGCGGAGTACGGCGACCCCGCAACCGTCTCCTCGCTGCTGCGTGGCTCCAGCACCGATGTCGCCCATTTGGCCGATACGCCGCTGCTCGTTCTCGGCGCGAGCGCCTTGTGGGTCGCCGGCGGCCTGGCGTCCCCGTACGCCGTCGCCTTCCTTTTCGTACTCACCGCGCTGGAACGCCGCATCGGCGGCTGGCGCACCGCCGGGGTCTTCCTGGCGGGCCATGTCGCGGCGACGCTGGCCACCGAGGTACCGGTCGCGGTGTGGGTGGTGACCGGACATCTGCCCGCCAGTTCGCTGCACCGCCTCGACTACGGCATCAGCTTCGGCCTGATGGCGAGCATCGGCGCGCTGGCCGGACTGCTCCGTCCGGTGCCGCGCGCGACGCTGCTCGGCTTTGTCTTCCTGATGCTCGTCCAGGACGCGGTGGCCTTCGAGGATCCGCTCACCGTGTGGGGCCATCCGCTGGCACTGCTGTCCGGGGTCGCGTGCTGGCCGCTGGTGCGCCGCTGGGCCCAGGTGCGGAGGCCGGTCGTCCAGGTACGCGGGTCAGTGGTCCGGCAGCGCGGCGAATACCTCCCGCAGGGCGGGTAGCCGCGCCGTCTCGTCGGTGGTCACGGTGTGGCCTTCGTACGTGATCCGGTAGGTGAAGCCGTCCGCGACGGGGCTTCCGGTGGCCTCCCGGGGGAGATGCGCGAAGTCCGCCTTCTCCAGAGCCCGGCGCAGCGCGGCCAGCTCGGCGGGTGTCATCCGGCCGGAGCGGCCCGGTCCGGCTTTCTTGTACGTCGTGTATGTGCCGTCGTCCTGGACCACGAGGCGGTCGTTGACGCCGGCGAAGCCGCCGGTGACGGTCATCTCGACCAGCGTCCGCGCCGGGACGGGCGAGGTGGAGGCCGACGGCGAGGGTGCGCCTGACGTCGAGGGCGCGCTCGACGCCGACGGTGACGGTGCGCCTGATGCCGACGGTGAGCTCGCCGAGGAGGTTCCCGGCGCCGAGCCGCCGTCATCGCCACCGTCGCCGCTCGCCGAGGCCCCGCACCCTGCCGCGAGCGCTAGGGCCAGCACCACGCCCACCGTCGTCATCCGTCGTCGCGCACGCTTACGGCTCATGGCCCCAGCATGTGGGATCAGACCGCCGGATCGCGGACTATTCCGGTGAGCGGGCCCTGGAGCTGCCAGCCCAGCGAGCCGTACAGAGCCCTGCCCTGCGTCGTCGCGCTCAGGATGCCGGTGGTGGCGCCCGCCTCCGCCGCGGCGGATTCGAGCGTACGCATGACGAGCCGGCCGAGTCCGCGGCGCTGGTGGGCCGGCTCGGTCTCCATCTGGTCCACGACGGCGGTGGCGCCCGTCGGCGCGACCTGGCCGCGCGTCGCCAAGGAGCCGTCGGCGGCGTGCACGCGCACCCGCAGGACGCCGTCGCGGGTCTCTTTGTGCAGGGTGTAGCCGTCGGGGACGGCGCCGGGGGCGTGCCGCCGCAGCTCGGTGAACATCATGAAGCCCGGGTCGTCCGGCAGCGACCACCCCTCGGGCAGCCAGTCGGCGACCGTCTCCGGCGGCGCGAGGAGCTTCAGCCAGGCGCCGGGCTCGGTGATCGCCTCGCCGAGCTTGCGCACGATGGCCTCGTCCGGTTCCGCGAGCACATGGCGGAAGACGTGGTCCGGCAGTCCGACGTCGATGCGGTAGCCCCAGGGCTGAGGGACGGGCGCCGGGGTGCCCCGGGAGACGGCCCATCCCTCGACCCAGCCGGATGTAATGACTGAACTGAGCATGGGCTTATTACATCCGGGGCCTGCCACCGGGCGCGAGCCTTGATCGCTGAGAGCGAACGGCGGCTCGGGAACATCTCGCCCGCCTCGTGCATTGAGTCCGTACAGCTCAACTTCACTGCCTAAGGGGAGATCATGGCTGCTGAGTCCTCCGCGTTCACGCCGCTCACACTGCCCGTGCTGCCGCTCGACGACGAGGTCGTGCTGCCCGGAATGGTGGTGCCGCTCGACCTGTCCGACACCGACGTACGAGCCGCGGTGGAGGCCGCTCAGGCCGCCGCCCGATCCAGTGGTGCAAGCAAGCCCACAGTCCTGCTTGTTCCGCGCGTCGACGGGAACTACCCCGGGATCGGCGTGCTGGGCACCGTCGAGCAGGTCGGCCGGCTCTCCGACGGCGACCCCGGCGCGCTCATCCGCGGCCGCGGCCGGGTGAAGATCGGCGCCGGCACCACGGGTCCGGGCGCAGCTCTCTGGGTCGAAGGCTCCCGTATCGAGGAGAGCGTGCCCGACCCGCTGCCCGGCCAGCTCGCCGACCTGGTCAAGGAGTACAAGGCGCTGGCCACCGACTGGCTGAAGAAGCGCGGCGCCTGGCAGGTCGTGGACCGCGTCCAGCAGATCGACGACGTCTCGCAGCTCGCGGACAACGCCGGCTACTCACCGTTCCTGACCACCGCACAGAAGATCGAACTGCTGGAGACCGCCGACCCGGTGGCCCGGCTCAAGCTCGCCGCCGAGCAGCTGCGCGAGCACCTCGCCGAGCAGGACGTCGCCGAGTCCATCGCCAAGGACGTCCAGGAAGGCGTCGACAAGCAGCAGCGCGAATTCCTGCTGCGCCGCCAGCTCGAAGCCGTACGCAAGGAGCTGCGCGAGCTCAACGGCGGGACCACCGACGCCGCGGACGAGTCCGACGACTACCGCGCCCGCGTCGAGGCCGCGGACCTGCCCGAGAAGGTGCGCGAAGCCGCCCTCAAGGAGGTCGAGAAGCTGGAGCGGTCCAGCGACCAGAACCCCGAGGGCTCCTGGATCCGCACCTGGCTGGACACCGTCCTCGAACTGCCGTGGAACGAGCGAACTGATGACAGCGCGGCCGGGTACGACATCCAGGGCGCCAAGGCGATCCTGGACGCCGAGCACTCGGGCCTTCAGGACGTGAAGGAACGGATCACCGAATACCTGGCGGTGCGCAAGCGGCGCGCCGACCGGGGGCTCGGCGTGGTCGGTGGGCGGCGTGGGGGCGCGGTTCTGGCCCTTGTCGGCCCGCCGGGAGTCGGCAAGACCTCGCTCGGCGAGTCCGTCGCGCATGCGATGGGGCGGAAGTTCGTCCGGGTCGCGCTCGGCGGCGTCCGGGACGAGGCGGAGATCCGCGGACACCGGCGTACGTACGTCGGGGCGCTGCCCGGCCGTATCGTCCGGGCGATCAAGGAGGCCGGTTCGATGAACCCGGTCGTCCTGCTCGACGAGATCGACAAGGTCGGCTCCGACTTCCGGGGCGACCCGGCGGCCGCCCTTCTCGAAGTGCTGGACCCGGCGCAGAACCACACCTTCCGCGACCACTACCTGGAGGTCGAACTCGACCTGTCCGACGTGGTGTTCCTGGCCACGGCGAACGTCCTGGAAGCCATCCCGGAGGCCCTGCTCGACCGGATGGAGCTGGTCAGGCTCGACGGCTACACCGAGGACGAGAAGGTCGTCATCGCGCGGGACCACCTGCTGCCGCGCCAGCTGGAGCGGGCGGGTCTTGAGCCGGGCGAGGTCGTGCTGGAGGTCTCGGCGCTGCGCAAGCTCGCCGGCGAGTACACGCGGGAGGCGGGCGTCCGTAACCTGGAGCGTTCGGTGGCCAGGCTGCTGCGCAAGGTGGCGGCACAGCACGAACTGGGCGAGCGCGAGCTGCCGTTCACGATCACCGACACCGATCTGCGGGCGCTCATAGGACGGCCGCACCATGTGCCCGAGTCCGCGCAGGACCCGGCCGAGCGCCGGACCGCCGTGCCCGGTGTGGCCACCGGTCTCGCGGTCACCGGCGCGGGCGGCGACGTGCTGTTCGTCGAGGCGTCGCTGGCCGACCCGGAGACGGGCGCGGCGGGGCTGACGCTCACCGGTCAGCTCGGCGATGTGATGAAGGAGTCCGCACAGATCGCGCTCTCCTTCCTCCGCTCGCACGGCGCCGAACTGGAGCTGCCCGTGGCCGATCTGAAGGACCGGGGCGTGCACATCCACTTCCCGGCGGGCGCGGTGCCGAAGGACGGTCCGAGCGCGGGCATCACCATGACGTCGGCGCTGGCGTCGCTGCTGTCCGGACGCCAGGTGCGTACGGATGTGGCAATGACGGGTGAGGTGTCGCTGACCGGGCGGGTGCTGCCGATCGGCGGTCTGAAGCAGAAGCTCCTCGCGGCGCACCGGGCCGGGATCGCGACGGTGGTGATCCCCAAGCGGAACGAGCCCGACCTCGACGATGTCCCGGCCGAGATCCTGGACAAGCTGGAGGTCCACCCGGTGACGGATGTCCGGCAGGTGCTGGAGATCGCGCTCTCGCCGGCCGAGATGCCGGTGACGGCCGCGGCCTGATCCCAGGCGTGAACCACGGCCTGTTCCCTGGACTGAACGACGGCCTGATCCCGGCCTGATCCCGGCCTGATCCACGGCCGAATGGCCCGGCGGCACCCTGCCGCCGGGCCCTTCGCGCTAGCTGCCCGCGGCCTCCTCGTACAACTCGCGGGTGCGGTCGTCGAAGAGGGCGGCCGTCGACTCGCTGTCGGTGTCGCCGCCGCTCAGTACGCCGATGAGCCGGCCCTGGTGCTTGGCGTCCCGATAGTCCGCGAGCCAGGGGCCGCCGCTGGTGCCCTCCCAGAAGCCCGCGCACTCCATGAGCAGCGTCTGAGGCAGATCCGGGTCGGGGCGGGTGTCGGTGGTGCAGGCGATGGGGAGATTGCCCGGGTTGTGCTGCTTGTTGGGGTAGCCGACCACCGTGACCCGCCGGTCGGGGGCCGACGACCAGTCGGGGGTGGCGGCGCCGACGACCTTCTGCACCTGACGGCCCCTGGCGTCCGGCGCCAGGGTCAAAAACGCGTAGTCGGCGGCATCGGCGTCCTCGGCGTCGTCGGTCCAGCGCTCGTCGAGGTGTACGGAGCCGACCTTCCAGCGTCCGTACGGATAGGTCCCCTTGCCCCGGCCCGTGAATCCGGGCGCGAACTCCAGCTCGCCCGGCTCGTAGGCGGGATCGCCGCCGGCGTCCTGGAGACAGTGCGCGGCGGTGGCGATGACGTTGCCCTTGGGGCTGTTCACGACGCTGGCGGTACAGAAGTGCTCGCCCTGCGAGTCGATGAGCACGCCGACGGAGGAGGCCCCGGCGAAGGGAACCGCCGACGACCGCGGCTCGGGCGCGGCGGCGCGCGCAGCGGTCTCGCCGGACCCGGTGGCCCTGGGCCGCGTGGCGGAGGACGCGGGCCCGGCACAGGAGTTCAGCGTCAGCCCGAGCAGAAGGACCAGCAGAAACGGACGCGCGCGTCTGCTGCCTGCGCGGACGGCGCTGCCCGCGCGTCGGCTGCGACCGTCCGCGCGGGCCGCGGCGACCCCGTCCGGCGGGCGCGTCGTGTCGCGGTCCTGCGCCCGGTCCGTCACGGCGGACCCGTCCGCCTGGCGCGCCCCGTCGCGGCCCATGCCCCGCGCAGCGGGCGTCGTGGTTGTCGTGCTCGTACGGCTGTGCCACGTCATTCGGACATCTTGCCCGGTTGTGGCTGTCAGTCCAGCCAACCTCTCAACGTTGCCTGCGCTCCCGCCTGGAAGCGGGTCTCCGCGCCCAGTGTCTCCAGCAGACTGCTGATCCGCCGGCGGGCCGTGTGGACATGGACGCCCAGACGGCGGGCGATTGCCTCGTCCTTCAGGCCCGCCGCCAGCAGGCCCAGCAGTTCCTTCTGCGCCTTCGGGAGCGCGGCGCAGGCCCCGCCCGTGCCGCCGAGTGGCGTGGCCCGGTCCCAGACCGTTTCGAACAGCGGCATCAGCGCATTGCGCAGCAGCGCGTCGCCCACCACCAGCGCGGTGGCCCTGGGGTCCGCCGCGTCCGTCGGCGGGAGCAGGGTGATCCGCCGGTCCACGGCGATCAGTTTGGTGGGGACCGCGGTCGCCACCCGTGCCCGCAGGCCCTGTTCGACCAGGACCGTCACCGAGCGCATCCGCCCGGGAGAGGCCAGCCCGTCCCGGTCCAGGACGGTCCGTACCTCCACACCCCGGTCGAGGAGCGCCTCGATGTCCAGCCCCGGCGTGCGGGAACTGTTCTCACCCCGCGGCCCCTTCACATACGGCGGGCGGTCCAGGATCGCCACCTCCCGCTCCGCCGAGGCCAGCAGATACTCCGCCCGCTCGCCGATCGCCCGCGGGCCCGTCACCACCTCGATACCGCACTCGGGCGCGCTGGGCGACCCGGACATCAGCCGGCCCGCCAGCTGGTCCGCGGTCATCCGTAATCGCTCCAACTCGGCGGAGCGTAAGTGCAGTTCGGCCTGGCGGCGGTGGATGAGCGTACGGATGGCGGCGGCGGGTGCGGCCGGATGCGGCAGCCCGTCCCCGACCGCCGGCAGCGCGAGGCCGTGCTCGACCAGCCGGCCGAGCAGCAGGTCGAGCCGTTCCCTCGGCAGCCCGAGCAGCCGCGCCAACTCCTCCGCCCCGGCGGCCCGTTCCTTGAGCAGTGCCTCATAGGTGCGTTCCTCGGCCTCCCCCAGGCCAAGGGTGTGCAATTCCCCCTCGGTCATGCCTCGGATTCTCACTCCCTCTTCACGGGCCACACAAGTGTGCGTGTCCACTTGTCAACACGTCGGCCACATTGATCGGTTGGTGTCCCCCGGGTTGCATGGCCATGACCACCTTTACGGCTTGACCAGCACGTGGGAGGGGTACGAACTGTGCGCAAGGCCAGAACAAGCACACAGAGATCGGGCATGACCAGGGGGACCGGTCTCGCCACTCTGCTCGGCGTCGCCGGGCTGTTGCTCACCGCGGTACCGGCGCAGGCGGTCACCCCGCCGGCCGTCGCACCGCCCGCCGATGTGATTCCGGGGGCCGAGACGGCCACCCCGTCGCTCGTCGACGGAATCCGGGAGGCGGCGGACGCCAAGGCCAGCCCTGCCGACGCGGCCCGCGGCCATCTCGCCGCCAAGCAGAGCCGCTACAAGATCGCCGACGCGCGGCGCGACCTCGCGCCGCTGGGGACCGTCAAACATGGCTCGGAAGAGACCGTGCGGCTCCAGCAGAAGCACCACGGCATCCCGGTGTTCGGCGGCCAGTACGTCGTCCGGATGGAGAGCAAGGGCGGCAAGCGCGTCGTCACCGGCACCTCCGGCAAGTACTTCACCGGCCTGAAGACGGACACGAAGGCGACGGTCACCAAGGAGACCGCGGAGCGCCGCGCCCTCGCGGCGACCGCCAGACGCCTCGGCGGCAAGACGCTGAGCAAGGCCGACGCGATACGCGGCAAGGGGGCCAGGTCCGCGAAGGCGGCCGCGCTCACGGCGACTGCCGGCGGCCTCGTGGTGATCCCGCGCGGCGAGGGCGTACTGGCCCACCACGTGACCGTACGCGGCACGAACCCCAGTACCGGCGAACCGGTGCTCCAGCAGGTCTACATCGATGCCCGCGCCGGCTACCCGGTGCTGCAGTTCAGCGGCATCAAGACGCTGACGGCGACGCCGAACTCGGCGTCCGGCGGCACGGCGAAGGCGGCCCCCACGGGCAGTGCCCGCGCGGCGGCGGCCGACCCCGGCACCCTCGTTACGGGCAGTGGCGTGAAGCTCGACAGCGCGAAGGTGGATCTCGACCTCTACCTCGACTCCGCCGCCAACACGTATGTGATGTCCGACCACTCGCGGATGGTGGACACCAGCAAGAACACCCTCACCACCTGGGACGCCCGCGAGCGCGACGTCAGCGAGGTGTCCGGCGTCTGGCCCGCCGGGCTGAAGGAGTTCAGCGGCCCGGCCAAGGAGTTCGGCAAGGACGCCACCGAGTCCGGCGCCGTGGACGCCCACTGGGCCGCCGGGAAGGTCTACGACTACTACCGCAAGAACCACGCCCGCGACAGCCTCGACGGCCGCGGCATGACCATCAACTCCCTGGTCGGCGTGACCTACTTCGGCGGTCCGTACGTCAACGCCTTCTGGGACGGCCAGAAGATGGTCTACGGCAGCGGCGACGAGGAGTACAAGCCGCTCTCCGCCGA
Organism: Streptomyces sp. NPDC019890; assembly: GCF_044903445.1. NCBI lineage: Bacteria > Bacillati > Actinomycetota > Actinomycetes > Kitasatosporales > Streptomycetaceae > Streptomyces > Streptomyces sp. NPDC019890. Next base: position 487,308 of record NZ_JBJDQK010000003.1, on the reverse strand, counting down.
CCTCGACGTGGTGGGCCACGAGATGACGCACGGCGTCGTCGAGAGCACCGCCAACCTCGTCTACGCCGGCCAGTCCGGTGCGCTCAACGAGGCGCTCGCCGACTACTTCGGCAACGCTATCGACACCACCGCCTCCGGCGTCTCCATGGACGACCCGGACGCCGGTCTGATCGGCGAGGACCTCTGCCGTACGACCAAGCCGCGCGACTGCGCCTTCCGCAACCTCAACGACGGCGCGACCACCTCGAAGAACTTCCTCGGGGTCACCTTCTCCGCCGACAACGGCGGCGTGCACCTCAACTCCACCATCTTCTCCGGCGCCCTGTGGGACCTGCGCCAGGACGTGGGCGGGCAGCTCGCCGACCGCATTGTCTACAAGGCGCTCTCCGAGTACATGACGCCGCTCGACGGCTTCACGGACGGCCGCAACGCCGTGCTCGCGGCGGCCAAGGACCTCGGCGTCAGCGCCAGGGAACTCACCGCGGTGAAGCGCTCCTTCAACGCCCACGGCATCGTCCCCGGCTGGGAGGACGCCCTCGGCGTCGACTCCGACCAGCTCCTCGGCAAGGTCAACACCGCCGGCACCGGAGCCCAGGCGGGCGGCGGCTGGTGGACCGCATCCCAGTCCAACGACGACGGCTCGGAGCCGTACTCGGTGTACGCGGGCCGCACGGACGGCAAGGGCGCGCCGAAGCTGATCAGCCCCAACGACGGGCGCTACCACGTGTACCCGGCGACCGACGGCAAGACGGTCGTCTGGGCGGCGTACGGCACGACCAGCCTCGACATCCTGTCCCGCCCCCTCGCGGGCGGTCCGATCAAGAAGCTCTACACCTCCACCACCGACGTCGGCGGCCTGCGGGTGGAGAACGGCGTCGTCGTCTTCGAGAGCTTCGGGATCTTCGGCGACCGGCACGTGGGCTATCTGCGGCCGGGCGACCGCACGCCCACCTTCGTGGACGGTGCGGGCTGGGAGATCCTCACCGCGCTCCCGTCGATCAAGAACGGGAAGCTCGCCTACGCCAAGCTGTATCCGACCCCGGAGGACTACAAGCTGGGCGTCGAGGTCTATGACCTCAAGACCGGCAAGGCCGCCCTCGCGCAGCAGCTCGGCGAGCCGCAGATCCTCGGCCAGACCGGAATCAACTCCACGCACGCCTTCTGGCTGGTGGACGAGAATCTGAACGACGAGGGCCAGATGGCCGTGCGCCGCTCAAGCCTGGACGGCACCGACACGGTGGACATCAGCTCCGAGAGCAAGCCGACCGCGCTGCTGGCGTTCGACCTCACGGCATCCGACACCGCGGTCACCGTGAACGGCGCGAAGCCCGACGTCGGGTTCGGCAACGAGTCGCTGGCGAAGCTGTGGCAGCTGACCACCGACGGCTCGCGCCAGGAGCGGGTCTCCTGCAACCGCGGCGAGCAGCTCTCCCCGGCCGCGGTCTCCGGCCGGCAGGTGGTCTGGATCGACGGCACGACGGGCTGGACCGATCTGGTCACCCGGGAGCGCCCGGCGGGCCTGTGCGGCTGACGCCCGGCAGTTGAGAGACGGACCCCCGGCGCCCGTGCGCCGGGGGTCCTTCACAATGGACCGATGGACACCGCGACCGCGAAACCCGAGGACCGGGCCCTCAAGGCCGACTGCGGGAGCTGCTTCGGGCTGTGCTGTGCCGCGCTGCCGTTCACCGCGTCGGCGGACTTCGCGATCAACAAGGAGGCCGGGACGCCGTGCCCCAATCTGCGGACGGACTTCCGCTGCGGCATCCACACCCGGCTGCGGCAGAGCGGCTTTCCGGGCTGCACGGTCTACGACTGCTTCGGCGCCGGACAGAAGGTCTCCCAGATCACCTTCGGCGGCAGGGACTGGCGGCAGGCGCCTCAGAGCGCGCGGCAGATGTTCGCGGTGTTCCCCGTCGTACGGCAGTTGCATGAACTGCTCTGGTATCTGACCGAGGCGCTGCAGCTGCCCCGGGCCCGCTCGCTGCACGGCGAGATCCAGGTACTGCTGGACAAGACCGAGCGGCTCACCGGGCTGGGCCCGGACGAGCTGGAGAAGCTTGATGTGGCTTCGCACCGGCAGGACGTCAATGTGCTGCTGCTCGGCACGAGCGAACTGGTCCGGGCCGGAGCCGGACGCAAGAGGAAGGACCGCAGGGGAGCCGACCTGATCGGGGCGAGGCTCAGGGGCGCCGACCTCAGGGGCGCGAGTCTGCGCGGGGCGTATCTCATCGCGGCGGATCTGACGGGCGCCGATCTGCGTCTCGCCGACCTCATCGGGGCCGACCTCAGGGACGCGGATCTTTCGGGTGCGGATCTGACCGGCAGCATCTTCCTCACCCAGCCGCAGCTCAATGCGGCGAAGGGTGACGCGGCGACGAGGCTGCCGGCTGGGCTGACCCGTCCCGCGCACTGGTTGTGACCAGCGGGTACGGGACGGGCCTTCGTCTCGGGCCGGCCGTTGGCTCAGCGGTTCGCCCGGCCTGCGGCTCAGCCGTTGGCGAGTGCCACGACGCGGTCGAGCGCGCCGTTGAACTTGTCGTGGTCGCCGACGATCGGTCCTGACGAGGTGTACTGCCACATCGTCTGGTAGGCCCAGCCGGCCGGGAGTGTGCCCGGGGTGGTGTCGTACCGGGCGATCCACAGCGGGTTGCTCGCGCCGAATCCGCTGTAGTTGCCGGTGCACTGCGTCCACCAGCTGGTGGCGGTGTAGATCACGGCGTCGCGCCCGGTGCGCGCCTTGTACCGGTTCAGGAAGTCACGGATCCAGGTGACCATCGCGGATGTGGTCTTGCCGAAGCAGGCGGCGCCGTACGGATTCCACTCGATGTCCAGCACGCCTGGCAGGGTCCTGCCGTCACGGGACCAGCGGCCGCCGTTGTTGACGAAGTAGTCGGCCTGGGCGGTGCCGGTCGTGGTGTCGGGGGTGGCGAAGTGGTACGAGCCGCGGATCATCCCGGCGTTGTACGAGCCGTTGTACTGCTGCGCGAAGTACGGGTTCTTGTAGTAGGTGCCCTCGGTGGCCTTGGCGTAGGCCCACTTCACGCCGCTGCTCCAGAGGCCCGACCAGTTGACGTTGCCCTGGTGGCTGGAGACGTCGACGCCTTCCGTCTGCGCGACGCGGCTGTCACGGGGGAGGCCTCCCTGGCCGTCATGGGCGATGACGCCCATGCCCAGATACGCCGAACCGCGTGGGGGCGCGTCGGCGGCACCGGCAGTGCCGGGGAGGGTGAGGAGGAGGGAGAGGACTGCGAGGAGAGTGCCGGCGGCGGCGAGGCGCGAGCGGCCGGTGGTTCCGGATCTGTGCACGGGCATAGCGTGCCTCCGAAGACCTCGGTGGGGGGGATCTGACGATGTGTCGACATGTCGTGGCGCATCTGGTGGCGGACCAAATGGTGTGGACATGCCATTCATGAAGCTACGCACGTAGACCTGCGCGCTGGAAGGGGGGCAGGGTGCTGCCGTTGGTCTACGCCTGCGAAATACTGGCCGAGCTGCGGCGATCGGTGCCGCGGGCAGAAACTTTCAGGTTCCGGAAAGCGCGCGAGGGGTGCTGACGTGCACGAAAGCGGTACGGGGAGTGAAGCGGACCCCAAGGCTGGGAGTGGTGTGGACCAGGAATTCCTCGCCCTGGAACGGGAGTTGGCGGTCTTTCTGCGCCGGGCGCGGGCGTCCTCGGGCGAGATGGCACGCGAGGTCCACCCCGAGCTGGAGCCTGCGGCGTACGGACTGCTCGTCCGTCTGGAGGAGGCGGGGCAGCAGCGCGCGACGGATCTCGCCGGGTACTTCGGCGTCGGCAAGGCGACGATGAGCCGCCAGTTGCGCGCGCTCGACGAACTCGGCCTGGTGACGCGCGAGCCGGACCCGGCGGACGGCAGGGCATCACTCGTCCGGCTCACGGAAGAGGGCCGCGCCCGCTTCCGCCGGGTGAGGGACGCGCGCCGGGAGCGCTACGTGAGCAAACTGGCGGGCTGGGACCGCGGGGAGATCGCGGAACTGGCGCGTCTGCTGCACCAGCTGAACGCGAGAGCGGAAAGCTGAGCGCTTGCTGTCGGGGGCTCCGCCCCCGAACCCGCCCCCTACGCCCTGCGGGCGTGGGGGACCCCCAGCGCCTCAATACCCGGCGGGGCTTGATTTGTGCGGCTTGGCAGCACATTCAAGCCCGTCCGGCGATTGAGGACACGCGCGAAGCGCGTACGGGGTCCAGGGAGGAGCCCCGAAGTCGCGCGGCGAAGCCGGCGCGCCGGGGTCCGGGGGCGAAGCCCCCAGTTACGGGAAGGGGCGGGGTGGGGAACACGCCCCCCGCCCGAAGCCCCGTGTCAGAGCTCCGCGAAAACCGCCGTCGCGTCGTCATGCAGCTTCCACCGCACCACCTCCGTCCGCTCCTGCGCCGACGCCTCCACCGTCCTCACCCGGTCGATCAGCCCCCGCGGTCCCTCCTTGCGGAGCAGGGCCACGCACTCGGTCCAGCTGCCCTCCGCGAACATGTCGACCCAGCGCGACGCCCCGTCGGTCAGCGCCGCCACCGCCCGGACACCGGCGCGCGGCATGCTGCCCGCCACCGCGCGGGTCGACACCCCCGGGTCGGCCGCCGCCGTGAAGAAGCCGCCCTCCGCGTTGCGCAGCGCGTCCGCCGTGGCGTGTGTGCGCAGTGCCTCCCGGGGCAGCCGGTCGATGCGGTCGTCCAGTACCGCCAGCACCTCCCCGGCCGGTGATTCGATCAGCAGCGTCGAGTCGGAGAGCACCAGGTACTCCACCTCGTCCGCGGGGCCGCCCCAGCGCGCCAGGACCACCGTGGCCTGGGGAGTACGCACGTGAGAAAGGTCACAGGTGTCACGATGGGCGTCCGCGGTGCGCCGGATTGCCTCCGAGAGGATCTCCGGCAGCGTCATATCCCGCCGCGAACCGGACAGTTCGACCAGTGCGCCACCCAGCCTCGAGGTGAACCAAGGCACACCATGCACACATCCGTCGTCGCCCGCCGGAGGTGTCACGCCGTCCAGCACCACGAGCGTTCCGCCCTGGCCCGAGGCAGGCAGGGCCACGGATGCCCAGTCCTCATTGAGACGTTCGGCGGTGCCGGGGACGGAGACCAGTTCGATACGCATGATCCCCAGTCTGCATGACTCCTTCACGTTGCCCGCATGAGTCCGCAATCGGCCCATACCGGCAGGTCAGGAGGGCTTCACCAGCCCCGGCGGACAGGGCCGCAAAGCTGCGGGCGCGCATCCTCCCAAAGCCCGGCCGGAAGATCCAGCCCATGCGCCGCGCGCCGACGCCCGGCCCTCGGACGCGAGTTGTTTGCCAACTCCAGAGTGTTGTTCACTCCTTCGGGTGGCGGAGCGGCCGTTGCGCGCCTCCCTCCCAAAAGCGCTGGAATGGTCTGAAGCCGTACCAGGGGTGGGGCTTTCGTGTGTGACCGGTCGTCATCTCTGCTTCATGGCTGGACGAGTCAAGCAAGATTGCGAGCACCGGTGCAGAAGAAGCGGCCTCGGCGAAACGGCAGCGGCCCCTTGGAGACTCCGGGGGCCCAGGACGCCACACCCGACCCAGCCGACCGCGGCCGCACCGTACGCGTCCGCAACCGTCTGGTCGCCGGCGTCGCCGCCGTCGGTCTCGTCGTGGTCGCGGCCGGTGCCCCCGGCGTCCTCGCCACCTCCGCCGAACTGACCGAGTCCCAGCGGCTCGTCACCCTCGCCGGGCTCAACCGCCAGGCCGTCACCCTGGCCCACTCGCTCGCCGACGAGCGTGACGAGGTCACCGCGTACATCGCCGCGGGCCGTGACGCCCAGACGGGCGACAAGGACAGCCGGCGCGAGATCTCCGGCAGCCGCAGCGCCCGCGTCGACCGGCAGATCGACGAGATCCGCGGCGCCATCCCCGCGGACCACGCCGAGCTGCGCCGCGACCTGTCCGCCGTCCCCTCCGTGCGCCGTACCGCGCTGACCGGCAAGGGCACGGCGATGGAGGCCCACCGGGCGTACTCCGCCGTCATCACCAATCTGCACGCCCTCGCCGACGAACTCGCCGAGAAGACCCCGCCGCGCGCCGCCTCCGGCACCCGCGCGCCCGCCGCGCTCGGCCTCGCCGTCGAGCAGGCGTCCGCCACCCGTGGCCTGCTGCTGGCCGCGCTCTCCGTGCCCCGCAAGCAGAGCAGCCAGACCCTCGACCCGGTCACCGGCCTGCCCGTGCAGGAGGAGGGCGAGGACGCCGACGCGGCCGACCGGACGCGCGACGCGCTCAGCGCCGCCGCCCAGCAGTCCCGGGTGCGTGAACTCGCCGCGCTCGCCGACTTCGACCAGGCCGCCGACCCGGACGCCCGTACCTCGCTGGCCGCCACCGTCACCGGACCCGAGGTCAAGACCGCCGAGCGCTATCTCGCCCGGCTCACCGACCAGCCCGAGCTCTCGTCGGCCGACCGCAAGTCCAACCCCGAGAAGCTCGAATCCTCGCTCACCGCCCGGATCGAGCAGATGCGGGGCGTGGAGTCCTCCCTCGCCACCGGCCGGATCGACCGCTTCGAGGAGCTGCGTGACGACGATGTCACCGCGCTGGAGATCCGGATCGCTCTACTCGGCGGCCTGCTGATCGTCGCCATCGCTGTGTCCACGGCCGTCGCCCGTACCCTCACCCGCCCGCTTGCCGTCCTGCGGATCGGCGCGGCCCGCCTCGCGGCCGACCCCGAGGCTGAGGAGGCGGTCCGCTTCACCGGCCGCAACGACGAGTTCGCCCAGGTCGTACGGTCCCTGAACTCCCTGCACGGCAAGCTGCGGGACCTCGGCGTGCGGGCCGAGCGGCTGGACAGCGACCGCGGCGACCTGGCGGGGGCCCGCGATGCGCTGACCGCCGAACTCGCCGTCGGACGCGCCGAACTCCAGCAGCGCACCCATGAACTGACCGCCGAGCTCGAACAGCTGCGGCACGCCGTCCAGCACACCTTCGTCAATCTCTCGCTGCGCACCCTTGGTCTCGTCGAGCGGCAGCTCGGCGTCATCGAGCAGCTGGAGGACCGCGAGCAGGACCCCGAGCGGCTCGCCACCCTCTTCAAGCTCGACCACCTGGCCACGGTCATGCGGCGTCACAGCGAGAACCTGCTGGTCCTCGCGGGCGCCGAGCACGGCCACGGGCATCAGGGCCCGGTCCCGCTCGTCGACGTACTGCGCGCTGCCGTCAGTGAGATCGAGCGGTACGAACGGGTCGTCATCCAGTCCCTGCCGCCGCACTCCCAGGTCGCCGGCTTCGCCGCCGACGACCTCAGCCATCTGCTCGCCGAACTCCTGGAGAACGCGACCTCCTTCTCACCGCCGGACGCCCAGGTCGAGCTCTCGGGCTGGCTGCTCGAGAGCGGCGAGGTGATGCTCTCCGTACAGGACACCGGCATAGGGATGACCGCCGGGCGGATCGCCGAGCTGAACGCGTGCCTGGAGGACCCGGAGGCGTACGGGGCGGGGACCGGCCGGGACGGCGAGGGCCTCGGGCTGCGGGTGGCCGCGCTGCTGGCGGCGCGTCACGGCGTACGGGTCCAGCTGCGCGAGCAGAAGCAGGGTGGGATCGCGGCGGTCGTCGTGCTGTCTCAGGCGCTGCTGCCGGCCGGGCCGCCGGCCGCCGAGTCGCAGCCGGCCAAGACGGCCGGCGGGGGGCCCGCGCTGCAGTTGCCCGGGTCGGTGGCGGAGGCCAACTCCAATGCGCTGCCGATCAGTTCACGCCGCCCTGACCCGGCCCCGGCGGCCCCGGCGGCCCCGGAGCCTTCGGCCTGGGAGGACCCGCTGGTGGCGGCCGCGGAGGCGGCGATTCAGGAGCGGCAGACCGAGCCCGGTGCGCAGGCCGAGGCCGTGGAGACCGAGCCCGCCGAGGTGTCTGCCGCGGAGCCGGATACGCACGAGCGGACGGCGGACGGCGAGCCGGACGGCGCCCTGGCCGACCAGGACCAGGCGACCTTCGAGTTCCGGCTTCCTGAGCCGGAGCCACAGCCACAGCCGAGTCCGACGGTCGAGGCCCCGCTCGCGCCCGAGCCGATGGACGGACCCGAGGCCGAGCCGGAGCCGCAAGCCGCGCTCCAGCCGGGACCGCAAGCCGCGCCCGTGTGGGACCGCATCACCGACAAGGGCCTGCCCAAGCGCACGCCCAAGGTCGTCAAGCCCACGTCCGCGCCCGGCGAGCGCTCCGGCAGGGTCGACGCCGAAGCCCTGCGCCGCCGCCTCGGCGGCTTCCACCAGGGCGCCAAGGACGGCCGCCGCGACGCCGAGGCGGAGATCGCCGAACAGTCTGAAGTACGCGCCGAAGCAGCAGAATCGGGGGACACAGTCGAGGAGGCACGCAGTTGACTGCGACCGGGACATTCGGCCTGAGCAGTGAAGCCCGCAATCTGCACTGGTTGCTGAGCAATCTCGTGGAGGAGGTACCAGGGGTCCGCTCGGTCGCCGTCGTCTCGTCCGACGGGCTGCTGCTTCTCTCCTCCGACCCGGCACAGAACGCCGCCCCCGCCGCCCGCCGCCCGGACGGCCCCAGGGGTTCCAGCGCGGACCTCGCCACCATCGTCTCCGGAATCGGCAGCCTCACCATCGGCGCCGCGAAGCTGATGGACGGCGGCGGCGTCAAGCAGACGATGGTCGCGATGGAGGAGGGCAGCGTCTTCGTGATGTCCATCAGCGACGGCTCGCTGCTCGGCGTGCAGGCCGCACCCGACTGCGACATGAGCGTCGTCGCCTACCACATGGCGCTCTTCGTCGGCCGCGCCGGACATGTCCTGACCCCCGAACTCCGCAGTGAGCTGCGCAAATCGTTGGAGAGCGCCAAGTGACGCCCGCCGCCGAACCCATCCGAAGGCTCCCCGTACGCGGCGAGGGCCGCCGCCCCGCCCGGGTCCGCCCCTACTCGCTCACCGGCGGTCGCACCCGCTTCGGCCATGTGCTGCTCGTCGAGACCTTCGTGGCCGCGCTCGAAGCGCCGGCCGGACGCAGGGAGCTGCCCAAGGGCGATCTCTCCTCGCGCGTCATGCCCGAGCTGCGGGCCATTGTCGAGCTGTGCCGGCGTATGCGTACCGTCGCCGAGATATCGGCGCTGCTGAAGATGCCCCTGGGCGTTGTCCGGGTGCTGCTGAGCGACCTGGCCGACCAGGGAAAGATCCGCGTCTACGGGACCGGGCACGGCACCGGTCAGCCCGACCGCGCGCTGCTCGAAAGGGTGCTGAGTGGACTCCGCCGACTCTGACACGCTCCTCGCCCGGCCTCACCCGCAGCCCGACGAGGGACCGCGTCCACAGTCCGCAGAGGGACCGCGTCAGCCCGACGAGGGACTGCGGGACTGGCAGTTGGACCACACCCGCGCCCCCACTGCCACCAAGATCGTGGTCGCGGGTGGCTTCGGCGTCGGCAAGACGACCTTCGTCGGGTCGGTCTCCGAGATCACGCCGCTGCAGACCGAGGCGCTGATGACACAGGCGAGTGAGGAGACCGACGATCTCGCCGCCACGCCCGACAAACTCACCACCACCGTTGCCATGGACTTCGGCCGGATCACGCTCGACGACGATCTGGTGCTGTACGTCTTCGGCACGCCGGGACAGCAGCGCTTCTGGTTCATGTGGGACGACCTGGTGCGCGGCGCGATCGGGGCCGTCGTCCTGGCCGACACCCGCAGGCTGCCGGACTGCTTCCCGGCGCTGGACTACTTCGAGAGCAGCGGCCTGCCGTACATCGTCGCGGTCAACCACTTCGAGGGTACGGAGCTGTTCGAGGCCGACGACGTGCGCGAGGCCCTGACGGTGCCGCCGCACGTGCCGGTTGTGATCATGGACGCGCGCAGCCGTATCACGGTGATCGAGTCCCTGCTCGCGCTGGTCGCCCACGCCCTCGAAGCAACTCCCGAATAGCTACGCAACGGAGAACCCCCGCCATGCGGAAGATACTCATCGTCGGAGCCGGCCAGTCCGGTCTCCAGCTCGCGCTCGGCCTCCAGTCCCAGGGCTACGAGGTCACCCTGATGTCCAACCGCACGGCCGACGAGATCCGGTCCGGCCGGGTCATGTCCACCCAGTGCATGTTCGACACGGCGCTGCAGCACGAGCGCGATCTCGGCATCAACTTCTGGGAGTCCCAGGCCCCCCGCATCGAGGGCCTCGGCGTCTCCGTCGCCGCCCCCGACGCCTCACGGCCCATCGACTGGGTCGGCAAGCTGGAGGGCTACGCCCAGTCGGTCGACCAGCGCGTGAAGATGGCCGGCTGGATGGAGACCTTCGCCCAGCGCGGCGGGCAACTCGTCATCCACGGCGCGGCAGTCTCCGACCTGGACTTCTTCTCCCGTACGTACGACCTGGTGATGGTCTCGGCAGGCAAGGGCGAGCTCGTCTCGATGTTCGGGCGCGACGCCTCCCGTTCGCCGTACGACGCCCCGCAGCGTGCGCTGGCCGTCTCGTACGTGCACGGCCTCGGCCCGCGCCCCGAGCACCCCGAGTACGACGCGGTGCGCTGCAATCTGGTCCCGGGCGTCGGCGAGCTCTTCGTGATGCCGACCTTCACCACCACCGGCCGCGCCGACATCCTCTTCTGGGAGGGCATCCCCGGCGGCCCGCTCGATGTCTTCCAGGGCGTCAAGGACCCGGCCGAGCACCTCTCCCTCACCCTCGAGCTCATGGAGAAGTTCACGCCCTGGGAGTACGCGCGTGCCACCAAGGTCGAGCTGACCGACGCGGGCGCCACCCTCGCCGGCCGGTACGCCCCCACCGTGCGCAAGCCGATCGGCCGCCTCCCCGGCGGCGGGCTCGTGCTCGGCGTCGCGGATGTCGTCGTCGCCAACGACCCCATCACCGGGCAGGGCTCCAACTCGGCGTCCAAGTGCGCCGCCGCGTACCTCGCCTCCATCACGGAGCACGGTGACCGGCCGTTCGACGAAGCCTGGATGCAGTCCACCTTCGACCGCTACTGGGACACCGCCCAGCACGTCACCAAGTGGACGAACGCGATGCTCGGCGTCCCGCCGGAGCATGTACTGAACCTGATCGGAGCCGCGGGCCAGCTCCAGCCGGTCGCCGACCGGTTCGCGAACGGCTTCAACGACCCGGCGGACTTCGAGAACTACTTCTACGACCCGGCGCTCACCGACGCCTACCTGGCAGAGGTGTCGGGAGCGTCGTCCGGCGGCTCGCTCTCGGCGTAGCCGGTGTCCGGCCCCGCCGTGGCTCCGTCCGGGAGCCGCGGCGGGGTGAACTCGTCCAGCGGGCGCCCGTCCGGGTCCGGGCGGACCGCGCCGAGCAGCGGATTCGCCGCGATGGGGGAGACCTTGACGGTGGCGCCGGGGCGCGGCGCGTGGACCACCATGCCGTCGCCCAGATAGATCGCCACATGCGTGGCGCCCGGGAAGTAGATCACCAGGTCGCCGGGGCGCAGCGCGGTCAACTCGACCTTGGGAAGCTTTTCCCACTGCTCCTGGCTGGTCCGCGGGATCTCGACACCGGCCCGTGCCCAGGCCACCGAGGTCAGCCCCGAGCAGTCGAACGCCGTCGGGCCTTGTGCGCCCCACAGATACGGCTTGCCGATCTGTTCGACCGCGTACTCCAGCGCCCGGCCGCCCTCCTGGGTGGGCATGCGCCTGCCGGCGAGCGCGCCCGAGGCGATGAGCTCTGCCTGGGCCTTCGCCGTGGCGGACTGCTCCAGTGCGGCCACTTCGGCGATCTGCTCCGGGGAGAGCGAGGCGAGCAGTTCCTCGACGTCCTTCAGCCGGTCCTTCGCCCGGTCGCGGGCCTTCCTGTGCCGGGCGGCGAGCGTCTGCTCACGGTCCAGGGCCCTGCGGGAGGCGGCCGCGAGGTCGCCGGCCCGCTTGGCGCCCCCCTCCAGCCTGGCCATCGTCGCCAGCCGGTGGGTGGCAACACGCTCCATCAGATGGCCTTCGTCGAGAGCCTGCTGGGGGTTACGGGCGAGCAACAGCCGCAGATACGAGGAGAGCTCGGACCGGCCCTGGTACTGCTCGCGGGCCAGCCGTCCCGCGTCGTCGCGGCCGGCGACGACCGCGTTGCGCGCCCTCGCGAGCTCATGGCCGAGACGTGCGGTCTCGGCGCGCTGCCGCCTGAGCTCCTCCTCCATGCCGTTGTACGTCTCCCCGGCCTCCTCGGCCTGGCGATAGCGCTTCTGAAGCTCCGTCAGCATTCCGGAGACGGTGGCGGGCGGGTCGGCGGCGGATTCGGCGCCGGGGTCGGCTGACGCGGGGACCGCCGCGAGGGCGGTCGCGGCCGCCAGCGCCGTCGTGCAGACGGAACGGAGCAGGCTGCCTGACATCTCGTCACCTCCGGCTGCGGGCGGGCCGTCCATCCCGCAGCCGATCATGCGAGCGCGCAACGGGTGGCGCCCGGCGGGTGGTCGGTTCAGCGCAATCCGGCCACTCGTCCGGGGTGCCTTGTGGATCAGGCCGGATCAGTGAGCGTGCGTGCCAGGGCACGCGAGCCCAGCAAGATCCGCAAGACGCCCCCAGCTCCCCTCCGGCGTGTCAGTCCGCGGGCAGCGCGTAGAAGGCCCGGTCCCGCTGGACGACGACAGTGCGGCCGCCGCCCGGCAACGGCACATAGCGCGGCCCGCCCGGGGCGTCCTGCGCGCCCGCCTCCTGGAACTTCCACAGCCGTCTGCCGTCGCGCGCGGCGAACGCGGTGAGCTGCGCGCCGTCTCCCACGAGTACCGTGCGGCCGCCGGCGCTCAGGGCCGTTGCCGGGACGCCGTTCCAGACCGGGGCCTCGGTGGAGCGCCGCCAGAGCGGGCGGCCGGTCGCGGTGTCGACGGCGGAGACCTGCTGGTGGCGGTTGGCGACGTACAGCACCGGGCCTCGCAGGACGCCCTTCCCGTACGGGAAGATGCCCGTCTCACCGGCCGCGGGCGTGGCCGCGGCCACCCGCCACAGCCGCGCGCCGGTGCGGCTGGTGTACGCGTGGAGCTCGCCCCCCGCGGCGGCGAAGACCTTGTCCGTCGCATCGCCGACGACGGCCGCTGCGGGTACGACGCCGGGAAGCGCGAACGACTGACTCGGCTTGCCCGTCGTCCGGCTGAACACGAGCAGTGTGGAGGCGCCCTTGGAGGTCTTGCGCTGGGCAGGGGTGAGCGATGCCGCGTCCTGTCGTACGACGAGGTCGGCGGGGCGGACGGCGATCAGGTCGTACCGGGGGATGAGCGGAGGCACGCCGCCTGCGACCGGGGTGCGCCAGAGCCACTTGCGCGCGACGAGGTCGTACGCGAAGAAGTACGCCGCGAGCGCGGCGCCCTTCTTGATGTGGCCGGTCAACCAGAGCGTGGCGCCGTCCCAGCCCGTGATGCTGCCGAGAGTGAGCGTCTCGCCCGGGCCGACGAGCGCGGTCTTGGCGATCCGGTGCTTGATCCGACCGTTCAGCGCGGAGATCCACAGGAACTCGGCGGCGGCGTCGACGAGAGCGAGCGCGCCGTCGACGGGCACGGCGCGGGAGGCCGACGCGGCCTCCTTGAGCTGCCAGAGCTGCCGTCCAGTGCGCACATCGACACCGACGGCCCCAGCACTGCCGGTCAGTACGAGTACGCGGTCGCCCCAGAGGGTGGCACTGGGCGCGGCGTCACCGTCCTTGCCGGGATGCTCGTACCGCCAGACGGGCTCGGGCGGCACCCCGACGACGCGGGTGGGCCGGGGTGCGGGGGCAGCCTTGGGCTTGGAGTCTGACTCTCCGTCACCGAAGGAGTACCCGGCCCCACCTCCGATCACGATCCCGGCGACACCGGCGGCGATCCCGACGAGGAGGGCGCGCCGGTCGGTCGCGGGGGCGGCCGGGGGCGCGGCGGGCAGAGGCAGGGGCATGGGCAGGTGCGCCGGTGCGCGTGCGCTTCGAGCGGCGGGCACGGCGAGGACGGCGGTGGCCCGATCACCGGGGCCCGATCCGGGCGGCGGGCCGGGTACGACTCCCACCGGCCCGGCACCGGCGGGATACTGCGCGGGCACCGCACCCGTGGCCGCCGGTGCCGGCGCGGGCGCACCAACCGGTTGCTGGGCGGGCACCGCATACCGGGGCTCGCCCACCTGGCTCGCGGGCACCGCACCTGCGGGCATCGCGCCGACGGCCGCCTGGGGCGCCGGGACCGGCGCGGGCGCACTCGCCGGATACTGCGCAGGCACCGCATCCGCAGGCACCGCATCCGCGAGTGCCGTATCCCCGGGCTCGCCCACCCCGGCGCTCCCGCCCGAGCGCAAGGACTCCGCCCTGCCCGCCTGGGACTCCACCGCTCCCACCAGGACCGGCGGCAGCCAGCCCTCACGCGCCAGCGCCGATGCGCCCTCCAGCGCAAGCTCCGCCGCCACCTTGCCCGCCGGCGGGCGGTCCTCAGGGCGCTTCGACAGGCAGCCGGCCACCAGTGGGCGCAACTCCGGCGGCACCCCGGCGAGGTCCGGCTCAGCATGGGCGATGCGGTCCGCGTCGCCCAGCGGAGTCGTGCCCGTCGCCGCGTACGCCAGAAGCAGGCCCAGGACGAAGATGTCGGACGCGGGGCCCGGCTCCGAGCCCGTCGACTGTTCCGGGGTCAGATAGTTCAATTGGACCGACAGTTGCCCGCCGGGACCGGCGTGGGCGACCGCCGCCGCGCCCAGTGCGCCGAAGGCCGTGAGCCGGGGGCCGTCCGCCGCGAGCAGCACCGTGTCGGGTGCCAGGCCGTGCAGCACCGCCCCGGTCGCATGCACCCGGGACAGGGTCTCGGCGAGCCCCGCGCCCAGTATCCGCACGGCACGCTCCGGCAGCGGCCCGGCGAGCGCGATCGCCTCGCGCAGAGTGAACGCCGGGACGTACGCGCTCGCCGTCCACAGCAGTTCCCCGTCCGTGCAGGACTCGAGTGGCTCCTGCACCCACCCGCCGGCCAGGCGCTCCGCGGTCCGCGCCTCCGACTGGAAGCGCCGCCGGAACGCCGGCACCGCCGCGAGTGCGGGCCTGGCCACCGACACGACCGCGAGCGCGCCGTCGGGCCCCTGCGCCAGATAGCGCACACTGCTCGCCGACTCTCCCGTGCGCGCCAGCGCGCCGTAGGGGCCGATCTGGCGCGGATCGTCCTGTTGCAGCGGCTCCATGGCGAGCATCCCCCCTGGCGACACGGTCCTGGGGCGTGTCGCGAAAGTCCCTCCTGGCCCGCGACGCCTGGCACGCACGCTCGCGATGTTCGCCACACGCCCCAGTGATCTTATGGCGCGCTGTTCGGCTTCGACCAGGGCCACTTCAGCGTGCGCCGCGCCGCGCCCTCGGGGGCGTACTGGTACTTCCAGCCGCGCAGCAGGCCGAGCCGCCGGGTGCGGCCCGCGGGGACGCGCTCGTACGCGTACACCGTCGGCGGTGTGCCGTCGTCGTTCGGCACCGGGATCTCGTACCACTTCGGGGGATGACCGGTCGGCCCGACCAGCACCGGCAGCACCCGCCCGTCCAGTGGCCCTCCCTCGAAGGGGGTGTTCTCGCTTCTCACACGGGCCAGTCTCACGCAGTCCCGGCGCGTCGCTCGCACCGGGCGCGCCCGCTGTCCGAAGGATGGCCATTGCATGGGCCCAATGGAGTGCTGTCCCGTTCCCGCTCGGTCCGCGCCGTTGACGCCCCAGTGGGCGTGGCGTATCACTTTCGGCTAGTGCCGTAACTCCCGTTCTTTTCGGAGGTGTTACCACCTGTGACGACGCGACGAGCGTTTCTCGCCGGCTCGACCGCAGCACTCTCCGCCTCTGTACTGTCGTTAGCAGCTCCGAGCTCCGCGTCCGCCGAGGAGGCTCTGATGCGCGACCCCGTATCACTGGGTGTACCACTGGCCGACGTTCTCCTTCTGGGAGGCACGGTCGCACCGGGACCGGGTGGCAGACCGGCCCTGTGGAACGTCTCGACGGGCAAGCCCGCCTATCTCAACGCCGTCGACCCGGCCACCGGCAACCAGCTGGTCAGCGTCCCGCTGACCGGCGCCGACGGCTCCTGGGCGGTGGCCGCAGCGCCCGACGGCGTGTACGCGGGGACCTACGGCAACGCGCATCTGTACCGCTGGCGCCCCGGCAGCCCCGACGCCGCGGAGGACCTCGGCCTGGCGCTTGCCCGGCAGACCTTCATCTGGTCGCTGGCCTCCGACGCCGACGGCAAGATCTGGGGCGGCACCTTCCCCGAGGGCAAGGTGTTCCGCTTCGACCCCGCCACCAAGGCGTTCACCGACTTCGGACAGGTCGTCGCCGGTCAGACGTATGTACGGTCCATCGCCTGCTCCGGCGGCAAGGTGTACTCCGGCTCGTACGCCGCGGCACACATCGCCGAGCTGAACCCGGCGACCGGCTCGGTCACCGAGCTCCCCAAGCCGCCGGGCCTGGGCACCATCGAGGGCAAGGCCGTCTACGACCTGGACGCCTTCGGCGGCCGGCTGTACGCACGCATCGGCTCCGACCTGCCGGGACCGCTCTTCGTCTACGACCTCGAAGCGCGCGCCTGGACCGACGAGATCCCCGACGCGCACGGCCTGAAGATCTCCCCGTCCGACTCCGGCGGCGGCGTCTACCTCGTACAGCGCAGCGAACTGCGCCGCTACGACCCGGCCACCAAGCAGCTCACCGGCACCGGTCTCACCTTCACCGGCAAGGTGCAGAACACCCGGTCCATCGGCTGGGCCGAGCTGGGCGTCGCGAACTACCCGGGCCGCAGCGTCGTCGGCACGCTCTGGCGTGGCGAGATGTTCCGCTACAACCCCACCACCGGGGCGTCCGCGATCCTCGACACCAAGGTGCGCAAGGAGCCGATCGAGATACTGGCGCTGGGCGCGGGCGGACGTAAAACCGTGTACGCAGGAGGGTTCCTCAACGGCGGCCTGGGCGCTGTCCGTACGGACACCGGCGTCTCGGCGTTCCACCGCTTCGCGCAGATCGAGTCAATACTGACGGCATCGGACGGCACGGTCTGGCTCGGTGTGTACCCCGAGTCCAGGCTCTACCGCTACCGGCCCGACCAGCCCTGGAACAGCCCCGAGTACTCACCGGGCGGCCCTCCCGGCGCCGCCCCCAACCCGGAGCTGATCTTCAACCTGGGCCCGCAGCTGCAGGCCCGCAGCAAGTGTCTCGCGGAGGTGGACGACGGCAGGATCGCCGTGGGCACTGTCCCGGCCGGCGACCGGCTCGGCGGCGGGCTCGCCGTCTACGACCCGTCCTCCCGCGACTGGCACTTCACCCGCAATGTCGCGCAGGACCAGAGCCTGTTCGCCCTCGCGGCGTACGACGGCGTGGTCTACGGCGGCGGGTCGGTGACCGGCGGCCTGAGCACCACGCCGCCCACCCGCAAGGCGGGCGCGGTCTTCGCCTGGGATGTGAACCGCGCCGAGAAGCTGTGGGAGTTCGAGCCGGTCAGCACCGAGGGGACGGTCAGCGCGCTGGTCGTCGGCCCCGACCGGAAGCTGTGGGGACTCGCCGGGCACACGCTCTTCGCGCTCGACCGGCAGGACCACCGGATTCTGCACACGATCGAGCTGGGCACCCGGAGCACCGGTGGCTCCATAGTGGTTTCGCGCTCGAAGCTGTACGTGAGCGTGGACGGCGGGCTGGTCTACCGCATCGATCCGTTCGCTCCGCACCGCGACCCGGTGCTGATCGTCGCGTATCCGCACCGACGGCTGATGGCGCATCAGGGGCGGCTGTACTTCAACCGCGCCGCCGAGCTGTTCGTCGTCGATCTGCGTCGCTGACCGTGCGCCTCACCGGGTATCTCTGACCATCCGTCATCAATCCCCCGTCAATTGGGCATTGACATGTCAAATCATGCCCGGCTACTTTCGGCCCAGGCCGAAACTAGCCGGGCTCTGGCTCCCTTCTCAGGCCTTCCGGAGGCCCCCATGAAGACAGGCTTCACGCGCGCCGCCGCACCTCTCGCGCTGTTCACGCTCGCCGCCCTGCTCACCGGCTGCGGCGGCGACAGCAGCTCGGGGTCGAAGAAGGTCACCGTCTGGATGTATCCGGTGATCGCCGACCCCAAGGCCAACACCGCCTACTGGACGCAGATCGAGAAGGACTTCGAAAAGGCGGAGTCCGGCACGCAGCTCACCATCGAGCAGCAGCCCTGGGAGAACCGCGACGAGAAGCTCGCCACCGCGCTCAGCAGCGGCAAGGGCCCGGACGTCGTGCTGCTCGGTCCCGACCAGATCCCGCAGTATCTGAGCAATGGAGCCATCCGGTCGGTCGACGGGGCGCTCAAGGGGACCGAAAACAAGTTCCTGCCGGCCGCCCTCGAAGCGATGAAGCAGGACGGCAAGCTCTACGCCGCCCCGATCTACCACACCGTCACCACCACGCTCTACAACAAGAAGCTGCTGGAGAAGGCGGGCATCACCAAGCCCCCGGCCAGCTGGGACGAGATCAAGGCCGCCGCCCCCAAGCTGAAGCAGTCGGGCGTCGCCGCCCTCGACTACTCCGCGGGCAACGAGGCGACCCAGAACCTCAACTTCTACCCGCTGCTCTGGCAGGCGGGCGGCAAGGTCTTCGCCGAGGGCGGCAAGAAGGTGGCCTTCAACGGTCCCGAGGGTGTCGAGGCCCTCACCTTCATCACCGACCTCTACAAGGCAGGTGAGATCCCCAAGTCCGCGCTGACCAACATCAACGCCGTTGCCGACCAGGCGCTCGGCAAGCAGCAGGCGGCGATGGGCTTCTCCAACACCCCCGCCGACGCGGCGATGGCGGCCAAGGCCTGGGGCGCGGAGAACGTCCTCGTCGGGCCGCCGCTCACCGGCGCCAAGCAGGTGACCTTCGGCATCCCCGGCGGGCTCGGCATCAGTGCCAAGTCCAAGAACGTCACCGGGGCGGAGAAGTTCCTCGCCTTCATGACCAGGCCCGAGCAGCTCCAGAGCATGGGCAGGGCAAGCGGCTTCCTCTCCCCGCGCACGGACGTCACGGTGCCCAGCGACGCTCCGCACGCCAAAGAGTTCCAGGCGGCGCTGGCCAAGGCGTACCCCGGTGAGCCCAACCCCACCGCGCGCCAGCTGATGTCGCTGATCGCGCCCGAGATCCAGGCTGCGCTCACCGGCAAGAAGACCCCCAAGGAAGCGCTCGACTCGGCGGCCAAGCAGGCCGACGACCTGCTGGCGCGGCAGCGTTGACCAGGACCACCCTCAGTACGGCTCCCCCCGCCAAGACCGCCGCGCCGGGTCGCGGAAGTCGCGGAGGCCGCGGCGGGGGCTCGCTCAGCAAGGCCGTACGACGACGCGAGGCGCGCGTCGGCCTGGTGTTCGTGGCCCCGATGCTGCTGCTGTTCATCGTCTTCCGCTTCGGACCGACCCTCGGCGCGGCGTTCCTGTCGCTCACCGACTACCGGCTGAGCGGCGAATGGCAGTTCATCGGGGCCGAGAACTACACCCGGCTTCTCCACGACGACCTGTTCTGGTCGAGCCTGGGCGTCACGGCCCTCTACACCGCGTTCTTCGTACCGCTGACCGTGCTGCTCTCGCTCGGCACCGCCCTGCTGCTGCACCGCACCGTATGGGCGCGCGGCTTCTTCCGCGGAGTGTTCTTCCTGCCGTACGTCACCAGCATCGTGCTGGCCGCCGTCATCTGGAAGTGGATCTACGAGGTCGAGGACGGCCTGCTCAACGCCACACTCGGAGTGTTCTCGCTCGGGCCGGTCGACTTCCTCGGCAGCGAGCACCTGGTCCTTCCGTCCATCGCGGTCACCTCCGCCTGGAAGGGCTTCGGCTACTCGATGCTGATCCTCCTCGCCGGGCTGCAGTCGATCCCGCGGCATGTCGTCGAGGCGGCCACCATCGACGGCGCGAACGGCTGGCAGCGGCTGTGGTGGGTGACGCTTCCGCTGCTGCGGCCCGTGCTGTTCTTCGTCCTCGTCATCGAGGCCATCGGCGCGTTCCAGGTTTTCGACGCGATGTATGTGATGACGGCGGGCGGCCCCGTACGGGCCAGCTACTCGCTCGTCTACCTGCTGTACGACACGGGCTTCAAGTTCTTCGACTTCGGCTACGCCGGCGCGATCGGCCTGGTGCTCTTCCTCGTCGTACTGACCTTCTCGCTCATTCAGCGCCGGCTCATCGGAAGGGACGCGGACTGATGGCGCGGCTGCGACTGCCCGTCCTGCTGATCCTGGTGGCGCTCGTGACCGTCACGCCCTTCGTGGTGATGGTGCTGGTCGCCTTCGCACCGGCCGGCGGCCAGACGCTGCCCGGCGCGTTCAACCTCACCAAGGCCACCTGGCAGAACTTCTCCGACGTCCTCGGCAGCGAGGACATCATGCGCTGGGCGTTCAACTCGCTGATCTACTCGGTGGTCTCCGTCGCGCTCATCCTGCTGTTCTCGTCCATGGCGGGATACGCCTTCGCGAAGAAGCGGTTCCCGGGCCGCGAGGTGCTCTTCTGGTCGTTCCTGGCCACCCTGATGGTGCCGTTCCAGGCCACGCTCATCCCGTACTACATCCTCGTCTCGGAGCTCGGGGGCGTGGACACGTACTGGGGAATGATCGTGCCGACGCTGGCCAACTCGCAGGCGGTCTTCCTCATGCGGCAGTTCATCCACCAGCTGCCCGACGAGCTCTTCGAGGCCGCGAGGATCGACGGGGCGTCGGAGTGGCGCATCTACACCACCGTCGTCCTCCCGCTGATCCGGCCGGTCCTCGCGACCCTCGGCGTGTTCGTCTTCCTGTGGCACTGGAACGACTTCCTGTGGCCGCTCGTCATCGGCCAGTCCTCCGAGATGCGCACGCTCACCGTCGGCCTCGCCACGCTCGAAGGCGAGAACGTCGCCGTCAACCAGATCATGGCCGGGGCGACCATCACGGTGATCCCCTGCCTGCTCGTCTTCGGACTGCTCCAGCGGTATCTGACCGACTCGATCGCCACCACCGGCCTCAAGACATGACTGCGCAAGACATGGGCGCGCAGGACATGGGCGCGCAGGCCATGGGTGCGCACCACATGACCGTCGTCGACATCAACCGGCTGCTCGGGCCGCTGCCGTACGAGGAGGTGGCAAGCCGCGATCCGGCCGGGCTCGTGGGTGAACTCGACCGACTGCGCATCGACACCGCGTGTGTGGTGCACACCCACGCGCTGTACGGGGACCCGCGCGACGGGAACGCCGCGCTGAAGGAAGCCGACGGCGCACGGCTGCGACCGGTGCCCGTCCTGGTCCCGGGACCGCTCGGCACGGGGGAGAGCGATGCCCCACTGGTGCGGCTCTGCCCCGCCGAGCACCGCTGGTCCCTCACCGGCGCCCACGCACTCGCGCTCGCCGCCGCGCTGGCGAAGGCGCGCACCACCGTGCTGCTCGGCTGGGAGTCCACGACCGCCGCGGAGATCCATCGGCTGGCGAGCGCCGTGCCGACGCTGCGGATCGTGCTGACCGGCACCGGCTACCGCAGCATGCGGGAGCTCGCCGAGCTCATGGACCACCACGTGGAGTTGTCCGTGGACACCTCCACGCTCGCGGGACATCTCCAGGTCGAGTGGTTCGCCGGGCGCTACGGTGCCCGCCGCGTCCTGTTCGGCACGGGCGCTCCGGTCACCGACGACGCCGGACCCCGCTACCAGCTCGACACGCTGGAGCTCCCGGCCGCCGACACGGCCCTGATCGCGGGCGGAAACGCGCTGCGGCTGCTGGGCGTTGTCGACCCATGAGGATCGTCGATGCCCATGGCCATGTCGGCCGCTGGTACGCCTTCGCCGTCACCGACGGTTCCGCGCGCAGCCTCATCTCCGTGATGGACCGGTGCGGGGTCGCCACCGCCTGTGTCTCGCATCTGCTCGCCGTGGGCCCGGACGCCCGTGCCGGAAACGAGCTGCTGCTGACGGAGCTGGCACAGCACCCCGCGCGCCTGCTCGGCTATGCCGTCTTCAACCCGCACGATCCCGAGGCACCGGAGCGGCTGCGGGACCTGCTGGAGGTGCCCGGCGTCATCGGGGTCAAGCTCCACCCCGAGGTCCATGAACTTCCGCTCGACCACCCCGCGTACGCCCCGGCCTTCGACATCGCCGCCGAGCGCGGCCGTATCGTGCTCGCGCACAGCCAGCACGACTCCGCCTTCTGTGACCCGGTGCGCTTCGCCGCCGTGGCCCCCCGCTACCCCGGACTCCCGCTGCTGATGGGCCACTCGGGCCTGTGGACCAGCGGCTTCGCGCCCGCCGCCGAAGCCGCATCCCGCTGCCCCAATCTGATCCTGGAGACCTGCGGCTCCCGGATGACCGCCCGCCATCTTGGGCGCCTCGTCGCCGAGGCCGGGGCCGAGCGCATCGCCTTCGGCTCCGACGCCGTCTTTCTCGATCTGCGGACGGGCCTCGGGCGGGTGCTGCTCGCGGACATCAGCGAGGCGGACCGCGAGCAGATCCTGCACGGCACCATGGACCGCCTGCTGAAGGGGCCCCGATGACTCCTGTACGTACCAAGGGGTGGCCGCAGTGGCCCCCGCAGGCGACCGACGAGCAGCGCGAGCGGCTGCTGCGGGTGCTGGAGGGCGGTGCGTGGGGAGCGACCGCGGGCAGCGAGACCGAGTCCTTCGCGGCGGCCTTTGCGGAGAGCGTCGGCGCTTCGTACGGCGTCTGCACGTTCAATGGCACCGTGGCGCTCTTTCTGGCGCTGGGCGCGCTCGGTGTGCGGCCGGGGGACGAAGTGATCGTGCCCGCCTATACGTTCGTGGCGAGCGCGACCGCGGTGGTACTGGCGGGCGCCCGGCCCGTCGTCGCCGACGTACTGCCCGACACCCTGCACCTCGACCCGGCGGCAGCGCGGCGGCTGGTCGGTCCGCGGACCCGGGCCGTCATGCCGGTTCATCTGGCGGGGGCGCCCGCCGACACCGCATCGCTGCGCTCCCTGGGCATCCCGGTGGTCGAGGACGCGGCCCAGGCGCACGGCGCGCGGCGGCACGGACGCCCGGCCGGGAGCCTCGGGGACGCCGGCTGCTTCAGCTTCCAGTCGAGCAAGGCGATGACCGCGGGCGAGGGCGGCATCGTGGTGACCGACGACCGGCGCGTGTACGAGCGGCTCTGGTCGCTGCACAATGTCGGCCGCCGTGTCGGGGGCGGTTGGTACGAGCATCACGAGCTCGGCTGGAACCTGCGGATGACCGAGTTCCAGGCCGCTGTTCTGCACCCTCAACTGGGGGTACTGGAGGCCCAGTTGGAGCATCGCTCGGCACGGGCGGCGGCTCTTGCGGGGGCCCTGCAGGAAGTCGAGGGGCTGGAGCCGGTGGGGGTACCGGAGGGCACCACCAGGCACACCTGGCACCTGGCCATGCTGCGCTACGACCGGGCGGCGTTCGGCGGACATCCCAAGGCCGCGTTCCTGGACGCCATGGCCACCGAGGGCATCCCGCTGGACGCCGGCTACCGCTCCCTGTCCCGGGAGCCGTACACCGGAGGCGGGCCGTGTCCGGTCGCGGAGGGCGCCGAGGACACGATCGTCTGGGTGCGCCAGCCGATGCTGATGGCCGACGACGCGGCGATGGCGGACATCGGCAACGCGGCTCTCGTAGTTCAACAGGCCTTCCGGAAACGCCCGTTCAGCCGCCCAGACGCGGCAGCACCTCGGTCCCGAACGACTCGATCGCGCTGAGTGCGTCCGACTGCGGCATGCCGGGCGGCTGGACGCGCAGCACCACGCCGTCGGCACCCATCTCGCCGTACTCGCCGAGCCGCTGTACGCACTGGTCCACCGAGCCGATCACGGAGCGCGCCTCGATGTCGTCCCACTGCTGGGCATAGCGCGCGGCATCGGCCGAGGTGCGCTTCCAGTCGCCGTAGGCGTCGTACAGACCGCGCAGCGGGCCCTCCAGGGCAACCCGTGCCTGCTTCGATGTGGCGGCGGCATAGCCCTCGCGGCAGACGATGACCTCCGCGCCGAGGCTCGCCGCGCCGCGCGGGTAGGAGCGGTACTCCGCGATCTTGTCCGGGAGTTCGGAGTCGAGCTCGTTGAAGGAGGTCGTCCAGCCGTCGCACATCCTGGCCGTACGCTCCAGCGCGGCGGAGACCCGGCCGCCGTTCCAGATCCGCGGCCGCGGCTGCTGCACCGGGCGCGGCGAGAGAAACGCTCCGTCGAGCGATGTCCAGCGCCCCCGATGGCTGACCTCGTCCTCGGTCCACAGCCGGGTGACCAGCTCCAGACACTCCTCGAAGCGCGACACGCGCTCGCGCGGCTGGGTGCCGTAGAGGGTGAACTCCTCGGGCCGGTAGCCCAGTACGAACCCGGCCGTGAGCCGCCCGCCCGACAGCACATCGATGTGCGCGAGCGTCTCGGCGAGCCACACCGGCTGATATACGGGGGCGATCAGCCCGGCCGTGGCGAGCCCGATCCGCTCGGTTCGTGCGGCGAGATACGCCAGAGAGGTGACGGCCTCGTGGTAGCCGGGCCGGTGGAGATGGCGTTCACCCAGCACCACCCAGTCGAACCCGGCCTGCTCGGCGAGGACCACCTGCTCCACCGCGTCGGCGAGCCGGGGCCGGTCGGCCTTGTCCGCGTAGAGATTGACGTACAGGCCGAGACGGATGGGGCGCTGGGACATTCGCGGGGCCTTTCCTTTACGGTCCGGGCCGTAAAGGCTAGCGTGTCGGCAACGACCGCAACAGACGGGAGAGATCGCCCATGTCTGCGCCGGAGACCCTGACGGAGAGCCTGGTGCGCAGGCTGCGCGGCACGGTGCTGCCCGCGGTGGCCACCCCCATGGATCCCCGGGGTGTCGTGGATTTCGGCGCGCTGCGCGGATACGCGGAACGGATCGCCGCCGCGCGGATCGGCGGGGTCGCGGTCTGGGCGCACACCGGCCGCGGCCTGTACCTCTCCGAGGCCGACCGCCAACAGGTGCTGCGCATCTGGCGTGCGGCGGTCACCGGCCCGATCGTGGCCGGCGTGGGGGTGCCACGATCGGTACGCGCAGGTACCTTGCGGGACGCCTGGGACTCGACCATTGCCATGGCCGTGCAGGCTGCGGACCTCGGCGCGGACGCGGTCATGGTCTATCCGCTGGCACAGTTCGCCTCCCGCCCGGAGGGCGAGAAGGAGACCGTACGTCTGCACGAGCGGGTTGCCGAGGCGAGCGGGCTGCCGGTGCTCGGCTTCTTCCTGCACGGCGAGGCGGGCGGCTACCCCTATCCGCCGGAACTGATCCGCCGGCTGCTCGCCCTGCCGTCCGCCGCGGGGGTCAAACTCGCCACCCTGGACCGGGCGATGTCCTGCCAGGACGCGATCCGCGCGGCCCAGGAGAGCGGAAAGCTGGTCATCACGGGCGAGGACCGGATGTTCGGCCCCTCGCTGATGTGGGGCGCGGACTCGGCGCTGGTGGGCATCGCGGCGGCGCGGGTGTCGCTGACCAGCGCGGTGCTCGACGCGTGGAAGGCGGGCGACCACGCGGGCTTTGTCCGGGCGTCGGGGCGGCTGGACCGCTTCGCGGAGTCGACGTTCCTGGCGCCGATCGAGGGGTATGTGCAGCGGATGCTGTGGGCGGCGGTATGGGAGGGCCTGCTCCCGGAGGGAGCGGCACATGACCCGTACGGGCCGGGGCTGGGTGAGGGCGAGCGGGATGCGGTGGTGGCGTGCCTGGAGAAGCTGGCGAAGGAGGACGACTAGGGAGCGCGCAGGGTGCGGGCTCGCCCCCACCACGCGGCGGAGCCGCAAGGTGTCACAGCGGGAAGGGGCGGGGTGGGGGAAGCTCAAGCCCGAACAGATCCACCGCGTTCCGCCACAGCACCCTCTCCAGCTCGGCCGGCGCGAACCCCGCATCCCGTACCACCCCCAGCGCCACACACGGATCAATCAGCGTCGAATCCGTCCCGAACAGCAGCCGTTCCACCGGGACCCCGACCTCGCGTGCGTACGCGATCCGGCCCGCGTCCGTCACCGTGCGGCAGTGCTCCAGGTACAACCGGTCGCAGTCCGCCGCCGCGTGTGCCGCCTCGCGCCAGGCGTCGCCGCCCGCGTGGCCAACGATCACCCGCAGCCCCGGCCGGTCGGCCAGCAGCGACGGCAGCAGCGCGACCTCCGGGCCCCACGTGTGGAGCAGCAGCGGCACGCCCGCCTCGGCGATCACGTCGAAGGCCTCG
Source organism: Streptomyces sp. NPDC019890 (assembly GCF_044903445.1). Classification (NCBI taxonomy): domain Bacteria; kingdom Bacillati; phylum Actinomycetota; class Actinomycetes; order Kitasatosporales; family Streptomycetaceae; genus Streptomyces; species Streptomyces sp. NPDC019890. Next base: position 461,308 of record NZ_JBJDQK010000003.1, on the reverse strand, counting down.
GCCATCTCCCGTGAGCCGATCAACCGCCCCGGATAGTGCGTGTGGATCTTCGCGCCGACGAACCGCCCCGTGTCCAGGCAGCGCCGCAGATCCTCCGCGCTCGCCTCGATCCGGTTCGGGTTCACCACGGCGTAGCCGAGCAGTCGCGGATGCACCGCCAGCACGTCCCGCAGCGCCGCGTTGCCCGCGACCGCGTCGTACACCACCGCCTCCGCGGCGGAGACCAGTTGCAGGTCGATGCCGTAACGGTCCATCAACCGGAGGTTGAACCCCGCGTCGCCCGTGTCCATGTGGAACGGCCACGGGCCCACATGCGCATGCACATCGATGATCGGCATCAGCCCAGCAGCTCCTCGACGTTCCCGCCCGCGATCGCCGCGCGCTGCGCCGCCCCGATGCCCGCGTACCGCAGCCGCAGCGTCTGCGGGGAGATGTCCATGAACGGGGTGCGCGAGCCGAAGACCAGATGGCGCGCCCCGACCGTCTCGACGACCCGCTCGATCGCGTCGGGCGCGGAGAACAGCCGGGTGGTGGCCCGGAAGCCCGGTTCGCCGCGGGCCAGCAGCAGGAAGTCGGCCAGGTGGTACGAGTGGACATCGAGGAAGACGACATCCGCGCCGCGCCCCGCCAGCGCCGGGCCGTAGCGGCGAGGGTCCCCGTCGTGGAGGAGCACGAGTCCCCGGGCGACGGCCTGCGCGACCACATGGCGGTAGCCGGGGAAGTCCGGCCCCACGTCCTGCTCCTCGGTGAACAGCCGCAGGAACCGCACCCCGTCCGCGTCCAGCGCGTCCAGCCGATCCTCGACGGCCAGCGCGTCCCGCAGATCCACCGTGCCGACCGGCAGCAGCTCGGGACAGTCGGCGAGCTCCTTGACCGTGGCCATGTTGCCCGCGGCGTCGTCGAACAGCGCGCCGCGCGTGGACATGGCCAGCGCCCGGGAGACGGGGGAGCGGGCCAGGCGCGCCCTGACCTCGGCGAGGCCGATGTCGGCGTGGTGCCTGGGCCACGGCCCGTACAGCACGTCGACGTCCCAGCCGATGTGCTCCTCGGGTGTGGTCCGCAGCCATTCGTAGGTGCTCAATGCGCACCGGCCCGGTGGTGGACGGCGCGGACCGCGCGGGCGATGTGCTCGACGTCGGCCTCGGTGTACGCCTCGTTCCAGGGGAGAGCGAGCAGCGTACGGGCCACCAGCAGCTCCGCCTGCGGGCACAGGCCCGGCGGATATCCGGGCAGCGCCGGATTGGCGTACAGCACTCGTTCCAGATAGCCCGGCATCGAGGGGACGGCCTCCGCCTCCAGGTCCTTCGCCCAGCGGGAGTTGTCGTCGACCAGCAGCGGGAACACCCACCAGGCGTGACCCGGCAGGGGCTCGGGCACGGTGACCCGGTCGAGCCCGTCGAGCGCGGCGACAAGCTGCCCGGCCCGCTCCCGGCGCCGCCGCACCACGCCCGCCACCTTGGTGAGCTGCGCGCGGGCCACCGCCGCCGTGAGCTCGGTCATCCGGTAGTTGAGGCCCATCTCGCGGTGGATCCGGCCTTCCGTACGGTCCCAGCCCTTGTCCATGAACAGCCGCATACGGCGGGCGAGTGCGGGGTCGTCGGCCAGCGCCAGGCCGCCGTCGCCCGCGGTGATGTGCTTGTACTGCTGAAGGCTGAAGCAGGCGATGTCCCCGACGGTGCCCAGCAACCGGCCCTGCCCGTCCTCGCCGAGCCAGGCCTGTGCGCAGTCCTCGATGAGGACGAGCGAGTGCCGGTCGCAGATCGCACGCAGCGCGCCGATGTCCGCGGCCGCGCCGAAGAGATGGACGGCGATGACGGCCTTGGTACGCGGGGTGACAGCCGCCTCGACCGCGTCGGGGTCGAGGTTCCCGTCGTACGGGCGTACGTCGGCGAACACCACGCGCGCCTGCTGGGCCAGTACCGGCGCGACCGTGCCGAAGTCCGAGACGGGCGTGGTGATGACCTCGTCGCCCGGGCCGACCCCGGCCGCCGCGACCGCGAGATGCAGGGCCGCCGTGCCCGAACTGCAGGCGACCGTTTCCTCGCGGGAGTACAACCTGCTCATCTCGGCTTCGAGGGAACGTGCTTCACTGCCGAAGGAACTGCACAGCACCGCCGAGTCCATGACGCGCAGCACCGCGGCCCGTTCCTCGTCCCCGAGGGTGCGGCCGCGCGGGCCGAGAACTGTGGGCAGCGGCATTTCCCGTTCGGGCATCGGGGCACTATCCTCTCCGCAAGTCTGCGGTTATGGCCTGGGCCGAAATTAGGGCCGCGATCGGCGGGGCGTCAACCCCGTCCAGGCGGGCTTCAACCCGTCCAGAAGTACCTCAGAACCACTCCAGAAGAACGGAGACCGGCCGATGTCTCTCACGGTCGGCGTTGTCGGTCCCGATGACCTCGTGCACAAGGTGGTCGCCGTCGGCGGCTCGTCCGGGGCGGACCGGCTTGTGCCTCTCCCGTACCGCCACGAGAACGAGACCCTCGACGTGGTCGGCAGGGCACAGGCCGAGGTGGACGCGCTGCTCTTCACCGGCGTCGTGCCACACACGCTCGCCACGGCCGCCGGCCTGCTCGACCGCCCCGCCATGTACGTCCCGTACAGCGGTGCGACCCTGCTGCGCGCCCTGGTCGAACTGCTCCGCCTCGGCCATGACGTCTCCCGCATCTCCATCGACACGCTGCGCCGCAGCGAGGTCATGGAGACACTCACCGAGGCCAAACTGCCGACCGAGCATGTGCATGTACTGCCGTACCGGCCGGGGCTGACCTCGCAGGACCTTGCCGAGTTCCATCTGGCCGCGCGGGACAGGAAGCAGACGAGGGTCGCCCTGACCTGCCTGGGCTCGGCGTTCCATCTGCTGGACCACGAGATGCACGCGGTACGGCTCGCCCCGTCCCGGCACTCCATACGCGCCACGCTCCAGGCCCTCGTGCTGGCCACGGCGGGAGCGCACAGCGGGGACGCCCAGGTTGCCCTCGGCATCATCGACCTCCCGGCGGCCGACCTCGAACTGGCGGCCGACCTGCGGGTGCTGGGCGGCAGTCTCGCCGATCTGCCGGACGGGCAGCGGCTGGTCGTCACCACCCGCGGTGTCCTGGAGAAGGTCAGCGAGCAGTTCACCCGGCTGCCCTTCCTCGACGACCTGGCCGCGCGGCACGGCGCCGCTCATGTGGGCTTCGGCCTCGGCCGCACCGCCGCGGAGGCCGAGTCGCTGGCCAGGCGCGCGGTCAACCGGGCCCGTTCGGTGGGCGCGGTCGCCGGAGTGGTGTCGATGACCGACGACGTCGACATCGTCATAGACGCGGAACGGACCGCGGGCGCGCTGTCCTCCGCGGGACCGGAGAGCAGCGTCACCCTCGCCCGGCGCGTCGGACTGAACCCCAGGACGCTGGACCGGCTGCGCGAACTGGCCGCGGAGGAAGCGGACGGCATCACCGCGCACCGCGTCGCGGAACACCTCGCCGTCCAGCAGCGCACCGCACGCCGCATCCTCAAGCGTCTGGAGCGTGCGGGCGTGGCCGTGCCGACCGGGAGCCGACAGGAGGGCCGCACGGGGCGGCCCCCGATCGTCTACCGCGTACGCCTCTGAGCCCGCCCTTACGGTCCGGGCCGTAACTCGAAGGAGCCGTGCTTGAAGATCGCCTCGGTCCACACCCGCGTCGTCAGGGCCCCGTACCGGCGCCCCTTCGTCATCAGCAGCGGAACCAGCCCCGAACTGATCAGCCTGGTCGTCGAAGTGCGCACGGCGGAGGGCGAATCCGGCTTCGGCGAGGCCTCGCCGATGACCGCTTACACCGGCGAGACCCTCGCCGGTCTCGAGTCGGCGCTGACCGAGCACGCCGCCCCCGCGCTCATCGGCCGCGACCCGCGCGACCTGGCGGGAGCGCACGCCGCCATGGACGCCGCGATCCGCGGCCAGCATCTCGCCAAAGCGGCGCTGGACATCGCACTGCACGACCTGGCGGCGCGGGCCGCGGGCTGGCCCGTGCACCTGCTGCTCGGCGGCTGCGTCCGCCCGCGGGTCCCCACCACGTGGGTGGTCGGCCTCGGGACGGTCGAGGAGATGGTGGCGGAGGCGACCGCGTACGCCGGGAAGGGCTTCACCCACATCAAGGTCAAGGGCGGCGAGGACCCGGAGTTGGATGTGCGGCTTGTGCGTGCCGTACGGGACGCCGTGCCGGACGGCGTCGAGCTGTGTCTCGACGCGAACGAGGGCTACGACCCCGGGACCGCGGGCCGGACCGTCGCGAGGCTGGCCGACGTGGGGCTCGATCTGGTCGAACAGCCGGTGCCGCGCTGGGACTTGAGGGGCCTTGCGGCGCTGCGCAGCAGTGGGGGCGTGCGGGTGATGGCCGACGAGAGCATGCAGTCGCTGCACGACGCCATGGAGATCGTCCGCCGCGGCGCGGCCGACGTCCTCAACATCAAGATCCTCAAGGTGGGCGGGCTGCACCGGGCGCGCCAGATCGCCGGGCTCGCGGAGTCCGCGGGCCTGTCCGTGAAGCTCGGCACCATGCCGGAACTGGGTGTCGCCACACTGGCCGCGGCCCATCTGGCGGCCACGCTGCCGCATGCGACGGTGCCGGCGGACCTGGTGGGCCCGCTGCTGGTGGACGCGGAACCTCTGGCTCCTGCGGCGTTTGCGGGGGTGGGGGACAGGGGGTGGGTGGACGTCCCGGTGGGGCCGGGCCTGGGCCACGACCTGTAACGCCTGCGGCGGGCTTGTTCCCCGACCCGCCCTCCCCCAGAGCTTCGCCTGGGAGGTACCCCCATCCCGAACCGGGGCTCCGCCCCGAACCCCGCGCCTCAATCGCCGGCGGGGGGGGGTTTTGGGGGGCGGCCCCCCCAAAAAGCCCCCGCGGCCGCCACCCCGGCCCCCCGCGCGCGACACCCGCCGGCCCGCGCGGGGGGCCCCCCCAGCCCTACCGGGGGCTCCGCCCCTACCCCCGCGCCTCAATCGCGGGGGGGGGTGTTTTGTGCGGCCGAGCCGAAAAATCCAGCCCGTCCGGCGACCACCCCGGCCCCGCGGCCGCTACCTCAGGCGCTCCGAGGCGTCGTCCACCACAGGTGCGACCCGCCTCGCCAGTGTCCCCACCGGCCCCGTCGGCGTCTCCAGCGCCACCAGGTCCCGCATCGCCCCCGCCGTCTCCTCGTCCGTCGCCGCCGTCGCCGTGAGCAGCGCGATCAGATGGTCGACCAGCCAGTCGCGCAGTTCCTCCGCCGCTGGCTGCTTCCCCTCGTCCAGCCAGATCAGCGACGCCGCTTCGACCGCCGCGATCCACGTGCGCACCATCATCCGCAGCCGCGGTCCCGGCCGGTCCACGCCGATGTGGACCAGGATCTGTTCGGCCGCGGCCCGCCGCACCTCGTCCACGATCGCGGTCGTACGGGAGGTCTCGGCGACGCTCCCGCCCCGCAGCAGCGCGCTGAACCCGGCGTCGTGCTTGTCGACGAAGCCGAGGTAGCGGTCGAGTACCCGGGAGAGCCGCTCGGTGGGCGGCCCGGCCGGCGGCTCGGTGAAGCACAGTTCCAGCGCGTCGGCGGCGGAGCGGAGCGCCGTCTCGTACAACTGCTGCTTGCCGCCGGGGAAGTAGCGGTAGACGAGGGGCCGGGAGACCCCGGCCGCCTCGGCCACGTCGTCGAGGGAGATCTCGTCCGGCGGCTGGTGCGCGAAGAGCGTGAGCGCCGCGGCGAGGAGCTGCGTACGGCGCTCTTCGACGCTGAGCCGTCGGTACGCACGGGTCGCTGGAGCGGGACTGGTCATGCTCGCAGCGTAACCGCACGGTTCGCCCCGCACCGGGCGAGCGACGAGTATCACGCCAGCAGGCCGGAGCTCCTCCACAGCCTGCGCCCCGGCCCTCGCAGGACCCCGATGTCGTCCAGGAAGTCCGTCAGCCGCTTCGCGCCCGACTGCATCACCTCTCGGCGGTGTCCGCTCGCCTTCACCTGGGCGACCGCCTCGCGCCGGTCGAGCCCGATGTTCGTGTAGACCTGCGGATTCACAAAGCAGATCGAGAAGACCCGCGCCGCCTGTCCGCAGCTGATCCGGGTGAGCTCCTGTTCCCAGCGCGGCGCGGTCACCATCTGGCGGCGCAACTCCTCGCGGGCGTAGCGGACATGGCGCGCCTCCTCCACCACATGGATACGGGTGACTCCGCGCACCAGGGTCTGGACGCGCTCGTCGGGGAAGGCCAGCCGCTGCATCCAGTCGAGGATTTCCTCGCCGAGCAGTGTCGCCGCGAACGAACCCGGCGTGGTCGAGACGGTCTTCAGCACGCGCGCCAGATTGTGGTAGACCCGCGGCACGGGACAGGCGGGCGCCCCGCTCTTCTGGATCATCCTGGCGAACATCATCGAGTGCCGGCACTCGTCAGCGATCTCGGTGAGCGCGTACCGCACATGGCTGCTGGTCACGGACTTGTCGTAGATGTGCCGTACCAGCAGCTGCATCAGGATGATCTCGAACCAGATGCCGAGGGAGGCGAGCGACGCGCCCTCGTGCCTGGCCAGTTCGAAGCGCTGCTCCTCGGACATCTTGTGCCACAGCGGGGTGTCGTAGAGGGACAGCAGCTCCGGCGGCCAGAACCACTTGCCGTCCTCGATGGGGGAGTCCCAGTCGAGATCCTTGTCGGGGTCGAAGGAGTGCTTGGCCGAGGATTCGAGCAGGCGCTGGGCGACCTGTTCCCGGTCCCGGAGCGGGCCGAGTGCGTCGCGCAGCAGCTGCACGTCGCGTTCGCTCACTGTCGTCATGGCTGAGGGCACCTCGCGAGTGGGTTACCTGTGTCGCCACTTATGAGACTGCCTGTCAGCAAGGTCGTCAATCCCTCGCACACGACTTGTTGACTCCGCGTCTACCAACGTGTGAGCCTGCCAATTGTCCTTAGTCGTTGGCGATATGAGGCGAAGGAGCCGTCAGTGTCGACGCACGATCGCTACACGAACGCCCCCGAAAGCTCGCTCTGGCAGATCCCGGCCACCGGCGCCGCCCGGTTCAGCTGGGAGTACGAGGACGGCAGGGACCGGCTCCTCGCCCTGTACCAGAAGGGCAAGGACAAACAGTGGGACGGCGCCAAGCGCATCGACTGGGACCTGGAGGTCGATCCGTACGACCCCCTCGGCACCCCCGACGAGGTGCTCAATCTCTACGGCACCCGCCACTGGGCGAAGATGACCGAGAAGGACAAGGGTGAGCTGCGCAGGCACTACACGTCCTGGCAGTTCAGCCAGTTCCTGCACGGCGAGCAGGGCGCGATGGTGTGCGCGGCGCGGATCGTCGAGTCCGTCCCCGATCTGGACGCGAAGTTCTACTCCGCGACCCAGACCATGGACGAGGCCCGGCACGCCGAGATCTACAGCCGGTTCCTGCACGAGAAGATCGGGATGCTCTACCCGATCAACGACAACCTCCAGGGGCTGCTGGGCGACACCCTGCGCGACTCCCGCTGGGACATGCCCTATCTGGGCATGCAGGTCCTCATCGAGGGGCTCGCGCTGGCCGCGTTCGGCATGATCCGCGACACCACGGACAGGCCGCTGCCCAAGCAGATCCTTGCGTACGTCATGCAGGACGAGGCCCGTCATGTGGCCTTCGGGCGGATGGCGCTGCGCGACTACTACAGACAGCTGACGGACGCCGAGCTGCGCGAACGCGAGGAGTTCGTGATCGAAGGCTGCTACCTGATGCGCGACCGGCTGCGTGGGGTGGAAGTCCTGGAGAACTTCGGTATCCCGCTGAAGGAGGCCGAGGAGATCTCCGAGCAGTCCGAATTCCTCGCGCTGTTCCGGAAGCTGCTCTTCAGCAGAATCGTGCCGTGCGTCAAGGACATCGGACTGTGGGGCGAGCGGCTGCAGAAGGCGTATCTGGACATGGGCGTCTTCGAGATGGGCGACGCCAACCTCGACCTCCTGATGTCCCAGGACGAGGAGATCGCCGAGGAGCTCGACCGCGAACGCTTCGCGGCGGAGGAGGAGGAGCGGGTGGCGGAGGTCGAGGAGGCGATCGCGGCGGGTGCGGAGGATGCTCAGGCGGCCGGCTGACGCGTGAAGCACGCCGGAATGCGGGCCGAGGCTCTTCGAGTGCGCCTCCAGCAGCGTCGAACGATTTCCTGCCGGGCCCCGGCGGCTGCGGACGCCGGGCCCGGACCACGCGCCCCGGGCGGTCCCGACATCGACCTCGGCGCAGTGAACCGGTGCTGATCACTCCGCTCCCGGCGGTGGGAACGACGTCCGCAGTGTGAACGCCCTCCGCGCCGGGCCGTGTTCGCGGATGTGGCGCAGGCGTTCCTCCGCCTCCGCGACCGTCGGGCGGTGGCCCCGCTCCACCCACCACAGCGTCGTCATGACCTCCTCCACCCGCTCGAAGAACTCGTGGCGGCGGCCCAGCAGCTCCCGGTGCAGGCCCTGGTACATGAAGGCCGTCAGCGCATTCGGGTCCCGCCACACCGAGATGTTCACCAGCAGCCAGTCGTCGCCGAAGATCCGCAGATCCGTCGCGTTCCCGCTCTCCTCCTGCATTCGCCAGATGAAACCGTCCGCCGCGTCGGCGACCGCGTTCACCGGGTCCAGGCCGTCAACGAAGGGCTTCAACTCCGGGGAGTCCAAGGGGAATTTGAGGCGGGCTATGTTCACCTGGGCGAGTTCGTGCGTCATGGGCGCACGATAACCGCGTGCGGCTCTGCTGCCACCGCCATTTCGAGGAGCGAGACGTCCGAGCCGCGCGGCGTCACCAGTTGCAGGCCGACCGGGCAGCCGTCGCTCGTGAAGCCCGCCGGGATGCTGGCCGCCGGGTGGCCGCTCAGGTTGAAGGCCCAGGTCAGAGCCGTGGAGTAGAGCTTGCCCGGGCCGTCGTGGCCGTGCGGGCGATTCGGGGTCGAAGGTGTCAGCAGCAGCTCCACGTCCGCGAAGAGAGCGTCCAGACGGCGGTCGTTCTCCGCGCGCACCGCCGCTCCTGCCGACGGGTTCCCACGGCGCACGGACTGCCAGGCCTCGGCCGGATCGAGCAGGGCGAGCGGGCGCCCGTCGAGGCGCACCACTCCCGCCGAGACCAGTCGTTCCGCCGCCGCCTGCGCGACCGACTCCACCTCCGGGTCCGTCCGCGCGAAGCCCAGGTCGGGCGACCAGCGCGCCCGTACGGGGTACTCCACGCGCACCGGCGCGTACCCGTCCAGTACGCAGCCCAGATACGGCCGCGCGTCCGCCGCCGAGGGCGTCAGCACGCCCGCCGACGCCAGGCGCGTCCGGTCCGGCGACGGCAGCAGTCCGTTCGTCGTCTTCAGGCCGAACACGCCGCACCACGCCGCCGGGATCCGTACCGAGCCCGCCCCGTCGCTCCCCGTGGCCAGCGGCACCATCCCTGTTGCGACAGCCACCGCCGAACCCGCCGACGAACCGCCCGGTGTGCGGTCCGCGCGCCAGGGGTTGAGCGTGCGGCCGTGGGTGCCGAGACCCCAGGTCTGCCAGTACGTGCCCGGGCCCGGCACCGAGGTCGCGCCGACCGGCACCGCGCCCGCCGCGATCAGCCGCCGGGCCGCGTACGAATGGATGCCGACGGGTCCTTTGACCGCGAACGGCAGTCCAGCGAGGGGGAGTTCGCGGTCGGGTGGGCCGGTCTGCGCCGCCTCGGGCCACACCTCGATGAACGCGCACAGGGACGGGTCGAGCTCCGCGATCCGGTCCAGGGCTTCCTCGACCCTCAGACCGGCATCCCTCAAACGGTCAGTGGTCACGGGGTCAGTGCTCGCGCGGTCAGTGCTCACGCAACCAGTCTCCCAGCGCCGCCTCCATCACCGCCCGCGCGATCGGCGCCGCGCTCCCCCCGCCGCTGATCTCGTCGCGCTCGAACGACGCCTCCTCGACGACCACAGCGACCGCCACCGCCGGCCGGCTCGCGCCCCGTACCTGCGCCCAGGAGATGAACCAGGCGTACGGCGTACCGGCGTTGCCCAGCCCGTGCTGTGCCGTGCCGGTCTTGCCGCCGACCGTCGCCCCCTCGATCGCCGCGTTCTCGCCCGTACCCTCCTCGACCGCCTTGATCATCAGCCGCTGGAGCTGCTGCGCCGTCCCGGGCTTCATCGCCTGCCGATACCGCCTCGGGCTGTTCTGCGCCACGATGTCGCCGTTCGACCTGGTCACCTTCTCCACCAGATAGGGGTATCTGATCTCCCCGCCGTTGGCGACCGCGGCCGACACCATCGCCATCTGCAGCGGCGTCGCCGTGGTGTCGAACTGCCCGATCGAGGAGAGCGCCAGCTGATCGACGGTCATATTGCGGTCGAAGTTGGACGGTGCGACGCCCGAAGGAATCCTCAGCCGACGGTCGTTGAAGCCGAACCTGTCCACCGTGTCCAGCATCGAGGCCAGCCCGACCTTCACCCCGATGTGTGCCATCACCGTGTTGCACGACCACTGGATGGCGTATGCGAGCGAGGCGTCGTCGCAGCCGTCCGAGGCGTTCGGCAGCGTGGTGCTCGTGCCCGGCAGGACATACGGATCGGGCGCGCCGCTCGGCGCGTCGACATCGGTGACCACGCCCGAGTCCAGCGCCGCCGCCGCCGTCACGATCTTGAAGGCCGAGCCGGGCGGATACGTCTGCCGGATGGCCCTGTTGAGCATCGGCTGCCTGTCCGAGGCGTTGAGCCTCGCCCACGCGTTCTTGACCTGCGCCCCGGTGCCGGAGAGCGCTCCGGGATCGTACGAAGGGCTGCTCACCAGCGCCAGGATCCGCCCGGTCGACGGCTCGACGGCGGCGACCGCGCCCCGTCGGCCGCCGAGTCCCTCGTACGCCGCCCGCTGCATCGACGGCTTGATGGTGGTGAGGACATTGCCGCCGGGCGGCCGGCCGCGGCTGACGTCGTTCCAGAAGGGCAGCCGCGAGAGCAGCGTGTCCGTGCCGGAAAGGACGCCGTCCTCGGCGTTCTCGATCAGGCTGGTGCCGTACGTCTGCGAGGCATACCCGGTCACCGGCGCGTACATCGGGCCGTCGGCGTAGGTGCGTTCGTAGCGCAGCTGCTGGCCGGTGTCCTTGGAGCCGGTGACGGGCTGTCCGCCGACCAGGATGTCGCCGCGCGGCGCGTGGTAACGGGCAATGGCCACCCGGCGGTTGGCCGGGTTCTTGTCGAGCGAGGTGGCCTCGAAGATCTGCACGCGTGCGGCGTTGACGAGCAGGGCGACAAGGAGCAGCAGACACAGGACGGCCGCGCGCCGGATGTAGCGGATCACCGTTCGCTCTCCAGCACCGGGGCGACGACCCCTGTCTCGACGGTGTCGGGGTGCGGCGCGCGGGCCGAGTCGCTGACCCTGATCAGCAGCGCCACGATGATCCAGTTGGTGACGACGGACGAACCGCCCTGGGCCAGGAAGGGCATCGCCATACCGGTGAGCGGGATCAGGCCCATCACGCCGCCCGCGATGACGAAGACCTGGAGGGCGATGATCGAGGCGAGTCCGGTGGTGAGCAGCCGTCCGAAGGGATCGCGCAGGGCGAGTCCGGTGCGGTAGCCGCGGGCCACCAACAGCGCATACAGCAGGAAGATCCCGGTCAGGCCGACCAGGCCGAGTTCCTCGCCCGCGGTGGCCAGGATGAAGTCGGACTTGGCGGCGAAGCCGATGAGGATGGAGTGCCCGAGGCCGAGGCCCGCGCCCAGCATCCCGCCGGCGGCGAACGCGAACAGCGACTGGGCGAGCTGGCTGGGCCCCTGGCCGGCGTCGATGGTGGCGAAGGGGTTGAGCCAGTCCTGCACCCTGCTGTGGACGTGCGGTTCGAGGGCGCCGACGGCGAACGCACCGGCTCCGGCGAGCAGCAGACCCACCGCGATCCAGCCGGTCCGGCCCGTCGCGACGTACAGCGTGATCACAAAGAGTCCGAAGAAGAGCAGCGAGGTGCCGAGGTCGCGCTCGAGCACCAGCACGATCACGCTGAGCAGCCAGATGGCGACGATGGGGCCCAGCACCCGGCCGGTGGGGAGCTGGAGCAGCCGCCAGATCCGCCGACCGGTGTAGGCGAGCGCGTTGCCGTTGGCGGAGAGATACGCGGCGAAGAAGACGGCGAGCAGGATCTTGGCGAACTCGCCGGGCTGGAAGGAGAATGCGCCGATCCGGATCCAGATCTTGGCACCGTTCACGGCGGGGAAGGCGATCGGCACGACCATCAGGACGAGGGCCGCGGCCATCGAGAGATACGCGTACCGCTGGAGGATCCGGTGGTCGCGCAGGAAGACGACGGCGGCGATGAACAGCGCGACGCCGATGGTGGACCAGATCAGCTGGGTGGGTGCGGCCTCGTGGTGCGGTGTCGCCAGGTCGAGGCGGTAGATGAGCACCAGGCCGATGCCGTTGAGGAGTACGGCGATGGGGAGCAGCAGCGGATCGGCGCAGGGGGCGCAGAAGCGTACGGCGAGATGGGCGAGGAGGGCCAGCACGCCGAGGCCGGCGCCGTAGCGGGCGGCGTCCGGCGGAACCGCGTTGTTCATCGTCAGGCCCACGTCGACATAGCCGTAGACGGAGATGAGGACGGCGCAGACCAGGAGCGAGAGCTCGACGCCCCGCCGCTTGGCCAGGCGTAGTTCGGGCGGGGGAGCGTCCACCGCTGTCGTTGCGGTCATGCCACGCAACGTAGCCGCGGCTCCGCCCCGGACCCCGGTCCAAAGGAGCCGGACGGGCTGAATTCAGCCCGTCCGGCCCCCTTCCGCCGCATCGTCGTCAAGGAAACCCACGTACTCGGGCAGCGTCAGCCGGGCCACCGCGCCGCCCTCGTCCGCGTTCAGGAAGCGCAGCTGAGCGCCGATCACCGCCGACTGCCCGACCGCGATGGTCAGCCCGAGGCCGTGCCCCTTGCTGCCGCCGTCCGTGCGGAAGCGCTGCGGCCCGTGCGTCGGCAGATACTCCGGATAGCCCGGGCCGTGATCGGTGACCGTCACCACCGCGCCGTCCACCGTGAGCACCACCGGCGGCCTCCCGTGCCTGTGCGCGTTGGCGACGAGGTTGCCGAGCACCCGCTCCAGGCGGCGCCTGTCGGTCTCGACGGTGGCATCCCGTACGACCCGTATCTCCGTGTCGGTCGCGGAGGCCAGCACCACCCGCTCGGCCAGCTGCGCCAGCTCGTGCACAGCCAGGTCCACCCTCTCGCTGCCCGCGTCCAGCCGGGAGATCTCCAGCAGATCCTCGGTCAGCGAGCGCATGGCCCGCACCCGGTCGCGCACCAGCTCGGCCGGACGCCCCTCGGGCAACAGCTCGGCAGCGGCGGTCAGCCCGGTCAGCGGGGTACGCAACTCGTGTGCCACGTCGGCCGTGAAGCGCTGCTCGCTCAGCAGCTTGCCCTGCAGGGACGAGGCCATCGTGTCCAGGGCGCCGGAGACCGTCGCCACCTCGTCCTGGGGGCGCGAAGGATTCCTGGTACGCGGGTCGTTGACGCGTGCGTCCAGATCGCCCGCGCTGATCCGCCGTGCCACCTGCGCGGTCAGATGGAGCCGGCGCGTGACCCTGGTGACCGCGAACGCGCCCACCAGCAGGGTCGCCCCGATGGCGAGCACCGAGGAGCCGACGATGGCCCGGTCGAGGCCGTTGATCGTGTTCGCGCTGGTGGTGTAGTCGACGCGGACGGCGATCGCCCGGCCGTCGGCGGGACCGGCCGCCCACATGACGGGGCGGCCGTGGAAGGTGTCCACCATCGTGCCGCGCCGTCCGCGGACGGCGAGTTCGCGCAGCGAGTCGGGCAGGCCCGGCGGGTCTATGCCGCCGTATCGCGGCACCGGCTCGCCCGACTCGTACTCCCGGGTGACCTCGACCAGCCGGCCCAGCGCCTTCTCGCGCGACTGGTCCACCGTCTGCTTGGTGACCGCGGCGTGCACCAGGGCGCCGAGCAGCGCGGCGAGGGCGCAGCACATCACCGTGATGAAGACCGCGGCCTTCCAGGTGAGGGTCGCGGTCCAGCGGGGCAGCCGAAGCCGCCTCACTGTGCGGCCGCCGAGGGCTTGGGCCTGGGCTCGGGGGAGCGGGACGACTTGACCCGGACGATCTCGTCGCGTGTGGGCAGCATCGCGCGCTGATGCCCGTCCCAGGACCAGGCAGTGCGGTACTCGTATCCGGGAATGCCCGCCGAGACCGACCGAAGGATCACGTCCCGGCCCGCCAGATCGACGCTGACGAGCTGGTCGGCCGTGGACATGATCCGGGTGAGGCCGTTCCTGCCGGGCATGTAGCAGCGCACCGCCGTCTGCTGCTCGGGCATCCTGATGCCGACGATCAGCTCGTCCCGGCCGTCGCCGGTCAGATCGCGGTGGTACGGCTTGAGCACCGGGCAGGACTTCGGCTTCTGTCCGCATGCGCCGATCTGCTTGACGGTCTCCTGGTAGAGCCCGTCGATGCCGGTGAACGAATCGGGGTGCGCCTTGGCGTCGGCCTGGACGACGTCGACGGGGTCGAGGGCGCGGACATCGCCGCCCGGCAGCTTGATGCCGGGCACGAGCTGGGTGTCCGACTCGCCGTAGTCGTACGGCGGCGCGGTGACGGGCGGCAGATCGGGCCACAGATGGACGGGGCCTACGGCCGTGGGGGTCTCGCCCGCGCTCTTGATCCGTCCCTCGTCGCCGCAGCCGGACAGCAGTCCGGACAGCGCTACGGCTGCGGACGCCGTCAGCAGGACGGCGTACCGCAGGCGGTGCGGGCTCGGGCTCAAGGTTCTCCTCGCCGGGCGGGCACCCGGGGCGCTGCGCTCCTTCACCGGGCCGGGCGAAGGAGATGGTGTGGTCGGTGCGGCGGCAGTCTTGCCGGGGGCGCCGCAGGTGATCAGGCGGAGACGGTCGTGGAGCCGCCCGGCCGGCCTCGATTGTGTCATCGACCTGCACGTTCGCGATGGCGCCGGGTGCCCGGCCGCGGCCCCCGGCCCGTGTCCGTCAGTGCTGGTACGGCTGTCCGCCGGGCTGCTGCTGCGGCTGCCCGTACGGCTGACCGCCGGGCCCGCCCGCGGCCTGCATCTGCAGCTGCTCCCCCTGCTCCTTGCTGATCTGCTGCTCCATGCCGCAGAACGTGCACTGCGTGGCGTACTTCGTCGAGAACGGGAACAGCGGCACAAAGAACAGCGTGAACTTGGTCACGCGCTTCCTGAGCGTGTGTGCGGAAGGATTGCCGCAGTGCCCGCACACCAGCGTCAGTATCGCCAGCTGGTAGAGATAGCCCCTGGTGCCAAAGATGATCATGCTGGTGGTCTCTCCCTCGTCAGTGCTCGCCGGCACAGAGCCAGCAACTTCTCGTCCGTAAAGATGTCATGGCTCCCGTAGCCGCCGTCGATCGCGTTATGACGTCGTACGGATCCGAGCTCCGCGCGCAGAACCGGTTCCGCTCCCTCGGCCGTCAGCTCGACCAGGCACTGGGCGATCGGAACGCGCGTGTACGGCAGCCGTTCCCAGGCCGACAGCAGCACCGGCCACGCCCTGCCCGCGTCGCCCGTCACCCGCCACAGCGCGATCGCCGCGTCCACCCGGGTCCATGGCTCGGCCACCCCCAGCAACTCACCCAGTGCCGGAGCGGCCTCCTCGCCCGCTCGTCCCAGCGCGCCCAGTGCCGTTGCCGCCGAGCGACGGCCGCCGATGTCCGCCCCCGACAACGCCGCGCACAGCACCGGCAGTACGGCCTCGGCGTCGCCCTCTATGGCCCACAGCGCCCCCGCCGTGCGCGCCGCGAGGGACGCCGACAGGCCGGAGCCGACGCCGATGCGGCGCATCAGCGCGCGTAGATCCGGCACAGCCTCGTGCGCCGCGGGGCCGAAGGCGGTGAGCGCCCGCAGCGCCGACTCGGCCACCCACTCCTTGCGGTACTCGGGCGCGCCCCGCAGTACCCGCAGCACCTCCGGCACGGCATCGGCGGCCCGCAGCTCCGCAAGTCCGTACAGCAGCGGCCCGGCCAGGTCGTACAGCCGCTCGTCAAGATCCAGCTCGCCGAGCCGGCGTCGCAGGGCGGGCGCGAGCGGCGCCGCGGCCGGGCCGAGATGGCCGAGCGCGTACCCCAGGTCGCGCGGCGCCTCGGGCAGTTCCAGCGTCCGCGCGAGCACCGGCACGGCCCGCCGGTCGCCCGTCCGGGCCAGTGCCAGGACCGGGCTGCCGAGCGAGGGCGGCCCGTCGTTCCACTGACGCACCCAGGCCCCGGGCTGCGCGGCCACCCGGTCGGCTAGCGCGTCCGCGGCGGGTGCGGCCAGGCCGAACAGCTCCGCCAGCGCGTCGGCGGCCGCGTCGCCCAACCGTTTCTCCGGGTCGGCCAACTGCTCCCCGACCAGGCCGACCAGTTCCTCGTACGCACCGCGCCAGGTCCGCAGCAGCCCGCTGCTCATCCGTACGGCATCGATCCGCTGCCCCCAGTCGGGGCTGCACAACTGGTCGGCGAGGAGCGCTATCCGGTCGTCCACGCGATCGCCGAGACCGGAGTGCAGCGTGCGCAGCAGATCCGCCGTCCAGGGCGCACCGCGGCCCACGGTGTCCTCCTCGTGCGCCTCGCGCAGCCGACCGAGCAGTGTGGGTGTCGACGGTCGTTCGGGCACGGGCTCCACGACCGGGGCGGCCACCGGCTCGGCGCGCAGCTCGCGCAGCAGGCCCGTCACCCCCGGCACCACATCGGCGGGCAGCGCCCCCGGCGCGCAGCGGGCGAGCTGGGCGAGCGCGGCCAGCCGGAGCCCCGCTCCGTACGGCACCCGGGTCAGCCCGGCCAGCCACCCCACCACCTCGGGCGCGAGCTGCCGGTGCCGCAGGGCTATCCGGCCGGCGGCCTCGACGCAGGCGAACCGCACCTCGGCGTCCGGCTCCGCGCCGAGCCGCTCCCGCAGCAGAACGAGCACCAGCTCGGGGTCGTCGTGCAGCGTGGCGAGCGCGAGCGGCGCGGCGAGCCGCACCCCTCGGTCCGCGTCGTCGACCAGCGCGAGGAAGACGTCCGCGCCCGCGGTCACGGCCGACGCGGCCATCGCATAGTTCGCGGCGTACTCGAACTCCTCGTCGTCCGGGTCCAGTTCGTCGTCCCCGTCCAGATCGATGCCGCCGATGCTGGTGAGCAACTCGACGATGCCGCCCCGGTCCTGGACCGCCGGATCGGCCACCAGCTCCAGCAGGAAGGGAATGCAGGCGAGCGTCGAGTCGTACACATCGCCCTGGTGGTGCACCGCGCCGTACATCCCGTCGAGCGCCGTCTCACGCTCGGCGGGGTCCGCGGACGCCAGTCCGTACAACAGGCCCGGCACATCGTCGGCCGCCCCGTAGGCGTGCCCCAGTGATGCCCAGTCGACCTCGTCGATCCCCCCGAACACGCTTGCCCCCTCCCAAGAACTTGCGCTTGGGGAGAGTGTGCACCACGGCTGAGACATCGCGTGGATATTGCCCCGAAGGCCCCCGGGCTGTTCCCATGGTCGGGGGGTGGTGGCATGACGGAACTGCGCGTGACACCCGCACGGGAACAGGGCCGGCAGAGGCTGTACGTCAGCCTTCCGGACGGCCGTCATGTCGCCTGGTACGACCAGGACAGCGGCCGGGTGAGCCTGGTCCTCGAGTCCCACCGGGCCGAGGTGCTGGCGGCGCTCGCGCCGTATCTGACGGGCGATGTCAGCGTCGGCCGGCCGCCCGTGCCCACCTCCGCCGACCTCGCCAGGCTGTCCCTGCACCCGGACGACGACCTGGCTCCCAACCGTCCCGGCGAGGCGCTGCACGCCGCGCTCGACTCCCTCTCGGTGAGTCCCCGTTCCCTCCCCGTGAGCCCCCGGCGCCTGCGGCAGGACCCGCGCCGCGGCGAACTCGCCGCCCAGCAGCTGCTCGGCGACGCGCTCGACCGGCTGGAGGGCGCGGGCTGGCGGATCCTGCACTCGGTGCCGCTGCCCGGCGCCGACCACATCGACCATCTGGCCGTCGGACCGGCCGGGGTGCTCGCCGTGCACACCCTCGCGGCCCGCCGGCTGCGGGTGCGGATCGCCGACCCGATGGTGCGGGTCGGCCGCGGCGCGCCGAGTCCGCTGCTGCGGCTGACCCGCCGCCGGGCCGAGCGCGCAACGCTCGCGCTGGCGACGGCGGTGCGCCCGGTGCTCGCGGTGGTCGGGGCGACGCGGCTGGATCTGCTGCCCGCGCCGCCGGACATACGGATCCTTACGGACGACGAGGTTCCCGCGCTGGCCAGGCTCGGCGGCGTGCTGAAGCCCGCGGACATCGAGGCGCTGTACGCGACGGCCCGGGACCGCCGGACCTGGCGGCGCGTGTAAGGGCCTGTCTCGAGGGCGATCTTCCCCAGACCTCGTCCGGGGGTGCCCCCACCGCCTTGCGATTGCACGCACCAGACGCCGCGGGGCCCGCCCTGCGGGCGGACGGCGCTACTTCTACAACACGCCCTCATCGTGATCCTCGGGGAGGCGCAGCCGGAGCACCGTGGTGACGGTGTGCCGTGTCGTGCCCTGCTCCACCTCGGCCGTCAGCCCCGCCGCCACGGCCTGGTACCCGACCTCGCCCACGCCCACGGCGATCGCCGTCCCGGTCCCGGTGCTCTCCAGGCCCGCGAGCGCGGCCGTCGCCTGTGCCCGCAGCGCAGGCGCCAGCGGGCTGGAGACCAGCGGGGTGTCGTCGTCCGGCAGTACCAGCACCAGCGCGGACGGCCGCACCCGCGGCCCGGTGAAGCCGACCACCGCCGCGTCGCGCGCGGAGGTGTGCCGAAGCTTCAGCCACGCGCGCGTGCCGCTCCGGTACGTCTGGTCCAGCCGTTTGACCACCAGCCCCTCGACACCGATGGCGGGCAGGGTCTCGAACCAGGTGGCCGCCTCGTCCGGGTCCAGCGTCATCGGCACGGGCTGCAGCGGCGGCCCCAGCGGGCCGAGCAGCGCGACCAGCCGTCCGCGCCGTTTCTCGTACGCCAGCCGGCGCAGGTCCTCGCCGCCCTCGGCGAGCACATCGAAGGCGGCGTACGAGGCGGGCAGCCGGCGCGCGAGGGCGGGGGCGCGCCCCGGCGTGGCGGCCGCGCGCCTTTGTACGGCGGCGAAGTCGATGCGGCCCTCCCGCCAGACCACGACCTCGCCGTCGAGCACCGTGCCGTCCGGCAACTGCTCTGCCGCCTCGGCGAGATCGGGGAACGCGTCCGTGATGATCCGTCCCGAGCGGGCCTGCAGCAGCACCTTGCCGCCGAGCCGGAAGACCACCATCCGGTGGCCGTCGAACTTCGGCTCGTACGCCAGACCGCGCCCGCGCGGCAGCACGTTCACCGACTCGGCGAGCGCCACCTTCAGGGGCGGCCGGGGCGCGCTCACGGCAGCGGCCGGGTGCTCATGGCAGCGGCCCGGCCCGGCCGGGATCGAAGAGCGGGCAGAGCAGATCCCCGTACTGCTCGAGCCGTGGCGCGATGTCGTCGATCCGGAAGACGAGGTCCGCCGGCGACCCGGCATCCTCGACCTCCTCCCAGGAGACGGGCGCCGAGACGGTGGGCTCGGTACGGGCGCGCAGCGTGTAGGGGGTCGCGGTCGTCTTCTTGGAGGAGTTCTGGCTGTGGTCGACGAACACCTTGCCGGGCCTCAGGGAGCGTTTCATCCGGTGCAGGATCAGCCCCGGCTCCGCGGCCTCGCCCTCCACGGCCAGGCTCTTCGCGTACGCCGACACCTGCTCGGAAGGGGTGCGCTCCAGCGGCACGAGGATGTGCAGCCCCTTGGAGCCGGAGGTCTTGGCGTACGCGTGCAGCCCGTCGGCCGCCAGCCGCTCGCGCAGCCACAGCGCGACGGCGCAGCACTCCACGACGGTCGCCGGGGCGCCCGGGTCGAGGTCGAAGACCATGCGATCGGCCATGCCCGGCTCGTCCGCCTGCCACTGGGGCGTATGGAACTCCACCACCAGATTCGCCGCCCACATCAGCGAGGCCAGGTTCTCCACGACGACCTGGCGCGCTTGCTTGTCCTCCGAACGCGGCACTTCGACGGTCCTTACCCAGGACGGCGTACCGGGCGGCGGATTCTTGGTGAAGAACACCTCGCCGTCCGGCCCGTCCGGATATCTGAGGAAGGAGAGCGGCCGGTTGCGCAGATGGGGCAGGATCGCCTCGGCCGTGGTGGCGCAGTAGTGCAGGATCTCGCCCTTGGTGGTCCCGGTGGCGGGGTGGATGACCTTCTCCAGGTTGCTGAGCGCCAGCCGCCGCCCCTCCACGTCGGTGATCGGCGTCATACGATGAGAATCCCACGAATCCCAAAATTTCGGATGAATCGGATGAAAGGGATCAAACGTGCGATCCATATGGAACGGCGCGATCTCCTTCGGCCTGGTCAGCATCCCGATCAAGCTGGTGAACGCCACCGAGAACCACTCCATCTCCTTCCGCCAGATCCACACCGCCGACGGCGGCCGGATCCGCTACCGCAAGGTCTGCGAGCTGGAGGAGAAGGAAGTGCCGACCGAGGAGATCGGCAAGGGGTACGAGGCCGCGGACGGGTCGATCATCACGATCTCGGACGAGGACCTGGCGGCGCTGCCCCTCCCGACCGCGAAGACGATCGAGATCGTGGCGTTCGTCCCCGCGACGCGGATCGACCCGCTCCAGATGGACGCGGCGTACTACCTCGCCGCGAACGGCGTCCCGGCCGCCAAGCCGTACACGCTGCTGCGTGAGGCGCTCAAGCGCAGCCAGAAGGTCGCCATCTCCAAGTTCGCCCTGCGCGGCCGGGAGCGGCTTGGCATGCTGCGGGTCGTCGACGACGTGATCGCCATGCACGGGCTGCTGTGGCCGGACGAGATCCGTTCCCCCCAGACCGTGGCCCCGGACACCGAGGTGACGGTGCGGGAGGCCGAACTCGACCTGGCCGACGCCCTGATGGACACGCTGGGTGAGGTCGACCTGGACTCGCTGCACGACGACTACCGGACGGCGGTGGAGGCGATGATCACGGCCAAGGTGGAGGGCGGCGTACTGCCGGAGGTCGAACCGGCGGAGCGCGGTGGGCAGGTCATCGATCTGATGGCGGCGCTGGAGAGCAGTGTGCGGGCGGCGAAGGAGGCACGGGGGGAGGAGGGCGCGGAGGTCGCCGAGGTCACGTCGATCAAGGGGCGCAAGCGGGCGTCGAGTGCGCCGAAGGCGTCGGGCGGGAAGAAGTCGACGACGGGGGCTGCGAAGAAGACGGCGGCGACCAAGTCGACAGCGAGCAAGTCCACGGCGGCGGGGGCGAAGAAGGCGGCCGCGAAGAAGACCGCGGCGAAGAAGACGGCGGCGAAGTCGACAGCCAAGAAGGCGACCCCGAAGAAGCGCGCCTCGGCCTGACCACCGGGCCTCTGCCCCGGGCCCCGGCTCAATCGCCGGAGGGCTCCATCCGTTCGCTGGCGGGGTCTGGGGTGTCCCCAGGTCCGGGTGCGGGACCTGCCTGCAGGTCTGCGCCGCGAAGCCGGCGCAGATCCGTCCGAGCCGCCTACCCTCGCCGCAGCAGGTTGTCCATCACCGAATCCAGGTACCCGCGCCGCTCCGCCCCCACCGGTAGCGACTCCGGCACCGCATGGCTCAGCTGCGCGTGTCCCAGATAGCTCGTGTACGCCAGCAGCCCCCGCCTGCGCGCCTCTTCCGGTGGAAGGCCCAGCTCCTCGAAGAGATGTGCGACGTACCCGATCCGACGCTCCGTCACCCGCTGAAGTACGGGTGCGACGTGGGGGTCGTCGGCGGTGGCGAGCAGCAAGACCTCGAGCGGATCCTCCGCGGCCAACGCCGTCGCCTGCGCGAAGAGGGTGCGCAGCCGCCGCTCCGGGTCCGGCTCGGCCTCCAGCGCGGTGATGATCTCCTCGGTGTCGATCTCCTCCCAGCGGGCCAACGCCGCCTCGATCAGCGCGTCCCGGTTGGCGAAGTGCCAGTAGAAGCTGCCCTTGGTGGTGCCGAGACGGGCGGCCAGCGGCTCCACGGCGACCCCGGCCAGACCGCGCTCCCCGATTGCGGCGAGCGCCGCATCGGCCCAGTCACGTGCCGTGAGCCTCTTGCGGGACTGCCCCGCCCGCTCTTCCCTCATGTCCATACGCTACCGTACGGTGAAACATACGCCACCGTATGGAGGTGCGTCATGCGCACGGTACGGAACGTCCACGAACGCAACGTCGACGCCCCGGTCGAGGTGGTCGGCGCCCTGCTCGACCGCGTCTCGTCCCCCGACGACCCGCTCAGCCCGACCCCTGTCTGGCCCCCGATACGCTTCGACGGCCCCCTCGCCGTCGGGGCGGACGGCGGCCACGGCTTCATCCGTTACTCGGTGGGTGCGTACGAACCCGGGCGCCGTATCCGCTTCGACTTCGCCCCGCCGTCCAACGGCTTCCACGCCCTTGAGCTGGAGCCACTGGACGGAGGCGGCTGCCGGGTCCGCCATGTCCTCGAACAGAAGCAGGGCCTGAAGTCATCGCTGCTCTGGACGCTGGTGATCCGCCCGCTGCACGACACGATGATCGAAGAGCTCTTCGACAACGTCGAACGCGCTGCGACCCCCGGCGCCCCGGCCCGGCCCTACCGATGGACCCGCCGCGCGCGCCTGCTGCGCCGGCTGATCTGGGTCAGGCCGGTGGCCACGGCAGTCCCCGCCGCGGCCACGCTGGCCCACCAGGCCTTCGACCGTCCGGACTTCGCGGACGCCTGCCGCATCCCGCTGGCCCCGGGGATGCCCCTCGACCCCGTGGCCTGGCACGGTGTCCTCCCTTTCGAGATCAAGGCGACCGCCCCGAACGAGCTCCTGCTCGGTGAGGACGCCGGTCATCTGGATTTCCGCGCCTCGGTCCTGATCGCCGACGAGGACGTCACACTCACCACGGTGGTGACGTTCCACAACTGGCGCGGCAGGCTCTACTTCGCCGTCGTACGCCGCTTCCATCCCCTGATGGCCCGCATGATGCTGCGCCGCGCTCACCGCCGGCTGGCCTTCGCGGCCCCACCGGCCCCCGACCGGACAACGTCCGTACGGACGGACGGCTGAAGGCAGGGCACGGGCTACAGGACTCCCGACCGCCCAGTAGAGTGCGCCTTCGTTCTCTCTCCGTCCCCGAGGTGTACGTCCGTGAGTCCCGCTTCCCCCGCCACACCGGCCGTGACCGTCGTCGGGATCGGTGCCGACGGGTGGGAAGGACTTCCCGCCGTCTCGCAGAACGCCCTCATCGACGCCGAGGTCGTCGTCGGCGGGCCGCGTCAGCTGGAATTGCTGCCCGACGTGTGCGCGGGGGAGCGGGTCGGCTGGCCGTCGCCGCTGCGGCCCGCCGTGCCCGGGCTGCTCGCCGCGCATGCCGGGCGGCGCATCGCCGTGCTGGCCAGCGGTGACCCCGTGTTCTACGGGATCGGGCGGGCGCTCACCGAAGTGCTCGGCGCCGACGCGCTGCACGTACTGCCGCATCCGTCCTCCGTGTCGTACGCCTGCGCCCGCCTGGGCTGGCCGCTGGAGGACACCGAGGTCGTGACACTCGTGGGCAGGCCCCTCGCACAGCTCGGCGCGGCCCTGCACGACGGGCGACGGCTGCTCGTGCTCAGCGCCGGGGCCGCGACGCCCGCCGAGGTCGCCGACTTCCTGCGCGAGCAGGGATTCGGCCCCAGCCGGATGCGCGTCCTTGAACAGCTCGGCGGCGAGCGGGAGGCGCAGGCGGACGGGACCGCCGAGGGGTGGGAGCGGCCGGCCGGCGACCCGCTGAACGTCATCGCCCTCGACTGCCGCCGCGCGCCCCGCGCTCTGCGGCTCGGCGCCGTGCCGGGACTGCCGGACGCCGCGTACGAACACGACGGGCAGCTCACCAAGCGCCATGTGCGGGCCGCCACGCTCGGCGCGCTCGCGCCCGCGCCCGGCGAAACTCTCTGGGACATCGGCGGCGGCTCCGGCTCCATCGCCGTCGAGTGGATGCGTACGCACCGGTCCTGCCGGGCCGTGAGTGTCGAACGCGACCCGGTGCGGGCCGACCGGATCGCCCACAACGCCGAGAAGCTCGGTGTCCCCGCACTGCGGGTGGTCACCGGAGCCGCACCCGCTGCCCTTGCCCAACTCCCCACGCCGGACGCCGTGTTCATCGGCGGCGGCCTGACCGTGCCCGGCCTCGTCGAAGCGTGCTGGGCGGCGCTGCCCGCCGGCGGGCGTCTCGTGGCCAACACCGTGACCCTGGAGTCCGAGGCGCTGCTCGCCGACTGGTACCGGCGGCACGGCGGCGAGCTGGTACGCCTCGCGGTCGCGCACGCCGTCCCCGTCGGCGGCTTCACCGGCTGGCGACAGGCCATGCCCGTCACCCAGTGGGCCGCAACCAAGTCTGGATCTGGAGAAGAACGATGACCGTGTACTTCATCGGCGCGGGCCCCGGCGCCGCCGACCTGATCACGGTGCGCGGCGCCAGGACGCTGGCGGCATGCCGGGTCTGTCTGTACGCAGGCAGCCTGGTGCCGCGCGAACTGCTCGCCGAGTGCCCGCCGGACGCCCGTCTGGTGGACACCGCGCAGCTCAACCTGGACGAGATCACGGCCGAGCTGATCCGCGCGCACGAAGCGGGCGACGACGTGGCGCGGCTGCACTCCGGCGACCCGTCCGTCTTCAGCGCGGTCGCCGAGCAGATGCGCCGCCTCGACGCGGCCGGTGTGCCCTACGAGATCGTGCCGGGGGTGCCTGCGTTCGCGGCCGCGGCCGCCGCGCTGAAGCGGGAACTGACCGTGCCGACGGTCGGCCAGACGGTCATCCTCACCCGGATCGCCAACCGCGCCACGGCCATGCCGGAGGGCGAGGACCTGGCGACGCTGGGCCGCAGCGGGGCGCTGATCGTGCTGCATCTGGCCACGCGGTACGTGGACCGGGTGGTCGAGGAACTGGAGCCGTACTACGGGTCCGACTGCCCGGCGGCGGTGGTGGCGATGGCGAGCCGCCCGGACGAACTGATCCTGCGCGGCACGCTGGCGGACATCGCGGACCAGGTGAAGGCGGCGGGTGTGCTGCGCACGGCGGTGATCATGGTGGGGCGGACGCTGGGGGCGTCGCAGTTCGGGGACAGCCACTTGTACTCGGCGGAACGGGAGAGGCGGGGGTTCTGCGCGCCGGTCCCGGGCGCGCCGGTCGCCTGAGCGGGGCGCAATTTCACGCCCGTCCGGCGATTGAGGACGAACCCCCCACCCCGTCCGGCCCCCGCGCAGCGCAGCGGCCCACGACGTCGCCCCCGCGGTCGATGCACACCACGTCCACCTCCACCGGCGCTCCCCGCAGCACCCCCAGCGCCTGGTCCCGCGCCGCCACCGCCACCAGGTCCCCCAGAGGGACGCCGTGCGCCACGCACAGCTGGAGTGCGGCCAGACCCGTGTTCGCGGTGGCCACCTCGGCCGCCAGGGAATCGGACGCGCCGCCCGCACGAGCCAGTTCCGCCAGGAAGCCCTTGTCGACCTGGGAGCGGGCCGAGTGCAGGTCCAAGTGGCCCGCCGCCAGTTTGGACAGCTTGGCGAAGCCCCCGCAGAGGGTGAGCCGGTCCACCGGATGCCTGCGTACGTACTTCAGCACCGCGCCCGCGAAGTCCCCCATGTCCAGCAGCGCGTCCTCCGGGAGGTCGTACAGGGCCGTGACCGTCTTCTCGGACGTCGACCCGGTACAGCCCGCCACATGGGTGCGTCCCGCCGCCCGCGCCACATCCACCCCGCGCCGGATCGAGTCGATCCAGGCCGAGCAGGAGTACGGGACGACGATCCCGGTCGTCCCCAGGATGGACAGACCGCCCACGATCCCCAGGCGCGGATTCCAGGTCGAGCGGGCGATCTCCTCGCCGTGGTCGACGGAGACCGTGATCTCGACGTCGCCCGTCCCGCCGTACCGCTCGGCGACCAGCGCGACATGCTCGCGCATCATCTGCCGTGGCACAGGATTGATCGCGGGCTCGCCGACATCGAGCGGCAGCCCGGGCCGCGTGATCGTCCCCACACCCGGCCCCGCCGCGAACACCACCCCGGCCCCGCGCGGCGCTGCCCGCACCGTCGCGCGGATCAGCGCGCCGTGCGTGACGTCCGGGTCGTCGCCCGCGTCCTTGACCACGCCCGCCATCGCCCGGCCGTCCGCCAGTTCCTCCGCGGCCAGCGCGAACGACGGCGTCTGGCCCTTCGGCAGCGTGATCGTCACCGGGTCGGGAAACTCGCCGGTCAGCAGCGCGGTGTACGCCGCGGTCGTCGCGGCGGTCGCACAGGCCCCGGTCGTCCAGCCGTGCCGCAGCCCGGTGTGCTTCAGTTGGGCGCTGCGCCCGCCCTTCGCTTCACTCATGAACGGACCCGAGACCCGATGCACGTACTGATCCTCGGAGGCACGACGGAGGCACGGCGGCTCGCCGAGATCCTGCCCGGGAGGGTACGCGTGACCTCCTCGCTCGCCGGGCGGGTGGCGCAGCCGAGGCTGCCCGCCCGCGAGGTCCGTATCGGCGGCTTCGGCGGCGCCGAGGGCCTCGCCCAGTGGCTGCGCGCGCACGACGTGGACGCCCTCATCGACGCCACCCACCCTTTCGCCGGGACGATCAGTTTCCATGCGGCCGCTGCCGCCGCCGGGACCCATGTTCCCCTGCTCGCCCTGCGCCGCCCCGGCTGGGTCGCAGCCGAGGGCGACGACTGGCGCCCGGCCGCGTCACTTCAAGAAGCCGCCGAGTTGCTCCCGGGCCTCGGGCAGCGGGTCTTCCTCACCACCGGAAGGATGGGTCTCGCCGCCTTCGCGGACCTCGCCGAGCCGTGGTTCCTCGTACGGTCCGTGGACGCCCCCGAACCCCCGCACCCGCCCCGCATGGAGGTGCTGCTCGACCGTGGCCCCTTCACCCTCGACGGCGAACGCGAGCTGCTGGCCCGCCATCGCATCGATGTCGTGGTCACCAAGGACAGCGGAGGGGCAGCCACCGCCCCCAAGCTCACTGCCGCCCGGGAGGCCGGACTTCCGGTGGTGGTCGTGCAGCGGCCCCCGGTCCCGCCCGGCGTCCCGGTGGCGGCCACCCCCGACGAGGCGGCCGGCTGGCTGGCTCAGCTCCCGCTCTCCGGATAGCGCCGCGGCGTCCAGACGATCTGCTCGCCGTCCCCGCGCCGTACCGTCTGCGTCTGCGACGAGCCGATGATCAGGATGGTGCGCATGTCGACCTCGGCCGGATCGAGTTCGGCGAGCCGCACGATGCGTACGCTCTCCTGTGCCCCGCCGACGTCCCGGCCCAGCACCACGGGCGTGTCCGCCGCCCGGTGCTCAAGGAGCAGGTCGCGCGCCTTGCCGACCTGCCAGGTCCGGCTCCGCGACCCGGGGTTGTAGAGGGCGAGCACCAGATCGGCCGCGGCGGCCGCGCGCAGCCGTTCCGCGATGACCTCCCACGGCTTGAGCCGGTCGGAGAGCGAGATGGTCGCGTAGTCGTGGCCGAGCGGCGCACCCGCGCGGGCGGCAGCCGCGTTCGCGGCCGTCACCCCCGGCAGCACTCGCACCGGCACGTCCTTGTACGCGTCCTGTCCGGCAGCCTCCAGTACGGCGGTCGCCATGGCGAAGACGCCCGGGTCGCCGCCGGACACGACAGCCACCCGCCGCCCGCGCCGCGCGAGGTCGAGCGCGAACTCGGCACGCTCGGACTCGACCCGGTTGTCGGAGCCGTGCCGAAGCTGGCCGGGGCGCGCCGGCACCCGGTCCAGATACGTGGTGTAGCCGACGAGATCGTCGGCCGCGGCCAGCGCGCCCCGTGTCTCGGGGGTCAGCCACAGCGGACCCGCCGGCCCGGTGCCGACCACGACGACCTCGCCCCGCTCCCGTACCTCCGTGGGAGCGTCGATACGGCTCGGCAGCACCGCCACCGAGAAGTACGGCACCGACTCCGGGTCCACGTCGGCCAGTTCGCCCGTACGCTCCCCGGCCATCGTGGCCCGCTCGACATAGCGCGCCTCGGCCAGTCGCCCGGAGCCCTCGATCGCCCGGCGCACCTTGGTGAACGTACGGCCCAGCTTCATCACCACCGCCGAGTCCGTCGAGGCGAGCCGCGCGGTCAGCTCCTCCTCCGGCAGGGTGCCGGGCAGGATCGTCAGCACCTCCTCGCCCTCGGCCAGCGGTGTGCCGAGCCGGGCGGCCGCGGCGCTCACCGAGGTGACTCCGGGGATCACCTCCGTCGGATAGCGGTCGGCCAGCCGCTTGTGCATGTGCATGTACGAGCCGTAGAAGAGCGGGTCGCCCTCGGCGAGCACGGCGACCGTGCGGCCCGCGTCGAGATGCACGGCCAGCCGGGCAGCGGCCTCGGTGTAGAAGTCCTCCATCGCGCCCCGGTAGCCGCCGGGATGGTCGGTGGTCTCCGTGGTGACGGGGTAGACCAGCGGCTCTTCGACATGGTCGGCCCGCAGGTGCTTCGCGGCGATGGAACGCGCGATGGAACGGCCGTGCCGGGCGCTGTGGTACGCGACCACATCCGCCTCGGCGATGACCTCCACGGCACGCAGGGTCATCAGGGACGGATCGCCGGGCCCGAGCCCGACCCCGTACAGCCGACCGGTCTGCTGGGTGCTCATTCCGCCTCGCTCGCTATCGCGTTGATCGCGGCCGCGGCGATGGCGCTGCCGCCACGGCGGCCGCGTACCACCAAGTGCTCCAGGCCCGAGGGGTGTTCGGCGAGTGCGTCCTTGGACTCGGCCGCGCCGATGAAGCCGACCGGCACACCGATGACCGCGGCCGGGCGGGGAGCGCCCTCCTCGATCATCTCCAGCAGCCGGAAGAGAGCGGTCGGGGCGTTGCCGACGGCCACCACCGCCCCCTCCATGCGATCGCGCCACAGCTCCAGGGCCGCGGCGCTGCGGGTGGTGCCGAGCTTCGCGGCGAGGTCGGGGACCGACGGGTCGGACAGCGTGCACACGACGTCGTTGTCCGCAGGCAGCCGCTTGCGGGTCACCCCGCTGGCCACCATGGCGACATCGCACAGGATGGGCGCACCGGCCCGCAGCGCCCGACGGGCCGAGGCCACGACGTCCGGCGTGAACGAAAGGTCGCGTACCAGGTCGACCATGCCGCAGGCGTGGATCATCCGGACCGCGACCTGGCTGACGTCGGCGGGCAGCCCCGTGAGGTCCGCCTCCGCGCGGATGGTGGCAAAGGACTGGCGGTAGATCGCCGCGCCGTCCTTCTCGTAGTCGAACACTGTGCT
This sequence comes from Streptomyces sp. NPDC019890, assembly GCF_044903445.1. NCBI lineage: Bacteria > Bacillati > Actinomycetota > Actinomycetes > Kitasatosporales > Streptomycetaceae > Streptomyces > Streptomyces sp. NPDC019890. The sequence goes on along the minus strand of NZ_JBJDQK010000003.1, from coordinate 432,239 downwards.
CTCGCTCATTTCGTCAACGCGTCACGGCGGTCGTGCGCGCAGCCGCCACGGTGGCGGCGAGTTCTGAGGGTGCGGTGACGCCGGTGTGCCGGCGCTCGCCGCGTACGCAGACGTCGTAGCCGTGGGCGGTGGCCACGACGTCGACCCGGTCACCGTGCGGATGGCCGCAACGGCGCTCGCACCCGGACCAGTGGACGGGCAGCCCGGAGGAGTCCGGGCCGAGTGCCGCCGCCGCGTCGGCGCGTACGTCGGCGAGGGACCTGGCACAGCCGGGCCGTCCGATGCAGGCGCCGACGCCGAGCCAGGGGGAGTCCGGGGAGGTGATGAGCCCGGCGGAAGCGAGGTCGGCGACGGGGCCGTCGCACCCGGGCAGGACCACGCCGCGCCAGGGAGTGAGACGCAACTCACCGCGGCCGTCGCGCTCGGCGACGGCAGCCAGCAGCCGCCACTGTGCGCCGGTGAGCCGCCCCAGGGGAGCCACGACCGAGAGCGAGGTGCGCCCGCCCGGCCCCGTGACGACGCCGGGAGCGGGCGCGGACCCGGCGGCCGGGGCAACGGCGGACAGCCGGCCACGGACCCCTTCCGCGGCCAGCCGCGCTGCCACGTTCCGGGTCAACTCCGCCGTACCGGTGGGCAGTTCACCCACCCGCCAGGTGCGGGAGCCGGCGGCGTCCAGAAAGACCTCGGCGGCGAGCAGCGCGGCACGCGGCGCATCCTGGGCGCGTACCGGCAGTGCAGCATCGTCCGCTCCCAGCCGCAGCAGCGCATCCGCATCGCCGGCCGCGACGATCGTCACATCCGCGCCCAGCGCGGCCACGTCCCCGCGCCCGTCGTCACACGCGAACAGAAAGCGTCCCGACAGCCCGAGTGCCGCCTCGCTCGCGCACAGCAGCCGGTCCAATTCCCGTGCCCAGGGCTGCACATCGGCACGGCCGAGCCCGTCGAGACCGGAGAGAGGGGAGGCGACGATGTTCCGCACCCGCTCGTGCCGGGGCGAGGGCAACAGCCCCGCCGCACCGAGCAGATCCGCCAGCTCCCCGCCACACCCCGCCGCGAGCCTCCGCAGCTGCACATTGCCGCGGGACGTGAGGTGCAGAGACCCGTCTCCCAGGCGCTGCGCGGCATCCGCCAGGGCCAGCGCCTGCCGCGCGGTGAGCACCCCGGCCGGTATCCGTACCCGGGCGAGTGCCCCGTCGTCAGCCGTGTGCAGCCGCAACGCGCCGGGGCATGCGTCATCGCGATCCCGCAGGGGGGACGTCGCCCCGGTCGTGCGGGGGCCAGGGGCCGTCGGCATGGCGGCGAGCATACCGACCGCCCGCTCACCGCCCGTACGCCCTCCACCTGCGGCTCGGGCCTTACTGCCCGAGCCTTACTATGCTCATCGACGGGCCACCCGGCCCGTCATCGCCTGCGACGGCGACATGGAGGAAGCCCGGTGCGAATCCGGCGCGGTCCCGCCACTGTGAGCCCGGTCCACACCGGGTGAGCCAGGAACTCCTGCCGTCCACACCGCCCGGGGCGCGGACACCCCGAGGAAGGCCTCCGCACGCATGCTTCTGCTGCTGTCGACCTCCGACACCGACCTGCTCAGCGCTCGCGCGGCAGGGGGCCCGGTCGAGTACCGCCTCGCCAATCCGACCCGGCTGGACCTCGCCGGGCTGCCCGCCCTGCTGGACGGCGTGAAGCTCGTCGTCGTACGTCTCCTCGGCGGCGTACGGGCCTGGCAGGACGGACTCGACCAGCTGCTGGCCGCCGGGCTGCCGGTCGTCGTACTCACCGGCGAACAGGCCCCGGACGCCCAGCTGATGGAGGCGTCCACGGTCCCGGTCGGCATCGCCGCCGAGGCACACGCCTACCTTGCTCACGGCGGCCCCGCCAACCTGGAGCAGCTGGCCCGCTTCCTCTCCGACACGGTGCTGCTCACCGGCCACGGCTTCGAGCCGCCGGCCCCCGCGCCCACCTGGGGCCCGCTGGAGCGCACGGCGCGCGAGGTGAGCGGCCCGACGGTCGCAGTGCTCTACTACCGGGCCCACCACATGAGCGGCAACACCGCCTTCGTGGATGACCTGTGCGGTGCGATCGAGGACGCGGGCGGGCGGCCCCTGCCGCTGTTCGTCGCGTCCCTGCGCGCCCCCGAAGCCGAGCTGATCGACGCGCTGGGCGCTGCCGACGCGATTGTCACGACGGTCCTCGCCGCGGGCGGCACCCGCCCGGCCGAGGCATCCGCGGGCGGCGACGACGAGTCCTGGGACGCGGGCGCGCTGAGCGGTCTGGACGTACCGATCCTCCAGGCCCTGTGCCTGACCGGCTCGCGCAGCACCTGGGAGGAGAACGACGAGGGCGTGTCGCCGCTGGACGCGGCGAGCCAGATCGCGGTGCCGGAGTTCGACGGCCGTCTGATCACCGTCCCGTTCTCGTTCAAGGAGATCGACGAGGACGGTCTTCCGGCGTATGTCGCCGACCCCGAGCGGGCCGCCCGGGTGGCCGGAATCGCCGTACGCCACGCGCGTCTTCGCCATATCCCGGCCGCCGAGAAGCGTGTCGCGCTCGTGCTCTCCGCGTATCCCACCAAGCACTCCCGTATCGGCAACGCGGTCGGCCTGGACACCCCCGCCTCCGCGGTCGCCCTGCTGCGCCGGCTGCGGTCGGAGGGCTACGACTTCGGTACTCAGGAGGTCCCCGGCCTTGCGTCGGGCGACGGCGACGAGCTCATTTACGCCCTCATCGAGGCGGGCGGCCACGACCAGGACTGGCTCACCGAGGAGCAGCTGGCGCGCAACCCGGTCCGTATCCCGGCGGCCGACTACAAGCGCTGGTACACCACGCTGCCTCAGGAACTGCGCTCGTCGGTTGAGGAACACTGGGGCCCGCCGCCCGGCGAGATGTTCCTGGACCGCAGCCGCAATCCGGAGGGCGACATAGTCCTCGCGGCCCTGCGCCGCGGGAACCTCCTCATCCTCATCCAGCCGCCCCGCGGCTTCGGCGAGAACCCGATCGCGATCTACCACGATCCCGATCTGCCGCCCTCGCACCACTACTTGGCCGCCTACCGCTGGATCGCGGCCACGCAGTCCGACGGCGGCTTCGGCGCCGACGCCATGATCCACCTGGGCAAGCACGGCAACCTGGAGTGGCTGCCCGGCAAGAACGCGGGCCTGTCCGCCGCCTGTGGCCCCGACGCCGCGCTCGGCGACCTCCCGTTGATCTACCCCTTCCTGGTCAACGACCCGGGCGAGGGCACCCAGGCCAAGCGGCGCGTCCATGCCACCCTCGTCGACCACCTCGTACCGCCGATGGCCCGTGCCGAGAGCTACGGCGACATCGCGCGCCTGGAACAACTCCTGGACGAATACGCCCAGATCTCCTCCATGGACCCGTCGAAGCTCCCGGCGATCCGTGCCCAGATCTGGACCCTCATCCAGGCCGCCAAACTCGACCACGATCTGGGCCTGGAGGACCGCCCGGACGACGACGGCTTCGACGACTTCCTGCTCCATGTCGACGGCTGGTTGTGCGAGGTCAAGGACGCGCAGATCCGCGACGGACTCCATGTACTGGGCAACGCCCCTTCGGGAGCGGACCGCGTCAACCTCGTCCTGGCCATCCTGCGGGCCCGGCAGATCTGGGGCGGCACGGCGTCGCTGCGGGGGCTGCGGGAGGCGCTGGGCCTGGACGAGTCGGCGGCCACGCGTACGACGGCGGACGAGGCGGAGGAAAAGGCCCGCGCCCTGGTCCAGGCAATGGACGACGCCGGGTGGAACCCCGAGGCAGTGCCCACCGAGTACGGGGCGGAGGTCACCGCGATCCTGGACTTCGCCGCTCGGGAGGTCGTCCCCCGCCTGTCCGCCACCAGGGCCGAGCTGGACCACACGGTTCACGCGCTGAACGGCGGCTTTGTGCCGGCCGGCCCCTCCGGCTCCCCGCTGCGCGGCCTGGTCAACGTCCTCCCGACGGGCCGCAACTTCTACTCGGTGGACCCGAAGGCGGTCCCGTCCCGGCTGGCCTGGGAGACGGGGCAGGCCCTGGCCGACTCCCTGCTCCAGCGCTACCGCACGGACAACGGCGACTGGCCGCCCTCCGTCGGTCTCTCCCTCTGGGGTACGAGCGCGATGCGCACGAGCGGCGACGATGTCGCGGAGGCGCTGGCGCTGCTGGGCATCCGCCCGGTCTGGGACGAGGCATCGCGCCGCGTCACGGGCCTGGAGCCGATCCCGGCGGCGGAGTTGGGCCGGCCCCGTATCGACGTGACGCTGCGCATCTCGGGCTTCTTCCGGGACGCGTTCCCGCACACGATCGCCCTGCTGGACGACGCGGTGCGCCTCGCCGCCTCGCTGGACGAGCCCGGCGACATGAACTTCGTACGGGCCCACACGCAGGCGGACCTGGCGTCCCACGGCGACGAACGCCGCGCCACGACCCGTATCTTCGGCTCCCGCCCGGGCACGTACGGCGCGGGGCTGCTCCAGCTGATCGACTCCCGCGACTGGCGCACCGACGCCGACCTCGCCGAGGTCTACTCGGTCTGGGGCGGCTACGCGTACGGCCGTGAGCTCGACGGCCGCCCCGCCCGCGCCGAGATGGAGACGGCGTACAAGCGCATCACGGTCGCGGCGAAGAACACCGACACCCGCGAACACGACATCGCGGACTCGGACGACTACTTCCAGTACCACGGCGGCATGATCGCCACGGTCCGCGCTCTGCGCGGCACGGCCCCCGAGGCCTACATCGGCGACTCCACCCGCCCGGAAACGGTCCGCACCCGCACCCTGGTCGAGGAGACCTCCCGCGTCTTCCGCGCCCGCGTGGTCAACCCCAAGTGGATCGAGGCGATGCGCCGCCACGGCTACAAGGGCGCCTTCGAACTCGCCGCGACAGTGGACTACTTGTTCGGCTACGACGCGACGACGGGCGTGGTCGCCGACTGGATGTACGACAAGCTCACCCAGACATACGTCCTGGACCCGACGAACCGCGCATTCCTCCAGGAGGCCAACCCCTGGGCCCTGCACGGTATCGCGGAGCGGTTGCTGGAGGCCGAGTCGCGCGGCATGTGGGCAAAGCCGGACCCGGAAACCCTCGCGGCCCTGCGCCAGGTCTTCCTGGAGACGGAAGGCGACTTGGAGGGCGAGGACTGAAGGGTGAGGGCCGAAGTGTGAGAGGAAGGACACCATGGATCCTCAAGAGCTTCGGCGGCGGTTCGAGACCCTGACGACCGCCCATCTGGCGGACGCATGCATTCGCGCTCGCATCCCGGTGCGTTGTGCGCCTGCGGCTGTGCACGCCGTGGTGCCCGGGAGCCGCCTGGCCGGCCGTGTGTCCACTGCCCGGCATGTCGGCAGCGTCGACATTTTCCTGGAGGCGTTCGAAGGGGGCGCGCCCGGCGACGTGCTGGTGGTCGACAACGGCGGACGACTCGATGAAGCGTGCGTCGGCGATCTCGTCGTTCTGGAGGCTCAGGCTGCCGGTCTGGCGGGAATCGTGATCTGGGGCCTGCACCGGGACACGGCCGACATTCGGGCAATCGGTCTGCCGGTCTTCAGCCTTGGAGCGATCCCCACCGGCCCGCTGAGCCTGGACGCCCGTCCCGACGTTGCGTTGGAATCCGCCCGCGTGGGCGACTGGACCGTGAGCCGTGAGGACGTCGTCCTGGGCGACGACGATGGCGTGCTCTTTGTGCCGACCGCCCGCGCCGCGGACATCTTCACGCTTGCGGAGTCGATCCGCGACACCGAGCGGCGACAGGCAGAACAGATCCGTGCGGGTGTCTCGCTGCGCAGTCAGGTGCAGTTCGACACCTACCTCGCCCGGCGCCGGCAGACGCCTTCCCTGAGCTTCCGCGAGCATCTGCGAGAAGTGGGCGGGGCGATCGAGGAATAGGGCGGCATCGGGTCCTGCCGGACGCGAACAGCGCCTCAACTGGGGTGACCCCGGGTAGCGTCGGTATGTGTCTGCTGTCAAGTGGTGTGACGCTCACGAATGTTTAACGAATCGCTGACTTTTGCGCCGTCGTGCTGTCACAGTGACTGATGAGACTGGTGTTACTGACCAGTTGGACCAATCGCTGAGATGAAGCCAAGGACGAAGTCGGGGAGGGACCGTGACAAGGCGTACCGCAGCACCGGACGCACTCGCCGCACTGTGCTCCCTGGTGCTCACGGTCCTTCTGCTCTGCCAGTCGGCCGTATCTGCCGCCGGGGGAGTGGAGTTGGGTGCCGGAGGGGCTTCCCGGGAGGCCGACTCCTCACCCGAGTCACCGGACGAACCCGAGTCACCGGGTGACCCCGAGCCGTCCGGTGACCCCGAGTCGACCGGCGCATGGGACCCGCCCGGAAAGCCCAACTCGCCCAACGATCCCGGCTTAGGCGTCTCACCCGTCGACGTGTCCTGGGACGACCCCAATCCTCTGGACAAGCCGCCCCCCTCCCGCAACGGCGGTCGGCCGGGCAGCCTGCCGACCGCCCACGCCCCGCCCACAGGCAATCGCCCCTCATCGGCCACAGCGCGTGAGGACAGCTCCACCGCCTCCCGGGTGCTCCGCCGCCCCCCGACCCATGGGGCCTCACCCCTCGGTCCACCCGGACAACCTCCCGCAGCACGGCTCCCCGTTCTGCAGGTGTTCCGCCTCTGATCGTTTCGTCGCCCGCACGGTTTCCCCCACTCCGTACCTGCGATTCGACATGACGACTCACCACCGCGCGCCCTGGGCGCGCTGGAGGAACACCCCCATGCACATTCTCATGAAGAATGCCCGCGCCTTCCGGGAACGGGCCGCCGCCCGCGCCGACGAGTTCGGCCGCCTCGCGGACGGTCAGTCCCCGCAAGCACTGTTCATCACCTGCTCCGACTCGCGGGTGATCCCCTCGCTGATCACCGGAGCCCGCCCCGGCGAGCTCTTCGAACTCCGCACGGCGGGCAGCATCATCCCCGAACACGACCCCGACCGTCACTCGAGCGAGGCGGCCACCATCGAGTACGCCGTCGAAGTGCTCGGCGTCGCCGACATCGTCGTCTGCGGCCACTCCCACTGCGGTGCCGTCGGTGCGATAGTGCGCGGCGAGGACCTCTCCGCCGTCCCCGCAGTCCGCGGCTGGCTGGAAAGTACGTCACCTCCACCCCTCTTCACCGACTCGTCCCCGGCCATCGCCGAGGCCGTCCAGCACCATGTGCTGCGCCAGCTCGGGCGGTTGCGCGACTACCCATGCGTCGCCCGCCGGGCCGCGGAAGGACGGCTGATGCTGCACGGCTGGTTCTACGAGATAGACACCGGCTCCGTGCTTGCCCACCGGCCGCACGACGACGCGTTCCTTCCGCTGTGAGCGCCGCCGACACCCGCGAACGCGACGCGCGCGAACCCGACGCCCGCGAACGCGATGCCCGCGAATCCGACGCCCGCGAATCCGACGCCCGCGAACGCGGGAACCGCGGACGCCACCGCCGGGCGGCGGCGCAGCGCGCGGAGCGACCCTCCGCCTCGACGCTGCGAACCGATCTCACCGCGTCCGTCGTCGTCTTCCTCGTCGCCCTGCCGCTCTGCGTGGGCGTGGCCGTCGCCTCCGGCGTCCCGGCCGAACTCGGCCTGGTCACCGGCATCGTCGGCGGGCTCGTCACCGGACTGCTCCCCGGGAGCAGCCTCCAGGTCAGCGGACCCGCCGCGGGGCTGACCGTCCTCGTCCTCGAAGCCGTCAACGAATTCGGACTCGGTGCCCTGGGCGTCTTCGTCCTCACGGCGGGCGTGCTCCAGCTGGTCATGGGCGCGCTGCGCCTCGGCCGCTGGTTCCGCGCCATCTCCATCGCCGTGGTGGAAGGGATGCTCGCCGGGATCGGTCTCGTACTGATCGCCGGCCAGCTCTACGCCATGGCCGACGCTAAGGCGCCCGGCTCGGGCCCCGCCAACCTCATGGGTCTGCCCGCGCTGCTCATCCGTACGGCCGGCTCGCCCGAGGCGCTGACCGCCTTCGGTCTCGGCGCGGTCACCGTCGCGATGATGGCCCTCTGGAAGCATCTGCCGCCGAAGGTCCGGCTGGTCCCCGCACCGCTGGCCGCCGTGGCACTGACCACCTCCGTAGTGGCCCTGTTCGGGCTGTCCGTGAAGCGGGTCGAGGTACAGGGGCTGCTGGGCGCGATCCGGCCACCGTCCGCCGACGACCTCGGCAGGATCGCGGACGCCGGAGTGGTCGGGGCGATGGGCACGGTCGTCGCCATCACGCTCATCGCGTCTGCGGAGAGCCTGTTCAGCGCCGCCGCCGTCGACCGGCTGCACACCGGCCCCGGCACCGACTACGACAAGGAGCTGATGGCCCAGGGCGCGGGCAACGCCGTCTGCGGAGCCCTCGGGGCGCTGCCGATGACCGCGGTCATCGTGCGCAGCGCGGCCAATGTGCAGGCGGGTGCCCAGACCAAGGCGTCACGGGTGCTGCACGGCGTATGGCTGCTGCTCTTCGCGGCGCTCGTACCGGCCGCGCTCGGTCTCATCCCGGTCGCCGCGCTCGCCGGCATCCTGGTCTTCTCCGGCTGGAAGCTCATCCCGCTGAAGGAACTCGGGCCGCTGTGGCGCGAGCACCGCGGGGAGGCCCTGATCCTGGTGGCGACCGCGGTCGCCATCGTCGCGACCAACATGTTCGAGGGCGTGCTGGCCGGACTGCTGCTCGCCGTCGCCAAGTCGGCGTGGGAGACGTCGCACGTCCAGGTGCAGGTCGACGAAGGCGCCGACCGGAGCAAGCCCCTCCGCGTGGTCGTCTCGGGCAACGCGACCTTCCTCCGGCTGCCCCGGATCCTCGACACCCTCGAGGGACTGCCGAAGGACCGGCACATCGAGCTCGACCTGCTCGAGCTGCGCCATGTCGATCACGCGTGCAGTACGGCCCTCACCAACTGGGCCGACCGGCACAACAAGGAGGAGGGAGCCACCAAGGTTCTGATGCCCGCGGTCTGACCCACCTCGGCACGGCCCGGTCCGTACGGCGCCCCGACCGGTCGCCGTAAGGACCGGGCCAAGCCCAGGGCACCTCCGCCTCGCCCGTTTTCACGCGGCGAGGCGGAGCCATGTCCGGCCTGTTCGATCCGCCGGGCGACCGGCGTGGCGACGCCGTGGCGACATGAGCGCAGTCCCGAGGGCTCCTACCGGCTCAGGCGCCCCAGCACTCGCCGGAACCGCACAGCGTCACCAGAATCTTGATCACGATTACCTTGGGTTCATCGGAGCTTCCCATTCACCTTCCCTCCGTTCGGCCTTCACCTCGCTGTGCACACAGGCCCTACACAACCCGCCACTGTCAGGGGCGGTTGGGGCGGTCTTTCGGCCAGTGGCGAAAAGCGCAGAGGCGGAAGACGGAGGGGTGGGTGGTTTCGATGGTTCGGCCGCGGTTCTTGTACGCAGTACGAGTATCACCACAGAGACCGGAAGAAGGGGAGAAACCGGTCGGGTGGCGTCTGGTCGGGGCGAACAACCGTGAACTGGGTCGCAGTGCTGAGGCGTTCGGCAGCCTCCCGACGTGTCAGGCCGCGGTGAGTCGGCTCCGGGAGCAGATCGCGGACGCCCGCGGGTTCCTCACCATGTCGGACATGACGGGCAGTTGGACATGGCGACTCGAACTGGAGGGGCGGGCTGTCGCCGTCGCCGGGCGGGCCTACCAGCGCCATCGCGAGTGCCAGTACAACTTCAGCCAGTTCCTGGCCGCGGTCCCGGTGGCCCAGCTGACCGAGGGGATGCCGAACCGGCCCCGGCCGCGCGGGCTGCCGCTGCGCGGTCCCGCGCGGTCCAGGTCCACGCGTGAAGGGCCGGACGGCGAAGGTCACACCTTTTCGCGTACGGCCGGCGGCACGGTCGCGACCGGTATCGGCGCCGGGACGAGTGCGTGATGACAGTTGCCGTACCTGGGCTCGGACGTCCGTCCGAGTCGGGCCCGGACCCCGTGGACGCGCCGCGTGCGCTGCGCGGCAGGGGTGAGCCGGCGGACCGCCTCTTTCGTGGGGCGGCGCGCGGGAGCGGGGCCGTTGTGCTGGCCATCATGCTGCTGGTCGGTGTCTTCCTCACCTACCGTGCGTCTCAGGCCCTCGATGTCGCCAAGGGCTCGTTCCTCACCACGTCCGCGTGGGAGCCGGATGCCCACCGCTTCGGGATCGCCGCGGTGCTCACCGGCACCGTGCTCATCGGCCTCGTGGCGATCAGCATCGCGGTGCCACTTGCGCTCGGCACCGCGCTGTACATCTCGGAGTACGCGCCGCGGCGGCTGAAGCGGACGTTCGTCTCGCTCGTGGACCTCATGGCCGCGGTGCCGAGTGTGGTGTACGGGCTGTGGGGCGCCTTCTTCCTGCAGGGGCATGTGGTGGGGCTCTCCCGCTGGATCGCGACGTACCTCTCCTGGATCCCGGTCTTCAAGGTCGACGGGAGCGATCCGCACGACCCGCTGGAGACGACGACCGTCTACACGTCCTCCACCTTCATCGCGGGCATCGTCGTGGCGCTCATGGTCACGCCGATCGCCTGCTCCGTGATGCGGGAGACGTTCTCCCAGGCGCCTCCGGGAGAGCGCGAGGGCGCGTTCGCGCTCGGGGCGACCCGGTGGGGAATGATCCGCGCGGTCGTGCTGCCGTTCGGCTGGGGCGGCGTGATCGGCGGCACCATGCTCGGGCTCGGCCGGGCGCTGGGCGAGACGATCGCCGTCTACATGATCATCTCGCCGGTCTTCGCCGTACAGCCGCACATCCTCCAGAACGGCGCCAACTCGGTCTCGGCGCTGATCGCACTGCGCTACGGATCCGCGAGCGCCTTCGGGATGTCGGCCCTGATGGCCGCGGGACTCGCTCTGTTCCTGATGACCCTTGTCGTGAACTTCATCGCGTCCTCGATCGCGGCCCGCAGCCGCTCGGGCAGCGGGACGGAGGCCTGAGATGACCGACCTCCTGGACAAACGGCCGGCAGGGACCGTGCGGCCGGCCACCGAAGGACGGGACGAGTCCCCGGAAGTCCGCCGCAACACCTCTTCGGTGCACGGGTCGGATGTGCTCGCCCTGGCGGGCGCCGCCGTCGGGTCCCTCGCCCTGACGGTGCTCCTGTTCACCTGGATCGCTCCGTTCGACTCGATCCTGGGCTTCGCGGTCGTCGCCTACGTGCTCTCCCTCGGCGTCTACGCCGTACTCGTCTCCTTCGACGAGAACAGCGTGGCGGTACGGGACAAGGTCGCGGCGGTGCTGTGGCAGAGCCTCGCCACGCTGCTGCTCGCGGCGCTGGTCCTGGTGGTCGTGTACACCCTGTGGCGCGGCAAGTCCGCTCTGGTGCACCTCAACTTCTTCACCGAGGACATGTCGCGCACCGGTCCGCTGCAGCCGCTCACCGACGGCGGCGTCGTGCACGCGATCGTCGGCACCCTGGAGCAGATCGCCATCTCGCTGGCGATCACTGTGCCGCTCGGGCTGGCGTGCGCGGTGTTCCTCAACGAAGTGCCGGGCCGGTACGCCCGGTTCGTACGGACCATCGTCGAGGCGATGACGGCGCTGCCGTCGATCGTGGCCGGCCTGTTCATCTACGCGACGGTGATCCTCATCCTCGGCGTCGACAAGTCCGGGTCCGCCGCTGCCCTGGCGCTCAGCGTGATGATGCTGCCCATCATCATCCGCGCCTCCGACGTGGTCATCCGGCTGGTGCCGGGCTCGCTGCGCGAGGCGTCCTACGCGCTGGGCGCGAGCCAGTGGCGCACGGTCTGGACCGTGGTGCTGCCCACCGCACGCTCAGGGCTCACCACCGCGGTGATCCTGGGCACGGCGCGGGGGATCGGCGAAACCTCGCCGGTGCTGCTCACCTCCGGCTTCACGGCCGACCTGAACACCAACGCGCTCAGTGGTCCACAGGTCTCGCTGCCGCTGGCGACCTTCCAGTTGGTGGGATCTCCCCAGCCCAGCCTGATCGCCCGCGGGTTCGGCTCCGCGGCCCTGCTGATGGCTCTCGTACTGCTGCTGTTCATCGTGGCCCGGGTGGTCGGCGGACGCGGTCCCGGTGAGCTGACCCGCAACCAGCAGCACCGGCGCGTGGTTGCCTCGCGCCGCGACGTGGAGCGCATGAGCAGGCGCGCACGGCTCGGGCCGGAAACGGCCGTGGTGTCCGGGGGCTTCCCGAACGCCGCACCGGACTCCGCACCGGACTCCGCACCGGACGCGGTGCCGTACGCCGCGCCGGACGCCAGGCCGGCCGCCGGGCCGGATGTCGCGCCGGACCCAGGGTCCGGCCCCGAGCCGGGCGCCCCGTCCGGTGCCCCCGGCCGCCCCTCCGGCTGAGACCCGTCGAGCCCGCACGGCTCCCACCCCGCCCCCGCGGATTCCGCACCGCCCTGTACCGACGACACCGACCAGGAGTCACCAGCCATGCCCGGATCGCCTCCGGCAACGTCCGCACGCTTCCGCCTGAGAGTCGTGACCGCCTTCGCCCTCTTGGCCGCCCTCCTGTTCGGCGCCGCGCTGCCGGGTGCCGAGCCCGCCGCTGCCGCGACGTACGTCCCGATCTCGGGTGCCGGATCCACCTGGAGCCAGAACGCCCTCGACCAGTGGCGGGCCAACGTCAAGCAGTACGGCATGACGGTGAACTACAACGGCACCGGGTCCTCCGACGGCCGTAACCAGTTCCGCAACGGCACCGTGGACTACGGCGTCTCCGAGATCCCGTACGGCATCAAGGACTCGGGCGTCGTCGACCCGCCGCCGTCCCGCAAATACGCGTATATGCCGATCGTGGCCGGCGGTACCTCGTTCATGTACAACCTCACGATCGGCAACCGGCGGGTGACCAACCTCCGGCTGTCCGGAGAGGTCATCGCCAAGATCTTCACCGGGCAGATCAAGACCTGGAACGACCCGGCGATCAAGGCCGACAACCCGGCGCTCGCCTCGGCGCTGCCCGCCCGCCGGGTCGTCCCGGTGGTCCGCTCCGACGGCTCGGGCACCACCGCGCAGTTCACCACCTGGATGAGCAAGCAGTACGGCTCGATGTGGGACGCCTACTGCCGCCGGGCGGGCCGCACCACTCCGTGCGGCGCGACGTCCAACTACCCGCTCGTACCGGGCAGCGGCTTCGTCGGCCAGTCGGGCTCCAACGGCGTGTCCGGCTATGTCGCCCAGGGCGGCAACGTCGGCACGATCACCTACGTCGAGTACTCGTACGCGGTGTACACGACCGGATTCCCGGTGGCCAAGGTGCTCAACGCGGCCGGGTACTACAGCGAACCGACCGCGAAGAACGTGGCCGTGGCCCTCACCAAGGCGCGGATCAACGAGAACAGCTCGTCGCCGGGCTATCTGACGCAGATCCTCGACGACGTCTACAACGACCGGGACCCGCGCGCCTATCCGCTCTCCAGCTACAGCTACATGGTCATCCCGACGGCGCTGGAGTCGAACTTCAACGCCCAGAAGGGCAAGACCCTCGGTGCCTTCGCGTACTACTTCCTCTGCCAGGGGCAGCAGCACGTGGACAATCTCGGCTACTCGCCGCTGCCGGTCAACCTCGTGCAGGCCGGTCTGAAGCAGGTCCGCAGGATTCCCGGGGTCGACGTCGAGAAGATCAACATCAAGGACTGTCACAACCCCACCTTCTCCAGCGACGGCAGCAACACCCTGGCCAAGACCGCCCCGTACCCGCCCGCCTGCGACAAGAAGGGCGGGGCGCAGTGCAACACCGGCACGGGCGGCGCGAAAACCCCGACCAACGTCAACGGCTCCGGCTCCTCGGGCGGTTCGTCCGGGTCCGCCCAGGGGGCCACGGGCAGCGGCAGCACCGGCTCCGGCGGGTCGGCCTCCGGGGCGGGCGGCAAGGGTACGGGCGGGACGACGTCCGGCACCGGCAGCGGTGGCGCCACCGGTGGCCCCGGCGGGGCCACGATCGACCCGGACACCGGACAGGTCATCGGGGACAGCGGCGCCGCGGCCGGAGGCGGCAGCGGTGACGCGTTCGCCATGCCCGTCACGACCGCCCGCAGCATCAGCGGGGGCATGCGGAGCGCGCTGATGGCCGTGGCGGGAGTGATGCTCCTGGTGCTCACGGTCGGGCCCCCGCTGCTCAACAGACGGCTGAAGCGGGGCAGGTCATGATCGCCGCACTCCGCCGGTTCGTCCGGACCACGTCCGCTGTCGCGCTCGTCCTTCTGACGCTGATCGTCGCTGTCGTCCTGGCGACAGCTCCCGGTCCGGCCGACGCCGCCGACCGGAGCAGCTCCGGCGCCGGGTCCGCGGTGACCGTCTCCGGGCGAGGTCCCTACGCGGACCTGAAGGTGACCGTCAGCCAGACCCGGAACCTGGTCAACCAGGTGGTGAAGATCTCCTGGAAGGGCGGCGCCCCCACGGTCTCGGACACCACCTATGCGGCCAACTACCTCCAGGTCATGCAGTGCTGGGGGGACAGGGCCGGCGGACCCGACCCCGAGCAGTGCCAGTTCGGCGGCTCGTCCGCGCTCGGGGCCGGCTCGGGCAGCCAGGCCGCCGGCGCGTACACCAACACCCGGCAGCTGACCTACGGCGCACTGAAGGACCCCGACCAGCAGCTTCCGCCGGCGACCGGCAGCGGCATCTCGTACGTCCCGTTCAAGTCGGCGACCGGCGATGTGATCACGAAGGGGAACTGGAACGAGTTCTACGACGTGAACACCACGAACGAAGCCCCCTACGCCCGCAGCGGTCCCGACGGCAGGGGCGAGGTGTACTTCGAGGCCCAGACGGCAGTGGAGGCACCCGGCCTGGGCTGCGGCGAGGTGCCGGCCGGGGCCTCGAACGCGACCGCCGGCCGGCCCTGCTGGCTGGTCATCGTGCCGCGCGGCGAGAGTGAGGTGGACGGCAGCTCGTACCGCTCCCAGCCGAGCGGGCTCCTGCAGTCCTCACCGCTCACCGCGAGCAACTGGAAGCACCGTCTCGTCGTGCCGCTGCGCTTCGAACCGATGGGCCGCTTCTGCCCGCTCGGCGCCGACGAGCGGAGCACGCTCGGCGACGAGATCGTCGCCGAGGCCATCGCCCGCTGGCAGCCGGCCCTGTGCCAGTCCGCGAGCAGGACGATCTACGGCTACGCACAGGTGACCGACGACACCGCCCGCGCCAAGCTGGTCTCCGGCAAGCCCGGACTGGTCTTTCTGGGCCGCCCGGCCACCGGCGGCCAGGTGCCGGCCGGCCTGCGTCCTGTCTACGCACCCCTGGCACTGTCCGGGCTGACCATCGGCTTCTTCATCGAGAGCCAGGCCGGCTTCAACGCGCCCGACGCGGTCACAGCGCGCGACGGAGCACGGCTGAGCGGGCTCAACCTCACCCCGAGGCTGGTCGCCAAGCTGCTCACCGAGTCGTACCAGGACGGAAATTCACGCTTCGCGCCGAGCACCGCCGACAACCCGTTCAACCTCGCCCGCGACCCGGAGTTCCGGAAGTTCAACCCCGCCTACAAGGACCTGGACTTCGGCGGCAGCCTGGGCGACGCGCTCGTACCCGAGGCGCTCTCCGACGCGGCCTGGCAGCTGTGGAACTGGGTGGAGAAGGACCCGGCCGCCCGGGAGTTCCTGAGCGGCACCGCCGACAACAAGGGACGGTACGGCGACGCGGCCTTCTCGGGCATGAAGATCAACCCGCACTACAAGAACCTCAAGCTGCCGCTGAACGACTTCCCGAAGAGCGACCCGTACTGCCAGCAGTTCGAGGACCACCAGGACCACCCCCTGTGCATCCAGGACAAGCATCCGTACGCCTCCGACATGCACGCGGCCGCCCGCGCCGCCGCCCGTGGTGACACGCTGGCCCGGGCAAGCTGGGACAACACCACCACGCCGCCCGGCTACAAGAAGAACCCTCCGCAGCCCATGGGACGGCGGGCGGTCCTGGCCGTGACCGACACGGCGACGGCGAGCCGCTACGGGCTGGTGACGGCGAAACTCCAGAACGCCGCGGGCCACTTCGTGGGCCCGGACACGGTCGGTCTGCTCGCCGGCCAGGCGGCGATGAAGCCCAGTGGCGTCACCGGGGTGGTGAGCCCGAACCCGGCCACCACCGACAGGAACGCCTACCCGCTCACCCTCCTCAGCTACGCCGCCACCGTGCCCGAACAGCTGACCAAGAAGGAGGGCCAGGACTACGCGGCCCTCCTGAAGTACGCGGCGGGCAACGGACAGCGGCCGGGTGTGGCGGCCGGAACCCTCCCGGAGGGGTACGCGCCGCTGCCCAAGACCGTGCGCGCACAGACCCTCGCCGCCGCCGACGCCATCGCGTCCCGGGCGGGCACCTCGCCGTCAACTCCCGGCCCCGGCGATGACCTTGGCAGCTCCACCGCGGGCTCGGGCTCGTCCGGCGGCGGCACGGCAGGCAGCGGCGGTGACGCAAGCACCGGAGGCAGGTCGGCAGGCGGGCAGTCGAGCGCGGCCGGCGCGGCCGGGTCGTCCCCGTCCGCGACCACAAAGCCGTCCGGTTCACCGTCCGCGGCGACAGCCGCCGCCTCCGACGGCCCGATCCTCCGCACTCCGGCCTGGGCACTCGGCGCCGTGCGCTACGCCCTGCTGATCGCCCTCATCGTCGGGCTCGCCGCCGCGGTCGGCGGCCCTCTCCTGCCGAGGGTGGTGCCGCGGCTGTCGGCAGGCCTGTCGGCCTGGCGACAGGCCAAGAAGCCGGGCGCCGAAGGGAGGTGATGCCCGAACCCGAACCAGCGACAGGTCCGCGCCAACGAACTGTCTGAACATCGCGCCGGGCACCACCCGGCGAAAGCCTATCCGAGAGGTAACGCACGTGAACAAGAGAAAGATAGCCGTCGCCGCCGTCGGCATCACCGGTCTCCTCACCGGCACCGTCTGCGCCAGCCAGGCCGTCGCCGACCCCTCCGGGCCGCCGCCCTACCGCCAGCTCTCCGGCGTGGGCTCCGACACCACGCAGGGCGTGATGAACGGCCTCGCCAACGTCATCACCATCAACGGCACCAAGGTCATCGGCTCGTACGACGCCGTCGGCTCGGCGCAGGTCACCACGAAGGACCCCGCGACCACCCCGGGCTGCACCATCAACCGCCCGAACGGTTCCGGCGCGGGCCGCACTGCCCTGCTGAACTCGCTGCAGGCGGGCAACGGCTGTCTGGACTTCGCGCGCTCCTCCAGCCTCAACCTGGGCGCCGCGAACCCCGGCCTGACCTACGTCCCGTTCGCCGTGGATGCGGTGAGCTATGCGATCACGCCCACCAGCACCGTGCCGCGCAAGCTCGCCCTGGCCGACCTCAAGGCCATCTACCACTGCGACCCCAACTACGTGGGAACCGCTCCCAACTTCAGCCTCACCGTGTACCTGCCGCAGGCCGGCTCCGGTACGCGCAGCTTCTGGGAGTCCACGATGGGCATCACCGACGCCGACGTGGTCGCGGGCGTCTATCCCTGCATCAAGGACACCAAGGGCGGCGCGCCCGTCGAGGAGCACGACGGCCGTGTCCTCGACGACAAGTCGATCACCCCGTTCTCCATCGCGCAGTACAACGCCCAGAGTTCGCAGACCATCGCCGACCTCCGCGGCCGGGCGATCCTGGGCACCATCGACAACCTCTCGCCGAACACACTCAACAGCAGCTTTGCCGTGAAGCGCGACGTCTACAACGTCATCCCGACCAGCAAGATCGGGACCGCGCCCTACAGCACCGTCTTCGTCGGCTCGAACTCCCTCGTCTGCCAGCAGTCGGGCCTGATCAACACCTACGGCTTCGCGACCAACGCGAACTGCGGCGACACCAGCAAGCAGACCCCCTGAGGCTGCCTCCTGACCTCGCACCACAGCACCTCAAGCACCTCAACCCCCCATGCCTGACTTCGCTTTCGTCACTTTCGAATCCTTCCGAGAAGGAGAGCACGACTGTGTGGAAGAACAAGCTCTCGCGGACCCTGGCGGGCGGTCTCGCGAGCCTGGTCGCCGCGCTGGCCGGCGGCCTGATCCTGGCCCCCTCGGCGCACGCCGCCGACATCGGCACCGCGGTGGTCACTCCGGCCACCGGCTCCGACACCTCCAGCATGACGCTGACCACGTCGGGCGCCTGCCCGGCCAACGCCACCAACATCATCGTCTCGGTGACCGGTTCGGGCTTCCCGGCCGGCGGCCAGAACGTGGTCGGCAACTCGCCGATCGACACCTACGGATCGACCGCGGACGGCGGGCTCGTCATCCCGCTGTCCCAGACGATGCGTGACTACGCCAACACGGCCGGCTTCACCAACCTGACGGGCAAGTACAGCTTCCTCGTCACCTGCCGTACGGCCTTCAACGGCACCAGCCTCGGCGACTTCCCCGGCGCGGTCTGGTTCACCTCCAACACGGCGTACCAGAACACCGATCCCGCCGTGAAGACCGACACCACCACCTCCCTCGCGGTGTCCCCGGCCAGCCCGGCCACCGCGGGCACGCCCGTGACCCTGACCGCGACCGTCGGCCCCGCCGGCGCGGCCGGCTCGGTGCAGTTCCGCGACAACGGCGCGGCGCTGGGCAACCCGGTGACCGTGTCCGGCGGCCAGGCGCAGCTCACCACGAGCAGCCTGAGCACGGGCAACCACTCGCTGACGGCCGCCTTCACGCCGAGCGGCACCTCCTACAACCCGTCCACGTCCGCCGCGGTTTCGTACACGGTCAACGCCGCTGCGGCGACCGCGACGACCACCGCGCTGGCCGTATCGCCGGCCGGCACCGCGGCACAGTACAGCCCGGTCAGCATGACGGCCACGGTGGCGCCCGCCTCGGCGGCCGGTTCCGTGAAGTTCCAGGACACCGTGGGCGGCACCACCACCACGCTGGCCACGGTGCCGGTCGCCGCGGGTCAGGCCGCCTACACCACCAGCAGCCTGGCTGCCGGTGACCACTCCTTCTCGGCGGTCTTCGTCCCGACGAACCCGGCCGCGTACCTCGGCTCGGACTCCGGCGCCGTCCCGTACGTGATCGGCGCCTTCGCCGGTGTCACCGCCTCGCAGGACATCACCACGACCGTCCAGTCGGGTGCGCTGGTCATCAGCGTCGACAACCCGCATGTCACCCTGCCGTCCCCGCAGCTGAACGCCAACGGTGACCTGCTGGCCACCACCGGCGCGATCAACCCGGTCACGCTCACCGACACCCGGGCCGGCAACCCCGGCTGGTCCGTCAGCGGCCAGCTGACCGACTTCTCCGACGGCGGTACGCACCAGATCAACGGTCAGAACCTCGGCTGGACGCCGAAGGTGATCGACAAGGGCGCGTCCCAGACCGTCACCGCCGGTGGGGCCGTCGCCGCGGCCAATGGCGTCGCCCCCGCCGACGCGGGCACGGCCGGACTCAAGTCCTCCCGTTCCCTCGCCAACGGAACCGGCCTGGGCACCGCCCACGTCGGGGCGGACCTGGCCCTCAACGCGCCGACGTCGACCGTCGCCGGCACCTACACCGCAACGCTCACCCTGACGGCCATCTGACCCGGTCGGATGTTCGCGGGGCGGCCCCCACTTCCCCAAGCAGCCGCCCCGGTCGGGACGGGCAGCGATGCCCGTCCCGACCTCCGCCCCCCGCTCCTCCCTCACCCCCCGCTCCTCCCACCCCCACACCATCCCGCTCCGCCCGTCCCGCGCCCGATCGGACGACCCGACATGATCACGACCTCAGCCCGCCGCACGGCCGCCGTCCTGGCCGCCTGCCTCCTCGCCGTCCTCCCGGCCGCAGCCGGAGCCGCGTCGGCCGCCGCCACGGTTCCGGCCACCCGGCCGGGCGACGGCGGACAGGGGCGTACGACCTTCGGTGTCCAGCCGTCGGCCGCGAAGAAGCCGGACGCGCGGCCAAACTTCTCGTACGGGGCGACCCCGGGCGCCGCCGTCAAGGACCACATCGCCGTCTTCAACTACGGCAAGGAGCCGCTCACCCTGCGGGTGTACGCCGGCGACGCCTTCACCACCGCCGACGGGGGCTTCGACCTGTTCGCGGCGGACCACAAGTCGACCGACGTGGGCTCCTGGGTGAAGCTGGGCAAGAACCTCCTGAGCGTGCCCGGCCGGTCCCACGTCGTCGTGCCCTTCACCCTGGCCGTTCCGCGGAATGTGACCCCCGGGGACCACACCGGCGGCATCGTCGCGTCGCTGTCGGCGGTACACAGCGACAAGAAGGGCAGCAAGGTCGCCGTCGACCAGCGCGTCGGGGCGCGGATCTATCTGCGCGTGGCCGGTGAACTGGCCCCCCGGCTCACCGTCGAGGACCTGCACACGACCTACCACGGCACGGCCAATCCCTTCGGCACCGGCTCCGCGACAGTCACGTACACCGTCCGCAACACCGGGAACGTCCGGCTGGCGGCCCGCCAAGCGGTGGGCGTGCGCGATCTGTTCGGCGGCGGTGCGAAGGTGGCGAACCCTCGTGACATCACCGAGCTGCTGCCCGGCGCCGCCGTGAAGATCACGGCCTCGGCCACGGGCGTCCTCCCGGCCGTGCGCGACACCACCACGGTCAGGGTCGACCCCAAGCCCGTGCGCGGTGACATCAAGCACCGCGTGCTGCCGCGCGTCACGCGTACCGAAAACTTCTGGGCCGTGCCGTGGGCGCTGCTGTCCCTGCTACTGGTCGCCACGGGAGCGTTGACGCTGCTGCTTGTCCGCAGACGTCGGCGGCGCGGGGCGGGCCCGGGCGCCCCGGACCAGGGTCGCGTCGTCGGCCGGTCGAAGCAGGCCGTAGGGCTGGCGGCGATCCTGCTGACCGCCGGAACGGTCGTGGCGGGCGCACCGACCGACGCGCAGGCGGCCCAGGCCGGCGGACAGTCGGCGGAGGCCGACAGGCTCGCGGTCAGCCCGGCGCGGGGGAGCGACACCCAGCCCATCACCCTGCGCGCCGCCGCGCCCTGCCCGGCGAAGACCTCCAATGTCATCGCCCGCGTGACCGGCGCCGGATTCCCCCGCGGGGGCCAGATCGTCGTCGGCAACGCCCCGCTCGCCACCTATCCGAAAGCGCCGGGCGGCGGCCTGACGATTCCGCTGACGTACACGATGCGGGACTACGCCAGCACGGCAGGCTTCACCACTCTGCGCGGCACCTACACCTTTACGGTCAGCTGCCTCAAGGGCGCTTTCGACCTGAGGAGTCTGCGGGACTTCACGGGGTCCCTTCGGTTCACCGCGAAGGACGCGTATCAGGACGGTACGCGGGTCGCGGTCAAGGCCCCGGGCGCGAAGGCGCCGGGGCAATCGGAGCAGCCCGTACCGCCGGATGTTTCGGGCGGAGGTACGGGCGCCGGCACCGGGAGCCCGGCGGGCGGAGCGGGCACGCCGGGCGGAGCGGGCGCGGCGGCACCTTCCGCGCCCGCGAACGGATCCGGCACCCCCGGTGTGCCCGTCACGGCGGCCGATGCCGCCACCGATGACTCCAACACCTCGCTCGTCGCCTGGTCGGTGGGCGGGTTCGCCGTCGGCCTTCTGGCGCTCCTCACGGGCGTCGTCCACTGGGCGCGAGGCCGCCGGAGGCGCGCCGCCGAGCCCGCTTCCAGCGACTGAGCGACTGAGGGACTGAGCGACTGAACGCCGGAACGACTGAACGACCGAACACACCCAGCACCACCAGCACCACCAGCACTTGATCCATCAGCCACAGGGAGAGAACACCGTGTCCTTCACACTCACGTCCCGCACTCTGATATCCCGGCCGACCGCCGTCCTCCTCGGATCGCTGATCGTGGCGTCCGGCGCGGCCAGCCTGCTCGCCGCGACGGCAGCGTATGCCGATGCCGCCGGTTCGATGGAGGTGACCCCGGCCACCGGCACGGACACCAGCGGGATTTCGCTGACCACGGCGAAGGCGTGCCCGGACGCGGCCACCAACCTCATCGTCGCGGTGAAGGGTTCGGGCTTCCCGGCCGCGGGACAGAACGTGGTGAGCAACTCGCCGATCAGTACGTACGCGACCACGCCGGGCGGCGGCATCGTTGTGCCGCTGACGCAGACGATGCGGGACTACGCCAGCACGGCCGGTTTCACCACCCTGCAGGGCCGTTACGACTTCACCCTGACCTGCCGCACCGCCTTCAACGGCACCAGCCTCGGCGACTTCGCCGCGCCGATCTGGTTCACGTCCAACACCGCGTACCGCAACACCGACCCCGCCGGGCCGACGGCCACACCGTCCTCGTCGCCCTCCAACACCGGCTCCCCGTCGCCGACGGAGACCGCGTCCCCTACCGACACGGCGAGTCCGACCGACACCGCCTCGCCGACGGACACCGCCTCGCCCACCGACAGCGCCTCGCCCACCGACACGGCGTCGCCGACCGACACGGCCCTGCCGACGGACACCGCGACCCCGGGCGGCGGCTCCCAGGGCATCTCCACCGACGTCAACGGCGGTTCCTCGGGCGGCAAGGGATCCCTGGCGGCCACCGGCACCGACGTGGCCATGGTCGGCGTGGCTTCCGTCCTCCTCCTCGCCGGGGGCATCACCGTCGTCCGCCGGACCCGCACGCGCGAAGAGTTCTCCGTCACCGACACCCCGAACGTCTGAGACGGAGAGAGACCATGAAGTTCTCGACTGCACGCCGACCTCTGTCGGTCGCTCTCGCATCGCTCCTCGCCGCCGGCGCGCTCGCGTTCGGCACCGCCGGAGCCAGGGCGGATGTCCTCGGTTCGATGGAGGTGACCCCGGCCACCGGTACGGACACCAGCGGGATCACGCTGACCACCGCGGGCCCGTGCCCGGCGGAGGCGACCAACCTCATCGTCGCGGTGAAGGGTTCGGGCTTCCCGGCCGAGGGCCAGAACGTGGTGAGCAACTCACCGATCGAGACGTACGGCTCCACGGGCAGCGGTGGCATCGTGGTGCCACTGACGCAGACGATGCGGGACTACGCCAGCACGGCCGGTTTCACCACCCTGCAGGGCCGTTACGACTTCACCCTGACCTGCCGGGCCGCGTTCGGCTCGACGACGTACGGCGATTTCACCGCCCCCGTCTGGTTCACCTCCAACACCGCGTACCAGAGCACCGCGCCCGCCGCCGCGACCACGACCACCCTCGCGGCAGCGCCTGCGAGCCCGGTCGTCGTGGGCACGGCCGTGAAGCTGACGGCGACGGTCGCCCCGGCCGAGGCGGCCGGTTCGGTGCGTTTCCTTGACGGAGCGGCTGAGCTCGGCGCCTCTGTCCCCGTGTCCGCGGGAACGGCCACCCTGACCACCAGCGGCCTGGCCGTCGGCACCCACTCGCTGAAGGCGGAGTTCACGCCGTCCGACCCGGCGGCGTACGGCACTTCGGCCTCCGCCGCCCTGACCTACACGGTCAAGATCAAGCCCCCGGCGGTCACGACGCCCGCGAAGGTGACCGGCACCGCGAAGGTCGGCTCGACGGTGACCTGCACCGTGGCGTTCGGCGGCGCGACCTCCGTCACGTACGCCTGGCTCCGCGATTCCGCCGTGATCAGCGGCGCGACCACGCGTACCCGCCCGCTCCTCGCCGCCGACTACCCGCACAAGACCTCCTGCCGGGCGGTCGCCACCAACAGCACGGGCAGCACCACGGCGACCAGCCCGGCCGTGACCGTGGGCCTCGGCCCGGCCCTCAGGAACGTGACCAGGCCCTCGATCACCGGTACGGCCAAGGTGGGTTACCGGCAGACCGCCAAGCCGGGGACATGGACCCCCGCGGCCACCACGTACAGCTACGTCTGGAAGCGCGACGGGCGGGTGATCAGCGGTGCCACGCGGGTGACGTACTACCCCACCAAGGCCGACCGTGGGCATCTGATCACCGTCACCATCACGGCGAAGCGCCCCGGATACGCCTGGGGTTACGCCACCTCGGCGCAGCGGAGGATCGGATGACGGCACCGGTTGCCCTGGCCGACGCCGCGCCCCGGCACGCCCCGTCGCCGGTCGACAGCAGGCCACCTGCCCCCTCGTCACCCCGCCGCCCGGCCGCCGGCCCCGGACTGCGCGTCGTCGGCGCCGCGCTGAGCATCCTCGCCGCGCTGCTGCTCGGATTCGTCGTCGACGTCGGCCTCGTGGGCGACCTCCGGCACGCCCGCGACCGGCAGGTCGACTACGCGGACTTCCGGTCCGCACTTGCCAACGGGGTCGCCCCCGTTGGCAGATCGGCCGGCGGCGGTACGGCGCCGGCGCCCGGCGAGCCGGTGGCGCTGCTGGAGATCCCCGTGCTCCATCTGCGCGAGGTGGTCCGTGAGGGCACCACGGCGGGGGACCTGGCCCGGGGCGCGGGCCACCGCCGGGACACCACGCTGCCGGGCCAGGCCGGAGTCAGCGTCATCATGGGCCGCCAGGCGACCTACGGGGGGTCCTTCCGGCACCTGGGCGACCTGACCGAGGGGGACCGGTTCACGGTGACCACGGGCCAGGGGAAACACACGTACAAGGTCATCGGCGCGCGCCGGGCCGGCGACCCCCAGCCGCCGGCACTCACCGCGGGCCGGGGCCGCCTCACGCTCACCACCGCCGATGGGACCCCGTTCATGCCCCGGGGCATTCTGCGCGTGGACGCGGACCTGGTCTCGGACGTGCAGCCCACACCGTCGGCTTCGGTCCCGCCGGGCGCCCTGCCGGAGGACGAGAAGCCGATGGCCATGCAGCAAACGGCCTGGCTGCCGCTGGTGCTGTGGGGCCAGGCGCTGGTGCTGGCGGCCGCGGCCGTCGCCTGGGCGCATGCGCGCTGGGGCCGGCCGCACACATGGGTGGTCGGCGTTCCGCTGCTGGGCGCCCTCGGCCTCGCGGTCGCCGACCAGGCGGCGCTGCTCCTCCCCAACCTTCTGTAACCGAGTCTCCGACCAGTCCCCAACCGGGTCTCCAACCGACACCGACCGAGTCCCCAACCGACACCGACCGAGTCTCCGCCGAACAAGGATGTGCCGTGACCGACCAGACCACCCAGATCGAGACGACCCTCCCGCTTCCGGCGCACACCGACGGGTCCCGGAGCAGCGGGGCGGGCGGGGCGAGTGGGGCGACCCTTGAGGCCCGCCGGATCTCGGCCTGGTTCAGCGACCACAAAGTCCTCGACCGCGTCTCGCTGACCATGCCGACGAGCCTGGTCACGGCCCTCATCGGCCCCTCCGGATGCGGCAAGTCGACCTTCCTGCGCATCCTCAACCGCATGCACGAACTCGTCCCGTCCGCCTCACTGGCCGGCGAGGTGCTGATCGACGGCCAGGACATCTACGCGACCGGCCAACGGCTGACCGAGGCGCGGCGCCGGATCGGCATGGTGTTCCAGAAGCCGAACCCGTTCCCGGCGATGTCGATTTACGACAACGTCACCGCCGGCCTGAAACTCACCGGCATCCGGGTGGGCGGGGCCGCCAAGGACGATCTCGTCGAGGAGTGCCTGACCAAGGCGGGCCTGTGGAAGGAGGTCCGCAACCGCCTCCGCCAACCAGGCGGCGCACTCTCCGGCGGCCAGCAGCAACGCCTGTGCATCGCCCGCTCCCTGGCCGTGCGCCCCAAGGTGCTGCTGATGGACGAACCGTGCTCGGCGCTCGACCCGACGTCCACCCGCCGCATCGAGGAAACGATCCGCGAACTGGTCCACGAGGTCACGATCGTGATCGTCACCCACAACATGCAGCAGGCGGCGCGGGTCTCCGACCAGTGCGCCTTCTTCCTCGCGGAACAGGGCACGCCGGGCGCGATCGTCGAACACGGCCCCACGTCGGCGATGTTCTCGGCGCCGTCGGACCCGCGGACGGCGGACTATGTGGAGGGCCGCTTCGGGTAGCTCTCCGGTGCGTCACCCCACTTCGACAGGAGCGCGCACCAGCGAGCCGTACTCAGTCAGCCGTCGTGCGTGTGTGTGTCAGGCATGTCTGTGTCAGGCGTGAGCCATCAGGTCCCCCACGCCACCGCTGACCACCGCCGTCACGGGGATGCCCACCCGGTCGAGCAGACTCGCCGCGATGGTGGCCCGTCGCCCGCTCCCACAGACCGTCCAGATCTCGCGCTCCCTGGGCAACTCGCCGAGCCGCCTGGGCAGTTCGGTGAGTGGCACGGCGAGCGTTCCCGGAATGCCGCCCTCGGGGCGCTCCGGCCGTACGTCGAGCACCCGCCGTTCGGCAATGTGCCCGGCCAGTTCGGGTGCGTCCGCGGTACGGAAGGAACGCAGCGGCCGACCGGCCGCCTGCCAGGCGCCGACGCCACCCGCCAGATACCCCGCGATGTTCTCGTAACCGATCCGCAGCAGCTGCATCAACGCCTCCTCGGCCGCTTCCCCCTCCGGCTCCGGCAGCACCAGCACCAGGCGCGCACCGAACGGCACGACCTCGCCGACCAGGCTCGCGAACCGGTCGTCCAGCTCGTCGCAGAGCGCTCCGGGCAGATGGCCTGCGGCAAAGGTTCTGCGGTCGCGCCCGTCGATGACGTGCGCACCGCCCCCGACCAGCCCCTCCACGATGCTCGGTGTGAGCGGCCGGAGTGTGGGCGGGCCACCGAGCACCTGCGGACCGGACCGGTTGATCGGCGCCATGTAGCGGTAGTAAGCGGGGTACGGCGGCAGACCCGACAACCGCCGGCTGACGAATCCCTCCTCGTCCTGAATGGTCAGCGAGGGATTGGTACGCCGCTCGGCGCCCACGGTGGTGGTCCTGTCCCCCGACACCGGCCCGGCCGCGCAGGAGCTGCCTGCTCCGTGTGTCGGCAGCACCCGGGTGGCGTCCGGCAGCAGCGAAAGTCGCCTCAGCGAACGGAACTGCGCCCGGGCCAGCTCCTCCGTACGGTCGTCGCCGGACAGGTCGGTACGGCCCGCGCTCCCGACGAGCATGCTGCCTCCGGTGAAGACGGCCGTCGGCGCCATGCGTGTGTCGTCGAAAACGAGGTACGAGGTGTGCTCCGCCGTGTGCCCGGGCGTCTCCATCGCCCGCACGGTGACATCGCCGACGACGATCTCGTCGTCCTCCGCCAGCGGCAGATGCGCGAAGGCGTACGGCGCGCGGGCCGGTCCGGCCACCGTGGCACCGGTCGCCGCGCGGACCTCCAGCGCCCCGGAGACGTAGTCGTTGTGCACATGCGTCTCCAGGACGTACCGGATCCCCACCCCCCTGGACGTACAGGACTCCATCAGCCCCCAGCTGTCCCGCTGCGGGTCGACCAGCGCGGCCTCGTCGCCGCTGACGAGGAGATAGCTGGTGTCACCGAGTGATGGGGTGGTGATGATCTCGATCTCGCTCATACCGTCACCTCCGGTATCTGTTCGGGGCTGCTGTCCCGGGGCCCTCATACGACGACCACTTCCACCGATGCCACTGGGTTGCAGCCGTAGCCCTGGGCGTTCCAGGGCGCCCGTGGCGGCTGGGTGTCGCCGTGCTCGTCGGTCGCGCGGGCCAGCAGCCGGTACTGACCGGGCCGCCGCGGCGTCCACAGGTACGACCACCCCGTCCAGGCGTACGGCCCGGCCGGCACTTCGAGCACGGCGTCGCGCCAGTCCCGGTCACCGGCTCCCTCTTCGTCCTCGCACTCGACGCGCACCTCGACCTGACGCACGGCCACCCCGGCCCCCGACCAGGCCCGACCACGTACGAGGGTCTCCGTGCCGCGGCGGACTGCCGAATCCGGCTCGGGTGTGGTGATCAGCGACTTGACCCGTACGGTCGTCACGGGCCCGTCGGTGGTGCCTCGCGACGCCACATAGACGTACTCCTCGGCCTGAAAGACACCGACGAACGGCTCCGTGACGGCCCGCGCGCCGACCAGCCACTTCACGTCGGCGACCGCATACCGGCCGGGAACCACCAGACGCACGGGCGCCCCGTGCTCGGGGGCGAGGGGTTCGCCGTTCATGTGCGTGGCGAGGAGCGTGTCCGGGTGCAGGGCCACGCCGAGCGGAAGGCTGCGCTCGAAGACCACCGGTCGACCGTGCACGGTGCCGGAGTCGGCTCCGGTGAAGACGACTTCCACGGCATCCGGCGCGATCCGAGCCCGTTCGGCCAGCGAGCGGAACGGCACGCCCGCGAAATGTGCGCAGCCGACGGCCCGTTGGTCCCACTGGAGACCCGGCGGGCGGGGAGTCATCAGGCTGCGGCCA
This sequence comes from Streptomyces sp. NPDC019890, assembly GCF_044903445.1. NCBI lineage: Bacteria > Bacillati > Actinomycetota > Actinomycetes > Kitasatosporales > Streptomycetaceae > Streptomyces > Streptomyces sp. NPDC019890. The sequence continues at coordinate 404,255 of NZ_JBJDQK010000003.1, read as the reverse complement.
TTGCCCGCGCATTCCAGTACGACGTCGAGTTCCAGCCGCGCCATCGCAAGCAGCTCGTCATAGCCGATGTCGAAGGGCGCATCCACGGCGCCGCCGAGCCGCAGCCGCCACCGCTGGGGTGTGGTCCGCGGAACCCCGAAGTGGTCGCGTACGAAGAAGGCACCCACGGGTGTCATCGGCTCGGCCAGCGCGGCCCACGGTGTCTGGGCGTTGTAGGGCTCGTCCGTGACTGTCTCGGGTGCCCAGGCCGTGGCACCCGGCCCGCGTGGAATAGCGGATGCGGTCATTGGCGGCACCTTCGGCCAGGCTCATGGCGAACGCGACGAGGGTTGTTTCCAGCGTACGACCGGGATCCCGCGGGAGATATCCGCAGATATCAGAACAAAAACCTTGACTCGTGCGAAATATAGAGGAGACTCATTAATACACCGGACAACCGGAAAGAGCCGCACCGCCCGAGGAGACGTCCGAAGGCCCGAGTGACCCTTGTCCCGGCTCTGGCCAGGCCCCCGGCAGATTCTGTCGGTGCAGGAGCGTCTAGCGACGACTGAGACGCTTCGCATTGACAAGAACCGCCGGGGACTGTCGTGTCCGCACCTGTTCTTGGCGCCCCCTTCTCCTCCATCAACGGCAGGACGCCGGAGCATGCACGGCAACCACGTGCCCGTGCGCATCGACTGTGAGGGCCACCCGCTCGACCCTGTTCGTCACGCTGAGAGCGACCCACACGAAGGCCCACAGAAAACAGGTGACGAGGCTGAGGATGGCGTGCAGCACATGGTTCAGCGGCTCGCCACGTACCAGGATTGCCTGCGTCTCCGAGCGGGACTCCACCCGCCATCCGCTCGCGATCCGCTGATTCACCGCCCAGTCGAGGATGAGGCGCCGCTGCGTTTCATCGGGTACGCGGCCTTCGAATCCGAAGTAGCCGGGTGGCGGCTGGAGAGGCTCCCCCCACCCGGGTGGCACCTTGCGGAGCTTCATCAGCCCACCTCCAGATGCGCGGCCATGTGTCCAGGGTGCGTCGCGTGGCCGGACACAGCACCCCGAGATCGACACGGCCGCACGGCTGATGCGGACCCCGTGGGCCGACTCTAGACTGACGAAAACGTGGAAAGTCAGGAAAGTCCTGAATTAGGGAGATGCGCACCATGGCCAAACGAGGCAACAAGCGACGCGGACGCAAGAAGAAGAAGGCCAACCACGGCAAGCGCCCCAACGCCTGAGCGGCCGGAGCGCACCGCCCCTGAATTGCGCGTGCGTACGAGATGAGAGCCGGACCCGGTGGGACTGGGTCCGGCTCTTGATGTCTGGCGCCGCTGCGCGGTCGCGAGGCACGGCCTTGGCCGGCCCTTCCCTGTCGAGAACCAAAGCGTGCCGCCACGGCAAGGCAGCCCTTTGCGTGTTGCGTGGCCGGACGCCCGTACCCTGACCAGGGAATTCATCGGTACGGAGGGGCCGCCCCGACCCGCCGGAGGACGCGGGCGGGGCGGCGGATCTGTACCGAGCAGTGGGCAAACAACTGAAGCTCCTGCGAGAGCGGGCCGGCCTCACCCAGAAGGAGCCGAACTGCTGGGTGCGGGCGGCCTGTTGAAGACAGCCAAGGAGGACGTGGCACGGGCGAAGGCCAAGGCGCGAGTGCGGCATCCGGCTTGGTTCCGCGACTATGTCCGGCTCGAGGCAGACGCAGTCGAGGTCAACAACCCATTTTGTCTGCCGCGTCCGCAGACAGCGCGCCGCTCCTGTGTGCGTGACCTACTTTGAGGACCTGACACCGTACAGCTACGCCAACGAGCGGATGACGGGGGAGCCATGCCAGTGCTCAACGTCGGCCGGCTCTCACGCCGCAGGCGGTTCTGGAGGGGCGCTCCCTCGCAAGGCTTGGTCGATGCTTTGGAAGTACCTGGCGCGCAATCGGAGGGTGCACCAGACGCGCGGCTACCACTTCTGCCCTTGGTGCACCGGATGGCCTTTTGCGTTCCAGTGATCCAGACAGTCGTCCCGTTGAGCGAGGTGCAAGGGGCTGCAACACCCTTGGTGTTGCAGCCCCCGGACACAGTGTGCGGACGCGATTACGTTGCCTTGGCGATCACATTCGCCTTGTCTTCCGAAACCGGCAGATCGTAAGGCACAATCCACGGCGTAAATTTAGGTGGAGCTTCCGGAGTTGATCCGAGCCACTTCAGCTCGCACGTCCGCCTCGTTTTGATACAGCCGAAGCATCGTCTCTGTAGGAATGACTCGTGCCTCACAGCTGTTTGAGTGATTGAAGAAATGTGCATGGCGGCTCCTGAATTTCATGAAGCCTCCTTTTTCTTCCTCCATATACACTCCGGCGCACAATGGGCAGAATTTACGCGCCCTAAGGAAAAGGTCTAGATCGGGTTCCCATCCGCTCACGATGACCTCGCTAGTTTGTTCGATTCCTTCGCCAAACACTTACCGTCGTGATCGAGACATGAATTGTGGCGATACCGACGATGATGCACGCGCTCCAGCGGAATGCCGCATGCTTGATGGAGGCGCCCTCGGGGGGTGCGAGCGCGATTGTTGCGCCCAATCCGAGGGTGGTCACCCCTAGGTTATAGAGGTGAACTGCCTTAACGGACCCCCGTTCCCACGTTCGGAGACTCTGCTGTTGAATCTGCATCAAAATAGTATCCGGGGGTCGTTGCATGTTTCCGTACCAAGTATCTAGATCTGCTGGGCTCATGAGGTGGGACACCGCATTGAAGCTGCACTGTATGCATGAAACAAGCAATACGGCGCAGAGCGTCATCACTAGAATGGCGGGACCAGGCCAACGAAATTTATCTGCATCGGCAGCCATTATTCCGGAAGTTGATATGGCGGCAGCCGCTAGGAGTGGTGCTGCGACGAAGTGGGCATACTGTGCGGCTGACACGTAGCCGATTTTCCGGGGAATTGCCCAGCGGTCTCGTGGTATTTGAGGGGGGTCCTGCATCCCGCTCCTTAAGCAGCGCACGTCTATTTTGTGCAAGCATGCTCGCTTCTGAAGATATTTAAGCTTCGGCCTCAGTCGAAAACTTGGACGATTGCCGCAGGTTGACTCGACGGCATGGCGCGGTCTGCACTGTCGTGCCCATCGTGCGCCAGCCTTCAAGGACCGGACACCGGGACACTGACGCCGACGAGGTGTCCGGTTCATATGAACAGGTCAGGAGCCCAACCGGACGGTCGGACACATGGGACACTCCCCCATGGGCCCTGCGTCGGCTGTGGTTCACCGTGGTGGAAGCAGCGAGTCGCTGCTGAGCGAGGTCGTGCGCGCTCTCCCGACGCCACCGTCCGGCCGTAGTCCTGACCGCCATGGGACTGACTGAGTAGGCGTACTCGCTCTCCGAATCGCTGCTGTCCGATCCGCTTCCGTGTCGGTGGACACGCTCGCTGGGGGTCGCAAAGCGCGCTCGCTCCTTGGGCCCATCATGGGTGACGATGCCGAGTTGCTGGACGGCGCGCGGTTCCTCCGGGACCAGGAACGGGCAGACGAGCGGGTCGTTCGTTCAGTAGCTCACCACTCCTGCGCCCTGCTGGAAGCCGAAAGGAACGCGGACTGAGGCAGGAGCTAGAGGGGAAGTTCGAGCTAGAGCACGCAGAACGGCTGGACGAGATCGTGCAGCGGTACGGCACGACCTGGGTGGGCCAACCATACGAAGGGCTCGCCCGGTCCCGTAGAAGAACGTAGGGAGGTTCGCGTGGCACGGGGTGCCTGGTCGTCAGGGGGGGAGCTCGCGGGTGCGTACGCGACCGGCGGTCCGGCGCAGCTCCCGGGCGCGGGTGCCCGGAAGATTCTTTGGGTGCACGGCCCCTTCGGCAGCCTTCAGTTGAGCTGCTCGGCCAGTCCGACGATGATGCCCTCGGGGCCGCGGACGTAGCAGAGCCGATAGCTGTCCTCGTACTGCGCCAGCTCGCCGACGAGTTCGGCGCCGTGGGTGCGCAGGCGGGCAACGACGTCCTCGATGTCGTCGACGGCGAACATGATGCGACGAATGCCCAGCGTGTTCGCCGGCGCGTCCTTCGGCTCGGCGCTGATCGCCTTCGGCGTGTGGAACATCGCCAGCTCTACTCGGCCGTGGCCGTCCGGGGTCCGCAGCATTGCGATGTCCTGTCGGACGTCGTCGAGCCCGACGACACGCTCCACCCAACGTCCCTCGATTGGCGCCTGGCCCTCCAGCTCCACGCCAAGTTCGACGAAGAACGCAATGACAGCGTCAAGGTCGTCGACAACGATGAGGACGTTGTCCATCCGCTGGATCGTCATGCTGGGCCTCCTTGGTGTGGCACGGCCACGATGGCCGCATCTGCCCCTGAGACGGAGCCGCCAGGCCGTTCTCGACATCCTCCGCCGCATCTTCTTCGAGAAACCTCTTGACGCAGCGGTGCCCGTCACACGCCAGCTGTACCGCTTCGGACGAAACACCGCAGGTCAGAGACCCTCTCGCTATCCGTCTTGCGGGTGTGTGCCTCGGCTGTTGCCATGTCTGTGGGGCGACAGAGTACTCAGATGGTTCGTGCTGGGGAGCTGGCCACCGCTTGAGGGGTTCGATCGCTCATCGCTCATCGCTCGTATCACTCGTCCGGCCTGCTTCCAAATGCGCATTGCGCGCATGGTGCTCAGAATTGATCGACGATGTGTTGCGTCTCCTTCATAGGGGTGAAAGACCATGCCGACATATGTCTCGTTGCTGAACTGGACCGATCAGGGGATCCGGGGCTACAAGGACACCTCGCAGCGCTCAGAGGCCTTCGCCGCAGCGGCACAGAAGCTGGGGGTGAAGGTCCTGAACCTCTACTGGACCGTCGGTCCGTACGACATCGTGGCCGTTGTAGAGGCGCCCGACGACGAGACCGCCACTGCGGTACTCCTGCAGGTCGCCGGGTTGGGCAACGTCCGCAGCACCACCCTGCGGGCCTTCGGCCGGGAGGAGATGGACCGCATCATCGCCAAAGCCTCTGGCTGAGGCCTTTCAGATCGAGGACCTGTTTCGCGAGTACGAGTGACCCGCCAGGGCGGGACACTCCGGAGCCCCTGGATCTGTCCCGGGGCTCCGCCATGTTGTGGGCCGACCTGCGCCGATGACCGGCTTCCCTGTCCACGAATAGTCCACGGACGCCGGCATAGGGCGGCCCAGCGTGGCATACCGCTGCACATACGCGAAGACCCCGTTCTCAGCTAAAGCGCTGATGGCGCGGTCTTTGGGCACCTCAAACAGGGTGCCCCCGGCTGGATTCGAACCTGCGCAAAGCTCCATACGTGGGCATCGCCGCAGAACTTCGCCGCAGCGCCCGTGACCCGCAGCGCCCACTCGCACTCCTCGGCCTCACATGATCACGAACCGGACATCAGCAGACTCCGCCGAAGCCTTGGCCGCAACCAAGGACCTCACAGATCCCGCCACTGGGACGGTCACCCGGCCTTACCCACGCCGTCCCCGAGACGCGCTGCCTCCGGATGCGCGCGGCCCGGCCAACGTCCAGGTCAACGGTGAGTTCTGGCGAACGGGCGCTGTTGCAGAGTGGTGACAGTACGGGGATTGTCCGGCCGATCTTGGTGGGTGAGGATGAGCACACGCCGCACAGCCGGAACCGAACAGGGCCGGACGGAAGGCGAGTTCACGCACCATCCGGTAAGCCTCTCCGCGCTGCCCGATCAGTTCCACCCCGAACTGCCTCGTACCACCTCTCATCTGCTTCACCGTGCCGCGGCACTTCGCCGCGCTGCTCCTGTGTTCGGCCGACACCCGCCCATCCAGCGGAAGCCCGGCCCCTAGTCGATTCCTTGGGGGGAGTCCACCATGTCCGCTCGCTTCGCCTCCGCCGCTGCTCTCACCGTCGCCGCTGCCGTCGGCACCACCCTCGTCCCGCTCGCCGCGTATGCGGCGCCGGTGGCCTCCGGCAAGCCCCTCACGATCGAGCTGGGCACCCCGGCGCCGGCCGGGCCGCTGACCCGTGGCGGGGCTACCGAGACGTTCACGTTCACCGTGAAGAACTCCTCGGACAAGGCGGTCGACTTCCTGCCGTGGATGGTCGCCGACTCGGACGGTGCGAGCCCCGTGGCCTCCTCCCACATCGTCTTCGACGTGGAACCGGTGAACGCCCCGGCGACGGACGACTACGTCATGCAGCAGGACGGCTCTGCGCAGGGCCTCTTCTACCCGGCCGGAAAGCCCAAGGGCGACCCGTTCTCGGTGCCCGCCAAGGGCGAGCTGAGCTGGAAGGTGTCCGTCGGCCTCGGCAAGAAGTACCCCTCAAACAACGGCAACCTGAAGCTGGACGCGGCCGACCTGCTCAACCATGCCCAGCGCGAGAAGGACGACACCCTCGTCTTCGAGACCAGCCCGAAGGTCGAGTCCGGTCCGGCCAGTCTGCGCCTTCTGTCCGACCCGAAGACGCCCATCAAGCCCGGCACGTACGGCCAGGTCTCCCTGATCCACCAGCTCAAGGGCACGGCGACGTTCGACTCCGACCTGGCGACGACGCTGGAGGTCGAGCAGGGCCCCGACGACACGCAGTTCGTCCCCCAGCTCGTGGTCGAGGAGCTCGCGGCCGACGGCAGCTACATCAGGGCCACCCGGATCGATGGCCAGAACAAGTGGCAGCTGTCGGACATCGGCAAGAACTTCATCATGCACCGCACCACCCTTCGCGTGAGCGTGGTCGACTTCAAGGGCATCCAGAAGCCGCTCAAGCTGAAGCTGCACGCGTCGAGCTCGCTGACCGAGGGCAACATAACGCCGTTCCTGGGCGCGGACGGCGCGATCACCATCGCCCCCGAGCGCGGCACCACGACGCCGGGCGGAACGCCGTCGGCGACCCCGTCCGCCACGCCGTCGCCCACGGCCTCGGCGTCCGCGTCCCCGGCTCCGTCCGCCTCGGCCACGGACACGGCGACGACCGGCGCGAACACCCCCGGCACCACCACCGGTGCGCTGGCCTCCACGGGCTCCTCCGACACCACCTGGTACGCGGCCCTGGCCGCCGCTTTGATCGGCTCCGGCGGTGTGCTCATCGCGTTGCGTCTGCGCCGCCGCTGAGGCAGTGCGGACGATGCGTCGATTTCAGCCGTGGGCACGGGGGAGGGTCTGAGCCGGGCGATCAACCGTCGCTGTCACGAGACAGCCCGAGGTTGAAGAACAAGCTGTGAGCGAGCGGCAACGCTTGGGGCCTTTGGACTAGTCCGGGGGCCTCGTCATTTTCAGGGACTGACCTCGGCAAACGCTCCATGATCCATCCCGCAAATAGGCCGCAGCCTTTGTCATACGACCGCTCACGGTGGCATACGGCTGCACATACGCGAAGACCCCGTTCTCAGCTAAAGCGCTGATGGCGGGGTCTTTGGGCACCTCATCAAGGGTGCCCCCGGCAGGATTCGAACCTGCGCACACGGCTCCGGAGAGATTGCGCCATTCTAGATTAAAAGCTCTCTGACCTGCGGTTAAGTCGGCCTGGGGCGTGCTGGGACACGCCGTGTGTCGTAGGTGTGTCGGGCGGGGCCGGACGGCGGCCCACGCTGACCCGCCGTCCGGCCCCGCCGGGCGCCCCGAGTCGTACACAGATCCGGAGGGAAGGACTGCGGCGCTACAGGGGGAGGCAGGGAGGCATCCGAAAGGTGCTTGTCGCACCCACGGTCCCGGTACCTACACCAGCGGGGTAGGAGACAAAGCCCCTATTGGGTCCCAGACTTGCTCCATGGCAATCGACCCGAAGACTAACCCCGTCGTAGCCGCTCTCCCCGGCGGAGGCTGGCGAGTCGAGTACAAGCAGGATGGAGGGGCCGTTGCATGGAGCGGGTGACGGGAATCGAACCCGCGCTCTGAGCTTGGGAATCCTGAGAATGATGTGGCGCTGAAGTGGGCCTGACCTGCACGGACGCCCTCTGATGGTGTTGAATTCAGGCGCTCGGGCTCGCCGACGTTGACCGTTGTGAGTGGTGCGGAGTGGTGTGGCACTTTGAGAAGGAAGCTGCCTCCGGCGCCTACGACTTCCAGGGTCGGCTTCACCGACGGGCTGCAACTTTTTTCGGGTGTTGCAGCCGGCTGTAACCGGACAGCCCGGACAGCTGCTGCTTGAACAGACAGCGGGCTGGCCCGGCTGCCGAGTAACCGAGTCAACTGCACGGCTAATCTCACTTGACCTTACCCCAGGTTTTCCCGCCTACAACAACACTCATCACCCATTCGACGATCCCCTTACCCCATTCAGTGAGATCTTTTAGGAACTTCTTCAAATCGCCGTATGACTGCCGCCTAAACCCAACATAGGTCATTGTGGCAATCGCCCAAGGAAGGATGAGCAGCATGGCACGCTTACTATCGAAACTCATGTCGATTTCGGCGGCGCCAGTCATGGCCGCCAGCAGGAGGACTACAACAGTAATCTGCCAGGCTTTCGCGAGACCAATGAATCCTACAGTAGCTGCAAATATTGCACTCAAGACTACAATTCCCAGGGAAGGGAGCTCACCTCCAGAAAGGCGCGCACCAAGAAAGACTCCACCGATAGACGCTGCAAAGTAAGCCAGATTCCATGGAGCCCACAACTTCGAGGCGCCCCTCTGTTCCAAAACTGATATATGCTTACGATCTCCAAAAGATGGCGCGCCCGGCTTTACCTCGAATTGTACTTTCGGGCTGGACAGAAATGACAACAAAAGCACCAGATGAGGCTTCGCGCGCAATGATTCGTCATCGACCACGTACCAGAGCAAGTCCGATTCCTTTCGGCAGTAGCTTGCGGCTTCGAGCACCCACGTGAGCAGAACGAACATGATTCCGAAGCAGAATGCGAAGGCGGCACCAGGGAAGGTCAGCGGACCTAAGGGAGGGATGTTGGCTGCATCGAGGCCCGCAAGAAAACGAATGACGTATCCGAGTCCCACAAGGAGCCACAATCCTGCCGCGATTGCATAGTGTGCCAGATTCGGATTTCGCCTGACGTAGTGATGGGATTCGATAGCTCGCAGGGTTTCGTATACCGCAGCTATCATGAAAACGCCTGCGATCAAGCGTAGTGTCGGCGTCGTAGCACCTATGGCCGATCCCAAGATGACGGCACTGATGACTCTGGCAGTCGCGGTAATGAGGCTGCTGTATACCACGACACGCAACTGGGACACGTCCTTCATGAACGGAAGGCGTCTTCTTTCCCGGGCCGCAGGATGCCCAGAGTCTTCCTCAATGCCTCGGACATCGTTCCATTGATAGCGGGCAGAATAAACGAGGAATTCGACGATTAGTAGAGTAAAGAACATCCTATCCCAATAGTAAGGTCCCCCCCTCGACCACGAGGCCAGGATAAAGACGATAGGAATGAAAAGCCACTTGATGCAGTCTTCGGGTCTCGGCAAGATCAGGTAGGAGGCCAGGGAGCGCCCCTCTGCACTTGGCCTCTGCACTAGCGTCGAACCAGACCTTAGGTGTCGTGCGACAAATCTGTCTGCAATCTTCACGAACGTACTCCGCGCCCCCAGAGTCGCGGCCCAAACATCGGCTATCAGCAACCCGAAAGCAAGCCCGTAGAAGACGAACATGGCTTTTCCGTAGGCCCCACCGAGGTGAATCGCTATGTAGCAGGTCAGGCCACCGAAGAAGCCCAGCGCGATAAGCATGATCATAACGGACAAGATCCGGTACCCTGCTCTACCCCTACGCATTGTGGTGACTTCAGTCATTAGCCCCATATACGATCCTGGCCGGATAGGCCCAATCTTGATGAGGTCCGAGAGGGAGGATTTGGTATAACCCCGAAGTTCTCGCTCTATGGCACGCAGATAATAACTACGCAAAGCCGCTACGACTCCGAGTAGCTGCAAGAAGGCGAGCGTCGCCAATGGGATCGAAGGCGCACCGGCGAGGAAAAGGGGGGGTAGATGCTTGCAGCCCTTCTCTTCCTCATGCTGCAGTTCGCAAGCGTCGCTAACTATGGTTGCAACAGCCGCCAAGAGGGCAACCGTTAGACCAACCACCGCCGCCTGTATATTCTGAAATGTACGTTCATCTTCTCGTGCCATTTCGTAATCCAGCGCAAGCACCTCGAAATGCTTTTCGTCGTCTGCGGATGGGCCTTCTTCCACCACAAATGTCCTCAATATAGGTTGCAATCTCATGTCCATATAATGCTTTTCAAATGGATTGATGGGCCAGTTCACCTAGGCCATTGCAGTGATCACGACTAGGCTGCATTTCTGCTCGAGTGCCGTCCCTGAGGCAGCCACTCAGCACGGGCTACCGCTGTTGGATGGTGGGTGGCGGGCGCAAGTGCAGCCTTGACTAGAGCCGTTGGCGCTGGCACGCCGAGGGCGCCGGCTACAGCGTCGCCGTGCTGCTTCAGGAGTACGCAGGTGCCTCAGGGGGGCGCGAGGGCGGCGAACACCAAGGATTCAGCCCGACGTACCAGGGCTAGCCCGTCCACAGCACCTGGTAGAGAGCGTGAGAGCGACAACGGCCCCTGATCCGCGTTTCCGCAGATCAGGGGCCCTCTTTATCGCGTGGCGGCGCCAGGATTCGAACCTGGGTAGGCTAAGCGGACGGATTTACAGTCGTCTGGCGTTCGCACCCCGGCAGTGCTGTTGGCCTGCGAGGGAACACGCCGGGATAGCGGTCAGTGCGCCATCCGTCCACGTGTCGTCCAGATCTTGTCCGGGATTTAGACGGAGTCGCCTGCGGCGCGACGGCCCATGACAGGTCGGCTCCGCCGACGGGCTGCAACACCCCGGGTGTTGCAGCCTCTGTGACCGGACAGCCCGGACAGTCGCACTTTGAGCTGTCCGGTTCGTTTCCGCAGGTCACAGCCTTAGCCGGACAGTCGGACAGCTGGGACACCTGTAGATCGAGCTGCGCAGACGGCTCCGGAGAGGTTGCGCCTTTCAAGATTTAAGACCCTCTGACGCGTAATAGAGCCTGGTCAGGGTGGGTGTGGGCAGGGCTGGGTGCCCGGTGGTCGAGGTGGGCCGCCGGGTATCCGGGTCTGCTGGTCAGGCGGCGTTCTCCATCGGGTTGAGGGTGACGGTGTAGCCGAGCTGGTTGAGTGCGGTGATCGCGCGGCGGGTGGCGCGTTCGGGGTCGCGCTGGGCGAAGTAGGTGCCGCCGAGTCGCTGACCTGCACAAACTGGGCTCGTGGGCGACCACTGCCGTTGGTGTTCTGCCCCTTGTTGACCGAGGCTGTCCGTCCTGGGTGGTGCATAGGTGGTGCGGTTACAGCGAAGCCAACCATGCACGAGTCGCCTCGGTGTGCGGGTGGGTGTCGCCGAGGGTTTCGCGTTGGATGGCGAGGATGGCTTCGAACTCGGTTCGGGGCTGCGCCAGCTCGCCCTGGTCGTGCAGCGTCCTCGCGAGGTTGTGCCGGGTGAGGAGGGTGTGCGGGTGAGTGTCGCCGAGGGTTTCGCGTTGGATGGCGAGGACGGTTTCGAACTCGGTTCGGGCCTGTGTCAGCTCGCCCTGGTCGTGCAGCGTCCTCGCGAGGTTGCGCCGGGTGATGAGGGTGTGCGGGTGAGTGTCGCCGAGGGTCTCGTGTCGGATGGCGAGGATGGCTTCGAACTCGGTTCGGGCCTGTGTCAGCTCGCCCTGGTCGTGCAGCGTCCTCGCGAGTTCGTGCCTGGTGGATAAGGTGTGCGGGTGGGTGTCGCCGAGGGTTTCGCGCTCGATGGCGAGGATGGCTTCGTATTCGGTTCGGGCCTGTGTCAGTTCGCCCTGGTCGTGCAGCACCGCGGCGAGGTTGTGCCGGGTGACGAGGGTCTCCGGGTGGGTGTCGCCGAGGGTCTCGCGCTCGATGGCGAGGACGGTTTCGAACTCGGTTCGGGCCTGTGCCAGCTCGCCCTGGGCATGCAGCGCCCTCGCGAGTTCGTGCCGGGTGAAAAGGGTCTCCGGGTGGGTGTCGCCGAGGGTCTCGCGCTCGATGGCGAGGACGGTTTCGAACTCGGTTCGGGCCTGCTGGTAGAGACCGCGGGCTAACAGCTGTCGGGCCGCGAGGCCACCTGCGCTCGCGGCGTCCTGCATGACATCGTCGGGCAGGCTGGCGGCAGTAGCCCGGTGGAAGAGGTCCGAGGCATGTGGTTGGAGTAGCCGCCAGTGGTCCCAGTAGGCAGGTTCCTCCGGCACCCCGGTTTCGTCGGCGAACGCCGCGCTGTGCATCGCAGAGACGGCCGTGCTGAGGGCCGTGTCGCTGCGGCTGGCGTCGCGGACCAGCGGATGTACCCGCACCGTGGCCAGTGAACCGGAGCCGGTGGTCGTGGGCGAGAGGTCGATCAGGCCGAGGCCGGCCAGGGCGGTCAGCAGCCTCCACAGGCCCGGGCCATCGAGGTCGCCGAGTTGCCCGGCGTTGGCCAGCCTGTCCGGAGTGAGGAGCAGGGTGTAGGGCAGGGGAGCGTCGGCGAAGGTCGCGATCAGCTCCAGCAGGGGCCTGGCGAGGGGTTCACCACGTTTGGTCAGCAGGTCGACGGACATGGCCCAGGTCTGGCTGATGACGTTCCCGGGGTCCACGTGGCGCAGGCCATTGTCCAGGGCCGTCTGGTAGGAGGCGAAGTCCGCGGGCATATCTGGGTCCCGGTACGCGGAAGGCCTGTCGTTCACCTCGGCCAGGTAGGTACCGGCCAGGATCAGCGCCAGAGGGAGTCCGCCTAGGCGTTCCGCCAGGCGGCGTGCATCGTCTGCGGTACCGGCCCGTGCGGGTACGTGGTCCAGCAGGATTTGCGCGGCGTCCCCGATGTCGTCGCCGGTCAGCGTGCGCACTGGATGCAGGGCGCAGCCGCTGCCCCAGGTCCCGGCGGTGCTGTCACGGGTGGTGACCAGGACACCGCCGAAGCTGTTGGTGTGGGGGCGGACCCAGCCGGTGCCGCTCCTAAGCTGTCCGGGACCGTCCAGCAGGGCGGGGTCGTCGGCGTTATCCACCACCAGCAGCCAGGGGCGCCCGTACTGCGACAGGCGCGCCCACAGCACGTCCGCCACATCCCCGGCACGCAACTGCTCATCGGCAGCGCCGATGTGACGGGCCACCGCCCGCAGACCCGACTGCAGCGTCGTGGCCTGCCGTGCATCAACCCACCACACCTCATGGCCCATCCGCATCCGGCGATAGGCCAGTTCCAGGGCCATGGACGTCTTGCCACACCCGCCCATCCCGGCCAGCACATGTGCACGCCAGTCCCCAGGGGTGGACAGCGCCGACTCCACTTGCTCCAGCAGAGCATCGCGGCCCCGCAACGGATGCTGCGGGGCACGCAGGCCCAGAGGCGGCGCCACCGTGACCGGGACGTTCAGTGGGTCGGGCCGGGCGCCATTGAGGTAGATGTTGTCGGCATGGAGGTGCCGGGTGGCCACCGCACCGTTGCTGGCCTGTACGACTGAGTGCGGCACGGCTTCGTTACCGGGTTCGGTCAGGGCTGGTCCGGACCCGGCTGCTGAGGGTTTTCGAGCTGCACCCCGCCCTGGATGTTGGCCACGCCCGCGGCGAAGGAGCCCTTCTCAGCCTGCACCGACAGGTCACCACCCACCGCCAGCCCGTAGCTCCCGGCAACCGCGCTGCCCGCTGCTCGCGCGGCCTCCTGGACCGCGGTCACCGCCGCCTCAAGCTCCCGGGCGAAGCCCGGATCCTCCTCCACCGCCGCCGACACGACCTGCCCCACCCGGTGCCGGGTCAGCGCGCTCGGCTCGTCCTGGCCGGCCGCGGCCTCCGCCTCCAGCCGCTCCAGCTCTGCGTCATCCCCCAGCCGTCGGACGACGACCCCATGCACCCGGTCCATGGCCCCATCCAGCGCCAGGTCCACCTCGGCATCCGCCCGTCCCGCCACCCGGCGGGCCTTGCGCACCGCCCAAGCGAACACATAGCCGATCGCGATCTCTACACCCGTCATACCTTGCCCCCTCGCTCACGCTCGACCGTAGCGGCGCAGCGATCGCAAGAGGCCTTGATTTGCAGAACAAGTAGTCAGCTGGCCAAGCGACTTGGCAGCAGGCGGGAACTGACCCCGGGCACTCAGCTTGGGAATCCGGAGAAAGACCAAACCCGCAGCAGCCTGATCTGCACGGATCCCCTTAACCAGTGACTGCGTCATCCCGTGCACTCGCCGCTGTTGACCGCTGCTATCCGCAGCAGGTGGTGCGCTCAGGCGATGCACCCTGGGATGCTCGGTGTCGGCTTGGCCGCATGCTCCGTACAACCTCTGGGAAGAGAGACAGCTACATCAGTAACTGATCCGTGACTGGCAGTGGGGGTTCAGCAGCGCCGCTGGGGCGCCTAACCTAAGGTCAAGGGGGAGGTGAGTCGTGGTGATTGTCCGTGTCCGAGTAGAACCCGACCTCTTGCAGTGGGCTGTAGAGCGGGCCGGGTGGTCTGAGGAGACGATCGCCCAGCGCGTACCCCACCTTGAGGAGTGGCTCGCCGGAAGCGCGCGGCCGACGCTCAAACAGCTTGAGCGGTTCGCTCACGCCACGCATGCACCGCTCGGGCTGTTGTTCTTGCCTGAGCCTCCTGAGGAACCAGTGCCAATCCCCGACATGCGGACCTTGGGTAACCGAGCTATCACTCGTCCCTCCGTTGATCTTCTTGAAACCATCTACTCCTGCCAATCCCGGCAGGAGTGGTATCGCAGTTATGCGACGACTCACGGCTTGCCTGAGGTTGACTTTGTGGGTTCTGCCGATACCTCCGTTACCCCCGAGCGTGTAGCTGCGCAGATAAGGCAGATGCTGAATTTCGAACTTGGGGATCGTTCGGCGTTCAACTCCTGGGACGACGCCCGAAGGAAACTCATCGACCGTATTGAGAAGATCGGCGTTCTCGTCATGGTCAGCGGAATCGTGGGTACTGATACCCATCGCAGGCTAAAGCCGGAGGAGTTTCGGGGCTTCGCACTTGTTGAGCCAGCCGCGCCACTGATTTTCATCAACGGTGCAGACACAAAGGCTGCCCAAATCTTCACTATGGTCCATGAGCTTGCTCACGTCTGGCTCGGCGAAAGCGCCCTGTCCGATGCCGCCATGGCGCGCCCCTCCGACAATGACGCTGAACTTTGGTGTAACCGTGTAGCCGCAGAAGTCCTCGTTCCCTTGGCCGAGATTCGCACTGAGTACCGGGGGGAACCTGCAATAACGGAGTTGGAGCGGCTGGCGCGAAAGTACCGCGTCAGTACTCTAGTGATTCTCAAAAGGCTCTACGATGCTCGTTTCTTTCTCAGTTGGGACGACTATCAAGAACACTACGATGGCGAGCTTCATCGAGTAATCGCGTTGAAGGCAGGGCGAGGCGATTCGGAAGGTGGCGACTTCTACAACAGCCAGCCCATCCGACTGAGCCGCCAGTTCGCGCGCGCGGTCATCGCCGATACCTTCGAGGGAAGAACTCCCTATCGAGACGCGTATCACCTGCTTGGTACAAAGAAGCATCAGACGTTCCAAACCCTGGTCGAGAAGATCGGAGCCGCCTGATGTACTTAGTCGATTCCAACGTGCTAATCGAGGCTAAGAACAGATACTACGCATTCGACATAGCGCCTGGATTCTGGGCGTGGCTTGAGCACGCCCAGAATAACCTTATCGCGTGCAGTATCGAGCCCGTCCGCGACGAACTCGTTCGGGGTGGCGATGAACTTGCTGATTGGGCGCGAGCTAACCACGCATTCTTCCGCCCGATTGATGCCATAACTACCATGCACTTCGCTGCGCTGACTAACTGGACAAACCAGCGCAACTATACGCTTGCCGCGGTCACGGAATTTCTGACCAACACGGCAGACTTTTACCTCGTTGCCTACGCGAGGGCACACAACCACACCCTTGTCACTCACGAGCAGCCTCGCCCAGAGGCCCGTAAGCGCGTTTTAATTCCTGATGCCTGCGGCGGTATGGGGGTAGCCTACGCCAACACATTTGCTATGCTGCGAAGCACAAATGCTCGGCTTAACCTCCAATTCTCCGCAGCCGCCTGACCAAGTACCTGAATGGGATGCCCAACGCGGGCTCAGACTGAACAGGTGGTGAAGAGGTGGGCACCGTTTGTGTGAACAACTTCTCGGGTGGTGCTAGGTACGGGACATGGTGCGGCGCTTCTTGAGAAGGAAGTCGCCTTCGGCTCCTACGGCCCTACAGAGGTCGGCTGCGTCGACGGGCTGCAACACCCCGTGTGTTGCAGCCGTCTGTAGCGGGAGCTCCAGACAGGTGACACTTTTCCGTCTTCGTCCGATGTGACCAGCCATCTGGTCCCGTGCCTTCAGACAGCAACTGGTCTACCTGCTGCATGGCCAGGGCATGCTGACGCCAAGGCGTTTTCGCTCAGCAGCTTGGCCATGAGTTCATGTGCTTTCTCAAGGGGAAGAGTGGCGCTCACTACCTTCGTGTTGTCCCCAAGTGCCTGCGGGCCTGTCGCAGTCGATATACAACTCGATCCGCCCGCCCTTGGGTCTTCCTGACGCCAATGGTTGCCCCACGGGTCGTGAAGTCACCATCAATGCGGAGCAAGGTGTACCTCCTCGTCGCGGGCGACCGGACAGCCCGGACAGCGCCCATGTGAGCTGTCCGGGGCTGTCTCTCCAGGTCAGTGCCTTAACCGGACAGTCGGACAGCTGGGACACCATCGCGCGCAGTCCCCCAGGCCCGGACATTCCGTCCGGGCATTCCCCTATGCAGAGCTACACGCTGTCCGTGGCCTGGTGGCTCCGATCCGCTACCCGTTCACCACCACGTCGGTACCTTGAGAGACGCCCCTACACAGCAGCGGGAGGCAACACCCCATGCGTGGTCTTGGAGATCACCTCAGCATCGGCGAACGAATCGCGTTCTACCGGAAACGCCGCGGATACACGCAAGAGGTGCTGGCCGGACTGGTCGGCCGCAGCACGGACTGGTTGGCGAAGGCTGAGTCCGGGCGACGGAAGCCGCCGCGGATCGACATGCTCGCGGAGCTCGCGCGCATCCTTCGGGTTCCCCTCGGGGACCTCGTGGGTCAGTCCATGCTCGTAGAGGACGAGAAGCAGCAGGACGATGTGCCCGCTGTGCGTGACGCGCTCATGAGCCCACGGCGGCTCTCGCGTCTCCTGTTCGGGCCGGAGGTAGATGCACAGCTCCCGACACCCGCCCCGGCCGCGGTGCATGTCGAGAAGGCGTGGAACGACTACCAGGGCGGTCGGCTCGGCAGCGTGATTTCTGCTCTCCCCGCGCTCCTCCAGACCGCTCAAGAGTTGGAGGACCGCGCAGCACGTCGCGAAGAGGACGGCCACGACTGCTGGGCAGTGTCGGCCCGTACGCACCACCTTGCGGCCACGACGCTCGCGAAGATTGGGGAGTCTGACATCTCATGGCTCGCTGCCGAACGAGCCATGCAGGCGGCAGATGCGTCCGACGACCCCTTGGTACTGGCCTCGGCTGCGCGCTCCGGCACGCACGCCCTGCTCGCCAACGGCCGTTATGAGGCCGCGATGCAGCTGGGCGACGCTACGGCCCACTGGCTGTCTCCCCGAATAGCGGAGAGTGATCCTGCCGCCTTGAGCTTGCTCGGCATGATTCACCTGCGGGCTGCCGTCGCAGCAGCGCGACACCAGGACCGTCCCACGGCTACTCGCCTCTTGAACCAGGCCGAAGAGCTTGCGGACGATCTCGGATCGGATGAGAACTACTGGCAGACCGGGTTCGGTCCGACGAACGTGCTGCTGCACCGGCTATCCATCGAGCTGGACCTCGATAACGTCGCATACGTGGTGGAGAACGGCCGGATCAACGTGGACCACATGCCTCAGGAGCGCAGCGTTTCGCACCGTATCGACTTCGCCCGCGCGCTGTCGCTGGCGGGGCACGGTGACGACGCTTTCGCGGAGCTGCGCAAGGCCGAACGGACATCTCCTCAGCTCGTACGCAACAATCCCAGGGTCCGCGAGACACTGCGAGATCTGACCAAGCAGTCCCCGGTGACTGCGGGCTCCCGATCGTCCGAGGTGTTCGTGATGGCCCAACGATGCAAGGCGGTGCAGTGAGTACGGGCAAGCGCGGGGTTCTGGGAGTCGTCGGCTCGGGGGCCGGCGGAGTTGAAGCGCTCCGTATCGGGTTGGTCGAGCCCGCAATGGACCGGGGCTGGCAGGTAGCCGTGACGCTGACGCCGACCGCAGGCAACTGGCTACAGATGAGCGGTGAAGTGGAGCGGCTGGAGAGGCTGACAGGCCTCCCGGTAAGAGCGGAGCCGCGGCTCCCTGGAGACGACCGGCCGCACCCGCCCGTGGACTGCTACGCGGTCGCCCCGGCAAGCTCCAATATGGTCGCGAAGCTCGCGACAGGCATCGCGGACAATCAGGCGCTGACTCAGGTTGGCGAAGCCATCGGAACCCTCGGACTTCCTGTCGTCGTCTTCCCCCGGGTGAATGCCGCGCACGCGCGGCATCCTGCGTGGCAACGACACCTCGACGCGCTCCGAGAGGCAGGCGTGCGCCTCGTGTACGGGCCGGACGTCTGGCCGCTGTACGAGCCGCGCGATGCGCCCCCGGATAGAGAGCTGCCCTGGTCGGCTGTCCTCGATACTGTGGACGAAGTGACTAAGTGATGGATCGTCAACCTGCCTGACCTGCAAGGAAAGAGGACCCGGACATTATGTCCGGGTCCTCTGCTGTTCGCGGCCACATGCTCGTTGGCATGCCAGGGATCAATGAGCAAGCGAACGAGCAGGGGGGCCTCACTCCCGATGAACTCGCAGTGATCAAAGCGAGTTTGAGGGAAGCGCGCTCCTCGGTCGAACGGCTGCTGAGGCGCGCGGACGAAGTCACCGCGAGGCTGGAGAGTCGTTGCCAGCCAACTGCTCAAGGCGGTCGAGACGCTCGCCGAGTTGACGGAGAGCGTCATGAATCGAGCTGAGCTCTTCCGCCAGGGCAGCGAAAGCGGGACTGCTGCCCGGCTCGGTGCCGAGGGGCGCCGAAGGGTCGCGGACAAACGTCCCGCGTCCCTGCTGGGTGAGCACCAGGCCCTCATCGCGGAGCTGGCCGTAAGCGCTCTGCACCGTCATGAGTTGCACGCCGAGATCCTTGGCGAGCTTCCGCGCTGCGGGCAGCTGGGAGCCAGGTTCTCGCTTGCCGTCTGCGATCTCTCCGCGGTACTTCGCGGCGATCTCCTTGGCCGTCGGCTTCGGTGCGTCAGGGCTGGATTCCATAGCTCCGAGCGTAACCGGACCTAGGTCAATCTCAGATCTCCGGCCGAACGTCTTGACAGTCAGATTGACCTAGGTCAATCTGACTGCACCGCCCCGAGCGCCCCGTGAAACGGGCTCGAAGGAAGCGACTGATCTTTGAGAACTCCATATGACCACCGCCTCCACTGAAAAGGCGGCTCGCGCGGACACCGGTCCGCGCACTGCTCGAAACCGACGGCTCAGCGGCCGAACGTGCCGCTGCCAATGCACGGACCCTTACGCACGACCCTGCCGCGGCGGCGGGACTCCCCAGCAAGGTCGCCTGCCGCCGCGGTTCTCCCTGCCCATCCGACTTCAGGAGAGACCCACATGCGCACCTACGTTGGCGGCCATCAGGCCGTCTCGCACGATGACTTCATTGAACTGGCCCTGGGTACCCCGCTGGAGCTGTGGCTCGGGGTGGAGGGCGAAACCACTGAGGAACAGGCCGCGCGGCTCGATGCGGCGCGCGACATCCTCGCCTCGTACCCCGACCTGTACGACACGGTGACACGGCTTGCGGTCGAGACGATCCAGGCTCACGCGCCGGATCTGCTGAACGTCATCCAGCTGACCGGCCCGGGCAAGCCCAAGCGCCGCAAGGCGGTGGCGGCATGAGCACCGCAACCGAGACGCGGCCCACGGTGCCGCCGCTGACCCGGCCCGAGCTGTGGCTGTTGGGCACGGTCGCCGTGCTGGCGGCCGGGGTGGGTGGTCTGGGGCTGGCTTCCTCGTTCGAGGCCGTGTCGGCTGCTGGGGCCCGGTGGGGTTTCGTCTCCCCGTGGATGCTGCCGGTCGGTATCGACGTGGCGATCCCGGTGTTCACTGCGGCGTTCCTGCTGCTGATCCGCACCGATATGCCGTTGGGCTGGGTGCGGTTCGTGCCGTGGGCGCTGACCGGGGTGACGTGCTGGCTGAACGTCGCGGCCGGGCTGTCGCTGTCGGCGAAGCTCGCGCACGGCACGATGCCGCTGCTGTGGGTGGTCCTCTCCGAGGTCGCCGCGCACGTCTACGCGTCGCGGATCGGCGCGGTCACGGGACGGCGGATGGAGAAGATCCGCCGCTCCCGGTGGCTGCTCGCGCCGCTGTCCACGTTCGCGCTGTGGCGCCGGATGACGCTGTGGGAGATCACCTCCTACAGCGACGCACTCGGGCGTGAGCGTGAGCGGCAGCTCGCTCGTGCGGAGCTGCGCGAGCGGCACGGCCGGCGCTGGCGCTCGAAGACCCCGCGCCCGGAGCGAGTACTGCTCAAGCTCGGAGAGCTGAGCCCCGCGAGCGGGGACCTGCCGCCCATTACCCCCGAGGCAGCTAAGCCGCCGATGCGTGAGGCACCAAAGCCGTCGCGTAAACGCGCCGCGAAGGCCAAGCCGACCAAGCAGCGGACCCCGGCAGAGCTGCTTGCCGGGGCGCGCGAAGCCACAGCCGAATGGGCCGACGACGCGATCAACGCGGAAGCGATCCGTACGACGCTGCACTGCTCGGCAGCCAACTCCCGCATCCTGCGGGACGCGCTGTTGACCGAGCGGGCGGATGGCAAGCGGCTGCACCCCATCAATGCACCCATGGACAGGTCCAACGACAGTGAGGGAGAGGCAGCATGATTGGCCCCATCACCGACTTCCCGTACCTGCTGGAGCAGGTCAGCGGGCACATGTACCCCACCGGTGATCTTCCCGAGCTCAACGGCGTGTTCTTTGAGGCGCGCGGTAGCTCCTTGTATTCGGTGGCGACCGACCGGCACACCCTGGCCGTGGCGCGCCGTCGACTGGAGTCCGGCCCGTCCGAGCCGTGGGGCGTGCTGGTGGGCGGGCAGGCGCTGAAGTCGCTGCGCGCGTTTGCCCGCTTCAACCGCCGTATCCCGCTGATGCTGGAGCACCGCGCGGGGATGTGCGCCGACGCCCTTGCGGTGCGAGCCGACGGGCAGACGCTGGAGGTGCCAGGTGGCGACCTTCCGCTGACGAAGCCGTGGGCGGGTGGAATGTGGCGCAGGCTGCTGACCGACGCCCTGGGGACCACGCCCGACCTGCGGCAGGAGGTATGCCTCAACCCCACGCTGCTGGCCCGTTGGGGCAAGTCCGGCGGTGCCGCACGTAACGAGCCGCTGACCGTGTGGGGCTCTGGAGTTGGCAAGCCGCTGGTGGTGGCCTGCGGGGAGGACTTCCTCGGCATGCAGATGCCCATCCGGCCGGGCCAGGGCGCCAGTCCGCGGCGCGACGTGCTCGCCCACTGGGACGACCTCACGCCGCACCCCGTGGCGGGCGGCTCGCGCATTGCGGCGAACGTCGGCCGGATCGCAGCGGGGGCGGCATGACCACCACGGGTAGGGAGGCGGTCAAGGCGTTCAGCTTCGGGGGTGGCTGGCAGTCCACCGCCGCCCTGGTGCTGGCCGCGCGCGGGGAGCTGGACTACCAGCACTTCATCTTCGCCAACGTCGGTGACGACTCCGAGAAGCCCGCGACCCTGCGGTATGTCGAGAAGCACGCGCGGCCCTTCGCCGCCGCCCACGGGCTCGACCTGACCACGGTGGGGCGGGTCCGGCGGGACGGCACGGCCGAGACCCTGTATGGGCGCATCACTCGGGAGGGTTCACGCTCGCTGCCTATCCCGGTGCGACTGTCCCCGAGCGGTGCCCCGGGAACCAGGGCTTGTACCGGCGACTTCAAGATCAAGGTGATTGGTAAGGAGTTGAAGCGGCGGGGCGCGTCCCGGACCAACCCGGCCACGGTCGGTATCGGCATCAGCGTGGACGAGATCGGCCGGGCGAATGCCCGGCGCTGCGAGCCGCACGAGCGCATCGAATACCCGCTGCTGGACCTCGGGATCCGTCGGGCGGACTGCCCGCGCATCATCCGCAGCGCCGGTCTGCCCGTGCCGCCCAAGTCGGCCTGCTGGTTCTGCCCCTTCCACCGGCCGGAGAACTGGCACGACATGCGGCGCAGTGAACCCGACCTGTTCGCCAAGGCATGCGACCTCGAAGCACTGCTCAACCGGCGCCGCGACGACCTCGGGAAGGACCACGTGTACCTGACCCGACTGCTCAGGCCGCTGGCTGACGCCATCCCCGAGGGCGTCGACACCCTGCCGTTCGACGACACAGACACCGGCTGTGACTCCGGCTGGTGCATGACCTGAGACCCGCCCGCACTGAGGGAACAGCGCGCCGCCTGACCCAATCCACTTCTGTCGAGGAGTTCTGCTGTGTCCAGCCAGCCCATCACGACCGCCTGGCCCTATGAGGTGCTGTACCGGTTCCTGACGATCGTGGGAGCCACCGTTGATGTCATCCCGCAGTCGACCGCGGTCCTGCCGGAGCGCCACGCGGCCGTCTGCCGCGGCTGCGACGCCAGCTACACCTACGCAGTCGGCGTGAGCCACGACCTCAAGAAGTGGGCTCAGGCCCATTCCGAGACGTGCCGCGCCCTACCGCGCCCCACCGCGTGACCGCGTACCACTTCGCCAAGGGGGGCCCGGACGCCTGCCGTCCAAAGCGCCGTCCGGGCCCCTTCCAACCCCGTGTCCCAGGGAGGGACGTTCAGTGAATCACGACGACGAAAGCGAACTGTTCCACCGACTCGAAGCCGACATGGCCACCGATCCCGGAGCCGACTCCGGCGCGGATGTGGTCGATCTCGACAAGGCGCGGTCGGCCCGCAGCGAGTCGGCCGACCCCGGATCGAGCGAGTCGGGCAGCCGGTCGGCCGACCCGACCCGAGGGAAGTCGGGTGCGGAGTCGGGCGGGCAGTTCGACATGGACGACGACGAGACGCCCGTGGCGCGGCCGGTGGATTCACCGGCGCTGCCCTCTCCTGGGGTCACTACCTACAAGCGCCGGCCGATCGTGCCGAGTTGGCTGACCTCGAAATTCGGGTTCGTCTCCACGGTGCAGCGCGCCGTCGGCAACGCCGCGTACGCCACCGCTTATCACGGCATCCGCACCCCCTGGTACGCCTTGCAGCTCGGCGTGCTCGCCCCGCGCGGCACGGCCCGTCTGGTGCGGGAGACCGGCCGGTGGGTGTGGGACGCGGAGGGTGCCCCGCTGCGCGCCTATGAGGTGCGGCAGGAGAACACGGCCGAGTACCTGAAGCTGTCGAGGCAGCGGGATGGGCGGGTGCGGCTGCGGGTCCTGGTCGCCACGGTCGGCATCGTGTTCGGCGCTGGCTTCGCCCTCACTCTGTACATCATGGCCCCGGGCTGGCTCGCGGTATTCGCATCCGCCGCCGTGCTGGTGGCCGGGTTCTGGGGTGCTCCGCAGGACCAGCCCGTCATCGGCCCCGCGGTGCTCAAGACCGAACTTCAGAAACTGACGGGCCCGATCGTGCTGCGGGCGCTGGACAACATCGGCAGCGCGAAGCTGTCGGCCGCCATCAAGAAGGGCGGCGACATGAACGGCATGCGGTTCACCTCCGAGATCACACGGGACGGGCCCGGCTACCGTGCCGATCTCGACCTTCCCTGGGGTGTCACTCCGGAGGACATTATGGAGGCCCGTAAGCCGCTGGCTTCCGGTCTGCGCCGCAAGGTCGGTTGCGTGTGGCCCTCACCCGATCCGACCGAGCACGAGGGACGCCTGATCCTATGGGTGGGCGACAAGCCCATGAACGAGACCACGAAGCCTGCCTGGCCGCTGCTCAAGTCCGGGACTGTGGACCTGTTCAAGCCGGTCGTGTTCGGCAACGACCAGCGCATGAGCGACGTCGCCGTCACGTTGATGTTCGCGAGCGTGGTGGTCGGCTCCATCCCGCGGATGGGCAAGACGTTCCTGATGCGGCTGTTCCTGCTCATCGCCGCCCTGGACCCGCGCGCGGCGCTGTACGCGTTCGACTTCAAGGGCACCGGCGACTTCGGCGCGCTGGAGCCGGTGTGCCACCGCTACCGGGCCGGGGAGGAAGACGAGGACATTGAGTACGTCGTCCGGGCCCTGCGGGAGCTGAAGGACGAACTGCGCAGGCGGGCGAAGGTCATCAAGTCCCTTCCGCGTACGCGCTGCCCCGAATCAAAGGTCACACCCGAGCTGGCCAGTGACAAGAGCCTCGGTCTGCACCCGATCGTCGCCGGGTTCGATGAGTGCCAGATCCCCTTCGAGCACGAGAAGTACGGGGCGGAGATCGAGTCCATCTGCACCGACCTGGGCAAGCGCGGTCCCGCGCTCGGCATGGTGACCCTGTTCGGCACGCAGCGCCCGGACGCCAAGTCCCTTCCCACCGGGATCAGTTCCAACGCGGTGCTCAGGTTCTGCCTCAAGGTCATGGGACAGCCCGCCAACGACATGGTGCTGGGCACCTCGATGTACAAGGCCGGGTACCGGGCCACCATGTTCTCCCGCTCCGACCGGGGCATCTGCTGGATGGCCGGCGAAGGGGACGACCCGCGCATCGTCGCCTCCGCTTTCGTGGACGCGGTCGCAGCCGAACAGGTCGTGGCCCGCGCCCGGACGATGCGCGAGGAGTACGGCAACCTCACCGGCCACGCCATCGGCCAGCAGCCCGAGGCCGGCGAAGCCACCTTCGACCTGCTCGCCGACATCCTGCGCGTCGTCCCGGCGGACGAGGACAAGGTGTGGAACGAGAAGGTCGCCGCCCGCCTCGCCACCCTGCGCCCCGAGGTCTACGGCGGCTGGAAGGCCGAGACCGTGACCACCAACCTGCGCCCGCACGGCATCACCGCCCAGGACGTCTGGGGCACCACCGACCGCGGCAAGGGCACCACCCGCCGCGGTATCGCCCGCGCCGACATCACCAAGGCCATTACGGAGCGTGACGGAAAGCGGTCGGCGGGCTGAGCTCGCACCGGCGCTAGACCTAGCAGCCGCCGCTGCTAGGTCTAGCACCCCCGCTAGCACCCCGCACTGGCTCTGATCAGGAACCTCGCACCTAGCACCCCACCT
Organism: Streptomyces sp. NPDC019890; assembly: GCF_044903445.1. Classification (NCBI taxonomy): domain Bacteria; kingdom Bacillati; phylum Actinomycetota; class Actinomycetes; order Kitasatosporales; family Streptomycetaceae; genus Streptomyces; species Streptomyces sp. NPDC019890. The sequence continues at coordinate 379,216 of NZ_JBJDQK010000003.1, read as the reverse complement.
GCCAGAACCCCGGAAAACCCGCCTGGAAGGCATCCCATGACCCTCTTCCTCCTTGCTAGCGCCTGCCTACTTATAGTCACTCTTGGTTACATGGGTCTGTGTGCGGGATCGCCGTTCGGTAACTGCCGCAAGTGCCGCGGGCTCGGCTTCGCCCTCACCTACGACCGCAAGGGCAGGCCCAAGCGCGGCAAGCACTGCCGCCGCCGCGACGGCATCCGCTGACCACCCGAACCCTGGCCTACACCGGACCGAGCGCGGCATCCATGCGTTCTCTCCAGTCCTCGTCGGCGAAGCCGGTGTCCATCAGCACGTCGCGCCAGTCGACGTAGGCCAACTCGACCAGCGCCAACAGCCTGTCCACGTCGCCCGCCGCGCCGAGCACGATCGCCGTCTGTACGCGGCCCTCGTCCCCCGGCCAGGCCCGGCTCCACTCCTCAAGCAGCTCGATCACCACTGCTGCGACCTCCGGGTCCGCGAAGTCCCGGCGCACCCGCGACTCCGCTCGTGCGTTCAACCGAACCGGCTTCCCCACAGCGCCATCCCTCCCCGTTCCGCCCGGATGGACGGGCCCCATCCCGATCCCACGTGAAGGAGATCGTTCCATGGCCGTGACCGTGTCGCTGGTCCTGCTGTTCGGACTGGTCCTGTTCTTCCTCCTGCGCTCCAACTCCCTCGGCTACGGCTCCGCGTTCGTCGCCGCAGCGTTCGGGTTCTTCCTCGCCTCCACCGGCGCCGCCGGACCCATCAACGAACTCGCCACCGCCGTCATCACCGCCATCCAAGACCTGTGAAAGGGCGGACCGACCATGCCTGACCCGATCACGCTCATGGCCGCGGGCGAACTGCGCACCGCCCTCGAAGCACAGGCCCGAGGCGACCTTCCCGCGGCGGCCGCAGCCCTGATGAGCATCGACCGCACCTCCTGGCAGGCCATCGAACACCGCCTGGCCACCCTCGGCGGCACGCTCCCCGAGCTGCTGGCAGCCGTCAGGAGTGATGCCGCATGAGCGCCGAACTCATCGCCGCCGCGGTGCTGTTCGCCCCGGCCGCCGTCATCGGCCCGGTCTGCCTCGCGGGACACCTGCTCAGCCGCCGGCACGACAACACCCTGGCCGCTGTCTGCGCAGAGTTCCGCCCCACTACACCCGAGGCTCCCTTGCCGCCGCCGAAGGGCCGCATGAAGGCGCCCCGGCAGCCCGCGCCCGCACCGCTCGCCAACGTCATCGACTTTCCCCACCGCAACGCAGCCTGAAGAGAGAGGGACTGCCGTGTTCGAGATCCGCATCATCTGCCAGCCCACCGAAATTGAACCTGTCACCAAGACCCTGACCGAGGCCTTCACCATCGGCCCGGTCCGCCGCTACCACTCCCGCGACGGCAAGAGCCTGCGGCTGTACATCACCGCCGAGCACCGCCCCACCCTCGAAGCTTGGCCCACACCGGAGCAGGCGTACGCGAAGGCCCCGAGCATCATCAGCGAGATCGGATGGGCCGCGAACCAGGCCGCCTCCGGCTCGTTCGGCGACCCGCTGGGACGTGACTTCTGGCTGCGCAAGGCCGCCGTCCTGGACCGCCTCGCACTGCCGGACGAAGCCGAGCACACCGAGAGCGACGCCACCGAGGCAGCCACCACGGCGGCCTGGCGCTTGCTGGACCGGGACCGGGACAACTGCCTCGCGCAGACCGGCCAGAGCCTCGACCCGGATCTCGTCACCCGCGCGAGCGCCGATCCCCGCGGCTACGTCCGCCACCAGTACGCCCTGTGGGCCACGAACAAGTAGCAACGCCGCGGCGGCGGGACTCCCCAGCAAGGTCGCCCGCCGCCGCGGTTCTCCCCGCTCCGTCCAAAGACAGAACAGGAGGCCCCCAGAATGCCCCACCCCGAACTCTCCGCGCTGCTACAGGCTGCGCAGGATGCCGCCGTGCGCGGCTGGCACGTCTTCCCCCTCATCCCCGGCGACAAGCGGCCCGCCCTCCGCTATTGGGAAGCGCGCGCCACCACCGACCCGGAGCGCATCGCCTGGTGCTGGGCGCACGAGCCCTACAACGTCGGCATTGCCACCGGCCCGTCCGGTCTGCTCGTTGTCGACCTCGACACCGCCAAAGGCCCAGAGGACATGCCCCCGGCCGAGTGGGACCGCCCCGAGATCCACGACGGGCATGACGTCTTCCGCACCCTGTGCGAACGCTACGACGACGAGCCCCGGCTCGCGCCCGCCACGTACGACGTCCTCACCCCCAGCAAGGGGCTGCACGAATACTTCGCCGCCCCGGACGGGATCGAGCTGCGCAACACCGCGGGCAAGCTGGGATGGAAGATCGACACCCGCGCGCACGGCGGCTACGTCGTCGGCGCGGGCAGCTTCCTCACCGGCAGGCAGCGCCCCTACAACGCGCGCAGTAACCACCCGGTGCAGCCTTTGCCGGGCTGGCTGCTGGAACTGCTGCATCCCGCTCCGCTGCCGCCGCAACAGCCCATCACCATCACGCTCGCATCCGACCGGCGCGGCAAATGGCTGCGGGCCGCCATCGATGGCGAGCTGGAGCGCGTCACCCGCGCCCAGGAAGGGGAGCGCAACACCGCGCTCTACCGCGCGTCCATCGCCCTCGGACAGCTCGTCGCCGGGGGAGAGCTGGGCGAAGCCGAGGTGACCGAATGGCTCGCCGCCGCAGCCCTCCGCACCGGGCAGGGCGAGCGTGAGGCACGGCGCACCATCGCCTCGGGTCTGCGGGCCGGAGCCAAGCGCCCCAGGACGGTCGCGGCATGAGCACCAGCCCGAACCCGATTCCGCCCCTGCACCTGTACTCCGTGCCCAGCGACCCGCAGACCCCCGCCGCGGCCCCGGCTGCGCGGGAGCGGCCGCGGACCGCGTGGACCGCGGATCAGCTCATGGCCGCGCACTTCCCCGAGCCGAAATGGGCCGTGCCCGGCATCCTCGCCGAAGGCGTGAGCCTGCTGGCCGGACCGCCCAAGGTCGGCAAGTCCTGGCTCTCCCTCGGACTCGGTCTCGCGGTCGCAGCCGGAGGCAACGCCTTCGACTCGGTACCCGTCCAGGGCGGACCGGTGCTCTACCTCGCGCTGGAAGACACCCCGCGCCGTCTTCAGACCCGCATGGGCAAGCTGCTGGGCGGGCAGCAGGCACCGGCCGGGCTGACCCTGGTGACCGAGTGCCCGCCCTTCCCTCAGGGCGGAAGCGAGGCCATCGCCCAGTGGCTGGAGCGCAATCCCGATGCGCGCATGGTCGTTATCGACGTGTTCGCCAAGATGCGCGGGCAGGCCCCCCAAGGGGTGTCCGCCTATGACGCCGACTACGTCTCCGTCAGCTACGCCAAGCGGCTCGCGGACCACTACGGCATCGCCGTCGTCCTGGTCCACCACGTCCGCAAGATGGCCTCCGACGACTTCCTCACCGAGGTATCCGGCACCAACGGCATCGCCGGAGCCGCTGACGCCACCCTCGTACTCAAGCGGGCCCGCGGGCAGGCCGACGGCATCCTGCACGTCACCGGACGCGACGTGAACGAAGCCGAATACGCGCTCCAGTTCCAAGACACCTCAGGAGCCTGGCACTTGCTCGACGGCCCGGTCACAGACCACACCGTCGGCGACACCCGCGCAGCCATCCTGCGCTACGTCCGCGCCAACCCCGGAACCCGGCCCAAGGACATCGCCGAAGCGCTCCCCGACACCGACGCGGACACCGTGCGGCGCACCTGCTCCCGCATGGCCGCAGACGGCCAGCTCGCCAAGGACGCGGGCGGCCGGTACTACCCGGACACCGACACCCGGACACAGGCCACACAAGAGGTGTCCCAGCTGTCCGACTGTCCGGTTACCCCGCCTGACCAGCACGAACGACCCGGACAGTCAGAACTGGAACTGTCCGGGCTGTCCGGCTCGATCGATGCCGAAAGGACGGCGAAATGAGCGTCCGCACGTTGGACGAGAAGATGACCATTCCGGAGGTCATCGCTGATCTCAAGGTCGCCCCGTCGACTTTCTATCGGTGGCGCCAACTCGGGAAGGCGCCCCGCGCGATCAAGCTGCCGAACGGTGACGTGCGCATTCGGCGGTCCGAGTACGAGCGATGGCTTGCGGCGCGGGAGGACGCTGCGTGAGCAAGACAGATGAGACTCCGGCTGGGCGCCCTCGGGGGTCGGCCCGGCCGGGGTACTCCCTTGATATCAGGCTGTGGAAGGTTACGAAGACGGGCCGGAAGTCCCGTCCCTACCGCCTGCGTTGGGTTGTCGCCGGGCGCGTGCACGGCGACACCTTCGCCGCGTCCGCTCTCGCCGAGAGTCGACGCTCGGAGCTGTGGCAAGCCATGAGGCGCGGCGACGCCTTCGAGATCGACTCAGGCCTGCCTGAGACCGAAGTCCGCGCGGCGGCCCAAGCTGCTGAAGCCAAGCCGCCGTTGCGGTGGTTCGAGTTCTGCCGGAAGTACGTCGCCGGGCGGTGGCGCACCAGCGCAGCGAAGACGCGCGAGAGCATGGCGGACGGGCTTGCTGCCGTGGCGCTCGCCATGGTGCAGCGAGGGGAGGGCGTCCCCCAAGACACGGATCTCCGGCTCGCGTTCCGGTGGGGCATCGTGCCCGCGAACGCCGGGGAGGAAGCGCCGGCGCATTTGAAAGCCGCGCACGAATGGCTGACCACGTCGGACCGGCCGGTCGTCGACCTGACCGATGCGGAAGTGTTCGAAGACGTCCAGTACCGCCTCAGCTACCGGCTCGACGGCACCCGTGCGGCAGGCGAGACATACAAGCGCCGCCGCCGTTCCCTGAACACCGCGCTCGAACACGCGGTGGACCTCGGGGAACTCCCCGAGAACCCGCTTCAACGGGCCCGCAGGAAGCGCGTGGGCTCCTGCGACGTGGTGGACCGGCGCGTCCTCGTGAACGCCATGCAGGGGCGGCAGTTGCTCACTGCGGTCTCGTACGTCGGGTCATGGGACCGCAACCGTGGGCGGCGTCTGGTGGCGTTCTACGCGGTCCTCTACTACGCGGGGCTCAGGCCCGCTGAGGCGGTCGGACTGCGGGTGTCTGACTGCCACCTGCCCGAGACCGGTTGGGGCACTCTGACGCTGAGGGAGACGCGCCCCGTCTCTGGCAAGCAGTGGACGGACTCCGGGGAGCGACACGACCGCCGGGGCCTGAAGGCGCGGGAGGCAGCGGCGGACCGGCCAGTCCCCATCCCTCTCGTGTTGGTCACCATCCTCCGTGCTCATCTCACGGAGTTTGGGACCGCAAAGGAGGGGCGAGTGTTCGGAAACGAGCGCGGGGGAGTGGTCGGCTCATCGACGTACTGGCGTGCGTGGGAGGAAGCGAGGCGGTACGCGTTGCCGCCGGACCGCGTCGAATCGCCCCTTGCCGGGCGCCCGTATGACCTGCGACATGCGTGCATCACGCGGTGGTTGAACGCGGGGGTGCCCATCGCTGAAGTGGCCCGCCGGGTGGGCAACTCCCCCGAGGTGATCCACCGCCGCTACCACGGCTGTATTGACGGCCATGAGGAAGCCGCCAACGCGAAGATTGCGAAATCACTGGAGGAGGACGGCGACGCGGCCTAGCGACGCGACTTCCGAGGGCGGTCCAGGAGCTCCGGGACCGCCCTCTTTCTATTCAGTTCGAGAACTAGGCTGGGCGGCCAGAAACTCCCTTACGTGCGTCAGCGGCTCGGCCGCACCCTCGACACCTCTTTCCACTGCTTTGACCAGCCACGACTCTGCCTCCGTTAATTGTCCCCGACTTGCGAGGAGAGTGCCGAGCGTGTTCGCGGCCCAGGGATGTCCGCCCTCGGCTGCTTTGCGGCACCATGCCTCTGCCTGCTCCTCGTAGCCTCGTTCGGCGAGGTGGGCCGCAAAGTCATAAGCAGCGTCGTTGTCACCTTCCTCCGCGGCCCGCTGCCACCAGTACTCGGCCTCTGTGTGGTCGCCAGGCTTGTCGAAGAGCAAAGAACCCAAAATGTAGGCCGCCTCTGGAAGTTGTCCGGCCAGGTTTCGGAGCCTTGTCTCCGCTTCTCCCAACTTCCCGGACTCGATGAGCCAGGCGGCGAGTTTGAGGCCCGCGCGTTGGTGTCCTTCGTCGGCAGCCTTGCGCCACCAAGAGGCCGCCTCCTCGTTGTTACCGCGTTCAGACAGCAAGACACCGAGGTTGTAGGCGGAAAAGGAGATTTCGGTGGCAGCGACGCGCCACCAACGTTCCGCTTCCTCGGGCATCCCTTCCACGAAGTACTGCGTTGCCAGGTTGTGGGCAGCGTCGAGGCGACCTGTATCGGCGGCCCAATGCAGGATGATCCGGGCCACATGCGGACGGCCTGCCTGCCGGATTGCGTCGGCGAACACGATGGTGTCGTCCGCATCGTCTGGGTCACCAAGCAGCTCAAGGAGCAGAATTTTGGCTTCTTGAGATCGTCCTTCACTGATCAGTAGGTCGATCAGGTTGCGGCAACCCTTCGCATCGCCGGCTTCCGCAGCCCGGCGTAGAGCCGCCTCGGCGGCGACGAAGTCACCCTCTGCGCGAAGGAGGATCCCAAGGTTATTGAAGGCTTGAGCGTGGCCAGCATTGCCCGCCCGCTGGTGCCATTCCTTGGCCCTTTCAACCTCGCCCTTCTTGGACAGCCACTCGGCGAGGTTGAACATGGCGACTTCGTGACCGTTCTCGGCCGCCTTGGCGTACCAGGTCGCGCCTTCGGCCCGCTCACCCCGCGTGCTGAGAAGAACACCGAGTTCGTTGGCAGCCTCCATGTCTCCTGCCTCGGCAGCAACACGCCACCACCTCTCTGCTTCGGTAAGATCGCCTCGCTCGTCGGCGGACTGGGCCAGTACCACTGCGGCTCGGTCATGGCCCCGCTCGGCGGCACGACGCAGCCACAACTTGGCCTGGTCGTCATCACGGAGAAAAAGTAAGCCACCATACGCGTACATCGCTTCGGTGTGTCCCGCCTCGGCTGCTCTCCGCCACCACGTCTCCGCCTCGGTCTTGTCGCCACGCGTATACAGGAACTTCCCCAGAGTGGTGATCGCCTCGACGTAGCCGTCTTCTGCGGCCCTCCGCAACCAGGTCTCAGCCTGCTCGTCGGCGCCCTTGTCGCGATAATGCGTGAAGAGGCTAAAGGAGGCGAGTGCCAGTCCGGCTTCTGCGGCCGCTAGCCACCATCTCTCGGCTTCCTCCTCCGCACTGCGCATCTTTAGAACGGCGGCGAGGTTGAGCTGGGCGAGAGGGCTCCCGCCCTCCGCGACCGGGCGCAGCAGCGGTTCGACTTCGGCGGGATCCCAGCGCTGAAACAGTTGCGCAGCCGTGAAGGAGATGACCGCTTGTTCGTCGCCGATCTCGGCGAGGGGTCGCCATGCGTGCTCTGCGATCGCCCACCGTTGGCTGAGTGACGCTGTCTGGGCGATAAGCGGACGCGTCCGGTCGTCGGCGTGTTCCAAGGCAGTGAGCCACACCGACTCCGCCACGTCCGGCGCCGCGGGATCGCGGGCCACCGAGTCGGTGAGGTAGTCGAAGGGCCGTTTGGTCCCCTCCACGTCGCCTTCCATCAGCAGACTGGCAACACCGTAGCGGACTTGGGAAGCCCATTCGAAGGCGTCAGCGTAGGGCTCCGGGCGCAGCGCGGCGCCTCCAATGGACCGCAAATACCCATGATGCACCTCGCGTAGAAGAGCTTCGGGTAGATCGCCGATCAGGCCTATGCGGGCCAGGTCCACGGCGGCCGCGACGAGTGCGGCGCCTCGCGGATGGCCGCCCCTTGGCGTGGCGCGCGCTGCCCTGCGCCATTCAGCCAGCAATTCCGGTCCAGCTGCCAGGTATTCAGCGATGCCGTGAGTGCCGTGACGAGCGTGTGCCTCATTCAAGCGGGTGTCGTCGACCTCTGCCACGCGCGCCAGTTCAGTGTCGCTCCACAGTCGCGGTACGGCTATGGGCTCCACCATGTTCAGTACGCGTAGGCCGCTCTCGGCCGCCATGCGGCTGGGACCTCCCTCGCTCGGTACGCCATCGGCCGCTGCCCGTAGGCTGTCGTAGCGCTCGTCTCGAAGTGATGCCAACACCACCAATCGAGCCCTAATCAATGACGAAAGCAGAGACGGTTCGAGGCCGCCTGGCCCCAAGTAGTGCTCCAGATCGTCGAGCCACAGGACATGCTGGTGGTACCCGGGCTCGCCGGGCACTCGGCGCAGCGGTCGCAGATCAGCACCCCGAGGCGGGTCCAGAAGCAGGTGTTTGGGGAGTACGGCCCGCAGCGCTTCGATGGCTGTGCGGCTCTTGCCGGCGGTCGAGTCTCCGGTGAGCAGCACGAACCCACCAGACACAGCCGCCGCCCGCAACTCGGCCCGCAGCTGACCATCCACGTCCCGGAGGACGTAGGGCGGCAGCGTCGAAGCATCACAGTCTCCGACGCGAGCACGGTGAACACCGAGACCGAGAAGGTCAACGTCGCTTACGGGCTGCCAGTTCCCGAGGACTGCCACCTCCGCCGAGCCAGCAGCGTAGTGATGCTGGTGAATTCCTCCGGCGACATTTTTCACCGCCACTCCACCCGTAGAGGCGAGGATATGGGTCGGCTCAGCAACGAATCGCAGCGCCGAGGCCGTGGCGTGTGTGTCTCCGGGCACGCTCAGCTCTGACCCGGGCCCGTCCGGGGAGGGTTTGGCCGCCACACTGTTCTGTTCGGCGCTGGCTGCAACGGTCTCCCGGGAATCGGTGTCGGCGGGAGGCGGTGGTGGGCTTGAGGTGGCCGGTCCGTTCAGCCCTGGGACGGATCCGGCGCCGGAGGGCGATTGATGTGTGCGCCTCCATGGATGACCCCGGCTGCGATCGAACCTTCCTCAGCACTGATATCCATATTGCCGCCAACGGCCAGGCCGCCTTGCCCAGCTGATACACCGCCCAGGCGGGTGTGCTGTGAAAGGAGGGCACGCAACTCCTCGGCAGCCTGGGTCTGCTGAGCATCGTCCAAGCTCTCCAGCATGGCCTCGATGCGAGCCTGCCAGGCCGCCTCCTGGCGGATGCGCATCCGCTCCGCCGCTCCCGCCTCCGCGGCTTCCAGCTCACCTGCGGTCTGGTCCAGACGCTCAAGTTCCGCCCGCTCGCGCTGCCCATCACCTCGCCCGAACCAACGAGCCACCGCTTGCCGCAGCCCGGTCCACACATCCGTTCCCGCAGCTTGCACTACCGCGCTTCCGCCTGCCGCGGCCAGCGCCGTCAACGCCTGCTCCAGCATCCCTATTCTTCCCCTCCCCAAGACCGCCGATCTCGCCAGCACGGTAATGCCGCCTCCGGTGCCTGCGCAGCGTTATGAGGGAACACGCTCTGCATCTGTGCTGGCTACCGCCCACGCACTCGCGACCTGATGATCAGTGTGTTAGCGAATTGAGGACCTCTCCGGCCAACATGCGCAATGAGGTTCCACGGGCCCCTGTTGTGACGCTGCGACAGGTGTGACGGCCGAGTCTGCCCGCGCCCCTCCCTGCGTGGTGCTCTTCGTGTGAGGGGCGTGTGGATCTCGGGTAGTGCGGCGAGGGCCAACAGACGCTCTGCCTCGCAGGGCGGTCCGCTCTACAGGGTGTGTCGCAGGTGTGTCGCGAACAGTGAGAGACAACGAGAGAGAGCGGGAGTCAGTGAGACTGACTCCCGCTCTCTCATGTCGGCATCCGCGCAGGTCAGAGCTTGATTTTTGCTGGCTGACTGGCGAGTGCCCCCGGCAGGATTCGAACCTGCGCACACGGCTCCGGAGGCCGTTGCTCTATCCCCTGAGCTACGGGGGCGTTCCGCCGCTCTTCGCGGCGACGGGTAGAACCCTACCAGCTCCCACGCGGTCCCCGTGAACAGGTATTTCGGGCCTCCGAGCCGCGCCCCCGGAGTCCGAAAGCTCGCCCGCACGGGGTGGAAGTGGGCAAAACCCGGACGCAGCCCTGCCCCCCGACCTACTCTCGAGTTGTGTCAGGCGCGTCCGGTCGGGTGCTCGTTGTCGACGACAACAGGGTCATCCGGCAGCTGATCAGGGTCAATCTCGAGCTGGAGGGCTTCGAGGTCGTGACCGCGGCTGATGGTGCCGAGTGTCTGGAAGTCGTCCATCAGGTCTGTCCCGATGTCGTCACTCTCGATGTCGTGATGCCCCGGCTCGACGGGCTGCGTACCGCCGCGCTGCTGCGGGATGATCCGCGGACCAGTCATCTGCCGATCGCGATCATCAGTGCCTGTACGCAGTACGAGGTGGAGAGCGGCCTCATCTCCGGTGTGGACGCGTTTCTCTCGAAGCCCTTCGAGCCTGCCGAGCTCGTCCGTCTCGTACGGCAGTTGATGCACCGGGAGGGTCCGCCGTCTGTTGACGGCAGGCATGGTGCCGGGCGGGCGGGGAGCGCGCGCGGCTGACCGCATGGCGAAACCGGTTCGCGAAGGGCCCCCCTCCCTCCCATACGCTTGTCCCGTGACCCCCGCTGAGCTCTCCCGTACCGTGCTGCACGCCGTGTGCCGTGCGGTGGAGGACGGTGTGCTGGATGCACCCGTGCCCGAGAGTGTCAGCGTCGAGCGGCCGCGGCCCGGGGGGAGCGGGGACTACGCCACCAATGTCGCGCTGCGGCTGGCCGGGCCGACCGGGCAGCAGCCCCGTGCCGTCGCCGAAGTGCTGCGGGACCGTATAGCCGAGGCCCCCGGGATCGCCTCGGTCGAGATCACCGGGCCCGGGTTTCTCAACATCACCCTGGGCGAGGGTGCGCAGCAGGCTCTCGTACGCCGCGTGCTGGAGCAGGGGAGCGACTACGGGTGGGTCGAGCTGACCGGCGAGATCGCCCAGCCCAGCTATCGCGCCGAGGTCCGGGCGGCCGTCGTGGCCGATGCTCTGCGGCGGATTCTGGGTTCGCAGGGTGTGCTCGTCCGTACCAGTTGTGAGGGGAAGGCCGATCCGGTCTGGGTCGAGCTGCGCGTACGCATCGAGGCTCAGGAAGGGCGCGGCCGGCTGCCCGCCGACGTGACGCCCGTGCCCGCCGATGACGACGCGGCCACCCTGGTGCGGCGGCTCGGGGTCGATGCCGCCCGGTGGGGGCTGCTGTCCGCCGCGTCGCACGACCGCCCGAGGACCGGCGACGAGCTCCTCGTGCAGCAGGAGAGCAATCCGCTGTTCAAGGTGCGCTACGCCTACTCCCGCACCCGCGCCCTCGCGCGCGGCGCCAAGGAGCTCGGGTTCGCACGCGCCACCGACCCCGCCGCCTACACACACGTCGACGCCCCCGCCCTCACCGCCGCCATCGGTGACTATCCCGCCGTCCTCGCCTCCGCCGCCCGCCTGCGCGCGCCCGACCGGCTCGTCCGGCATCTGGAAGCCACCGCCGACGCTCTGCTCGCCTTCCAGCACACCGTGCTGCCCTTGGGCGACGAGAACGACGGGAAAGGCTGGAAAGGCGAGAACGACGAGAAGGACGAGAAGGACGAGAAACCCATGGCCGCCCACCCATCCCGCCTCGCGCTCGCCGAAGCCGCCGGGACGGTGCTCGCCGGTGGCCTGTCACTGCTCGGCATCAGCGCACCCGAATATTTGTGAGACGTGAGAGAGACCGAGAAATGAGCCGTTCCGCACATCCCGCCGGGCCCCGTCACGCAGACGTCCTTCCCGAGGGGCACTACAGCGCCCCTCCCACCGACCTCAACGTCCTCGACGAGAAGGTCTGGGCGAAGACCGTCTCCCGCAACGACGACGGCGTCGCGACCGTCGGCGGGATCGAAGTGACCGGGCTGGCCGAGGAGTTCGGCACCCCCGCCTACTTCCTCGACGAGGCCGACTTCCGCGCCCGCTGCCGCGCCTGGGCCGACGCCTTCGGCAAGGACGCGGATGTCTTCTACGCCGGGAAGGCGTTCCTCTCCCGGGCAGTGGTGAAGTGGCTCCACGAAGAAGGGCTCAACCTCGACGTCTGCTCCGGCGGCGAGCTCACCACGGCCCTCGGCGCCGGTATGCCCGCCGAGCGCATCGCCTTCCACGGCAACAACAAGTCCGCGGACGAGATCGAACGAGCTGTGCGCGCCGGCGTCGGGCGCATCGTCCTCGACTCCTTCGAGGAGATCGTCCGCGTCGCCCACACCGCCCAGCGCCTCGGCAAGCGCCAGCGGGTCCAGATCCGCGTGACGGTGGGTGTGGAAGCCCACACCCATGAATTCATCGCGACCGCGCACGAGGACCAGAAGTTCGGCATCCCGCTCGCGGGCGGGCAGGCCGCCGAAGCCGTGCGGCGCGCTCTCAAGCTCGACGGCATCGAGCTCATCGGCATTCACTCCCACATCGGCTCGCAGATCTTCGACACCTCGGGCTTCGAGGTGGCCGCCCATCGCGTCGTCCGCCTCCTCGCCGACATCCGGGACGAGCACGGGATCGAGCTCCCTGAGATCGACCTCGGTGGCGGGCTCGGTATCGCGTACACCTCCGACGACGACCCGCGCGAGCCGCACGACATCGCCAAGGCACTCAACGAGATCGTCACCCGTGAGTGTGAGGCCGCCAAGCTGCGCACGCCCCGGATCTCCGTCGAGCCCGGCCGCGCGATCGTCGGCCCCACCGCCTTCACCCTGTACGAGGTCGGCACCATCAAGCCGCTCGAGGGCCTGCGTACCTACGTCAGTGTCGACGGCGGCATGTCCGACAACATCCGCACCGCTCTCTACGACGCCGAGTACAGCGTCGCGTTGGTGTCCAGGACGTCCACCGCCCCGCCGATGCTCGCCCGCGTCGTCGGCAAGCACTGCGAGAGCGGTGACATCGTGGTCAAGGACGCGTTCCTGCCCGCCGACCTGGCGCCCGGTGATCTGATCGCCGTGCCCGCCACCGGCGCGTACTGCCGCTCCATGGCCAGCAACTACAACCACGCACTGCGCCCGCCCGTCGTCGCGGTCAGGGACGGCGAGGCGCGCGTGATCGTCCGGCGCGAGACGGAGGAAGATCTCCTGCGTCTTGACGTCGGATAGTTGAGATAGATGTCTCGCATCCCGGACGGGGGATAGAAACTTCCGTCCGGTGAGTGAGACTGGTCCACACCGTAGAAGTATTGAGAAGCGAGGTCGGATGATGCGTACGCGTCCGCTGAAGGTGGCGCTGCTGGGCTGTGGAGTGGTCGGCTCAGAGGTGGCGCGCATCATGACGACGCACGCCGACGACCTCGCCGCGAGGATCGGCGCCCCGGTGGAGCTGGCCGGGGTCGCGGTCCGCCGGCCGTCCAAGGTGCGCGAGGGCATCGACCCCTCGCTGATCACCACCGACGCGACCGCCCTGGTCAAACGCGGCGACATCGACGTCGTCATCGAGGTCATCGGTGGCATCGAGCCCGCCCGCACTCTCATCACCACCGCCTTCGAACACGGCGCCTCCGTCGTCTCCGCCAACAAGGCGCTGCTCGCCGAGGACGGCGCGACGCTGTACGCCGCCGCCGAGGAGCACGGCAAGGACCTCTACTTCGAGGCCGCCGTCGCCGGTGCGATTCCGCTGATCAGGCCGCTGCGCGAGTCGCTCGCGGGCGACAAGGTCAACCGGGTGCTGGGAATCGTCAACGGCACGACGAACTTCATCCTGGACAAGATGGACTCCTCCGGGGCGGGCTATTCCGAAGCGCTCGACGAGGCCACTGCCCTCGGATACGCCGAGGCCGACCCGACTGCCGACGTCGAGGGCTTCGACGCCGCCGCCAAGGCCGCCATCCTCGCCGGGATCGCCTTCCACACCCGCGTACGACTCGACGACGTCTACCGCGAGGGCCTCACTGAGGTCACCGCCGCCGACATCGCCTCCGCCAAGCGCATGGGCTGTACCGTCAAGCTGCTCGCCATCTGTGAGCGCGCGGCCGACGGCCAGTCCGTCACCGCCCGGGTGCACCCCGCGATGATCCCGCTCAGCCACCCGCTCGCCTCCGTCCGCGAGGCGTACAACGCCGTCTTCGTCGAAGCGGATGCCGCCGGGCAGCTGATGTTCTACGGTCCTGGCGCGGGCGGTGCGCCCACCGCGTCAGCGGTCCTCGGTGACCTCGTCGCCGTCTGCCGCAACAAGCTTGCCGAGGCCACGGGCCCCGGCGAGTCCGCGTACACCCAGCTGCCCGTGAGCCCCATGGGCGACGTGGTGACGCGGTACCACATCAGCCTCGACGTGGCCGACAAGCCTGGCGTGCTCGCCCAGGTCGCGACGGTCTTCGCCGAGCACGGCGTATCGATCGACACGGTGCGCCAGCAGGGCAAGGACGGCGAGGCCTCTCTCGTCGTCGTCACCCACCGCGCGCCCGACGCCGCCCTCTCCGGGACCGTCGAGGCGCTGCGCAAGCTCGACACCGTGCGCGGTGTCGCCAGCATCATGCGGGTTGAAGGAGAGTAACCAGCAATGACTCACCAGTGGCGTGGAATCATCGAGGAGTACCGGGACCGGCTGCCGGTCACGGACACGACCCCGGTCGTCACACTCCGTGAGGGGGGCACGCCGCTCGTGCCCGCGCAGGTTCTCTCCGAGCGCACGGGCTGTGAGGTGCACCTCAAGGTCGAGGGCGCCAACCCCACCGGGTCCTTCAAGGACCGGGGCATGACCATGGCCATCACCCGGGCCAAGGAGGAGGGCGCGCAGGCGGTCATCTGCGCCTCCACCGGCAATACGTCCGCCTCCGCCGCCGCCTATGCCGTACGGGCCGGAATGGTCTGTGCGGTACTGGTGCCGCAGGGCAAGATCGCGCTGGGCAAGATGGGACAGGCCCTCGTGTACGGCTCGCGCATCCTGCAGGTCGACGGAAACTTCGACGACTGCCTGAACCTGGCCCGCAGCCTGTCGGAGAACTACCCGGTGGCGCTGGTGAATTCGGTCAATCCGTACCGCATCGAGGGTCAGAAGACCGCCTCGTTCGAAATCGTCGACGCGCTCGGCGACGCCCCCGACATCCATGTGCTGCCCGTCGGCAACGCCGGCAACATCACGGCGTACTGGAAGGGGTACAAGGAGTACGCCGCGGACAAGGTGTCCACGCACACTCCGCGAATGTGGGGCTTCCAGGCCTCGGGATCGGCTCCGATCGTCCGCGGCGAAGTGGTCAAGGACCCCTCCACCATCGCCACCGCGATCCGCATCGGCAACCCGGCCTCCTGGAAGCAGGCGCTCGCCGCGCGCGAGGAGTCGGGCGGCTTCATCGACGAGGTGACGGACCGTGAGATCCTGCGCGCCTACCGGCTGTTGGCCTCGCAGGAGGGCGTCTTTGTGGAGCCCGCCTCGGCGGCGTCCGTCGCGGGCCTGCTGAAGGCCGCCGAGCAGGGCAAGGTCGACCCGGGCCAGCGGATCGTCTGCACGGTCACCGGCAACGGTCTGAAGGACCCGGACTGGGCGGTCGCCGGAGCGCCCCAGCCGGTCACCGTGCCGGTGGACGCGGCGGCGGCGGCGGAGCGCCTCGGCCTCGCCTGAGCCGTCCCCGCCGCTCGTGGCGACTTCTCGTACGAACTTCTCGTACGGGCGCCTCGTCCGAACGCTGTCCGCGGTGCGGCCGTACCCCTCGGGGAAGGCGCCGTACCCCTTGTAAAAGCAAGGCAAGCAGGACATCGGCGTACGTAGGGGCACAGGAGGCTTGCGACACGCATCGTGCGCCTCCTGTGCGCCCTATGTCGCCACTGAACCTTCCTTCGATAAGCTGTACCGGACCCGCCCCGCCGCATATGCCGCGGTGTTGTTGCCGTAACGGCCCACGGGTGTTGGTACCTCTCGAAAAAACCTTCGCAGTCAGATCCAAGGAGAGTCATCGAGCGATGGCCGGTCCAGCGTTCCGCGCCGCCGCCGTCCGAGTGCGCGTCCCTGCCACCAGCGCCAATCTCGGCCCGGGCTTCGACGCCCTGGGGCTGTCCCTGGGGCTGTACGACGACGTCGTCGTACGGGTCGCGGACTCCGGTCTGCACATTGACATCGCAGGTGAGGGCGCCACGACGCTGCCCCGCGATGAGAGCCATCTGCTCGTACGTTCCCTGCGTACGGCCTTCGACCTGCTCGGCGGGCAGCCGCGCGGCCTCGAAGTCGTCTGCGCCAACCGCATCCCGCACGGGCGCGGCCTCGGGTCGTCCTCGGCAGCCATCTGCGCCGGCATCGTCGCCGCCCGCGCGGTGACCATAGGCGGCGACGCCAAACTCGACGACGCGGCCCTCCTGGAGCTCGCCACCGAGATCGAGGGGCACCCCGACAATGTCGCCGCCTGTCTGCTCGGCGGCTTCACGCTCGCCTGGATGGACGGGGGAGCGGCGCGCGCCATCAGGATGGAGCCGGCCGATTCCGTCGTTCCGGTGGTTTTCGTGCCGGCCAAGCCGGTGCTCACGGAGATGGCGCGCGGGCTCCTGCCGCGCTCTGTCCCCCATGTGGACGCAGCCGCCAACGCCGGTCGCGCCGCCCTGCTCGTCGAGGCGCTGACCAGGCGTCCCGAGCTGCTGCTGCCCGCCACGGAGGACCGGCTCCACCAGGAGTACCGGGCCCCGGCGATGCCGCAGAGCGTCGACCTTGTCAACCGACTGCGTGCCGACGGCGTCCCAGCAGTCATCTCCGGCGCGGGCCCCACGGTCCTTGCGCTGGCCGAGGACAGTGCGGCCGACAAGGTCGCACGGCTGGCGGGTGAGGGCTGGGCGGCCAACCGGCTCACCTTCGACGCCGCGGGCGCGAGTGTTCTGCCGCTCGCCCCGTAGTGACACGAGATTGCCGGTGATGGAGAGGGGGAATGTTTGTTGGAGCCGGTAGTGTTAACCTCAAGTCTGCAACCGACGTCTTTGTGGCGCGGTGCTTCGTGTCCCCATTAGGGACCAACATTCTTCCGGGAGCCTCCCCGACTGCCTGAGCAGCCTGCCTGAGCAGTTTCGAGCACGCTCCGGAACCGGCACGACACCCCTCGCTTTGCCAGGAGTGGGCCGAGCAGGGGGACCTCGGGCCGGGCCTTGCACGTTTATTTCTCCGCCGTTTACTCCCGGCGGGACCACCGCCCCGGCTTCGGTCCGTGATACGCAACATCACAGGCCGATGTCGGACAGCACAACCGGTCGCCGAGCCAGAAGGCCGACGTCCGCTCCAGGGAAGGACCCTTCGTGAGCGACACCACCGATCTGATGGGCGTGACTGCCGACAACAGTGTCGACACCTCCGCGCCCGCCGCAGGTGCTGCCTCCGGCACCACCTCACGGCGCCGCCGCTCCGGCACCGGCCTCGAGGGCATGGTCCTGGCCGAGCTGCAGCAGGTCGCGTCCGGCCTCGGCATCAGGGGCACCGCGCGGATGCGCAAGAGCCAGCTGATCGAGGTCATCAAGGAGGCGCAGGCCGGAGGCTCAGCTCCGGCGAAGAGCGCCGACGCTGCCGAGGCCAAGCCGAAGCGCCGCGCCACCTCCAAGGCCCGTACGGGCGACGCGCCTGCCGCTGCCGAGGAGAAGGCCGAGAAGGCCGTGGCCCAGCAGCAGATCGACATTCCGGGTCAGCCGGCCAGCGACGACCAGCCGGCCGCGGAGCGCCGCCGCCGGCGGGCCACCGCACAGGCGGGCAGCCCGGAGACCAAGGCAGAGGCCAAGGTCGAGGGCTCCGTCGACGTCAAGACCGACGTCAAGACGGAAGCCCAGCCGGACACCAAGGCCGAGGCCGCCGTCGCCGTCTCCGCACAGGACGGCGAGGGCCGGCGCGACCGCCAGGAGCGGGGCCAGCGCGGGGAGCGCGGCGGCGAGCGCCGTGACCGCCAGCGCGACCGTGGCCGCGGCAAGGGCGACGAGCAGCAGGGCGGCCAGCGCCAGCAGCGCCAGGGCGGCCAGCAGGGCGGCCAGCAGGGTGGTCCGCGCGCCGACGAGAGCGAAGACGACTTCGAGGGCGGCCGGCGCGGCCGCCGGGGCCGTTACCGCGACCGCCGTGGCCGCCGTGGCCGCGACGACTTCGCGACCGGCGAGCCGCAGGTCTCCGAGGACGACGTCCTGATTCCCGTCGCGGGCATCCTGGACATCCTCGACAACTACGCCTTCATTCGTACGTCGGGTTACCTCCCCGGTCCGAACGACGTGTACGTGTCGCTGGCCCAGGTCCGCAAGAACGGTCTGCGCAAGGGTGACCATGTCACCGGTGCCGTCCGTCAGCCCAAGGAGGGCGAGCGCCGCGAGAAGTTCAACGCGCTGGTCCGCCTGGACTCCGTCAACGGCATGGCGCCCGAATCCGGCCGCGGCCGCCCGGAGTTCCAGAAGCTGACCCCGCTCTACCCGCAGGACCGGCTCCGTCTGGAGAGCGACCCGGGTGTGCTGACGACCCGGATCATCGACCTCGTCGCGCCCATCGGAAAGGGCCAGCGAGGCCTGATCGTGGCCCCGCCGAAGACCGGCAAGACCATGATCCTGCAGGCGATCGCCAACGCGATCACGGTCAACAGCCCCGAGTGCCACCTGATGGTCGTCCTCGTCGACGAGCGTCCGGAAGAGGTCACCGACATGCAGCGGTCGGTGAAGGGCGAGGTCATCTCCTCGACCTTCGACCGCCCGGCCGAGGACCACACCACGGTCGCCGAGCTGGCCATCGAGCGCGCCAAGCGCCTCGTCGAGCTGGGTCATGACGTGGTCGTCCTGCTGGACTCGATCACCCGCCTGGGCCGTGCGTACAACCTCGCGGCCCCCGCCTCCGGACGCATCCTGTCCGGTGGTGTCGACTCGACCGCGCTCTACCCGCCGAAGCGCTTCTTCGGTGCCGCGCGCAACATCGAGGACGGCGGCTCGCTGACCATCCTGGCCACCGCGCTGGTCGACACCGGCTCGCGCATGGACGAGGTGATCTTCGAGGAGTTCAAGGGCACCGGCAACATGGAGCTCAAGCTCGACCGGAAGCTCTCGGACAAGCGGATCTTCCCGGCGGTGGACGTGGACGCGTCCAGCACCCGTAAGGAAGAGATCCTGCTCGGCAGCGACGAGCTCGCCATCACCTGGAAGCTGCGCCGGGTGCTGCACGCCCTCGACCAGCAGCAGGCGATCGAGCTGCTGCTGGACAAGATGAAGCAGACGAAGTCGAACGCCGAGTTCCTGCTGCAGATCCAGAAGACGACTCCGTCCGCCGGCAACGGTGGCGACTGACGGTCTTCACGGCGGCCCCTGAAGAGGCCCTTCCAGAGCCTCTTCAAGGCCGTGGGCGGGAGATCTTCGCCACAGTCGTACGACGTGACGTGACTCTCGCGCCCGGCTTCCCGCTCCCCGAACTCGCAGGTGAGGACGGAGAGTCGGGTCGGCAGGCAAGCTGATGTGCCCACCGTGCGATGCACGGTGGGCACATTGCGTTCTTAAGGAGTCTCAAGACCCCTGTGCAACCCTTCTTCCTGCTTCACCGTCTGAACAAGTAACAACAAACCGCGCCTGAACAGCACGGCAGGGGGTAGCGGGAAAAGCGGAAGCAAGGGAGACCATGACCGAGCAGAACAGCGGCGGCCGAATACGC
The DNA here is from genome assembly GCF_044903445.1 of Streptomyces sp. NPDC019890. Lineage (NCBI taxonomy): Bacteria > Bacillati > Actinomycetota > Actinomycetes > Kitasatosporales > Streptomycetaceae > Streptomyces > Streptomyces sp. NPDC019890. The sequence goes on along the minus strand of NZ_JBJDQK010000003.1, from coordinate 359,805 downwards.
AGCCGCGGCAAGCGCCGTAAACAGCCCAGCAGGCGCCGCAGGGCACTGACCGTCGCCGCATGGTCGGCCGCGGGTCTGGTGCTGATCGGCGGATCCGGACTCGGTTACGTCTACTTCAAGCTCAACGGCAACATCCAGGGCGTCGACATCAACGCCGCACTCGGCACCGACCGCCCCGAGAACGTCGACAACGGTTCCATGGACATTTTGGTCCTGGGCTCCGACTCTCGCGCCGGCGCCAACGCCAAGTACGGCCTCGACGAAGGCGTCGCCCGCTCCGACACCGCGATGATGGTGCACGTCTACGAGGGCCACAAGAAGGCCAGCGTCGTCTCCATCCCGCGTGACACCCTCGTGAACCGCCCGCAGTGCACGGACGGCAAGGGCAAGTCCGTCTCCGGCGAGAAGCGCGCCATGTTCAACACGGCGTACGAGGTCGGCGGCCCGGCCTGTGCGGTGAAGACCGTCGAGAAGATGTCCGGGATCCGCATGGATCACTACATCGAGGTCGACTTCACCGGCTTCAAGAAGCTCATCGACGAGCTGGGCGGCGTGGAGATCACCACCACCAAGCCGATCCACGACTCCAAGAGCCATCTGAACCTGCCGCCGGGCAAGCACACCCTGAACGGGGAGCAGTCGCTCGGTCTCGTACGCACCCGCAAGAGCGTCGGCGACGGCAGCGACCTCGGCCGCATACAGCTCCAGCAGGCCTTCATGAAGGCCTTCATCAACCAGGTCAAGGGCATCGGCCTGTTCAGCAACCCGAAGAAGCTCCTCGACGTCGCGGACACCGCCACCAAGGCGATCACGCCCGACTCCGAGATCGACTCGGCGAAGGAGCTGATGGGCTTTGCCCAGGGTCTGAGCGGGCTCGGTGCACAGGACGTGCAGATGATCACGATGCCCGTGGAGTACGACCCGGTCGATCCCAACCGCGTGATCCCGCTCAAGGCCGCATCCCAGCAGGTGTGGACCGCCCTCAAGCAGGACAAGCCGATCCCTCCGTCCGCGATCAAGAAATCGGCGGGCGACAAGGGCGCGGCCGGCTCGCTCGTCCAGAGCCACTAGGTACGGCTCGACAGCCACTGGGCACGGCTCAGTAGCCATCGGGCACGGCTCGGCGCACCCGCTGCGCGCCGGGGAATAGTTCTGCCCGCCCCCCGGTTTTGGGAGATACGGCCGGTCCTGGCAGACTGGTACGTCGGCCCCGGTTCACGTACGAGCAATCCGCCCGTGCGACCCGGTGCCCTCCCGAAACTAGGAGACACCTTGAAGCGCGACATCCACCCCGAGTACGTCGAGACGCAGGTCAGCTGCACCTGTGGCGCGTCGTTCACCACCCGTAGCACGATCGAGGCCGGCACCATCCGTGCCGAGGTCTGCTCCGAGTGCCACCCGTTCTACACGGGCAAGCAGAAGATCCTCGACACCGGTGGCCGTGTGGCCCGCTTCGAGGCCCGCTTCGGCAAGGCTGCCGGCTCCGCCAAGAAGTAGCGAGCCACTGCGCCGGTCTTCGGCTGCCCCCGCGCGGGGTGGCTGGGACCGGCGCTTTGCCGTCCCCGCAGCCCTTCCGTACGCAAACCCAGGAGCCCCCGATGTTCGAGGCGGTCGAGGAACTGATCGGCGAACACGCCGATCTCGAGAAGAAGCTCGCCGACCCGTCGGTCCACGCCGACCAGGCCAACGCGCGCAAGCTCAACAAGCGCTACGCCGAACTGACCCCGATCGTCGGCACGTACCGCTCCTGGAAGCAGACCGGGGACGACATCCAGACCGCGCGCGAACTCGGCGCCGACGACCCGGAGTTCGCGGCCGAGGTCAAGGATCTCGAGAAGCAGCGCGAGGAGCTCACCGAGAAGCTGCGGCTGCTGCTCGTGCCGCGCGACCCCAGCGACGACAAGGACGTCATCCTCGAGGTCAAGGCGGGCGCGGGCGGCGACGAGTCCGCCCTGTTCGCCGGCGACCTGCTGCGGATGTATCTGCGCTATGCCGAGCGCGTCGGCTGGAAGACCGAGATCATCGACGCCACCGAGTCCGAGCTGGGCGGCTACAAGGACGTCCAGGTCGCGGTGAAGACCAAGGGCGGCCAGGGCGCGACCGAGCCCGGCCAGGGCGTCTGGGCGCGGCTGAAGTACGAGGGCGGGGTGCACCGTGTGCAGCGGGTGCCCGCCACCGAGTCGCAGGGCCGTATCCACACCTCCGCGGCCGGTGTGCTGGTGACGCCCGAGGCGGAGGAGATCGACGTGGAGATCCACGCCAACGATCTCCGTATCGACGTCTACCGGTCCTCCGGGCCCGGCGGCCAGTCCGTCAACACCACGGACTCCGCAGTGCGCATCACGCACCTGCCGACCGGCATCGTCGCCTCCTGCCAGAACGAGAAGAGCCAGCTCCAGAACAAGGAGCAGGCGATGCGTATCCTGCGCTCCAGGCTGCTGGCCGCGGCCCAGGAGGAGGCCGAGAAGGAAGCGGCGGACGCCCGCCGCAGCCAGGTTCGAACGGTCGACCGCTCCGAAAAGATCCGTACGTACAACTTCCCGGAAAACCGCATCTCGGACCACCGTGTCGGGTTCAAGGCGTACAACTTGGACCAGGTGCTCGACGGGGATCTCGACGCGATGATCCAGGCCTGTGTCGACGCCGACTCCGCCGCAAAGCTCGCCGCCGCCCAGTAACAACAACATCCCGCAGCCCCGGAGGACCAGCGTGAACCTGCTGCTTGCCGAGGTGGCCCAGGCCACCCAGCGGCTGGCCGACGCCGGCGTGCCCTCACCGCGCTTCGACGCGGAGGAGCTTGCCGCGTTCGTACACGGCGTGAAGCGGGGAGAGCTGCACAACGTCCCGGACGGTGACTTCGACGCCCGCTACTGGGAGGCGGTGGCCCGCCGCGAGGCCCGCGAACCGCTCCAGCACATCACCGGACGCGCCTTCTTCCGCTATCTGGAGCTGCAGGTCGGACCAGGGGTCTTTGTGCCGCGCCCGGAGACCGAGTCGGTCGTCGGCTGGGCCATAGACGCCGTACGGGCCATGGATGTCGTCGAGCCGCTGATCGTCGACCTGTGTACGGGCTCCGGGGCCATCGCGCTGGCCATGGCGCAGGAGGTGCCGCGCTCGCGGGTGCACGGCGTGGAGCTCTCCGAGGACGCGCTGCGCTGGACCCGCAAGAACGCCGAGGGCAGCCGGGTCACCATCCACCAGGGCGACGCGCTGCGCGCCCTGCCGGAGCTGGACGGCCAGGTGGACCTGGTCATTTCGAATCCGCCGTACATTCCGCTCACGGAGTGGGAGTATGTCGCCCCCGAGGCACGCGACCACGACCCGGACATGGCGCTGTTCTCCGGCGAGGACGGTCTGGACACCATCCGCGGCATCGAGCGCACCGCCCACCGGCTGCTGCGGCCCGGCGGCCTCGTCGTCGTCGAGCACGCGGACACGCAGGGCGGCCAGGTGCCGTGGATCTTCAGCGAAGAGGCCGGCTGGGCGGACGCCGCCGACCACCCCGACCTGAACAAGCGGCCGCGCTTCGCGACCGCGCGCAAGGCAACGCCATGACCAAGCTTGTGTACGTGTCCATGTACGAGGAGGCCCGCTGATGGCTCGGCGATACGACTGCAACGACGCGACGGATCGCACCACCGGTCTGCGTGAAGCCGCATCGGCCGTACGCCGCGGCGAGCTGGTCGTGCTGCCCACCGACACCGTGTACGGGATCGGTGCGGACGCCTTCAGCTCGGAGGCAGTTGCGGACCTGCTGGAGGCGAAGGGGCGCGGCCGCAATATGCCCACCCCTGTCCTCATCGGGTCGCCTAACACTCTGCATGGCCTCGTCACCGACTTCTCCGAGCAGGCCTGGGAACTTGTCGACGCGTTCTGGCCGGGCGCGCTGACGCTGGTCGCCAAGCACCAGCCCTCCCTCCAGTGGGACCTGGGTGACACCCGGGGCACCGTCGCGATCCGGATGCCGCTGCACCCGGTCGCGATCGAACTGCTCACCGAGGTGGGCCCGATGGCCGTCTCCAGCGCCAACCTGACCGGGCACCCGGCACCGGAGGACTGTGACGCGGCGCAGGAGATGCTCGGCGACTCGGTCTCGGTCTATCTGGACGGCGGCCCGACGCCGGGCATCGTGCCGTCCTCGATCGTCGATGTCACGGGCAAGGTGCCGGTGATGCTGCGCGCGGGAGCACTCTCGGCGGACGAGCTGCGCAAGGTCGTACCCGACCTCGAGGTGGCCAGTTGACCGCCCCTGAGGGGCGTGGCATAGCGGGACCTACGGACACTTTCCGCATCCTCCACGTCAGCACCGGCAACGTCTGCCGCTCGCCGATCACCGAGCGGCTGACCCGCCATGCCCTGAGCGACCGCCTCGGCGATCCGCTCACGGGCGGTCTGATCGTGGAGAGCGCGGGCACGTGGGGGCACGAGGGCGCTCCGATGGAGGCCAACGCCGAGATCGTGCTTGCCGACTTCGGCGCGGATGCGACCGGTTTTGTGGGGCGCGAACTGCTCGACGAGCATGTGATCCGAGCGGATCTGGTGCTGACGGCGACCCGGGACCACCGGGCGCAGGTGATCTCGATGGGTCACTCGGCGGGCCTGCGCACGTTCACGCTCAAGGAGTTCACCCGGCTTGTACGGGCGATAGACCCGGCAACGTTGCCGGACCCGCGCGAAGGCGTCGTGGCCCGGGCTCGCGCACTGGTCCGCGCGGCGGCGGCGCTGCGGGGCTGGCTGCTTGCGCCGAGCCCGGACGCGGATGAGGTGTACGACCCGTACGGGGCGCCGATCACCTTCTTTCGCTCGATCGGCGATGAGATCAATCAGGCGCTGGATCCGGTGGTGACGGCGCTGACGGGGGTGCGGGCGCGGCGCTGACGGGCGGCCTGATGTGCCCGGGCCGTTGTCGGGGCGGGGAAAAGAAAGATCCCCCGACACCGCGCAGGCCGCGAGACCCCGGCCTACATTGGAGACGCCGCCCACTCCACGCGAGGCCTGGAGCCACAGATGCCGGTCACCGCTGCACCAGACGCCGTCCGCATCACCCATCACGGCGCCGACTTCGACGCCCTGCGCCGCCAGGACCCCGAGATCGCCGAGGTGATCCTGGGCGAGCTGGGGCGGCAGAGCGACAGCCTCCAGCTCATCGCCGCCGAGAACTTCACCTCACCCGCGGTCCTCGCCGCGCTCGGCTCACCGCTCGCCAACAAGTACGCCGAGGGCTATCCCGGCGCCCGCCACCACGGCGGCTGCGAACTCGTCGACGCCGCCGAGCGGATCGCCGTAGCGCGCGCCACCGCACTGTTCGGGGCCGAACACGCCAATGTGCAGTCGCACTCCGGCTCCTCCGCCGTCCTCGCGGCATACGCGGCGCTGCTCAAGCCCGGCGACACGGTCCTCGCCATGGGGCTGCCGTACGGCGGTCATCTCACCCACGGCTCGCCCGCCAACTTCTCCGGCCGCTGGTTCGACTTCGTCGGCTACGGCCTCGACGCGGAGACCGGTCTCATCGACTACGACCAGGTGCGCACCCTGGCCCGCCAGCACCGGCCCAAGGCCATCGTCTGCGGCTCGATCTCGTACCCCCGCCACCCCGACTACGCGGCGTTCCGCGGGATCGCGGACGAGGTGGGCGCGTACCTGATCGCCGACGCGGCCCACCCGATGGGGCTGATCGCGGGCGGCGCCGCCCCGAGCCCCGTCCCGTACGCCGATGTGGTGTGCGCTACAACACACAAGGTGCTGCGCGGGCCGCGCGGCGGAATGATCCTGTGCGGTGCCGAACTGGCCGAGCGCATCGACCGCGCGGTGTTCCCCTTCACCCAGGGCGGCGCCCAGATGCACACGATCGCGGCCAAGGCCGTCGCCTTCGGCGAGGCGTCGACCCCGGCGTTCACGGCGTACGCGCACAAGGTCGTCGCGAACGCCCGGATGCTCGCCGACGGGCTCGCCGAGGAGGGCTACGCCGTGCTGACGGGCGGCACCGACACCCATCTGATCAGCGCGGATCCGGCGCCTCTCGGCGTGGACGGCAGGGCGGCCCGCGGCCGTCTCGCCGCGGCCGGACTGGTTCTCGACACCTGCGCCCTCCCGTACGGCGACGGGCGCGGCATCCGGCTCGGCACCGCGGCTGTCACCACCCAGGGCATGGGCGAGGCCGAAATGACGCGGATCGCCGCGCTCTTTACGGCGGCGATGCGTGAAGAGGGAGAAGAGGCGAGAAAGGTACGTTCGGAAGTGCGCGCGCTGGCCGGTAGATTTCCGCCTTATCAGGGGTAGCCGCGACATTGTGCAACCATCGCGGCCCCCCGTATGTCCTCAAGCATGTGGCTACCAGAGCTAGTGTGTGGGGCTGAGATGGCCAGCGATTCCTGTGGGGCAGCCCGTGCGTGATTACCTGCTGACGCTCTGTGTCACGGCCGCGGTGACCTATCTGCTGACCGGTCCGGTGCGTAAGTTCGCCATCGCGACCGGAGCGATGCCTGAGATCCGTGCCCGCGATGTACACCGAGAGCCGACGCCGCGACTCGGCGGCATCGCCATGTTCTTCGGTCTGTGCGCCGGTCTGCTGGTCGCCGACCATCTACAGAATCTGAACAGCGTCTTCGAGCTGTCGAACGAACCGCGCGCGCTGCTCTCCGGCGCGGCCCTGATCTGGATCATCGGCGTCCTGGACGACAAGTTCGAGATCGACGCCCTGATCAAGCTCGGCGGCCAGATGATCGCCGCCGGTGTGATGGTGATGCAGGGTCTGACGATCCTGTGGATCCCCGTGCCCGGCATCGGCACGGTCTCGCTGACCTCCTGGCAGGGCACCCTGCTGACCGTCGCCCTGGTCGTCATCACCATCAACGCGGTGAACTTCGTGGACGGCCTGGACGGTCTCGCCGCCGGCATGGTCTGCCTCGCCGCCGCCGCCTTCTTCCTCTACTCGTACCGGATCTGGTACGGCTACATGATCGAGGCGGCCGCCCCCGCGACGCTTTTCACCGCGATCCTGATGGGTATGTGCCTGGGCTTCCTGCCCCACAACATGCATCCCGCGCGGATCTTCATGGGCGACTCGGGCTCGATGCTGATCGGCCTGGTGCTGGCCGCGGCCGCGATCTCGGTGACCGGCCAGGTGGACCCCGACGCCCTGAAGATCTTCGAGGGCAGTACCCGACAGGCCACGCACGCAGCGCTGCCCGTCTTCATTCCGCTGCTGCTGCCGCTGACCATCATCGCGATCCCGGTCGCGGACCTGGTCCTCGCTATCGTGCGCCGCACCTGGAACGGACAGTCGCCGTTCGCCGCCGACCGCGGCCATCTCCACCACCGGCTGCTGGAGATCGGACACTCGCACAGCCGCGCGGTCCTGATCATGTACTTCTGGTCGGCGCTGATCGCCTTCGGCGTCGTCGCGTACTCCGTGCACTCGGCGTCGATGTGGATCGTGCTGGCCATCGTGGCGCTGAGCGCCGTCGGCCTGGTGCTTCTGCTGCTGCCACGCTTCACGCCGCGGGCTCCACGCTGGGCCGAGGCCTTTGTGCCGCCGCGCTACCGGCGCCGTACGGTGCAGTCCGAGCCGGCGGCGGTGCCCGCGCTCGCGTACGGGGCTGAGACGCCCGAGGCGCCCGAGGAGCGCGCCCCGGTCGCGGTGGGCGCCCCTGGGGTCAACGGCGTCAACCGCGTCCACGGCGTCAACGGAGCGACCGCGATCGGCCCCCGTTCGCGTTTCCCGGACGGAAGGAAGGCCGGGACCCGCGGATGACGATTTACCGGATGTCCGCCCAATAGCAGACATAGTGACCGGCTGGCGTGCACACACGCGCGCGTTCACTCTCATGTGTGATGGTTGGCACACTCCTGGGTAAAGACCTATTCAAATAGTTTGTGATACGGTTCACGAGACCCGGAGACAGCGCCGAAGGGCCGTAGTGCGACGGCTCGTTGGCCCCGAGGCCCATCTCGGACCGGGATTACGCTCGTCCATGACGACACCACTGCCCCCACCAGTAAGCGGAGCTGCCGCCATGCCGACCAATGACGTCCGGACTCTCCTTCACACCGCCGTGCCCGCGGCTGTCGCCGGCGCTGTCGCCGTTGCCGTCAGCGCTGGAGTCGCCGGTGGCAAGGGAGCGATCGGGGCAGTCGTCGGCACCTTGGTGGTCCTCCTCTTCATGGGGATCGGGATGGTCGTGCTCCAGCGGACGGCGAAATCGCTTCCGCACTTGTTCCAGGCCATGGGGCTGATGCTCTACACGGCACAGCTGCTGCTTCTCTTCATCTTCATGGCGGCGTTCAAGGACACCACCCTGTTCCACCCCAAGGCCTTCGCTTTCACCATTCTCGCGGTGACCCTCGTCTGGGTCTCCGCGCAGGCTCGTGCGTATATGAAGGCCAAGATCCTCTACGTGGATCCCGACGCCGCGAAGGGTGAAAAGCCCGAGAACGCGGGGTCGTCGACGTGAAGGGTAGGGCCGGGATAAACGCCCGTTCGCGATCCTGCTATCGTCCGGTGCCAACTGCGGCACTGCGGGCGCGGGTGTCCGAGCTGACGCCTGTCCCAGCGCGAGGCTCGATGCCGAACCGTCGCCCCCACATCCGTAAGACCACCAGTCCAGTGCCGTCCCGCGGCTCAGCGCCGCGCCGACACAACGAGGTTGCCGTACCTATGCGCCACGCTGAAGGAGCCCGCGGTGAGTGCTGACCAGACGCTCGCCTTCGACGCGAGTTGCCACATCTTCACCGGATGCGGATTCCCGGCTCCGGGCCTGCATACGTTCATCTACGAACCCATCGCCACGGTGGGCGGCTTCGAATTCACCAAGCCGATGCTGCTCGCGTTTCTCGGTTCGTTCGTGGTCGTCGCCTTCTTCTGGGCCGCCTTCCACAAGCCCAAGCTGGTGCCGGGCAAGCTGCAGATGGTCGGCGAGGCCGGTTACGACTTCGTACGCCGCGGAATCGTCTACGAGATCATCGGCAAGAAGGACGGCGAGAAGTACGTCCCGCTGATGGTGTCGCTGTTCTTCTTCGTCTGGATGATGAATATCTGGTCGATTGTGCCGCTCGCACAGTTCCCGGTGACCTCGATCATCGCCTACCCGGCGGCGCTCGCCCTCGTCGTGTACGTGCTGTGGGTCAGCCTGACCTTCCGGAAGCACGGCTTCGTCGGCGGCTGGAAGAACATCACCGGGTACGACAAGTCCCTCGGCCCGATCCTTCCGCTCGTGGTCGTGCTGGAGTTCTTCTCGAACCTGCTCATCCGGCCCTTCACCCACGCGGTCCGGCTCTTCGCGAACATGTTCGCGGGCCACCTGCTGATCTCGATGTTCGCCATCGCGACCTGGTACCTCGCCAACAGCATCGGCTTCGTCTACGCCGGAACCTCGTTCCTGATGGCCGTCGTGATGACCGCGTTCGAGCTCTTCATCCAGGCCGTCCAGGCGTACGTCTTCGTCCTCCTGGCCTGCAGCTACATCCAGGGCGCGCTCGCCGAGCACCACTGAGCAGAGCCCGACCCGCACACCTGAAATCAGTCGTCCGGTGGCCAACCCCCACCGGGTCCTTGAAAGAGAAGGAAGAACCGGCATGTCCGCTCTCCAGACCCTTGCTGCCGTCGAAGGTAACGTCGCCTCCATCGGTTACGGTCTCGCCGCCATCGGCCCCGGCGTCGGCGTCGGCATCATCTTCGGTAACGGCACCCAGGCCCTCGCGCGTCAGCCCGAGGCGGCCGGCCTGATCCGTACCAACCAGATCATGGGTTTCGCCTTCTGTGAGGCGCTCGCCCTCATCGGCATCGTCATGGGCTTCGTCTACTAAGCCGGCCTGACGACAGCCCCATCATTTTCACGGAAGGCACTGATGTGAACGCTCTGTTCCTTGCGGCAGAGGCGGAGACGCAACCTCCGCTCATCCCGCATCTCGACGAGCTCGTCATCGGCCTGATCGCCTTCGTCATCGTCTTCGGCTTCCTCGCCAAGAAGCTCCTCCCGAACATCAACAAGGTTCTGGAAGAGCGCCGAGAGGCCATCGAGGGTGGCATCGAGAAGGCCGAGGCGGCGAGGATCGAAGCCGAGAGCGTGCTCGAGCAGTACAAGGCTCAGCTCGCCGAGGCCCGCCACGAGGCCGCCCGGATGCGCCAGGAGGCGACCGAGCAGGGCGCCGCGATCATCCAGGAGATGAAGGCGGAAGGCCAGCGGCAGCGCGAGGAGATCATCGCGGCCGGCCACGCCCAGATCGAGGCCGACCGCAAGGCTGCGGCCGCTGCGCTGCGTCAGGACGTGGGCAAGCTCGCCATCGAGCTGGCCGGCAAGCTCGTCGGTGAGTCCCTCGAGGACCAGGCCCGGCAGAGCCGCACCGTCGACCGCTTCCTCGACGAGCTCGAGGAGAAGGCCGAGGCCGCCCGATGAACGGAGCGAGCCGCGAGGCACTGGCTACCGCACGCGAGGCTCTCGACGCGCTGACCGACAACACCTCGGTCGACGCGGCGAAGCTTGCCGAGGAGCTGGCCGCCGTCACCGCGTTGCTCGACCGCGAGGTGTCGCTGCGTCGGGTCCTGACCGACCCGGCGCAGTCCGGCGAGGCCAAGGCCGAGCTGTTGGTGCGGCTGCTCAGCGGTCAGGTGGGCGGCCCGACCGTCGACCTGGTCTCCGGCATGGTCCGCTCCCGCTGGTCGCAGTCCCGTGACCTGGTCGACGCGATCGAGGAGCTGGCGGCCACCGCCGACCTCACCGCGGCACAGCAGGCGGGCGCGCTCGACGATGCCGAGGACGAGCTGTTCCGGTTCGGCCGGATCGTCGAGTCCAACATCGAGCTGCGGGCCGCGCTGACCGACAGGTCGGCGACGAAGGCCGCCAAGGCAGAGCTGGTCAGCACACTGCTCGGCGGCAGGGCCAATCCGGTCACCGAGCGACTGGTAGTCCGTCTTGTTACGGCGCCCAGGGGACGTAGCCTGGAGGCGGGACTCGAGTCCCTGTCCAAGCTCGCCGCGGCGCGTCGGGACCGGATGGTAGCGGTCGTCACCTCGGCGGTACCGCTCACCGACCAGCAGAAGCAGCGCCTCGGCGCCGTGCTGGCGAAGCTGTACGGCCGCCAGATGCACCTGAACCTCGACGTGGACCCCGAGGTCCTCGGCGGGATCTCGGTGCGTGTCGGCGACGAGGTCATCAGCGGCACGATCGCGGACCGTCTCGCCGAGGCGTCCCGCCGTATCGCCGGCTGACAGCCAGTAACTGAACAAGCAGGACGAGCGGCCCGGTTGGGCCGTGCAGAAATTGCAGAAGATTCCTGGGGGTCGGCCCCCAGACCCCCTTAAGAAACTTCGGGCCCAACAAGGAGAGCAGGGAACCCAGATGGCGGAGCTCACGATCCGGCCGGAGGAGATCCGGGACGCGCTGGAGAACTTTGTCCAGGCGTACAAGCCGGACGCGGCCTCGCGCGAGGAGGTCGGTACGGTCAGCCTTGCCGGCGACGGCATCGCGAAGGTCGAGGGTCTTCCCTCGGCCATGGCGAGCGAGCTGCTGAGGTTCGAGGACGGCACCCTCGGTCTCGCCCTCAACCTCGAGGAGCGCGAGATCGGTGCGATCGTCCTCGGCGAGTTCAGCGGTGTAGAGGAGGGCCAGCCGGTGCAGCGCACCGGTGAGGTTCTCTCCGTCGGCGTCGGTGAGGGCTACCTCGGCCGCGTTGTCGACCCGCTCGGCAACCCGATCGACGGCCTCGGCGAGATCGAGACCGACGGCCGTCGCGCCCTCGAGCTGCAGGCACCGGGCGTCATGGTCCGTAAGTCGGTGCACGAGCCGATGCAGACCGGCTACAAGGCTGTCGACGCCATGGTGCCGATCGGCCGCGGCCAGCGTCAGCTGATCATTGGTGACCGTCAGACCGGCAAGACCGCTCTGGCCGTCGACACGATCATCAACCAGCGCGACAACTGGCGCTCGGGCGACCCGAAGAAGCAGGTCCGCTGCATCTACGTCGCCATCGGCCAGAAGGGCTCCACCATCGCGTCCGTGCGCGGTGCGCTGGAGGAGGCGGGCGCGCTCGAGTACACGACCATCGTCGCCGCCCCGGCGTCCGACCCGGCCGGATTCAAGTACCTGGCGCCGTACACCGGCTCGGCCATCGGCCAGCACTGGATGTACCAGGGCAAGCACGTCCTGATCATCTTCGACGACCTGTCGAAGCAGGCCGACGCCTACCGCGCCGTGTCGCTGCTGCTGCGCCGCCCGCCGGGCCGCGAGGCCTACCCGGGCGACGTCTTCTACCTGCACTCGCGTCTGCTGGAGCGCTGCGCCAAGCTCTCCGACGACATGGGCGCCGGTTCGATGACGGGTCTGCCGATCGTCGAGACCAAGGCGAACGACGTGTCGGCGTTCATCCCGACCAACGTCATCTCCATCACCGACGGCCAGTGCTTCCTGGAGTCCGACCTGTTCAACGCCGGCCAGCGTCCGGCCCTGAACGTCGGTATCTCGGTCTCCCGTGTCGGTGGCTCCGCCCAGCACAAGGCCATGCGGCAGGTCTCCGGCCGTCTTCGCGTGGACCTCGCCCAGTACCGCGAGCTGGAGGCGTTCGCCGCTTTCGGTTCCGACCTGGACGCGGCCTCCAAGGCGCAGATGGAGCGCGGCAAGCGCATGGTCGAGCTGCTCAAGCAGGCTCAGTACCAGCCCATGCCCATCGAGGAGCAGGTTGTCTCCATCTGGGCCGGCACCACCGGCAAGATGGACGACGTCCCGGTCCAGGACATCCGCCGCTTCGAGTCAGAGCTGCTCGAGCACCTGCGCCGCGAGCGCAAGGAGCTGCTGACCAGCATCGCCGAGGGCGCCAAGATGTCCGACGACACGCTGCAGGCCATCGGCGACGCCATCGCCGCCTTCAAGCGTCAGTTCGAGACCTCGGACGGCAAGCTTCTGGGCGAAGACGCGCCGGTCAGCACGGCCAAGTGACGACGGAAGGGACCTGACTCATGGGAGCCCAGCTCCGGGTCTACAAGCGTCGCATCAAATCCGTCACCGCGACCAAGAAGATCACCAAGGCGATGGAGATGATCGCCGCCTCGCGCATCGTCAAGGCGCAGCGCCAGGTGGCCGCCTCCACTCCGTACGCGACCGAGCTCACCCGCGCGGTGACTGCGGTGGCGACCGGGTCGAACACGAAGCACCCCCTCACCACCGAGGTGGAGGCGCCGGTCCGTGCCGCGGTCCTGCTCATCACGAGCGACCGCGGTCTGGCCGGCGGCTACTCCGCCAACGCCATCAAGGCGGCGGAGCAGCTCACCGAGCGGCTCCGGGCGGAGGGCAAGGAGGTCGTCACGTACATCGTCGGCCGCAAGGGTGTGTCGTACTACGGCTTCCGTGAGCGCAAGGTCACGGACTCGTGGACCGGGTTCACCGACGCCCCGACGTACGCGGACGCCAAGAAAGTGGCCGGCCCGCTGATCGAGGCCGTCCAGCAGGACACGGCCGAGGGCGGCGTGGACGAGCTCCACATCGTCTTCACCGAGTTCATCTCGATGCTGACGCAGACGCCGGTACAGAACCGGCTGCTGCCCCTCAGCCTCGAGAAGACGGTCGAGGAGTCGGGGACGAAGGGCGAGATCCTTCCGCTGTTCGACTTCGAGCCGTCGGCGGAGGACGTCCTCGACGCCCTGCTGCCGCGCTACGTCGAGAGCCGTATCTACAACGCGCTGCTCCAGGCCGCTGCTTCCAAGCACGCTGCCACCCGCCGCGCGATGAAGTCGGCAACCGACAACGCCGGTGAGCTCATCAAGAGCCTCTCCCGGCTTGCCAACGCGGCCCGCCAGGCCGAAATCACCCAGGAAATCAGCGAGATCGTCGGTGGCGCCAGCGCCCTGGCCGACGCGACCGCGGGGAGTGACAAGTAATGACGACCACTGTTGAGACGGCCGCCGCCACGGGCCGCGTCGCCCGGGTCATCGGCCCGGTCGTCGACGTGGAGTTCCCCGTCGACGCGATGCCGGAGATCTACAACGCACTGACCGTTCAGGTGGCCGACCCGGCCGAGGACGGCAAGCTCAAGACACTGACCCTCGAAGTCGCCCAGCACCTGGGTGAGGGCATCGTCCGCGCGATCTCGATGCAGCCCACCGACGGTCTGGTCCGCCAGGCCACGGTGACCAACACCGGCGCGGGCATCACCGTTCCGGTCGGCGACTTCACCAAGGGCAAGGTGTTCAACACCCTCGGTGAGGTGCTGAACGTCCCCGACGCGAACACCGAGACCACCGAGCGGTGGCCGATCCACCGCAAGGCGCCCAGCTTCGACCAGCTCGAGTCCAAGACCGAGATGTTCGAGACGGGCATCAAGGTCATCGACCTTCTCACCCCGTACGTCAAGGGTGGAAAGATCGGTCTGTTCGGTGGTGCCGGTGTCGGCAAGACCGTTCTGATCCAGGAGATGATCTACCGCGTCGCCAACAACCACGACGGTGTGTCGGTGTTCGCGGGCGTCGGTGAGCGTACCCGTGAGGGCAACGACCTCATCGAGGAGATGACCGACTCCGGCGTCATCGACAAGACGGCGCTTGTCTTCGGTCAGATGGACGAGCCCCCGGGCACCCGTCTCCGCGTCGCGCTTGCCGGTCTGACCATGGCGGAGTACTTCCGCGATGTGCAGAAGCAGGACGTGCTCTTCTTCATCGACAACATCTTCCGGTACACCCAGGCCGGCTCCGAGGTGTCCACCCTGCTCGGCCGTATGCCGTCCGCGGTGGGCTACCAGCCGAACCTGGCCGACGAGATGGGTCTGCTGCAGGAGCGCATCACCTCGACGCGTGGTCACTCGATCACCTCGATGCAGGCGATCTACGTCCCCGCGGACGACCTGACCGACCCGGCGCCGGCGACCACCTTCGCCCACCTGGACGCGACGACGGTGCTGTCCCGTCCGATCTCGGAGAAGGGCATCTACCCGGCGGTCGACCCGCTGGACTCGACGTCCCGCATCCTGGACCCGCGCTACATCGCGCAGGACCACTACGACGCCGCCACGCGCGTCAAGGGAATCCTGCAGAAGTACAAGGACCTCCAGGACATCATCGCGATCCTCGGTATCGACGAGCTGGGCGAGGAGGACAAGCTGGTTGTCCACCGTGCCCGTCGTGTCGAGCGCTTCCTGTCGCAGAACACCCACGTCGCCAAGCAGTTCACCGGCGTGGACGGTTCGGACGTGCCGCTCGAGGAGTCGATCGCCGCGTTCAACGCGATCTGCGACGGTGACTACGACCACTTCCCCGAGCAGGCGTTCTTCATGTGCGGTGGCATTGAGGACCTCAAGGCCAACGCCAAGGAGCTCGGCGTCTCCTGAGTCGGCCGACTCGTAGAAGGGGGGCGGGTCCGTCCCGCCCCCCTTCGTACGCCCTTCCCGGGGGCCATCCCCGGACCCCCTGCCGTCAGGCGGGGCGGGCCCCGGCGTTTCGACGTCCGGAGCCCTACTAGACTTATGACCCAACACCCGGCAGTACCGCCGGGTGGTGACCCGAGGAGCCACCCTTGGCTGCTGAGCTGCATGTCGAGCTGGTCGCCGCGGACCGGCAGGTCTGGTCCGGCGAGGCCACCCTGGTCGTCGCGCGCACCACGTCCGGCGACATCGGCGTCATGCCCGGTCACCAGCCGCTACTCGGTGTGCTGGAGTCGGGCCCGGTGACAATCCGTACGAGTGAGGGAACGGTCGTGGCAGCAGTGCACGGCGGTTTCATCTCGTTCGCCGACAACAAGCTGTCGCTGCTGGCGGAGATCGCCGAGCTGGTGGACGAGATCGACCCCCAGCGCGCCGAGCGCGCGCTGGAGCGCGCCAGGTCGGAAGAGGACGCCGCCGCCGAGCGGCGCGCCGATGTCCGGCTGCGTGCGGTGGCGGTGCGCTGAGCACCCCGCCGACAGTCGCCCTCAGCCGCGGCCCGGGCTGGAGTTCTCCAGACCGTGTCGCGGCTGCGGCAATGCAGATGCACGTGGGATTGCGTGAGCAGACTCGGACGAGAACGATGCGAGGAGGTCGGTGGACATGTTCCTCGCTCTGCTTGTGAGCGGCCTGGTCGTCGTCGCACTGGTGGGGATCGGGCTGTTCGTCTTCGGGCTGCGCCGACGGCTGATCCAGCGCTCGGGCGGGACCTTCGACTGCAGTCTGCGCTGGAACGTTCCGGAGGAGAGCGATTTCTCCGGCAAGGGCTGGGTGTACGGCGTCGCCCGCTACAGCGGCGACCGGATCATGTGGTTCCGGGTCTTCTCGTACGCACCCCGGCCCCGTCGTGTCCTTGAGCGTTCGGCCATCGAGGTCGTCTCCCGGCGTACGCCCCAGGGTGAAGAGGAGCTGGCGCTGCTCTCCGACGCGACCGTGCTCGGCTGTGTGCACCGCGGGACGCGCCTGGAGCTGGCGATGAGCGAGGATGCGCTGACCGGTTTCCTCGCCTGGCTGGAGGCGGCGCCTCCGGGCCAGAGAGTGAACGTGGCGTAGGACATGATCGCGTAGGGCGTGACCGCGCAGGACATGACAAAGCCCGGGAGAGCGAGTCTCCCGGGCTTCGGTGTGTGCGGGATCAGCCCAGACCGCTGTTGATCGCGCTGACCAGCTCTCCGTTCGTCGTGTCACCGCTGAATTCCCAGAAGAACGCGCCTCCCAGGCCCTGGCCCTTCGCCCAGCTCATCTTCGAGGTGACGGTGGCCGGGGTGTCGTAACTCCACCAGTTGCTGCCGCACTTCGCGTACGCGGTGCCGGCGATGGTGCCGGTGGACGGGCAGCTGTTCTTGAGGACCTTGTAGTCCTCGATGCCCTGTTCGTACGTGCCGGCGGCGGGCCCGGTCGCGGTGCCGCCCGGTGTCGCCTGGGTGACTCCGGTCCAGCCGCGCCCGTAGAAGCCGATGCCCAGCAGCAGCTTCGCGGACGGCACACCCTTGGCCTTGTACTTGGCGATCGCCTCGGCGGAGTTGAAGCCCGCCTGCGGGATGCCGGGGTACGAGGTGAGCGGGGAGTGCGGCGCGGTCGGGCCCTGTGCGGCCCAGGCGCCGAAGAAGTCGTACGTCATCACGTTGTACCAGTTGAGGTACTGCGCGGCGCCTCCGTAGTCGGCGGCGTCGATCTTGCCGCCGGACGAGGCGTCCGCGGTGACGGCCGCGGTGACCAGGTTGTTCGTACCGAACTTGGCGCGCATCGCCTGCACCAGGTTCTTGAAGGCGGCGGAGCCGCTGGTGTCGCAGGACAGACCGCAGGCGTTCGGGTACTCCCAGTCAAGGTCGATGCCGTCGAAGACATCGGCCCAGCGCGGGTCCTCCACCAGGTCGTAGCAGGACTGCGCGAAAGCGGCCGGGTTCGCGGCCGCCTGGCCGAAGCCGCCGGACCAGGTCCAGCCGCCGAAGGACCAGAGCACCTTGATGTTCGGGTACTTGGCCTTGAGCTTGCGCAGCTGGTTGAAGTTGCCGCGCAGCGGCTGGTCCCAGGTGTCGGCGACGCCGTCGACGGACTGGTCGGCGGTGTACGCCTTGTCGTAGTCGGCGTAGGAGTCGCCGATGGCACAGCGGCCGCCGGTGACATTGCCGAAGGCGTAGTTGATGTGGGTGATCTTGGCGGCGGAGCCCGAGGTGACCAGGTTCTTCACGTGGTAGTTGCGTCCGTAGATGCCCCACTCGGTGAAGTAGCCCAGCTTGACCGAGGAGCCGGGGCCGGGGCCCGGGTCGGTGGTGCCCGTGGTGCGGACCGCGCGGGCGCCGCTGACCGGTCCTGTCTGGTCGGCGGTGTCGCGGGCCTGGACGGTGTACGAGTAGTCGGTGCCCGCGCTCAGTCCGGTGTTGGTGTAGGTGAGACCGGTGACCGTGGCGATCTTGGTGCCGTCGCGCAGTACGTCGTAGTTCTTGATGCCCTTGTCGTCACTGGCCGCGGTCCAGCTCAGCGTCACCGATGTGTTGGTGATGTTGCTCGCGGTCGGGGTGCCGGGGGCGGACGGCGGGTTGTCGCCGGGGACGCTTCCGCCGTCGCAGGAGGCGCCGTTGAGCTTGCAGCCGGAGGGGGAGCCGGAGCCGGTGCCGTTGAAGCCGAACGAGACGGACGCGCCGGGCGCCAGGGTGCCGTTCCAGCTCTTGTTCTTGGCGGTCCAGTGGGTGCCTGCGCCGGTGACGTCGGCGTCCCAGGCGCTGGTGACGGCGGTGCCGGAGGGGAAGTCCCATTCGACGGTCCAGGAGCTGAGGGAGGTGGTGCCGGTGTTCTTCACCGTCCACTTGCCCTCGAAGCCGGTGCCCCAGTCGGAGACCTTGGCGTAGCTGGCGGTCGCCGATGCGGCGGCCTCGGCGGGGGAGGCGAGGCCGACCATGGCGGCCAGCGGGAGGAGCAGCGCGGTCAGTCCCGCTGCGGCTCTGGATCTGAGTCCGAATCTGAATCTGGTTCTGTGCAGTGGAGGTTGCGTGTTCACGGGTGCTCCTCGAGGAGGTCCGGACGATCGGCGGTTGGTCCGTGCACTGCGCACCCTGCGTGGCTCACCGCAGTGTGTTGTGCGGTGAGCGTAGGAAGGTCTGGACCAATCGTCAATAGGTCCAGACCAAAGGTGTGGGTGGTGGAGAAGAGCTGCGGTCAGATGCCCAACTCCTGGGCCAGCACGGCCGCTTGGACCCGGCTGCGGAGCTTCAACTTGCCGAGGAGACGGCTCACATGGGTCTTCACCGTCGCCTCCGCCATCGCCAGCCGTCCCGCGATCTCGGCGTTCGACATCCCCTCGCCGAGACACGACAGCACCTCGCGTTCCCGGCGGGTGAGTGCATCGAGGATCGCGAGTTCGGCCGCGTCCCGGGGCCGTACGGGAGTGGGCGCCGCGAACTCCGCGATCAGCCTGCGGGTGACGGCCGGCGCGATCAGACCCTCGCCGCGGGCCACCGTGCGCACCGCCTCCAGCAGATCCGCGGCATCGGTGTTCTTCAGCAGGAAGCCCGCGGCCCCCGCCCGCAGCGCCCCGAAGACATACTCGTCCAGATCGAACGTGGTCAGGACGAGCACATCGGCGAGCTGTGCGTCGACGACCTGCCGGGTGGCCGAAACCCCGTCCAGACGCGGCATCTGAATATCCATCAGCACGACATCGGGGCGCAGTTCGCGGGCGCGCCGCACCGCTTCCTCACCGTCCGCCGCCTCGCCGACGACCTCGATGTCCGGCGCGCTGCCCAGGATGAGGACCAGACCGGCGCGTACGGCGCTCTGGTCCTCCGCGACCAGTACCCGGATCGTCATGCCTTCGCATTCCCTTCGTCGACGGGCAGCTGCGCCCGTACCCGCCAGATCGTGGCCCCGTCCCCGTTGGTCACGGGGCCCGACTCGAACTGCCCGTCCAGCAGCGCCACCCGCTCGCGCATGCCGACCAGACCGGCCCCCGAGCCGGGCGCCCTCGGCCCCGGCCGCTCGCCGTACGGGCTGGTGACCCGCACGGTCAGCGTCTGCTCGTCCTGGTCCAGGCTGACCGTGATCTCGCCAGGCGAAGCGTGCTTGAGGGCATTGGTCAGCGACTCCTGGATGATGCGGTACGCGGCCAGCTCGACCGGAGCGGGCAACGGGGAGCCGTCCTCGCGGGTGTCGGTGAGCGTGAACTCAAGGCCGCTGGATGCGCCGTTCGTCCGCGCCTGATCGAGCAGCGCATCGACGCCGGTCAGCCTCGGCGCCGGCGCGGGCTCCGCGCCGGCGCCCCGGTCTCTCAGCAGGCCTATCAGCCGACGCATCTCGGCCAGGCCCTCGACGCTGTTCTCGCGGATGACGGCCAGGGCGTCGCGGCTCGTTCCCGGGTCGTCGATGGAGAGCGCGGCGGTGGAGTGGATCGCGATCGCCGAGAGGTGGTTGGCGACCATGTCGTGCAGCTCGCGGGCCATCCGGGCGCGCTCGGCGGTCACCGCCTGGGTGCGGTCGATCTCGGCCAGCAGGGCCGTCTGCTCGGCGCGCAGCTGAGCCGCCTCGGCGGCGTCGCGGTGGGTGCGTACGCTCACGCCGGTCCAGGCCGGGGCCACGGTGACCAACGCGAAGACCAGGCCGAGCAGCACGGCCTGCGCGTCCTGGAAGACGACGAGCGCGGTGACCGTCACGGCGGCAGTGGCCACCATGGACACGGCGGGGATACGGCGTGCGGCGGCGGGTGTGCCGTACAGCACGGCCGCGTAGACGAGATCCGTGAACATTGCGATGGTCGCGACATTCCCGTCGGTGAACTGGTCGGCGAGCATCGCCGTACAGCCGATGGCCAGCGCGGTGTTCGGCATCGTCCGGCGCAGCAGCTCGGCGCCGCTCATCGCGGTCAGCGGCAGCAGCAGGAGCGCATGCGGGTCGACGCCGTGGCCACCGCGGGTGTCCAGGCCCAGCGCCCACAGCACCAGGCCCCCGAGGAGTCCGGCCACGGCGATGAGCACGTCGTCGCGGTGCGGGCGGGCGGGAGCGGTCACGGACCCATCAAACACGGCGGGCGGCGCGCGGGCCTCCACGTCCGGGGTGAAGGCCGGCTACATCGAAGGATGCAGCGCCACTTCGTCACTGGTGACGACGATCGGCGGCGATACGGACGGGAGGCTTGAGGGGAACGAAGGGAGAGTGCCGTGATCGTCACGCTGATCGTGATCTGCGAGGTCGGCTTCTGGGTGCTGCTGGCCGGCGGACTGGCACTGCGCTATGTGGCGCGGATGCCGCGGCTCGGGGCGGGCGTCCTGCTGCTGGAACCGTTGCTGGAGGTCGTGCTGCTGGTGGTGACGGCGATCGACCTCAAGAACGGCGCCGAGCCGGACTGGAAGCACGGGCTGGCGGCGCTCTACATCGGCTACACCGTCGCGTTCGGTCACTACACGATCAAGTGGATCGACGGGCACGTGGCGCACCGCTTCGCGGGCGGCCCGCCGCCGCTGAAGCCGCCGCGGTACGGGACGGCCCGGGCCAAGCACGAGGGCAAGCTGTGGCTGCGTACGGTGCTCGCCGCCGGGGTCGCTCTCGCTCTGCTCCAGCTCGCGATCTGGTACGTCGGCGACGCGAGCCGGACGGGTTCGCTCAGCTCCTGGCAGTTTGCGGCGCTGCGGGCGGCGGGGATTCACGGTCTGATCGCGCTCACGTACACGATCTGGCCGAAGAAGGGGCCGAAGCGGCCGGAGCGCGAACCGGTCCGGGCCGAGCGGTAGGGACCTGTTCCCCACCCCGCCCCTTCCCGAACTGGGGGCAAGCCCCCAGCCCCCGAGCGAGGCTTTGGGGCTCCGCCCCCAGACCCCGGGTACGCCCTTCGGGGCAGAGCCCCGACACGGGCCCGGGCAGATCAAGCCTCGCCGGCGATTGAGGCGCGGGGGTCCGGGGGCGGAGCCCCCGGATACCTACTACCGCTCCCCGCCCGGGACCCAGAGCACGTCTCCGACCTCCTTGTTCGCCGTCCTCGCCAGAATGAACAGGAGGTCGGAGAGCCGGTTCAGATACGTCGCTGTGAGGGCGTTCATGATGTCGCCGTGCACCTCGAGCGCCGCCCAGGTCGAGCGCTCCGCGCGCCGTACGACCGTGCACGCCTGGTGCAGCAGCGCCGCCCCCGGCGTACCGCCCGGCAGGATGAAGCTGCGCAGCTTCTCCAGCTGCTCGTTGAAGCGGTCGCAGTCCGCCTCCAGCCTGTCGATGTAGAACTGCTCGACCCGCAACGGCGGGTACTTCGGGTCCTCCACCACCGGCGTCGACAGGTCCGCGCCCACGTCGAACAGGTCGTTCTGGACGCGGACGAGGACCTTGACGACCTCCTCGGGGAGCTGTCCCAGTGCGATGGCCGTGCCCAGGGCGGCATTGGCCTCGTTGGCGTCGGCGTACGCGGCGATCCGCAGATCGGTCTTGACCGTCCTGCTCATGTCGCCGAGCGCCGTCGTGCCCTGGTCGCCGGTACGGGTGTAGATGCGCGTCAGATTGACCATGTGACCAGCGTAGTTACGCTCCGGCCCGGCGGAAGACACGTGTGCCGACCGTCACGGCCAGCGCCGCGAACCCCAGGGCGACCAGCACGCCGTACAGCATGGCGGCCGTGGTGTACTCGCCGATGTAGGCGTCCCGCACCGCGTCCACCAGATAGCGGAAGGGCATGAAGTGCGAGAGCACGTTCAGCCAGCCCGGCGCCAGGGTCATCGGCAGCATCAGCCCGGACAGCAGCATCGAGGGCATGACGAGGGCGTTGATGGCCGGGCCGAACTCCTGCGGCGTACGGACCTTCAGCGCCAGCGCGTACGACAGTGAAGCGAGCGAGACGGTCAGCAGGGCGACGAACGCGAAGCCGATCAGGACGCCGGCCAGGGGTGCGCGCAGGCCCATGGCCAGCGCGGCCAGCACCAGCAGCACCGCCTGGAAGACGAAGAGCGCGGCATCGCGCAACACCCGGCCGAGCAGCAGCGCGAGCCGGCTGACCGGGGTCACGCGCATCCGCTCGACCACGCCGTGGTTCTTCTCGATGATGACCGAGAAGCCCGCGAACGCCGCGCCGAACAGGCCGAGTTGGAGCAGCAGACCGGGGACGAGAACCTGCCAGGAGTCGGCCCGCGCGGAGAGCGGCAGATCGGTGAGCAGCGGTCCGAAGAAGAGCAGATAGAGCAGCGGCATCAGCACGCCGAAGAGGATCTGGAACTTGGACCGCAGGGTCTGGCGGGCGTACCGCTCGAAGATCAGACCGGTGTCGGAGAGAAATTCAGGCATCACGATTCCTAGACGGCTACGGGGGTGGTGTCCACCGGCGCGGGCCCGCGTCCGGTGATGGCGAGGAAGGCGTCCTGCAGCGTGGCGCCGGACGACCCGGCGTGCCGCGCCTTGAGCGCGTGCGGGGTTCCCTCCGCGACGACCACGCCCTTGTCGACGATCACCAGCCGGTCGGCCAGCGCGTCCGCCTCGTCGAGGTAGTGCGTGGTGAGGAAGACGGTGGTGCCGTGCTCCTCGCGGACACGGCGCAGGAGATCCCAGAGATCGGCCCGGCTGCCCGGGTCGAGCCCGGTGGTCGGCTCGTCGAGGAAGAGGACTGCGGGCCGGTGGGTCAGGCCCAGCGCGATGTCGAGCCGCCGCCGCTGCCCGCCGGACAGTGCCCCGGTCCTGCGCTCGAGGAGGTCGGCCAGGCCCAGGTCCTTCGCCAACTCCTCGGCGCGGGCGACGGCTTCGGACTTCGGCAGCCGGTACAGCCGCCCCTGGGTGACCAGTTCTTCCCGCACGGTCACCTGCGGGTCGACGCCGCCGGACTGGGCGACATAGCCGGTCCTGCGCCGTACACCACCGGGATCGCGGGCCAGGTCGAAGCCCGCGACGGTGGCCGCGCCGCCGGTGGGCGGCAGCAGGGTGGTGAGCATCCGCAGGGTGGTGGTCTTGCCGGCGCCGTTCGGGCCGAGGAAGCCGAGAATCTCGCCCGGTTGGACGGTCAGGTCGATGCAGTGAACGGCGTCGACGGGCCCGTTCCTGGTCTGGAAGGTCCGGGCGAGTCCGGCCGTACTGATGATTGCCATGGCTCCAGAAAAACAGAGTCACTTAAAGTTTGCAATGACACTAAATTTTAATGGAGCCCAACGAAGCTACGATGAGGTCATGGCTGAGGGACTCAGGGAGCGGAAGAAGCGGCAGACCAGGCAGCACATCTCGGACATGGCCACCGGTCTGTTCCTGGAGCGCGGCTTCGACGCGGTGACCATCGCCGAGATCGCGGGCGCGGCCGACGTCTCGGTCAACACCGTGTACAACTACTTCCCGGCCAAGGAGGACCTCTTCCTCGACCGCAGCAAGGGCATCGTCGAGCGGCTCTCCCGCTTCGTACGCGGCCGCGACATCGGGGAGTCGGCCGCCGACGCCGTACTGCGCGAACTGCGCGAGCAGGTCGAAACCGTCTCACCCACCGTCGGGTTGATGGAGGGGTATGACCGTTTTCTGCGGGTCATCCACGGTGCGCACACCCTCCGCTCCCGCCTCTGGCGCATCCAGCAGGAGGCCTTGGAGCACCTCGAGGACACACTCAGACAGGAGACGGACGCGGCGCCCGACGACACGCTGCCCACCCTCGTCGCCGGCCAGCTCGCCTGGGTGCAGGCCACCCTCATGGGTGCCATCGGTCGCGAGATGGTCAAGGGCCGCCCGCCCAACGAGGTTTCCCGCGAGGCTCTCGTCCTCCTCGACGACATGGAGGAAGTGCTGGGGGAGAAGGTGCTCAAGTTCGCCGTCCGTGACGCGTGATGAGCCGTGCCGGTGTGACGTCCGCCATTCGAGACGTGACGCGCATCTCTTCACCCCCACACGGCCCCTCACGGGCGCTAACCTCCGCCGGAGAGCAGAAATGTAAACAGGTGTTAAGGGGTGCCGCAGTGGCCAGGAAGCTCGCCGTCATCGGGGCCGGACTCATGGGGTCCGGTATCGCGCAGGTCTCGGCCCAGGCGGGCTGGGACGTCGTGCTGCGCGACGTCACCGACGCGGCTCTGGCCCGTGGCAAGGACGGCATCAAGGCCTCGTACGACAAGTTCGTCTCCAAGGGCAGGCTCGAAGCGGCCGACGCCGAGGCGGCGTTGGCGCGCATCACCACCACGACCGACCTGGACGCCGTCGCGGACGCGGACATCGTCGTCGAGGCGGTGTTCGAGAAGCTCGAGGTCAAGCACGAGATCTTCCGTACGCTCGACAAGCTCGTACGGGACGACACGGTCCTCGCCTCCAACACCTCCGCCATCCCGATCACCAAGATCGCGGCGGTGACGGAGCGTCCGGAGCGCGTCGTCGGCGCGCACTTCTTCTCGCCCGTCCCGATGATGCAGCTGTGCGAGCTGGTGCGCGGCTACAAGACCAGCGACGAAACCCTGGCCACCACGCGGGAGTTCGCCGAGTCCGTCGGCAAGACCTGCATCGTCGTCAACCGCGACGTCGCCGGCTTTGTCACCACCCGCCTCATCTCGGCCCTGGTCGTCGAGGCGGCAAAGCTGTACGAATCGGGCGTTGCGTCCGCCGAGGACATCGACATCGCCTGCAAGCTGGGCTTCGGCCACGCCATGGGGCCGCTCGCCACCGCCGACTTGACCGGCGTGGACATCCTGCTGCACGCCACCAGCAACATCTACACCGAGTCCCAGGACGAGAAGTTCGCCCCGCCGGAGCTGATGCGCCGGATGGTGGATGCCGGTGACATCGGCCGCAAGAGCGGGCAGGGCTTCTACACGTACTGACCCTCATCGACCGGTTTGGTATCACCCGGCAGGGTGAATTCGGTATCGGTTCGCTTACAAGCAGCAACCGCCCTGCCCATGTGGCAGTCAGTTGTTGCAAGGCACTGAGATGTTGCAAGGCATCGAGAGCAAACCAGAGCAACAAGAAGCAACAAGAAGAGTCAGAAGAGACAGACACAGGGCACTGACGCACTCACGGGGAGCGCATATGCACATCAGGGGCGACCACGCCGAGCTGGTCGTCGGGGGCCGCCTCGACGTCCGCAGCGCGGCGGACGCCCGTACGGTCCTGCACTCGGCCGTCGACGACGGAGCCGGCGACCTGGTGCTCGACCTGACCGATCTCGACTCCTGGGACGCCACCGGGCTCGGGGTCATCATGGGCGCACACCGGCGGGCCGGCCGGTGCGGTCGCCGGCTGGTGCTGCGCGGCGTGCCGCCACAGATGCAGAGACTCCTCGTGGCGACGCGGCTGCACCGCATTCTTGCCATCGAAGGCGGCATCGCGGCCGAATCGCTTCCTCGGGTGTGAACCGTACGACGCTCGCAATCCTCACGAGAATGTGATGTCACGGGCGGGGTGGCACCCCACACGTGACGAGATACTGGGCAAAGGTCTAGGGTTCGGACGCCTGCCGAATCGACAGACCCATGCGGTGGGCACCGGACCGAAGCTACAGCGGGGCGTGCAGAAAGCCGGGAGGGACATCCGCACGCGGCTCCGCCACCAGGAATCAGATACCTCGGCGGGGACAAGCTGAGCCAATCGCATCTGGGGGGCTTGACCATGGACAACGACACTTTCGGCGAGGGCGCGGGACAGGCGCGCCCCCAGCGCGACACCGGCACTGCCGACTTCGGGCAGCCCACGCCGGCGCTGGCCCGTACCGTCCGGCTCGTATCGGGTGACTTCCTGCTCACGGTCAACCCCGTGGACGGCAGCGAGATAGAGCCCTGCCCGCCGGGAGAGCAGCCCGCGCGGCCGGCCCGGCGCAGCGCCGCGGAGCGTGCCGAGCTGCTGCGCGCCGCTCAGCCACCGGTGCCGCCGGGTCCGCCCGCGCCGCGGCTTCCGCTGCTCGAGCGCGACGAGGAACGTGAGCGGCTGGTACGACTGCTGGGCCGCGGGCGTTCCGTACGGCTCACCGGACCCGCGGGCTCCGGGCGCAGCGCCCTGCTCGACATCGTCGCCGAGGACTGCGCGGATCTCGCGCCCGACGGCGTCGTACGCCTCAGCGGCTACCACCGCACCCCCACCGAGCTGCTGTACGAACTCTTCGCCGTCGTCCACAGCGCTCCCAAGCACCGGCCCGACCGCGACGCGCTGCTCCAGTACGTACGGGAGATCGGCGCGATCGTCGTCCTCGACGACCTGGAGTTCGGCGGCGCCGCCCTCGGCGAGCTGCTGGACGCCGCGCCCGAGTGCGCCTTCCTGGTCGCCGCCACCCCCGATGTGCCCGCACCCGCCGCCGACTCGCACCTCGAAGAGGTCTTCCTCGCGGGCCTGGGCCGCAGCGCTTCGCTGGACCTGCTGCAGCGCGCCGTGGAGCGGCCGCTCACCGAGGACGAGGCGAACTGGGCGGGCGACCTCTGGTTCGAGTCCGAGGGACTGCCGCTGCGCTTCATCCAGGCGGGCGCGCTGCTGCGGCAGGCCGACAGCCTGCGCTCCGACCCGGACGAGCTCGACGAGTACACGCCGTTCGACGGGATTGCGGAAGTCGAGATACCGCTGCCCACGCTGGGGGAGGGCGCCGCACCGGCGTCACTGCTCGCCTCCCGGCTGAGCGAGGCCGCCCGCGACACCCTGCGCTTCGCCGTCGCGCTCGGCGGCGAGGTCCCGCACCAGGCACATCTGCCGGCGCTCGTCGGGGACACGCATGCGGACGCCGCGCTGGGCGAGTTGATGGCGTGCGGGCTGCTCTCCCCGGTCGGCAGCCGCTACCGGCTCGCGGCCGGCGTGCTCGCCCAGCTGACCGAGAAGGGTTACTCCGAGGACGCGGTCGACCACGCCCACACCGCCGCCCAGCACTACGCCTGGTGGTCCGGGCACCCCTCTGTCACCCCCGAGCGTGCGGTCGCCGAGGCGGACGCCGTACTTGCCGCGCTGTCCGCGATGGTGCCGGGTCAGGAGGCGGGACACCCCAGCGCGGCCGTACTGCTGGCCCGCAGCGCCGGGCCCGCCTTCGCCGCCGGACTGCACTGGGGCGCCTGGGAGCGGGCCCTGCGGGTCGGCTCCGAAGCGGCCCGTATCGCCGGCGAGGTCGCCGAAGAGGCGTACTTCCACCATGAGCTGGGCGTCTTCGCGCTCTGCACCGGCAACCTGGACCGGGCGCGTGCCGAGCTGGAGACCTCGATCGGCATGCGGGGCGCGCTCGCCGACAAGCGCGGCACCGTCGCGAGCCGGCGGGCGCTGGCGCTCGTCACGGACCGCGAGGGTGGCCTCGCCCCCGCCGTCCGCACCCCCGCGGGCGAGGAAGTGCCGGCCGCGCGTCACGAGGAGTCGGCGTCGCCGCCCGGCGGTGTACCGGCGGCCGTGCTGCCGTTGGGCCTGCGGACGGGACCGGGCACGGGAGCCGTGGGGCAGTCGAAGTCCATGGAGGAACCCGCGACGGTGGTGTCGCGGGCGTCGGCGGGCGGTGCGAAGCCCCGCCGCTTCTCCGTCCTCGGCGGAGCCCGCCGCAACCTGGTCGCCGCGGGCGCCGGCGCGCTACTGGCCGCGGTGCTCGGCACGGTGGTCACGCTCGGGGCGACCTCGGACCACCAGGACCCGCCGGGCAACAAGGTCAGGAACGGTCAGTCCGCGAACGAGGACGACACCGAGAACGGCCTGGACGCGGATGTGCCCGCCGACGGTTCGACCCCGAGCCCCGGCGACGAACCGAAGAACCCGGGCGCGGTGACGCCGGGGGCGAGCTCGTCCACGGGCAGTTCGTCGACGCCGGGCGGGCAGCCGTCGTCGCGTGAGACGCCGGAGGGAATGCCGACGACTTCGGGCAGGCCCACGACGAAGCCACCGAAGCCGACGCCGACGAAGTCGACTCCGTCTTCGACGCCGACACCCACGCCCACACCTACGCCCACACCGAGCGGTACCCCGAGCGGTTCGACCTCGCCGAGCCCGCCCGGAGGGTCGACCTCGGCCAGCGCTCCCATCACCAGCAGCGCCCCCGCGTCCAACGACCCTTCCGGAGGCGGCTCACCCGTCATCTGACGGCGCCCAGCACGCAGTACGGCCCCGGGCGGCATCCCCGCCCGGGGCCGTACTCATGCCGTACTCAGGTCGTAACAGCGCTCAGAAGAGCCGCAGCTTGTCGTCCTCGATGCCCCGCAGCGCGTCGTAGTCCAGCACCACGCACCCGATCCCGCGGTCCGTCGCGAGCACCCGCGCCTGCGGCTTGATCTCCTGTGCCGCGAACACGCCCTTCACCGGAGCCAGATGCGGGTCCCGGTTCAGCAGCTCCAGATAGCGGGTGAGCTGCTCGACGCCGTCGATCTCGCCGCGCCGCTTGATCTCCACCGCCACCGTCGCGCCGTCCGAGTCCCGGCACAGAATGTCCACCGGGCCGATGGCTGTGGGGTATTCGCGGCGGATGAGGCTGTAGCCCGCGCCCAGTGTCTCGATCCGGTCGGCGAGCAACTCCTGGAGGTGAGCTTCCACACCGTCCTTGATCAGACCGGGGTCCACACCCAGTTCGTGCGAGGAGTCATGGAGGATTTCCTCCATTGTGATGATCAGTTTCTCGCCCGCTTTGTTGATGACCGTCCAGACGCTGTCATCACCCTCCTTGAGGGTGCAGGGCGGGGACATCCAGTTCAGTGGTTTGTACGCCCTGTCGTCCGCGTGGATGGAGACGCTGCCGTCTGCCTTGACCAGGATCAGACGGGGAGCGGAGGGCAGGTGGGCGGTGAGCCGGCCCGCGTAGTCGACGGAGCAGCGGGCGATGACAAGACGCATGGTCCGCAACGCTACTCGACACACGCCGCCGCGCGCGATTCGCCCCGGAAGCCCTGTTCATTATTGGCCGGTTGTGCTCCCAATCTCCTGGTGCGCTCCGGACGGCGCACTTACCGTGGAAGCGGGAGGTTGTCGGTCGTGCACGCTGCGTCGTCGTATGCCGTTCGTATGTCGCCGTTGTCCCTCATCCTCCGTCCCTGCCCGTAAGGCCCCGCAACGCGGGGCCGCGAGAGGAGAACCCATGTCGCTCGACGTCTCACCGGCGCTGTTGGAACAGGCCGAGCGAGGCGAGGTCGACGAAGCTGCCTTCGTCGACTGCGTCCGGACCTCCCTGCCCTTCGCATGGGAGATGATCAGTTCTCTGGTGGCTCAGCTGAAGGTGGACGGCGGCGAGTTCGCCGACAACCAGACGCCCCCGCCGGACGAGCAGGCACGTGGTCAGCTGCTGCGCGCGCTCGCAAGTGATGCGATACGCGGAGCGCTCCAGCGGCACTTCGGGGTGCGTCTGGCATTCCAGAACTGCCACCGCGTCGCGGTGTTCCCGCTGGACTCCTCGGTCGACGAGCGGTTCGCCCGCTTCACTTCCGTGCGGGCCCAGTTACTCAATCAGTCGCCCGAACTGCGCGACTGCTGACACCTTTCGCTGTCGCTCCGCATCGCGGGAGGTGCTACTGATGTCGGAGCGGCAGCACCTCCCGTACGGCCGCGAAACCCGGACTCAGCTCAGCAGCGGCAGTACCTCTGCGCCAAGACGCCGCACATTCTCCTCGGTGGCGGCGAGGTCGCCCGAGCCCTCGGCGAGCAGGGCGAAGCGGGTGATGCCGGTACGTTCCGCGGTGGCCGCGATCCGGTCGGCGGCGAGCCGGGGCGGGCCCACCGGATGCACCCCGCAGAGCAGTTCGGTGTACGCCACGGGGTCCCGCATCGCGCGCTGCCGGCCGTCGACCGTGACATGCGCTTCCAGTCCCTGCTTGAGCCAGCCGGGCATCGCTTTCAGGAGAGTCTCCGTGGCATCGACCCTGCGGTCCGCGATCTGGACCACGCCGGCCGACACATGTCCGGCGCGCTCGATCTCGTCGTGCGTACGCCCCGCGGCGCGCGCGAACGTCCGCCACAGGGCGACCATCTCCGCCTTTTCCTCGTCGCCGCAGTGCATCCCGAGCAGCATCGGCAGCCCGCGCCCGGCCGCGAGCCGCACGCTCTCCTTGGACGTGCAGGCGACGATCACCTCGGGACCCTGGTCGGGGCTGCCGATCAGCTCGGGACCCTGCCCGGAGCCGCTGATCAGCTCGTCCGGCCTTGGCACGACCGGGACTTCACGGAAGTTGAATCGTTCCCCCCGGGCTGCGACGCGGGGTTCACGCAGCCAGCGCAGCAGCAGGTCCAGGGACTCCGGAAAGCCCGTTTCGTACGCGGCCAGACCGGTGCCGAAGACCTCCAGATCGACCCAGGGCCCGCCCCGCCCGACCCCGACGGAGAACCTTCCTCCGCTTGTGAGATGCAGCAGGGCCGCCTGCTCGCCGAGCGCCACAGGATGGGCGTTCGGCAGGACGCTCACCGCGGTGCCGACCCGGATCCGCCGGGTGCGGCCGAGCAGCAGCGCGGCGAGTGTCACGGCCGACGGGCACACGCCGTACGGCACGAAGTGGTGCTCGGCGAGCCAGACCGAATCGAGCCCGGACTCCTCCGCGACCTCGGCGGACCGCACCGCCCGGTGCAGTGCCTCCCCCTGCCCCTGGCCCGGGAATTGGGCCGCCAGCACAAAAGTTCCCACGCGCATCGCCTTCTGCCTCCTTGCGGCCCGACGCGTCACTCCCCCTACTGGCAACAACGTCTGACACGTGCCAAAGGCACGGCCATTCGTGAAGTTGTTGCGATTTTCCGGTAACCGCCCCTTGTGGGTGACACGGTCTCACGCCGTGCGGTACGTGTACCCCTGACTGCGGCCCGTAGGCTGGACGGGAACTGTCCTGACTTGCCCCGTGAGGTGTCACGTGTCCCCGCGCCGCAACCGCCCCCGAGGCGGCGAGAAGCCGACCGAGCAAGCCGCCGAGCCGGGCGACAGGTATGGCGGCTTCGGCCGGACCGAGTCCTGGCAGGGGGAGGAGTGGTCGGTCCGCCATGTCGCAGGGGCAAGTGCGGCGGGCAAGCGGTACCGCTGCCCAGGCTGCGACCAGGAGATCCCGTCCGGGGTGCCGCATGTGGTCGCGTGGCCGGAAGGCCGCGGTGGCGTCGAGGAACGGCGGCACTGGCACAAGGCGTGCTGGAACGCGAAGGACCGCCGCACCACGCGGGTGCAGCGGTCCCGTAACGCGCCGAAGTACTGAAGCCCTTACGGCTCTTGCGCGTCCGCGTTCATGCGTCCGCGTTCATGCGTCCGTGCTCATGTGTCTGTGCTCATCTGCCTGTGCTCATCTGCCTGTGCTCGTGCCGTCCGTGCGAAAGCCCGCGTGCTTACACGTCGCGCGCGTTGAGTGCGGCGAAGGCGCCGGCCATCGCGGCCGCCGTCACGCCGAGCATGATCCACAGCGGGTCCCAGCCGGCCGGTCCGGAGTCGGTCACGGAGTTGTCGTAGAAGACGCCGAGCTGGTTGGGGATCGAGTACTCGAAGAGGGCCTGGCGCAGATCCGCCAGCGACTCCGAGAACATGAACATGGCCAGCACGAGCGGCAGCAGCACCACGCCGATCATGATGGTGATGGCGCCCGCCGAGTGGCGGATCAGCGTGCCGACGGCGAGCGAGAGCAGACCGAGGACCGCGACATAGAGGCCGACGCCGACCGTTGCGCGGAACCATTCCTTGCCGGTGGCGGAGCCCTGGTCGATGATCGAGAGCTGCAGTGCGCCCACGAGCGCGGCGATCACCGTGGTGATCGTGAAGACGAGCAGGAAGAAGACGATCGACTTGGCGATGAGCACCCGGATCCGGCTCGGGCAGGCGGTCAGTGTCGTCCTGATCATCCCCGTGCCGTACTCGGACGCGATCGTCAGCACGCCCAGCGTGATCACGCAGATGCTGCCGAGCAGTACGCCGAAGAAGCCGAGGGAGAGGATCGGCTGACCCTCCAGATTGGCGTCCGACGCGGAGACGGCCACCGCGGAAAGGATGCCGATGCCGACCATGAGCACGATCATGACGCCGAGCGTCCACATCGTGGAGCGCACGGAACGGATCTTGGTCCACTCGGAGGCGAGTGCGTCGCCGAGGTGCGCGCTGCGCACGGGGATCGACGAGGAGTACGCGGCGCCGGGCGCGCCCTGCTGCTGGTAGGGGGTGGTCATCGGGCGTCCTCGGGCTTGGTCAGGTCGGCGGGGGCGGCGGCCGGGGGCATGGCGGGCGGGGCGGCGGGAGCGCCGTACGGACCGGCCGGAGCCGCGGGCGCGCCCGCGTACGGACCGGCCGGAGCTCCCGGAGCGCCGGCGTACGGGTTCGGGCCGCCCTGACCCGGCTGGGGCGGCGGCGGGGCGTACCAGCCCTGCTGCGGCACCTCGGGGATCTGCGGCTGCGGCGGGGCGTAACCCATCGGCGGCTGCTGCATCAGACCCGACTTCTGGTCCGCCGTCGAGCGGTAGTCCACGGCGCCCTGCGTCATCCGCATGTACGCCTCCTCCAGCGAGGCCTGGTGCGGCGAGAGCTCCCACAGCCGGACGTCCGCGCCATGCGCGAGATCGCTGATCTGCGGCAGCGGCAGCCCGGTGACGCGCAGCGCGCCGTCCGGCTCCGGCATGACCTGTCCACCGGCCTCGGTGAGCGCGGCGGACAGCTTCTCGCGCTGCTGCGGCTCGGTCCCCGGCGTACGCACCCGGGCGAAGTCCGCGGAGTTGTGCGAGATGAAGTCCTTGACGCTCATGTCCGAGAGCAGCTGGCCGCGCCCGATCACGATCAAGTGGTCGGCGGTGAGCGCCATTTCGCTCATCAGGTGCGAGGAGACGAAGACCGTACGGCCCTCGGCCGCCAGCCGCTTCATCAGATTGCGGACCCAGAGGATGCCCTCCGGGTCCAGGCCGTTGACCGGCTCGTCGAAGAGCAGCACCTGCGGGTCGCCGAGCAGCGCGGCCGCGATGCCGAGCCGCTGGCCCATGCCGAGCGAGAAGCCCTTGGAACGCTTTCTGGCGACCTCCTGGAGGCCGACGACGCCCAGCACCTCGTCGACCCGGCGGGCCGGTATGCCGGAGAGCTGCGCCAGCGAGAGCAGGTGGTTGCGGGCGCTGCGGCCGCCGTGCACGGCCTTGGCGTCGAGGAGGGCGCCGACCTGGCGGGGCGCGTTCGGCAGCTGCCGGAAGGGGCGGCCGCCGACTGTGACATGGCCTTCGGTCGGCTGGTCGAGCCCGAGGATCATGCGCATCGTCGTCGACTTGCCTGCGCCGTTGGGGCCGAGGAAGCCGGTGACGGCCCCGGGCCGCACCTGGAAGGAAAGGTTGTACACGGCCGTCTTCGCGCCATAGCGCTTAGTCAGGCCGACTGCCTCGATCATGCTCCAGCCCCATCGACTGTTGGGTCGTCGGGGCCCACGCCATCCGGCCGTACGCCCCCGTAAGAGTTAGGAGGATATCCGGGCCTTGACGGTTCCGGCCAAGCCGTAACACTACGGTCTCGGTGGGGGGAGTCGAAGCCCGGCCATTGTCGGCCAGAAGTCGCCCCTGCCCGATCGCGATCAAGTGGTCGGCGGTGAGGGTCATTTCGCACATCAGGCGCGCGAAGATGAACATCGTGCGTCCTTCTGATGCAAAGTCTTCACCGGAATGCGGATCCGGTGAATTCCCTCCGGCCCAGACCCTTGACCGGCTCGCCGAAGATCAAGATCTCCGACATCAAGATCTCCGGCATGAAGATCTCCGTATCGCCCGGCAGCGCCGATGGGCCGCGTGCCGCCCGCCACCGGGCGCGCACCTTCTTCGCCGGGTGCGGACGCACGAATGCCCGGCGCCGTAAGGGCGCCGGGCACTCTCAGACGTGCCGCTCAGAACCTAGGCTGCCTAGCGGGACTGCTGGGCCGGGACGCCGCGGGAGATCGGCTCGTCGTCGGCGGGGGTGCCGGCCGCGGCCACGGCCGCACCGGTCAGCGTGGCCAGCATCTCGCGGACGTTGGTCAGCTGCGCGTTGATCGAGTCGCGGCGGTTGGTGAGCGCCGCCAGCTCGCGCTCCGATTCGCTGCGGATCCGGTCGGCCTTGGCGTTCGCGTCGGCCACGATGTCCTCGGCCTGGCGCTGCGCGGTCTCCACCGTCTGACGGGCCCGGCGCTCCGCGTCCGTACGCAGCTTCTCGGCCTCCAGGCGCAGCTGCTCGGCGCGGTGCTCGATCTCGGCCAGGCGCTTCTCGGCCTTCGCCTGACGCGAAGCCAGGTCGCGCTCGGACTGCTCGCGGCGCTTGGCGAGGTTCGTCTCGAAGTCCGCGGCGGCCTGGGCGGCCTTGGCGCGGGTCTCCTCGAAGAGCGCGTCCGCCTCCTCGCGCTTGGACTGCGCGTCCTTCTGCGCCTCGGAACGCAGCGTAGAGGCGTCGCCCTTCGCCTTCTCGACGATACGGACGCCCTCGTCCTCGGCCTTGGCCTTGCGCTCGGCGGCGAACGATTCGGCGTCGTTGCGCACCTGCTGGGCCGCGGACTCGGCGAGGTCACGGTGCTGCTCGGCCGCGCGACGGGCCTCCTCGCGCAGGTCCTTCGCCTCCTCCTCGGCGAGGCGGAGGATCTTCTCGACACGCGCACCGAGACCGGCGTACGACGGCTCCGCGTCGCTGACCTGGGCCTGCGCGTTCTGCGTCTCGAGGTGGAGCTCCTCGATGCGCTTTTCCAGAGAGGTGATTCGGGCCAGAGCACTGTCACGGTCGGCGACGAGCTTGGTAATGCGGTCGTCCACCTGACCGCGGTCGTAACCACGCCGCACGAGCTCGAAGCCGAATGGGGAGGAAGTGTCGCTCATGGGGTTCCTGTCGAATGAGACCGGTGAGGTGATAGGGGGAATCCTAGGGGTCGAAGCGGTGTGTCATCGAGCGGATGCCCGTTTGATCTGGAGAATGTCCAGCCTTTTGAGTGGCTAGGTGTCGGACGACTTGCCACTCGAACGTGTAACCCCGGCTGTCACGCCCGCTTTCACACCGCCGCCCTCCTTGCTACCCCCCGACGGCGCTTCGAAAGATTCCAACGCTTCAAGAACGTCCTGGACACGGGAAATCTCCGCCTGAATGTCCTCGCGCCTGCGCACCAGCACGTCCAGCTCGCGCTTGCCCTCGTCGACCAGGCGGTCCGCCTCGGCCTGGGCATCCGCCCGGATCCGCTCGGCCTCGCGGATCAGCTCGGCCTTCTTCTGCCCGGCCTCCTTGAGCAGCCCCTCCGCCTTCTTGACCGCGGCGATACGGACCTTGCTCGCCTCCGAATTGGCATCGGAGACCAGTTCCTTGGCCTTCGCCTCGGCCTCGGCCTGCTGCTCGGTTGCGGCCTTCACCAGCTGGTCGACGCGCTCGCCGGCCGTCTTCATCTGCTCGGCGGTCTCCCGGCGGGCCCGCTCGTGCAACTCCTCGATCTCGGCCTCGACGCGGGCGCGCAGCTCCTCGCCGCGCTCCCTGATGGCGGTGGCGTCCCGGCGCGCTCCGACCAGCAGCTCGTCCGCGTCCGTGCGGGCCCTCTCCACCAGGGAGTTGCCCTCGACGGTAGCGTCGGCGACCAGCCGCTCGGCCTCCGTGCGGGCCGCGCCGACCATGGTGTCGGCCTGCTGCTCGGCCTCGGTGGCAGCGCGCAGCGCCTCCTCCTGGGCCTTGTTGACGAGCTGGTCGGCCTGTTCGGCGGCGTCCGCGCGGCGCTTGGCCGCGGCCTCGCGCGCCTCGTCGACCGTACGCTCCGCCTCCTGCCGGGCCTGAGCACGCATCCGCTCGGCCGCGGCCTCGACGTCCGCCTTGATCTTCTGCGCCTCGGACGTGATGCGCTCGGCCGCCTGCTGGGCCGAGCCGACGGTCTCGGCGGCCTCGGCGCGCAGCCGCTCCGCCTCGCCGGACGCCTCGGAGATCAGCTGGTCGGCCTGGGTGGCCGCGTCGCTGCGGCGCTTGTCGGCGGCCTGGCGGGCATCGTCGAGGATCTGCTCGCCCTCGGCCCGGATGCCGGCGTGCAGCCGCTCGGCCTCGGCCTCGGCCTCCGCCTTGACCTGCTCGGCCTCGGCGCGCAGCCGAGCCGCGGCCGCCTCGGCGCCGGACAGTGCCTCCACTGCCTCGGTGCGCAGCCGCTCGCTCTCGCTCGACGCCTCGCCGATGAGCAGGTCGGCCTGGGCCGCGGCGTCCGAGCGGATGCGGTTGGCGTCCTCGCGGGCCTCGGCGCGGGTGCGCGAGGCATCCTGCTCGGCCGATGCCAGGGCGTCCGTCGCCTCCGTACGCATGCGCTGGACGTACTCGGTGGTGTCCGCGCGCAGCCGGTCCGACTCGGTGATGGCCTCGCCGACGGTCCGCTCGGCGAGCGCGTTGGCCGCGTCCGTCTCCTCCTGGGCCCGTGTCCGCAGGCGGCTCGCGTCCTCGGCGGCCCGCTCGCGCTCGGCGTACGCATCGGCGCGGACCCGGTCCGCCTCCTCCTGCGCCTCGGTCCTGGTGCGGTCGGCCGCGTGCTCGGCGGCGGAGCGCAGTCCGGCGATCTCCTGCTCGGCCTGCTCGTGGAGGCCGTTGACGGAGTCCCGCACCTGCTGGGCGGTCTGCTCGGCGGCGGAGACCATCTCGGTGGCCCGGCGGTCGGCCTCCTCGACGAGGCGCTGCGCCTCGGCCTGGGCCTCCTCGACCCGCTTGCGGGCGGAGGCGAGCAGCTCCTCGCTCTGCTCGCGGGCGAGCTCGCGCTCCTGATTCGCTTCCGTGCGCGCGGAGTCGAGGATCTCCTCGGCCTCCCGGCGGCGGCGGTTCGCCTCCTCCTGGGCGGCGGCCAGCGCCTCGGCGGCCTCGACGCCGATCCGGTCGGCGGCGGCCGCGGCCTCCGCGCGCAACCGGTCGGCGCTCTCCTGTGCCTCGGTCTTGAGCCGCTCGGCCTCGTTGGCGGCGTCGCTGCGCAGCCGTACGGCGACGTTCTCCGCCTCTGCCCGGGCACTGGACGCGTCGACCGCGGCCTCCGTGCGCAGCCGCTCGGCCTCCTGCTCGGCCTGCGCCTGGAGCGTACGGATCCGCTCGGCCGCCTCCGTGCGCAGCCGCTCGGTCTCCTCGGCCGCCTCGCGGCGCAGCCGCTCGGCCTCGCCCCGGGAGTCCGTCAGGTTCTGCTCGGCGGAGGCGAGCCGGGACTCTGCCTCGGTGTGCAGCCGCGTCAGCTCTTCGGCGGCCTCGGCCTGGCGGGCTGCGACGCTCCGCTCGCCCTCCTCGCGCAGCTCGACAGCGGCCGCCTCCGCCGCGGACCGTACGCCGTCGGCCTGCTCCTCGGCCTCGCTGCGCAGCCGCTCGGCCTCGGCGCGGGTGCGCTCCAAGGTCTCCTCGGCCTGCTTGCGCAGGGTGGTGGCGCGCTCGATCGCTTCGGTACGGACCCGCTGGCTGTCGGTGGTCGCCGCCGAACGCATCTCGTCGGCGTCGGCCCGCGCCTTGGACAGCAGCTCCTCGGCGGTGCTGGCCGCCTCCTCGATCTGCTGGACGGCCTTCCGGCGGGCCTCGCCGCGAATCCGCTCGCCCTCGGCGATCGCCTCGGCGCGCAGCTGCTCGGCCTCTCCGCGCAGCCTGCGCGCCTCCTCCTGCAGCTCGACGGTCTTGGCCCGGTACTCCTTGGTGTCGTCCTTGGCCGCGCCCTTGAGCTGATCGGCCTGCTCGGCGGCCTCGCCGCGCAGCCGGTCCGCCTCGGCCTCGGCCTCGCGGCGGATCCGCTCGGCCTCCTCGCCCGCCGCGCGCGTGGTGGCCTTCGCCTCCTCGGAGGCCTTGGTCAGGACCTCCTCGGCGGTACGGGCCGCCTTGGCGAGCTGGGCAGCCGAGTCCTCGGCCGCGACCGTCTTGGCACTCTCCGCCGCGGCCGCGACCAGCTTCTCGGCCTCGGCCTTGGCGTCCGCGAGGGCCTGTTCGGCCTCGCCCTTGAGCGCCTCGGACTCCTTGGTGGCCTCGCCGACCAGCCGGGCGATCTCCGCCTTGGCGGTACGGGTGCGCTGCTCGTTGACCGACTCGGCGGACGCCAGCTGCTTGGCCGCCGACTCCTTGGCCTCGGTCAGCAGCTTCTCGGACTCCGCGCGGGCCTCGCGCAGCTTCTCCTCCGCCTCCTGGATCCGCTGCTCGGCGGCGCGGCTCAGTTCGGCGGCCTGCTGGCGGGCCTGGTCGGACTCGGCGGTGGTGGACGAGCGCAGCTGCTCGGCGTGGGAGGTGGCCTCGTGCGCCTGGTTGGAGGCGGCGTTCAGCAGCCGTTCGGCGTCCTTGCGGGCGCGCAGCAGGATCGACTCGGCCTCGGCACGGGCGGACTCCGCCTCGGAGCTGAGCCGCTGGCGTGCCTCCTCGGCGACCCGGGCGGCCTCGGCGCGGGCCGCGGCCAGCGACTGCTCGGACTCGGCGCGGGACTCGTCGAGGAGCCGGCGGGCCTGCGCCTCGGTGCGGGCGCGCAGCTGCTCGGCCCAGGCGACGTTCTCGTTGACGTGCGCCTCGACGGTCTGCCGGCGCTCGGCCAGCTCCTGGTCGAGGCGCTGGCGGCGCTGGTTCGCCTCGGAGTGCAGTTCGGCCTGGAGACGGGCCTGGTGCTCGGCGTGCTCCTGGAGGATGCGCTGGGTCTGGGCGCGGGCATCGCGCAGTTCGCGCTCGGCGTCGGAGCGCAGCTGGTCGGCCTGGATCTGGGCGTTACGCAGCAGCTGCTCTGCCTGGTAGCCGATGTCGGCGCTGTCGTAGGCAGGACGGGAGGCCAGAGTGCGCCTCGCCTCATGGAGCTTGGCGCGCAACACCTCGACCTGGTAACCGAGGTCCTCGGCGTGCTGGACGGCCTTCTCCCGCTCGGTCTTCAGCCGGTCCATCTCGGCTTCGAACCGCGAGAGGTGGTCGTCGTCAGCTCGGTGGCTCTCCTGGCGTTCGTAGCCCCGCACTGCGCGGTCCCATCCGTCCCCTGGTCGCAACTGACTCCGTACGAGCACCGTTCGCCGGCGAACGGCCCCCCGGGGAATGGTGACAGATCAGCGGAGGGAACGCGGCGCGGCCCCGACCCGGCCCCGGCCCGGAATCGCCCACTCTACCGGGCCGGGAATCCGGAGGTCAGTGGTCCGTTGCAGAGGTGACCAGTTCGGTGAGGACGCCGTGGCAGTCCTTGGGGTGGAGAAAAGTGATACGGGAGCCCATGGAGCCGATACGTGGCTGGTCGTAGAGGACTCGCACGCCCTTCTCGCGGATCGACTGTGCGTCGCCGTCCACGTCGGCGGTGCCGAAGGCGATGTGGTGGACGCCCTCACCGTTCTTGGCCAGCCACTTTCCCACCGCGGAGTCCTCCCGGGTGGGTTCCAGGAGCTGGAGGTAGGAGGCGCCGCCGTCGGACGTCTCATTGATCTTGAGCATGGCTTCGCGTACGCCCTGCTCCTCGTTGATCTCGGTGTGGAACACCTCGAAGCCGTATGTGGCCCGGTAGAACTCGACAGTCTTGTCGAGGTCGAAACAGGCGATCCCGATGTGGTCGATTCGCGTCAGCATTCCCCCAGTGCAGCGCCCCGGACGGTGGTTACGCAACGTGCGCGCGATCACACTGGCTGCCCGGTGACCTGGGACCGTACCGCTCAGTACATTGAGGTAAACCCTCGTTCACTCCTCAGCTCCGTGCTGGAAGGGGATCGTGCCTCATGTCAGGAACGACCGGTAACACCTCAGTGATCGTCGCGGGCGCCCGTACGCCCATGGGACGCCTGCTCGGCTCGCTCAAGTCCTTCTCCGGCGCCGATCTTGGCGGCTTCGCCATCAAGGCCGCGCTGGACCGGGCGGGCATCGGCGGCGATCAGGTGCAGTACGTGATCATGGGCCAGGTGCTGCAGGCCGGGGCAGGGCAGATCCCGGCACGCCAGGCCGCGGTCAAGGCGGGCATCCCGATGAGCGTGCCCGCGCTCACCGTCAACAAGGTCTGTCTCTCCGGGCTCGACGCCATCGCGCTGGCCGACCAGCTGATCCGCGCGGGTGAGTTCGACGTGGTCGTCGCCGGCGGTCAGGAGTCGATGACCAATGCGCCGCACCTGCTGCCGAAGTCGCGCGAGGGCTACAAGTACGGCGCTGTCGAGATGCTCGACGCCATGGCGTACGACGGTCTGACCGACTCCTTCGAGGGCGTCGCCATGGGCGAGTCGACGGAGAAGCACAACACCCGGCTCGGTATCGCGCGCGCCCCGCAGGACGAGATCGCGGCGCTCTCCCACCAGCGGGCCGCGGCCGCGCAGAAGAACGGCCTCTTCGAGGCGGAGATCACGCCGGTCGAGATCCCGCAGCGCAAGGGCGAGCCGGTCGTCTTCGCCAAGGACGAGGGCATCCGCGCCGAGACCACGGCGGAATCGCTGGGCAAGCTGCGCCCCGCGTTCGCCAAGGACGGCACCATCACCGCCGGTACGTCCTCGCAGATCTCCGACGGCGCGGCGGCCGTCGTGGTGATGAGCAAGGCCAAGGCCGAGGAGCTGGGCCTGGAGTGGATTGCGGAGATCGGCGCCCACGGGAACGTGGCCGGCCCCGACAACTCCCTCCAGTCGCAGCCCTCCAACGCCATCCGGCACGCGCTGGGCAAGGAGGGCATCGGCGTCGAGGACCTCGACCTCATCGAGATCAACGAGGCGTTCGCGGCGGTTGCCGTGCAGTCAATGAAGGATCTGGGGGTATCCCCGGAAAAGGTGAACGTCAACGGCGGCGCGATCGCGCTCGGCCACCCCATCGGCATGTCCGGCGCGCGGGTGGTCCTCCACCTGGCGCTGGAGCTGAAGCGCCGGGGCGGCGGAGTGGGTGCGGCCGCGCTGTGCGGTGGCGGCGGCCAGGGCGACGCACTGATCGTCCGCGTCCCGGGCAACGGCAAGTAAGTCCCGGGCAACGGCAAGTAAGGAGCGCGCGCATGGTGGACGTCCCCCAGCTGGTTGCCCAGGCGAGGGAGGGCCGGCCGCGGGCCGTGGCCCGGCTGATCTCACTCGTCGAGGGGGCGTCACCTCAGCTGCGCGAGGTGATGGCGGCGCTGGCTCCGCTGGCGGGAGGGGCGTACGTGGTGGGCCTGACGGGCTCGCCCGGCGTCGGCAAATCCACGTCCACGTCGGCGCTGGTGACCGCGTACCGCAAGGCGGGGAAGCGGGTCGGCGTCCTGGCCGTCGACCCGTCCTCGCCCTTCTCGGGCGGGGCGCTGCTCGGCGACCGGGTCCGGATGTCGGATCACGCGTCCGACCCGGGCGTCTACATCCGCTCGATGGCCACCCGCGGGCACCTGGGCGGTCTCGCCTGGGCGGCTCCGCAGGCGATCCGGGTGCTGGACGCGGCGGGCTGCGACGTGATCCTCGTGGAGACGGTCGGCGTCGGGCAGTCGGAGGTCGAGATCGCCTCCCAGGCCGATACGTCGGTGGTCCTGCTCGCCCCGGGGATGGGCGACGGCATCCAGGCGGCGAAGGCGGGCATCCTCGAGATCGGCGATGTGTACGTGGTGAACAAGGCGGACCGGGACGGGGCGGATGCGACGGCCCGCGAGCTGAACCACATGCTGGGCCTGGGCGAGGCACGCGTCCCCGGGGACTGGCGTCCGCCGATCGTGAAGACGGTGGCGGCGCGGGGCGAGGGCATCGACGAGGTCGTCGAGGCGCTCGAGAAGCACCGGGCGTGGATGGAGGAGCACGGCGTACTGGCAGACCGCCGGGCCCGCCGCGCGGCGGGCGAGGTGGAGGCGATCGCGATGACGGCACTGCGGGAGCGGATCGGCGACCTGCACGGGGACCGCCGGCTGGGCACGCTGGCGGAGCGCATCGTGGCGGGGGAGCTGGACCCGTACAGGGCGGCGGACGAACTGGTGGCCGGCCTGACGGAGGGCTGACGCGGGTTGCTTCACCGGGGGCAGGCCCCCGGCCCCCGGTTCGCGGCGGCTTCGCGCCGCGGGGGGAGTGGGCTGTCTGACGCCCGGGGCACGCCCTGGCGTCAACGGCCGGTTGGCCTGTTCGCGAACCAGGGGCCTCCCCGGCGCCTTGTGTGCGGCGGCTTCGCGCCGCGAGGTGGTGGGTGTCCGGGACGGGCGGGGCGGCAGCTTTGCGCCGCGGTGCCTGCAACGGGACACGTCCCGGCGCCAATGGCCGCTGCTCCGCCGCCTGTTCGCGAAGCGGGCCGAGCGCCTGGCCCCTTGTAGCGGGGCGGTTTCGCGTCGCGTAGCCCGATACGGGGACAGGTGGCCCCCGGCCCCCCGCGGCCATCCGGGCACGCCCAGCGCGATCCGCGCATCGCACCCGCACAGCGCGGGCCCGGAAGGCTACGGCTTGCCCCGGTGCCCCCGCAGGTGGTCCGCCACCGGTGACAGTGACTCCCGCAGGTCCGCCAGCGCCTCCGGCGTCAGCAGGTCGATGAAGTGCTTGCGTACGGACGCGACATGATGCGGCGCGACCTTCTGCATCGTCTCCATGCCCTGCTCGGTCAGGACCGCGTACAGCCCGCGGCGGTCTGACTCGCAGTTCACCCTGCGGACAAGACTCGCGTTCTCCATCCGGGTGATCTGGTGGGAGAGGCGGCTCTTGGACTGCAGCGTCGCCGCGGCCAGGTCGCTCATCCGCATACGCCGATCTGGTGACTCCGAGAGGTTGACCAGGATCTCGTAGTCGTTGTTGGTGAGGCCAAACGGCTGGAGGTCCTTTTCGAGCTGGTGCATCAGCAGCCTGCTGACGTCCAGGTGGGTGCGCCAGGCGCACTGCTCGTCATCGGTCAGCCAGCGGGTGGCCGTCTCGGTCTCCATATATGGATTCTACCTAAGAAGTTGAAAGACGGACGAAGTCGGGAAGCGTGACGCCTGGCACCCGGTGCACCAATGGCACCGCGTGCAGAAGGGTGCAGACGTTCGACGTCACACTCCGCAGACTACCGCTCACAGGCCGAAGCGACGCTGGAGGTCCCCCAGCTGACCGGGAAGGCGCGGGGTGGACCCGTGTTGACCTGGGGCTCCGGCTCCGGCGTGGCCCCCGGGGACCCCCGCATGAGCGGGCACCGCACCCGTCGCGGTCTCGGCCATCAGCGCCTCCGTCGACTGCAGCAGCACCGTTCCCGCGCCCACGAACTCGAACTGGTGCTCCTCGCCCGAGGCCCCGCCGATCCCCGTCATCGCCCGCAGGCCGCCCATCACGCCCGTCATATAGCCGTGGTCGTAGTGGTGGCAGGGGGACGGACAGTCCGCCCACCCCACCAGTGCCTGCGGATCCACCCGGATCGGCGGCTCCATGAAGACCACCGGACCATTGGACGCGGCCACGAACTTCCCCGTGCCGATCAGCGTCAGAAAGCCCGGCACGATCGACTGCTTCAGCGCCAGCGTCGGCTGGTACGCCAGCAGATTCCCGGACCGGATCGTCAGGTTCCCCTCGTCCAGGTCGTAGGAGTTCACATCGAAGGCCCGGTCGGCGAGCAGCATCTTGCCGCTGCCCTCCGCCACCACCCAGTCGCTCGCGTGCAGCGGCGAGTGGAAGGAGGTCCGCAGCAGCCGGTCCAGCCGGCCGTGGCCGATGCCGTTGAAGTCGATGCGCCCGTAGTAGGCGATCATCTTCCCCTTCTGCAGGAACCACTGACTGCCCTTGAGCTCCACGCAGAAGGTGTACGCGTTGACGTTGTCGTCGCTCGGCAGCGTCATGGGGTCATAGACCACGGGACCGGTCACAGCTTCTCCTCCGAGGCCTGTACGTACACCGCGCCGCTGCCGGTCAGCTCCAGCTGGAACGCCTCGCCCGAGCCGCGCCCCACCATGTCGCGCCAACCCAGCGCCGTGGAGAGCTTGTTGCGTACGTCGCCGTGGTGCGCGACATACGCCTGCGGGTCCACATGGACCGCCCGGCCCGGCGTGATCGGCAGCTCGATCACCCCGCCGTGCGCCATGACCGCCACCGCGCCATGCCCCTTGAGGGTCGTCGTGAAGAGCCCCTGGCCGGTGACCTGGCCGCGCACCATGCCCATGACCCCGCCCTGCGAGCCCATGAACATCGTGCCCTGCTGCAGTGTTCCGTCGAAGGCGAGCAGCCGGTCCGCCTCGACGTACAGGGTGTCGCCGGTGAGCTGGATGACCTGGATGTGGTGCCCGCCGTGGCCGAACATCACGGTGCCGCTGCCCTCGACCGTCATCAGCGGGGTCGCCTCGTTGGCCACCCGCCGGCCGATCATCGACATCAGGCCGCCCTGGCCGCCCTGGATGTTCGGCGTGAAGCTGACATCGCCGCGGTACGCGAGCATCGCGCCGCGCTGGCTGAACATCTTCTGGCCGGGGACCACCGTCGCCTCGACCATCTTCGAGTTGATCTCACGGAACGGCATCAGACGTCGCCCCCGATGGTGTTCCGCTCGCTCGGCTGCACGTACACCAGACCGTCGCCCTCGAAGCGGATCTGGAAGGCCTCGCCGCCGCCCTCGCCCAGGAAGGTCCGGAAGGTCACGCCGGACTGGAAGTCCTGCCGAAGGTTGCCCTGGTGCGCGATATACGCGCCGGGGTCGACGGAGAGCGGGTACTGGGGCGTCACCCGCA
This sequence comes from Streptomyces sp. NPDC019890, assembly GCF_044903445.1. Taxonomy (NCBI): domain Bacteria; kingdom Bacillati; phylum Actinomycetota; class Actinomycetes; order Kitasatosporales; family Streptomycetaceae; genus Streptomyces; species Streptomyces sp. NPDC019890. Next base: position 315,118 of record NZ_JBJDQK010000003.1, on the reverse strand, counting down.
GCACCACCGCCGGGCCGTCCGACATGATCGCCGCCTGGCCGTTGCCCTCGACGGTCGTGGTGAACAGGCCGTTGCCCGTCGCACCGCCGCGCAGCCCGGTGAAGGTGGTCCCGGTGCGCAGCCCGGCGTCGGTGCAGAGCAGATTGCTCGCCTCGACATAGAGCTTGTCGCCGTGCAGGTTCACCAGGTTGATCTCGGAGGCGCGGTCGGCGAAGAAGCAGGTGCCCTGCCCCTTCACTTCCATCATCACCATCTGTTCGCCGGTGAGGCGGCGGGTGACCATCCCGCGGATGCCCTCACCGCCGCCGGACATCTTTTTGAACGCCATCTGGCCGTCGTAGGCGACCATCGAGCCGTTCTTCGCTTTGACGGCGTCGCCGGTCATGTCGACGGCGAGCACCTTGCTGCCTTGGAGTCGGAACGTTGCCACGGGGTGACGTTAACGGTCAGTGCGCGGCGCGAACAGATCCCCCGGGAGGATACGAACCCCGACTTGTCCCCGATGCTCCGTTTTCTGCCGGGACACCCCGGACCATGGCTCGGCCAGGACGGCTGCCACAATGGGTGGGCGCTTGTGAGTGCATTCACAAGAGATCACTGCCGCCTCACCCACCGAAGGTGCCCCCGTGGACATCAAGACCGCCTCGTCCCTCCACCGCCTCCGCCTGGTCTCCGCGCCGGAGGCCGTCTCCTTCCTCCTGCTGCTCGTCTGCTCGGTGCTCAAGCGCACAACGGAGTTCAACGCGGTCCCGGTCATGGGCGCGGTCCACGGCGTGCTCTTCATCCTGTACGTGCTCTTCTGGCTGGACGCCTGGAACCGCACCAAATGGGACAAGAAGACCGCGGCCCTCTACTTCGTGCTCTCCGTCCTCCCCTTCGGCGGCTTCGTCGCCGAGCGCAAGCTCAAGCGCGCCGCCGAGGACGAGGTCATCGCATCCCGCGCCCGCCACGAAGGCAAGGTCAACGCATGATCGTCGCCTTCTCCGTCACTCCGCTGGGCGTCGGCGAGGATGTCGGCGAGTACGTGGCCGACGCCGTGCGCGTGGTCCGCGAGTCCGGTCTGCCCAACCGTACGGACGCGATGTTCACCTCGATCGAGGGTGACTGGGACGAAGTGATGGACGTGGTCAAACGCGCCGTCGCCGCGGTCGAGGCCCGTGCCCCGCGCGTCTCCGTCGTCCTCAAGGCCGACATCCGCCCGGGTGTCACCGACGGACTCACCTCCAAGGTCGAGACGGTGGAGCGCCACCTGTCCGCCTGAGCCCTCTGCGACCGTGCCTCAATTGCTGTGGCCCGCCAGCGCGATGCCCAGGGGTGTGCGTTCGTACAGCACCTGATGTCCGTAGCGGCGCGAGGTGAGCAGCCCCGCGTCGCGCAACACCGACAGGTGCGCCGACACGGACGAGGGTGCGAGACCGAGGAGTTGCGCGAGCGCGGTCGTGCCGGCGGGCTCGTCGAGCGCGAGGAGCACGGCGGCGCGACGGTCGCCGAGCAGGCGCGTCAGGGGCGCGACGCAGGTCGCCGTGCGCCGGCTCCGCGCTGGGCTCCGCCACCCGCTCCCGTATCGTCTTGCCGCTGGCCGCCGTCACCCTCCTCCCGCTCACCGTCTACGCCGCGACGCCTGGCCTCGGCTGGGCCCTGGTCGCGCTCATGCTCAGCGGCGCCGGATCCGCGTACACCCTCGGTCTCGACCGATGGCTCATCGAGGAGATCCCCGAGGAACTGCGCGGCCGGGCCATGACCCTGCTCACCGCCGGGCTGATGACGATCCAGGGCGTCGGCATGGCGCTGGCCGGGCTGGCGGCCGAGTTCTTCCCGGTGAGCACGGTCGTTGCGGCCGCCGGAGCCCTCGGCACCCTCAGCTGTCTGCTGCTGGTCGCCGAGGCCCGAAAGACCGAAGAGCGAGACGGGGCTGACCGCAATATGACCAGTGGGTAGGGTCGGTGCCGTGCCGAAGCCGCTCAGCCTTCCCTTCGATCCCATCGCCCGCGCCGACGAGCTCTGGCAGCGGAGATGGGGCCCCGTGCCCTCCATGGCCGCGATCACCTCGATCATGCGCGCGCAGCAGATCCTGCTCGCCGAGGTCGACGCCGTCGTCAAGCCGTACGGACTCACCTTTGCGCGGTACGAGGCACTGGTGCTGCTCACCTTCTCCAAGGCCGGTGAGCTGCCGATGTCCAAGATCGGCGAGCGGCTGATGGTCCACCCCACCTCGGTGACCAACACCGTGGACCGCCTGGTCAGGTCCGGCCTGGTGGCCAAGCGTCCCAATCCCAACGACGGCCGCGGCACCCTTGCCTCCATCACCGACAAGGGCCGCGAGGTCGTCGAGGCGGCCACTCGCGACCTCATGGAGATGGACTTCGGGCTCGGCACATACGACGCGGAGGAGTGCGCCGAGATCTTCGCGATGCTGCGCCCGCTGCGGATCTCCGCCCAGGACTTCGACGAGACGTAGGCGAGAAGCAGCCGGGAAGCAGGGGTAACCAGGCCGGAAGCAGACGCCAGGCAGGCGAGAGGCAGGCCACACGCCCCGGGCGAAGATCGGCCCCCCAGTCCCGTTACGCTCGGTCCCATGAAGTCGAATGTGCTGTCCCGTTACCGGGTGATGGCGTACGTCACCGCCGTGTGGCTGCTGGTGTTCACCGCGGCGATCATCCTGAAGTACGGGTTCGAGACCGGCGACACCATGTTGATCTCGCAGATCCACGGTGTGCTGTTCATCATCTACGTGATCTTCGCCTTCGATCTCGGCTCCAAGGCGAAGTGGCCGCTCGGCAAGCTGCTCTGGGTGCTCGCCGCAGGCTGCATCCCCGGGGCCTCCTTCTTCGTCGAGCCGCAGGTCACCCGCGAGGTCCGTCCGCTGATCACGGGCGCCCCCGCGACCGCGGAAGCGTAAATCGGACCGGCGCGCGTAAGGCTCGCGCCGGTCAGCCATCGACATTTACTAGGACGTCCTAGTAAATTCGTAGGCATGGACGCTGACGCCATCGAGGAAGGCCGCCGACGCTGGCAGGCCCGTTATGACAAGGCCCGCAAGCGGGACGCGGACTTCACCACGCTCTCCGGGGACCCGGTGGAGCCGGTCTACGGGCCCCGGCCCGGGGACGCCTACGAGGGCTTCGAGCGGATCGGCTGGCCGGGGGAGTACCCCTTCACTCGTGGCCTGCACCCGACCGGCTACCGCGGCCGCACCTGGACCATCCGCCAGTTCGCCGGCTTCGGCAACGCCGAGCAGACCAACGAGCGGTACAAGATGATCCTCGCGGCGGGCGGCGGTGGTCTGAGCGTCGCCTTCGACATGCCGACCCTGATGGGCCGCGACTCCGACGACCCGCGCTCGCTCGGCGAGGTCGGTCACTGCGGTGTGGCCATCGACTCCGCCGCGGACATGGAGGTCCTGTTCAAGGACATCCCGCTCGGCGATGTCACGACCTCGATGACGATCAGCGGGCCCGCCGTGCCCGTCTTCTGCATGTATCTCGTCGCCGCCGAGCGCCAGGGCATCGACCCCGCCGTGCTCAACGGCACGCTGCAGACGGACATCTTCAAGGAGTACATCGCGCAGAAGGAGTGGCTCTTCCAGCCCGAGCCGCATCTGCGTCTGATCGGCGACCTGATGGAGCACTGCGCGCAGGGCATCCCCGCGTACAAGCCGCTGTCGGTCTCCGGCTACCACATCCGCGAGGCGGGCGCGACGGCCGCGCAGGAGCTCGCGTACACGCTCGCCGACGGCTTCGGCTACGTCGAGCTGGGCCTGAGCCGCGGCCTGGACGTGGACACCTTCGCGCCCGGCCTGTCCTTCTTCTTCGACGCGCACCTCGACTTCTTCGAGGAGATCGCCAAGTTCCGTGCGGCACGCCGGATCTGGGCGCGCTGGATGAAGGAGGTGTACGGCGCGCAGACCGACAAGGCGCAGTGGCTGCGCTTCCACACCCAGACCGCAGGCGTCTCGCTCACCGCGCAGCAGCCGTACAACAACGTCGTGCGCACCGCGGTGGAGGCGCTCTCCGCGGTGCTCGGCGGCACCAACTCCCTGCACACCAACGCCCTGGACGAGACCCTCGCACTCCCCAGCGAGCAGGCTGCGGAGATCGCCCTGCGCACCCAGCAGGTGCTGATGGAGGAGACCGGCGTCGCCAACGTCGCCGACCCGCTGGGCGGTTCGTGGTACGTCGAGCAGCTCACCGACCGCATCGAGGCCGACGCCGAGAAGATCTTCGACCAGATCAAGGAGCGCGGCCGCCGGGTGCATCCGGACGGCCGGCACCCCATCGGCCCGATCACCTCCGGCATCCTGCGCGGCATCGAGGACGGCTGGTTCACCGGCGAGATCGCCGAGTCGGCCTTCCGCTACCAGCAGTCCGTGGAGAAGGGCGACAAGCGGGTCGTCGGCGTCAATGTCCACCACGGGTCGGTCACCGGCGATCTGGAGATCCTGCGGGTCAGCCACGAGGTGGAGTGGGAGCAGGTCCGGGAGCTCGGCGAACGCAAGGGCAAGCGGGACGACGCACGCGTGCGGTCCTCGCTGGACGCGATGCTGGCCGCGGCGCGGGACGGCTCGAACATGATCGAGCCGATGCTGGAGGCGGTGCGGGCCGAGGCCACGCTGGGCGAGATCTGCGACGCGCTCCGGGACGAGTGGGGCACGTACACGGAGCCGCCCGGCTTCTGACGGACTGTCCGGCCGGCGGGGCGCGCGATGCGCCCCGCCGGCTGTGCGACAGCCCGAGCCGGGCGTTGCGCCCGGGCGGGCCCGCGGTGGCGTCCAGCCGCTGTGGGCGACGCCGCGTCGGCCGTACGTGGCGAGCCCGCGCCCGGCACCCGTTCGGCCCCCGTGGCCCTGTCCGCCGGTTCAGGCGTCAGTTCTCCAGTGAGGCAAGCCCCGACACCAGCAGCGTCGTAAAGCTTCGGGCCCACTCCTCGTCCACCGGCTCCGCGCTGACCAGCGCCCGGTGCACCACCGCTCCCGCGATCACATCGAAGATCAGATCCGCATTGCGCCCCGCCGCCTCCGCGTCCTCCTCGTACGGAAGCTCGCCGCGGGCCTGCGCGCGGGCGCGGCCCTCCAGTACCAGGCGCTTCTGGCGGTCCACGATCGTCGAGCGGATACGGCTGCGCAGCGCGTCGTCCCGCGTCGACTCCGCGACCACCGCCATCAGCGCCGTCTTGGCCTCGGGCCGGGCGAGCAGGGCCGCGAACTGCAGCACCACCCCCTCCACATCGGCCATCAGGCTTCCGAGGTCGGGGAGTTCGAGCTCGTCGAAGAGGACGGCGACGGCGTCGACGACGAGCTCGTTCTTGTTCGCCCAGCGCCGGTAGAGGGTCGTCTTGGCGACTCCCGCGCGGGTGGCCACGTCCCCCATCGTCAGCTTCGACCAGCCCAGCTCCACGAGCGCCGCGCGCGTCGCCTCCAGGATCGCGGTGTCGGCCTCGATGCTGCGAGGCCGTCCCGTACGACCCGTACGCAGGGATTTGGGGCGGGTGTGGCTGCACATGCGGCCGACCATACCGGCCGGTAGGCGATTCGCTGTGAGCCAGTTCACCGGAGGAATCTCACACGCGTGCGGCCTCCTCCAGTTACGCTACGACCCGTAGCGAAAAGCTGGGCGAAAGCCGGGGCACTCGCAGCGACAACCACAGGCGCCGGGTGGGGACCCGGTACCGAACATTCTTGCCAGTGCGGTGGGCTTTTGGCCGCACTTTTCACATGCGCGCGCGGAAGGGGGAGGATGTACTCATGCAGCCTAGGAACATGTCCATGAGCGGCGTCGTCGACCTTGCCGCGGTGAAGGCGGCCGGTGAGGCCAAGGCCAAGGCGGAGCAGGCCCGGGCCGAGTCCGCCCGGCAGGGCGGCGGCGGTGCCGTGTCTTCTGCCAGCCTCGTGATCGACGTCGATGAGGCCGCCTTCGAGCGCGACGTCCTCCAACGCTCCACCGAGGTCCCGGTCGTCATCGACTTCTGGGCCGAATGGTGCGAGCCGTGCAAGCAGCTCAGCCCGCTCCTCGAGCGGCTGGCCACCGAGTACAACGGCCGCTTCGTGCTGGCCAAGGTCGATGTCGACGCCAACCAGATGCTGATGCAGCAGTTCGGGATCCAGGGCATCCCGGCCGTCTTCGCGGTGGTGGCGGGGCAGGCGCTGCCGCTCTTCCAGGGCGCGGCCCCGGAGGCGCAGATCCGCCAGACGCTCGACCAGCTGATTCAGGTCGCCGAGGAGCGCTTCGGTCTGACCGGTGTCACGGTCGACCCGGACGCGTCGGCCGAGCCGGCCCCCGCCGCGGTGCCGGTGGGTCCGTACGACGCCCTGCTGGAGGCGGCCGTACAGGCGCTGGACGCGGGCGACTTCGGCGGCGCCGTCCAGGCGTACAAGAACGTGCTCTCCGACGACCCCGGCAACAGTGAGGCCAAGCTGGGCCTCGCCCAGGCCGAACTGCTGGCCAGGGTGACGGACATGGACCCGCAGAAGGTGCGCCAGGAGGCCGCCGAGAACCCGTCCGACGTGGCGAAGCAGATCGCCGCGGCCGACCTCGACCTGGTCGGCGGTCATGTGGAGGACGCGTTCGGCCGGCTCGTCGAGGCGGTGCGCCGCACCGTGGGCGAGGACCGGGACGCGGCGCGGGTGCGGCTGCTGGAGCTCTTCGAGGTCGTCGGTCCGGACGATCCGAGAGTGACGGCGGCGCGCTCGGCGCTGGCACGAGTGCTCTTCTGATCGGATGTTTGAAGCGCTTGTGTGGAACGCACGGTTCCGCCTGGTGTGACGGATTTGCGGCGGCGGCGTCTGTAGGATGCCGCCGCCGTTTTGGCGACACAGTGACAAAACGCGGTTCTGCTTTACCAAAACTTGGCAATCGCACGCGCTGTTACTCGCAGTAAATCAACCCGTATGTTCTGTCCGCATATTGGCGGCAATTTCCTCCTCCTGGTTACCCCCTGGTTCCACCCTGCGTGGCCACCCGACATCAGCCGGTCGTGGCGTGGTTATCAGGCCGTTACTAGTGGGTAACGAAGCCTCTTGTGCCGCAGCCGGGAATGGACCACGATCGGCCACGCTCGGTCCAATACCGCACCAGCCCGGCCCCCAGCCGTGCCGCGGGGTTTGGGTCCCCACCGAGCCGACCGGCGGCAGTGGCGCCGGTCGCGGACAGGGGGGTTCCTGCGCAACAGCAGGGCCTGTCCGGCAGGTTGTGCGTGATGCGTCAGGCGCGACCAGTGGTTGTCGCTCGGGGGTGATCGCCGGTGTTTCGGACGCAGCAAGCGCCTGAAAGTACAGGCGCTCTCCTTCCCGAGGACGTAGCACTTCTCCCATCCCAGGCCGGACCTGAGGGTCCGGACCGGAGATGTACGTCCGAGAAGGAGGAAAGTCATGGAGTCAGTGACTCGGGGCGGAACCAGATGGAAGCGGTTCGCCCTTGTCATGGTGCCGAGTGTGGCCGCAACGGCTGCGATAGGCGTCGGTCTGGCACAGGGAGCGCTCGCAGCGTCCTTCGCTGTGTCCGGCCAGGAGTTCAAGGTCAAGGCCGGTCACCTCACGGGCCATGGCTTCGCGCAGTACGGCGGCGTGGACATGGGGTACGCCGACGTCAAGGGTGACGCGAAGACCGCGCACCCGGTGGCGATCTCGTCGTTCCAGAACGCCACGATCAACAACATGTGCCAGTCCGTGGTGACCGATGTGCCGTTCGTCGGCAAAGTCACCCTGAAGCTGAAGGCCGGCGACAAGGAAGCGGTTCAGGCGAAGAACCTCTACCTCGACGTCTCCGAGCTGGACGCCGATGCGACGTTCACCAACATCGACATCGGCGTCGCGGCCAGGGACACGGCCGCGTCCAAGGGCGGCAAGGGCCCCGAGATCAAGCCGCGCGAGAACTACCTCGAGAACGGGTTCGCGCAGCAGGCCGAGGTCGCGGAGCTCGACGGTGTCGAGCAGAAGGCGTGGGCGACCACCGCCGGCACCTTCAAGCTCAGCGGTCTGAGCATGCGCCTGCTCAAGGGCTCGGGCGCCGGCATCGAGTGTTACTGACGGTCATCCCGTCAGGGCGGGCGGGGAAGCCTGTGGCAGCCTCGCCCGCCCGCCTTCTTCTTCACAGAGCAACGCCAGTTCCAGGGAGCTGTTTTCCATGAGCGCCGAGTCTGCAGTGTCACCGGGGCGGGACGAGCACTACCTTCGCGTCATTCGGCGGGGCTTCCGCACCTGGCGGGGGCAGCGGCCCTTCTGGGCGGGTCTGTTCACCGTGCTCGGCGGAATCCCCATCGCCTACTTCCCGTACGCGAGCTTCAAGCTCGGCCACATGACGCTCTCCATGTCGACGACCGCGGGCGCGGGCTCGCTGATCATCGGCGTGCTGTTGGTCACGCTGGGTCTGACGCTCTGGTTCCACCCCATCGTCAGGGTATTTGCGGGTGTTGCCACGATTTTGCTGGCACTGATCTCGATTCCGATCGCCAACCTGGGCGGCTTCGTGATCGGCTTCCTGTTCTCCCTCATCGGCGGGGCACTCGCGCTCTCGTGGGTGCCGGAGAAGAAGCCTGTCGCCCAGCCGGCCCCGGCCAAGGAGTCGGCGCCCACGCCCGATCCCGCAGAGGCACCCGTAGCGGAGCAGTGGGACACGTACGGCGTGGACACGCACAAGACCAATGACGAAGGCAACGGCGGGAGGAACAGTGCCGGGTGATGTCACACCGCTGACCACGGCTGGAGGCGATGGCACGCAGCCGAGAAAGGGGCCGCGGCACGCGGCCCCCCGCAAGTCGCTGCTGACCAAACTCCAGATGCCGGCCGGCAAGGCAATAGCCCTGGCTGCGATGCCGACCGCTGTGTTCGTGGGCATGGGGCTCACCCCGAAGCTGGCACTGGCCGAGGACAAGGACATTCCGTTCGCCCCCGGGCCGTGTGTGACCCGGTCGGACGAGCCCGCGGAGTCCGAGTCCCCGAAGCCTTCCGACTCGGCGAAGCCGTCCGAGTCGCCGTCGGAGAAGCCCGAACCGACCGCGAGCGAGTCGGCCGGTGACAAGGACGAGCCGAAGCCGTCCGAGACGCCGTCGGCCGCCGACGCGGGCAAGACCGCGGAGACCGAGGCGCCCGTCGCGCAGGCGACGCCGAGCGCGACCGAGACCAAGAACCCGCTGGACCCGCTGGGTCTCGGCGACGCGCTCAAGGACCTGTTCGACGGCCCCGACAAGGAGCCCACGGCCAGCCCCACGCCGACCGCGACCGCGTCCGAGACCGCCAAGCCGACCGAGGAGCCGACGGCGAAGCCGTCCGCGACTCCCTCCGAGAAGCCGTCCACCAAGCCCGCCGACCCGGTCGACGGGACGGCGGACAAGGCCAAGGACGCCATCAAGGACGCGGCGGACAAGGCCGGGGCTACGACCGAGGAACTCGACGACGCGGTCAAGGGACTCGACCCCAAGAAGGACGAGGACATCCCGGACGGCGCCAAGCCGCGCTTCCCGTGTCCGACGTCGGACCCCAAGGCCATGGCCGCAGCGGACATGGAGCAGGGCATCCCGCTGCTCCCGGACGACCCGTGGATCCTTGAGAGCTCGAAGCTGACCCTGACGGGCCTGGACTACAAGGGCATCGTCGAGGTGAAGACGGGCAGCGGCAAGGTCAAGAAGGTACTGAAGTTCACGGCTTCGGGCGTGGACATCAAGGACCTGCACCAGCTGGTGGTCGGCCCGAAGGGCACCACCTCGCACGTCGAGGCGAGGAAGGGCTCCACCTCGACGATCCGCAACGGCACGGTGACGATGTACACGGAGGAGCTGAAGGGCAACCTCTTCGGCCTCATCCCGATCACGTTCAGCCCACAGACGCCTCCGCCGCTGAATGTCCCCTTCGCCTTCTTCACCAACGTGAAGGTGACGCAGGCGGGCCAGTTCGGCGGGACGCTGACGGTGCCGGGCCTGCACAACTACTTCACCGGTGGCAGCATCTGATCTTCCGGGAGCCGCGGAAAGGGCTGTGGGCCGCACCCTCGGGGGTGCGGCCCGCAGTCGTGTGGCTGCCCATCTCTGCAGGCGCGTGGCCCTACTTCGCGTCGACGCCGCCCAAGTGGTGCACCCGCACCATGTTCGTCGTCCCCGGAACACCGGGCGGCGACCCCGCCGTGATGATCATGGTGTCGCCCTCGTTGAAGCGCTGCAGCTTCAGCAGCGCCGCATCGACCAGGTCCACCATCGCGTCCGTCGTCTCCACGAACGGTGCGAGGAAGGACTCCACGCCCCAGCTGAGAGTCATCTGGTTACGCGTGGACTCGTCCGTCGTGAAGGCCAGGATCGGCTGCTCCGCGCGGTAGCGGGAGAGCCGGCGGGCCGTGTCTCCCGACTGGGTGAAGGCGACCAGGGCCTTGCCGCCGAGGAAGTCCGCGATCTCGCAGGCGGCGCGGGCCACCGAACCACCCTGCGTACGCGGCTTCTTGCCCGGGACCAGCGGCTGGAGGCCCTTGGAGAGCAGCTCCTCCTCCGCCGCGACCACGATCTTCGACATCGTCTTGACGGTCTCGATCGGGTAGGCGCCGACCGAGGACTCGGCGGAGAGCATGACGGCGTCCGCGCCGTCCAGGATCGCGTTCGCCACGTCCGACGCCTCGGCGCGCGTCGGGCGGGAGTTGGTGATCATCGACTCCATCATCTGGGTCGCGACGATCACGGGCTTGGCGTTGCGGCGACAGAGCTCGATGAGGCGCTTCTGCACCATCGGGACCTTCTCGAGCGGGTACTCGACGGCCAGGTCGCCGCGCGCGACCATCACGCCGTCGAACGCCATCACGACGTCCTGCATGTTCTCGACGGCCTGCGGCTTCTCCACCTTGGCGATGACGGGGACGCGGCGGCCCTCCTCGTCCATCACCTTGTGGACGTCCTTGACGTCGCTCGCGTCCCGTACGAAGGAGAGCGCGACCAGGTCGCAGCCCATCCGCAGGGCGAAGCGGAGGTCCTCGACGTCCTTCTCGGACAGCGCCGGGACATTGACCGCCGCGCCGGGCAGGTTGATGCCCTTGTGGTCGGAGATCACGCCGCCCTCGACGACGATGGTCTTCACGCGCGGACCCACGACCTCGACGACGCGCAGCTCGACGTTGCCGTCGTTGATCAGGATCTGGTCGCCCTTGGAGACATCCCCGGGCAGGCCCTTGTACGTGGTGCCGCAGATGGACTTGTTGCCCTCGACATCCTCTGTGGTGATGGTGAACTCGTCGCCGCGGACCAGTTCGACCGGCCCCTCGGCGAAGGTTTCCAGACGGATCTTGGGGCCCTGGAGGTCGGCGAGCACGCCGACCGCCCGGCCGGTGTCCTCGGACGCCTGGCGGACGCGGTGATACCGCTCCTCGTGCTCAGCGTGGGTCCCGTGGCTCATATTGAAACGGGCCACGTTCATACCGGCCTCGATGAGCAGCTTCAGCTGATCGTACGAGTCGACGGCGGGGCCCAGTGTGCAGACGATTTTGGAACGGCGCATAAGGCGATCCTATCGGTTTGTTTCTATGGGGAATATTCCGTCTGGTGGAATGTACAAATGGGCGGGCCGCCGCTCAGGCGTGGGCCCTTTATGCACCCTCGGGGGCGACCAGAGCGAAGGTCTGCCGGGCGATCTCCATTTCCTCATCCGTCGGTACCACTGCCACCGCGACCCGTGCGGAAGCCGCCGAGATGATCCGTGCCCGGTCTGAGCGCTCGGCGTTGAGCTCCGGGTCCAGCGTCATCCCCAGCTCCTCCAGGCCGGCGATGGCAGCCTCGCGCACCGGCGCCGCGTTCTCACCGACCCCGGCGGTGAAGGCGATCGCGTCCACCCTGCCGAGTACCGCGTAGTAGGCACCGATGTACTTCTTCAGACGGTGGATGTAGATCTCGAAGGCGAGCCGCGCCCGCTCGTCGCCCTCGTCGATCCGGCGGCGGATCTCCCGCATGTCGTTGTCACCGCACAGACCCAGCAGGCCGCTCTTCTTGTTGAGAAGTTCGTCGATATCGTCCGCCGACATTCCCGCGACCCGCTTGAGGTGGAACGTGACCGCGGGGTCGATGTCACCGGAGCGGGTGCCCATCACCAGGCCCTCCAGCGGCGTCAGCCCCATCGAGGTGTCCACGCACCGGCCGCCGGCCACCGCCGACGCGGATGCGCCGTTGCCCAGGTGCAGCACGATGACGTTCACCTCGGACGGGTCCTTGCCGAGCAGGGCCGCGGTCCGGCGGGAGACATACGCGTGCGAGGTGCCGTGGAAGCCGTAGCGGCGGATCCGGTGGGCGTCCGCCGTCTCGATGTCGATGGCGTAGCGGGCGGCCGACTCCGGCATCGTGGTGTGGAACGCGGTGTCGAAGACCGCGACCTGCGGCAGGTCCGGGCGCAGCGCCTGGGCGGTACGGATGCCCGTGATGTTCGCCGGGTTGTGCAGCGGAGCGACCGGGATCAGCCGCTCGATCTCCGCCATCACCTCGTCGGTGATGAGCGTCGGGGCCGTGAACTTCAGCCCGCCGTGCACCACCCGGTGGCCGATGGCGGCCAGTTCGGGGGAGTCGAGGCCGAGCCCGTCCTGCGTCAGCTCCTCGGCGACCGCCTTCAGGGCCGCGCTGTGATCCGCGATCGAGCCGATGCGCTCGCGCTTGCCGGCGCCGCCGGTCAGCGGGGTGTGCACAAGACGCGATGTCTCCTCGCCGATGCGCTCGACGAGCCCGACGGCCAGCCGGGAGGCGTCGCGCATGTCCAGAAGCTGGTACTTCACCGACGAGGAACCGGAGTTGAGTACGAGGACACGAGTGGCGGTCATGCGGGGAGCTCCTGACCCTGGGCCTGGATCGCGGTGATCGCGACCGTGTTGACGATGTCGCTGACGAGCGCGCCGCGCGACAGATCGTTCACCGGCTTGCGCAGACCCTGCAGCACCGGCCCGACCGCCACGGCACCGGCCGAGCGCTGCACGGCCTTGTAGGTGTTGTTGCCGGTGTTGAGGTCGGGGAAGATCAGCACCGTCGCCCGGCCCGCCACCTCGGAGTCCGGCAGCTTTGTCGCGGCGACGGACGGCGCGACGGCCGCGTCGTACTGGATCGGGCCCTCGATCCGCAGATCCGGGCGCGCCTCGCGCACCAGCTTGGTCGCCTCGCGCACCTTGTCGACATCGGCGCCGGAGCCGGAGGTGCCGGTGGAGTAGGAGAGCATCGCGATCCGCGGCTCCACGCCGAAACGGGCCGCCGTCGCCGCCGACTGGACCGCGATGTCCGCGAGCTGCTCGGCGTTCGGGTCGGGGTTGACGGCGCAGTCGCCGTACACCAGCACTCTGTCGGCGAGGCACATGAAGAAGACGGACGAGACGATCGAGGCGTCCGGCTTAGTCTTGATGATCTCGAAGGCCGGGCGGATCGTCGCGGCCGTGGAGTGCACCGCGCCCGACACCATGCCGTCGGCCAGGCCCTCCTGGACCATCAGCGTGCCGAAGTAGTTCACGTCCGCCACGACGTCGTACGCCAGCTCCACCGTCACGCCCTTGTGGGCGCGCAGCTGCGCGTACCGCTCCGCGAAGCGCTGGCGCAGCTCGGAGGTCTGCGGGTCGATCAGCCGGCTGCCGCCGAGGTCGATACCCAGGTCGGCGGCCTTCTTGCGGATGATCTCGGTGTCCCCGAGCAGGGTCAGATCGCAGACGTCGCGGCGCGCCAGCACATCGGCGGCGCGCAGGACCCGCTCCTCGGTGCCCTCGGGGAGCACGACGCGGCGGCGGTGGGCGCGGGCCTGCTCGAGGAGGTCGTGCTCGAACATCATCGGGGTGACCCGGCCACTGCGGGCCACCGCGAGCCGGGCCAGCAGTTCGCCGGTGTCGACATGGCGCTCGAACAGGCCGAGCGCCGTCTCCGCCTTGCGCGGCGTGGAGGCGTTCAACTTGCCTTCGAGGCCGAAGAGTTCGGTCGCGGTCGGGAAGCTGTTGCCGGGGACGGAGACCACCGGGGTGCCGGGTGCGAGCCGGGCGGCGAGCGTCAGGATCTCCTCGGTCGGCCGCTCGTTCAGCGTCAGCAGTATGCCCGCGATGGGTGGGGTGCCCGCCGAGTGCGCGGCCAGCGCGCCCACCACGATATCGGCGCGGTCGCCGGGGGTGACGACCATGCAGCCGGGAGTCAGAGCGTTCAGGAGGTTCGGCAGCATCGCGCCGCCGAAGACGAAGTCGAGCGCGTCCCGGGCCAGGCCCGAGTCGTCGCCGAGCAGCACGGTGCCGCCCAGGGCGTGGGTGATCTGGGCGACCGTGGGGGCCGCGAGTGCCGGCTCGTCGGGCAGCGCGTAGCAGGGGACCGGGAGGCGGGCCGTCAGCCGCTCGACGATGGTCTCGCGCTCCGCGGGGGCGACCCGGTTGACGACCATGGCGAGAACATTGCAGCCCAGGGCTTCGTACGCGCGGTGGGCGTTGCGTGTCTCGGCCCGTACCGCCTCGGCCGTCTGTCCCTTGCCGCCGACCACCGCGATCACCGAGGCGCCGAACTCGTTGGCGAGCCGGGCATTGAGCGCGAGCTCGTCGGGAAGCTGGGTGCCGGAGTAGTCCGTGCCGAGTACGAGCACGATCTCGTAGTCCCGGGCGACATGCAAAAAGCGCTCGACGATCCAGGAGACCAGCTCGTCGGTGCCCTTCTCGGCCTGCAGGGCCGCGGCCTCGTGATAGTCCATGCCGCAGGCCGACGCGGGGTCCTGCGACAGCCGGTAGCGGGTCCGCAGCAGGTCGAACAGCCGGTCAGGTCCGTCGTGCACCAGTGGCCGGAAGACGCCCACCCGGTCCACCTGGCGGGTCAGGAGCTCCATGACTCCCAGCTCGACGACCTGCCGGCCGTCCCCGCGGTCGATCCCGGTCACGTACACGCTGCGCGTCACGTGTCCTCTCCCGTCCATGCTGTCGCGTACGGAATGGGTGTTCCGCACAAAGGGGCCATATGGTCGTGCGTAAGGTGGTGTATACAAAAAATCCGCTCGGGGCGGCGCTGCCCTCTTGACAGTACCTCCGCGGGTGGTTAGGGCGCCCGCCGGACGGGGTCGGATCCAAGGGCCCCGCGAGCGAGCGCCAAGCGTCGTCCGGCCCAGTAGGCGCAGCGGCTGGGAGCGCGGGTTCCCCGAGGCCCGTGGAACAATCGAATCCGGGCTCACGTGTACCACTGACGGGCAGGAGACACAGCACAATGCGCATCGGAGTTCTCACGGCAGGCGGCGACTGTCCCGGCCTGAACGCAGTGATCCGGTCGGTTGTGCACCGCGCCCTCACCGGCCACGGCGATGAAGTCATCGGTTTCGAGGACGGGTTCAGGGGGCTGCTGGACGGCCACTACCGCATGCTCGACCTCAACGCGGTCAGCGGCATCCTCGCCCGCGGCGGCACGATCCTCGGCTCCACCCGCCTGGAGCGGTCCAGGCTGCGTGAAGCCGCCGAGAACGCTTCGGAGTTGGCGAAGAAGTACGACCTGGACGCGCTCATCCCGATCGGCGGCGAGGGCACGCTCACCGCGTCCCGGATGCTCGCCGACGCCGGGATGCCCGTCGTCGGCGTACCGAAGACCATCGACAACGACATCTCGTCCACCGACCGCACCTTCGGCTTCGACACCGCCGTCACGGTCGCCACGGAGGCCATCGACCGCCTCAAGACCACCGCGGAGTCGCACCAGCGCGTGATGGTCGTCGAGGTCATGGGCCGGCACGCGGGCTGGATCGCGCTGGAGTCGGGAATGGCGGGCGGTGCGCACGGCATCTGTCTGCCCGAGCGGCCCTTCCAGGTCGAGGACCTGATGAAGATGATCGAGGAGCGTTTCTCGCGCGGCAAGAAGTTCGCGGTCATCTGCGTCGCGGAGGGAGCGCACCCGGCCGAGGGCTCGATGGACTACGGGAAGGGCGAGATCGACCAGTACGGCCACGAGCGTTTCCAGGGGATCGGCAACCGCCTCGCGTCGGAGCTGGAGAGGCGGCTCGGCAAGGAGGCGCGGCCGGTGATCCTCGGGCATGTGCAGCGCGGTGGCACGCCGACGGCGTACGACCGGGTGCTCGCGACGCGCTTCGGCTGGCATGCGGTGGAGGCGGTGCACCGCGGGGAGTTCGGGATGATGACCGCGCTGCGCGGCACGGACGTGCTGATGGTGCCGTTGGCGCAGGCGGTCACCCGGCTGAAGACCGTGCCGGGGAACCGGATGCTGGAGGCGGAGTCGGTCTTCTGACCCTGCGCCTGCGAGGTCCCCGGACAGGGCCTAGTGGCCTTGATCGCACCCCCGTGGGCGATCAAGGCCACTCGCGCTTCCCCCGTCCCTTTCCGCCGCGGATGGCGCAGATCACTCTTGAGCGAAGTGGCGTGAATGACAAGGCTGTTCCGTGTCCGGGACATGTCCCAGCTCTGTCCCAGCACGTGTGAAGTGGAGAGGGAGGGACGTATGGCCTCAGCCGGGCAGAGCGCTCCGGATCCGGAACTGGCCCAGAACTCGGCCGAGTTCGTCGCCCAGATGCAGGCGCTCAAGGAGTGGTCGGGCCTGACCTACCGGGAGTTGACGGCCCGGGCCGACGCTGCCGGTGACGTACTGCCGCGCTCGACCGTCGCCAATATGCTCAGCCGCTCCACGGTGCCGCGCGAGGAACTGGTGGCGGCTTTTGCGCGCGCCTGCGGCTGCGGCCCCGGGGCGACCGAGACCTGGCTGCGCGTCCGCAAGGAGCTCGCCCGGCGGGAACGGCAGTCCCTTGAGGTGCCTGAGTACGACGTCGGCGACATGGAGCCGGGCCCCGGTGCCGAGGAGCCGCCGCCGGCACAGCCGCGCAGGCCCTGGCTGGTCCGCGCCGTGCTGCCGTCGGCCGTCGCGGTGCTGGGTGTGGCCGCGCTGGCGGTGACGCTCGCGACCCGCGACTCCGACGCGTCGAAGGAGGAGGGCAGGAAACAGCGGCCGAGCGCGGCGAAGACGGAGAAGCCGGTGACCTACCTGCCGCCGGGCCCTCCCCGGCCCGGGCGCCTGCAGATCAGGGCCGTTCACTCGGGGCTGTGCCTGGCGGAGGACGGCGGGCAGAACGGTCAGCTCTACCAGCAGCCGTGCGCCCCCGGCACCATCCCGCGCTTCTCCCTGAAGCAGGTCGGGCCCGGCTGGCGGATCGTGACCTTCCACAAGACGTACGGCGAGGGCTGCACCGGCGTCATGGAGAAGTCGACGGAGATCGGCGCCCCCGTCGAGGACCAGGAGTGCGGCAAGCGTGGCCCGGCCGAGGCCTTCCGCTTCGAGCCGGTGGGCACGCCGGTACGTGGCTACCGGCTGCGGCCTGTGCACACCGGCCTCTGCGCCGGGGTGGAGAACGCCGTCACCAGGTCTGGCGCCGAGATACGCCAGCTGGCCTGCACGGAGGACGGGAAGGGCCAGCTGTTCGCGTTCGAGCGCGAGGCAGGTACGCCGTAGCGGGCGCCCGAGCGCGGCGCGCCCCGCCAGGGCCTAAGCGCGGGCCAGCGCCCAGAAGTGCTCGACGATCCGGTCCAGGAACTCCCGGCCCGGCTCACCGGTGTCCTGAGAGGCCGGGCCCCAGCTGAGCGTCGCCACCATCCGGGACTGGTACTCCGAGTGCAGCTGTTCCAGCACGTCCTCGATGTGCTCCCGGTCCATCGGCAGCATCTTCGCCACCGGGCGCACATACGCCTGCCAGCGCGCCTTCACCGCGTCCCGCAGCACCTCCGCGAGCTCGGGGTCCCGCCCAGTGGCCATCAGCAGCTCGCGCGGCCCCAGGTCCAGCACCTCGGCGAGCAGGGTCGTCTGCCGCTCATTGCCGCGCCAGCGCCCGGTCTGCTCCATGCGCAGATACGCACCCGCCTCCATGCCCACCCGCCGCGCCAGGTCGTCGGGCGCGAACCCGCGCGACATCCGGTGTTCGCGCAGGGTGGTCGCCTCGGTGAGCAGATCGGTCGGCGCACACCACAACACCCCGGCGAGCGCGGTGAGTTCACGCGAGCCGGGAGCGGCGAGCCCCCGTTCCCAGGAGACCACCGTGTCGGGTGAGACGTGGAGCCCGTACTGCGCGCGCAGACCGTACGCGACATGGCCGGGAGCCATACCGAGGGCCTCGCGCAGTCGGCGCGCGGCGGGGGCATTGAAGGGCGGGGACGGGGTGTGGTGCTGCACGCGGCCACGCTAGAGGGCGAAGAGGCGCGGCGACTACGGTGTGTTCACCCAACGCGACTTGTCGTAGGAAGGTATGAGCTGATCGCTACCGTTTGGTAACGTCGCGTGAGGGATCACTGTGCCGAGGGGATGCCCGGCCGTCAACCCTTGACCGCGCCACCCAGCGCGAAGCCGCCGCCCAGCCTGCGGGCGATCAGCACGTACAGCACCAGCACCGGCGCCGAGTACAGGATCGAGAACGCCGCGAGCTGGCCGTAGATCACCGAGCCGTAGTTGCCGAAGAAGGTGAAGATCGAGACGGACGCGGGCAGTTGCTCGGGGCTCAGGATCAGCATGAACGGTACGAAGAAATTCCCCCAGAGCTGGATGAAGGTGTAGATCGTCACCACGGTCAGCCCCGGCCCCATCAGCGGCAGCACCACCTTGACCAGCGTCTGCAGACTCGACGCGCCGTCCGTCCAGGCCGCCTCCTCCAATACCACCGGGACGCCGTCCATGAAGTTCTTCATCAGCCAGATGGCGAACGGCAGGGAGGAGGCGGCGAGGAAGAGACCCGTGCCGTACATCGTGTCGATCAGATCGACCTGTACGAACAGGCCGTAGACCGGGACCATGATCGCGGTGATCGGCAGGCAGGTCGTGAACAGGATCGTCAGCAGATACGAGCGCCCCCAGCGCGACTGGTGGCGCGAGAGCGGATACGCGGCGAGCGCCGCGCAGACCACCGTCAGCAGGGTCGCGCCGCCGCACAGCAGCAGGCTGTTGAGCATCGGCGTGAAGGTGATCTCGTCGGTCAGCACCGCGTCGAAGTTGTCCGCGGTGACCGCCGAAGGGGCTCGCAGGCGCAGGTCCGCCTCCGTGTCCAGCGAGGCCAGCACCAGCCAGATCAGCGGCAGCGCGAAGGCCGCCGCGGTCAGCAGCAGGGCGGCGTCGGCCGTGAGCCGGGTCCGGGTGGTCCGGCGCATCACAGCTCCACCTTCATCAGACGCAGATAGACGACCGAGAAGAGCGAGCCCACCAGCAGAAGCAGCAGCGCCACCGCCGTGCCGTAGCCGATCAGGCTCTTCAGGAACGCCTGGTCGTACATGAACACCGGCAGCGTCTGGCTGCGGTTGCCGGGTCCGCCCCGCGTCATCGCCCAGATCAGTCCGAAGACCGACAGCGTGGAGAGCGTGTTCAGCATCAGATTCGTGCCGATGGAGCGGCGGATCATCGGCAGCGTGATGTGCCAGACACGACGAGGGCCGCTCGCCCCGTCGACCTCCGCCGCCTCCGTGATCTCGCGCGGGATCTCGGCGAGCGCGGCCGAGTAGATGAGCATCGAGAAGGCGGTCCCGCGCCAGACGTTGGCGAAGGACACGGCCAGGATCGGCAGCGTGAACAGCCAGTTCTGGGAGGGCAGATGGAGCCAGTCGAGCAGGGCGTTCAGCGTCCCCTCGCGGCGGAAGAAGGTGTACAGCAAGAACGCTGCGACGATCTCCGGCAGCACCCAGGCGGTGATCACCAGGGTGCCGGTGAGGGTCCGTACGGGACGGGACGCGGCCCTCATCAGACCGGCCAGCGCCAGGCCAAGGGTGTTCTGGCCGAGCACCGCCGAGACAAAGGTGAAGACGAGGGTGAGCCAGACGGCGTTACGGAAGTCGTCGTCCGCGAACGCCCGGCGGAAGTTGTCCAGGCCCACGAAGCCGGAGCCGGACGCGCCCGTCAGCTGGGTGTCGGTGAAGGCGATCCAGACGCAGTAGCCGATCGGGCCGGCCAGAAAGAGCAGCAGCAGGAGGGTGGCGGGGGCGATCGGCGCCCACCGCCAGGGCCACCTTCGCTCCGTGCTCACCTGGTGACGACCGCGCCGTCGACGATGGTCTTCAGCTGGTCGTCGTACGCCTTCGCCGCGTCCTTTGCCGAAGCGTCACCCGTGGTCACCTTCTCCATCGCCTCGCCGATGGCCGAGGAGACCTGCGGATAGACGGGCAGCGCGGGCCGGTAGTGCGTGTACTGCACGAGCCCGGTGAAGAAGTCGATGCCCGGCATCGACCTGAGATACCTCGGATCGGCGGCGACGTCCTTGCGTACCGCGATCTGGGCGTCGACGATCGTCCACTCGACCGCGTTCGCCCTGGTCTGCATCGTCTTGATGAACTCCCAGGCCAGATCCGCGTTCTTGGACTTCTGCGGGATCGCCCAGGTCCAGCCGCCGGACATCGACACCTTGCCGGGGGCCTGACCGTTCTGTGTCGGCATCGGGGCCCGGCCGAGCTTCTGCTCCCAGTCGGGCCACGCCTTGGGGCCCTTGTTCACCCAGTTCTGGCCCATCCACGATCCGTCGAGTGCGATCGCCAGCTTGCCCTCGGGCAGAAACTCGGTGGCCACACGGGTGTTGACGTTCGGGTCGAGGGCGTCGGAGACGTCGGGGCCGAGCTTTTGCGCGTACACCGTCCGTACGAAGTCGAGCGCGTCCCTGAAGCCCTTGCTGCCCGTCACCCACTTCTTGGCGGCCGGGTCGTAGAGGGGGTCGGCGCCGGTGCCGTACGCCAGCATCTCGAAGCCCTGCATCACGGCCGCCTCGCCGACTCCCTTGCCGGTGTAGACATTGAGCGGGATGACGCCGGGGACCTTCTGCTTGATGGTGCGGGCGGCGGTGAGGATCTCGGCCCAGCTCCTCGGCTGCCAGTTCGCGGGCAGGCCGGCCTTGGCGAAGATCTCCTTGTTGAACCAGAGGCCGCGGGTGTCCGTGCCGTCCGGGATGCCGTACGTCCTGCCGTCCTCGGCCTTGGCCGCGGCCTTCGCCGTGTCGGCGAACTGGCTCCACACCGCCCACGTGCCGATGTAGTCGTCGAGCGGCTTCAGATACCCGGCCTTGATGTCGGAGTTGATCCGGAAGGTGTCCTCGTAGACCAGGTCGGGCGCGGTCTTGGAGGACCGCATCATCTGCTGTGCCTTGGTGGCGTAGTCGTTGTCCGGCGCCTGGATCGGGACGAGTTTGACCTTCTTGCCCGGGTGGTCCTTCTCGAACTGCTTCTTCATCGACTCCAGGAACTGGTCCTTGAAGCGGATGTTGTTGTCGGTCGAGCGGTTGTAGGCGACCTTGACGGTGTCGGCGCTGCTTCCGGAGCCGGAGCCGCAGGCGGTGAGCGAACCGGCGGCGAGCGTGGTGACGAGGAATAAGAGCGGGGCGGTGGGGCGCACGGGCACGACCTCCTCTTCAGCCGTGAGGGCTGCCCCGAGAACGTAGGACTGCCCGTGACCAAGGTCAATCCCCATGCAAGCCAAGGTCGTTGGCCAGGTCCTGTCCGGTCGGTCAGCCCGGCCTGATTGGCCGGACAGGGCCTAGCGGCGGGCCGGCTTCCAGCGGTACTGGAGCTCGGGGCGCCCGATCTGTCCGTACTGCGGGGCGCGTGCGGCGCGGCCCTCGGTGACCAGATGCTCCAGATAGCGGCGCGCGGTGATCCGCGAGATCCCGACGGCCGCGGCGGCCTCGGTTGCGGTGAGCCCGGCGGCGGATGCGCGCAGGGTACGGGTCACCGCGGCCAGCGTCGGGGCGCTCAGTCCCTTGGGCAGACCCCCGACCTGGGGTGCGCGCAGCGCGCCGAGCGCGCGGTCCACCTCGTCCTGGCCGCTGGCCTCACCGGCGGCGGCGCGGAACTCGGCGTACCGGGTGAGACGGTCGCGGAGGGTGGCGAAGGTGAACGGCTTCAGGACGTACTGGACGACGCCGAGGGAGACGCCCTCGCGGACGATCGCGAGGTCGCGGGCGGAGGTGACGGCGATGACGTCGGCGGAGTGCCCGGCGGCACGGAGGGACCGTACGAGATGGAGGCCGTGCCCGTCGGGCAGATAGAGGTCCAGCAGCAGCAGATCGACCGCGGTCCGCTCCAGCAGCCGCACGGCTTCGGACCGCGAGTGCGCGACCCCGGCGACGTCGAAACCGGCGACGCGACGGACATAGAGGGCGTGTGCGTCGGCGGCGACGGGGTCGTCCTCGACGACCAGAACTCTGATGAGGGTGTCGCTCACCTGGCCACCTCCGTGGTGCGCTGCGCGCGGGCGCGGATCGTGGCCCTGCGCGGGGCGTTCGTCATGTGCGCACCTCACTCGTCTGCAGCGGCAGGCGTACGGTGAACTCCGCACCGCCGTCCGGACCCTGCGTCAGATCCACCGTGCCGCGGCTACGGTGCACCGCCTGGCGGACGAGCGCCAGCCCCAGGCCCCGGCCCGCGCCGTGGGTGGACCAGCCGCGACGGAAGACCTCCTCCGTGTCCGCCGGGTCGATGCCCGCACCCGTGTCCGCGACACTCAGCAGCAGCTCGCCGTGGTCCGCGTGCGCGGTGACCGTCACCCGGGCGCGCGCCGGCCGCCCTCCGTCCCCGGTCCGGCTGCCCGCCGCCGCCTCCGACGCCGCGTCGACCGCGTTGTCGATCAGGTTGCCCAGGATCGTCACCAGGGTGCGGGCCGGCAGCGAGGGCGGCAGGACGCCGTCATCGATACGGCTGTCCTCCGCGAGGACCAGCTCCACGCCGCGCTCGTTCGCCTGCGCCGCCTTGCCGAGCAGCAGCGCGGCCAGCACCGGCTCACCGACCGCGCCCACCACGCGGTCGGTCAGCACCTGCGCCAGCTCCAGCTCCGCGGTGGCGAAGTCGATCGCCTCGTCCGCCCTGCCGAGCTCGATCAGCGAGACGACCGTGTGAAGCCGGTTGGCGGCCTCGTGCGCCTGGGACCGCAAGGCCTGGGTGAAGCCGCGCTCGGAATCCAACTCGCCCGAGAGCGCCTGGAGTTCGGTGTGGTCCCGCAGCGTGACCACCGTGCCGCGCTGCTCCCCGCCCACGACGGGACTGGTGTTCACCACGATGACCCGGTCGGCGGTCAGATGGACCTCGTCGACCCTCGGCTCGGCCGCCAGCAGCGCGCCGGTCAGCGGGGCCGGCAGGCCGAGCTCCGCCACCTGGCGGCCCACCGCGTCCTCGTCCAGGCCGAGCAGCTCCCGCGCCCCGTCGTTGACCAGCGCGATCCGTCGCCGCCCGTCGAGCATCAGCAGCCCCTCACGCACCGCGTGCAGCGCGGCCTCGTGGTAGTCGTGCATCCGGCTCAGCTCGGCCGCGTTCATACCGTGCGTGTGCCGCCGCAGCCGCGCGTTGATCACATACGTACCGAGGCCGCCGAGCGCCAGTGCCCCGCCCGCCACCACGAGCAGCCCGGCCACCTGCTTGCTCGCCTGCTCGCTGATCTTCTCGATGGTGATGCCCGCGCTGACGAGCCCGGTGATCTTCCCGTTGTCGTACACGGGAGCCACCGTCCGTACCGAGGGACCGAGCGTACCCAGGTGCTTCTCGCTGTAGATCTTGCCCTGCAGCGCCTCGTCGATGCTGCCGAGGTACTTCCTGCCGATCTCGCCCGGCTCCGGATGCGTCCACCGGGTGCCGTCCGGAGCCATGATCACGATGAAGTTGACGCCCGCGTCGCGGCGCAGCCGCTCCGTGTACGGCTGAAGCTGGTCCGTCGGATGCGCGGAGCGCACCGCGGCGACGACCGAGGGGGACCGGGCGACGGCGGTTGCGGCGGCCCTGGACTGCCGGCGTGCGGTCTCCTCGGCCTGGGAGCGGTCGGTGAGATAGGTGAAGAGCGCGCAGCCCGCGACGATCGCCGCGACCAGTACGACCTGCATCGCGAAGAGCTGACCCGCGAGGCTGCGGGGGCGAGGTATGCGCATGCAGTCAGTCTGCCTGGCCGGAATTGCGTGAACGAAACGAACGTAACGGTGACCGGGGTCACAGGGTGGTGGATAGTCGCGGCATCCATAGGGACATGGACGCATGTGAAATCTAGGAGGACCCCGTGGCCACAGGAGCCGTCAGGCGGGACCGGACCCACTATCTCTACATAGCCGTGATCATCGCGGTGGCGCTGGGCATCGCCGTTGGCCTGGCTGCCCCCGAGTTCGCCGTCGAGCTCAAGCCACTGGGTACCGGCTTTGTGAACCTGATCAAGATGATGATCTCGCCGATCATCTTCTGCACGATCGTGCTGGGCATCGGCTCGGTACGGAAGGCCGCCAAGGTCGGGGCGGTCGGCGGTATCGCGCTCGGCTACTTCGTGGTGATGTCGCTGGTCGCGCTCGGCATCGGCCTGGTCGTCGGCAACATCCTGGAGCCCGGCACGGGCCTGGCCCTGACCGACGCGGTCAAGGACGCGGGCCAGGGGGCGGTCTCCACCGAGGCCAAGGACACCACCGAATTCCTGCTCGGGATCATCCCGACCACGATCGTCTCGGCCTTCACCACGGGTGAGGTCCTGCAGACGCTCCTCATCGCGCTGCTCGTCGGTTTCGCGCTGCAGGCGATGGGCTCGGCGGGCCGGCCGGTGCTGCGCGGCGTGGAGCACATCCAGCGGCTCGTCTTCCGCGTGCTCGCGATGATCATGTGGGCCGCGCCCATCGGTGCCTTCGGCGCGATCGCCGCGGTCACCGGGTCTGCCGGCCTGGACGCGCTCAAGAGCCTCGCCGTGCTGATGCTCGGCTTCTACGTCACCTGCTTCCTCTTCGTCTTCGTCGTGCTCGCCACGCTGCTGCGCGTCGTCGCGGGCCTCAACATCCTCACGTTCTTCAAGTACCTGGGCCGGGAGTTCCTGCTGATCCTGTCCACCTCCTCGTCCGAGTCCGCCCTGCCGCGGCTCATCGCCAAGATGGAGCACCTGGGCGTGAGCAAGCCGGTGGTCGGCATCACCGTTCCGACCGGCTACTCCTTCAACCTCGACGGCACCATGATCTACATGACCATGGCTTCGCTCTTCATCGCGGATGCGATGGGGCAGCCGATGTCGCTCGGCGAGCAGATCCCGCTCCTCCTCTTCCTGTTCGTCGCCTCCAAGGGTGCTGCGGGCGTCACGGGCGCCGGCCTTGCGACACTGGCGGGCGGTCTGCAGTCGCACCGCCCCGAACTGGTCGACGGCGTCGGCCTGATCGTCGGTATCGACCGCTTCATGAGTGAGGCGCGTGCGCTGACCAACTTCGCGGGCAACGCGGTGGCGACGGTGCTGGTCGGGACATGGACGAAGGAGATCGACAAGGCGCGGGTGGACGAGGTGCTGGCCGGCCGGATTCCGTTCGACGAGAAGACCCTGCTCGACGACGCCCGCGCTGACGAGACGCCGGAGGCCGACGTCGAGGTGCCGGAGCAGCGGGACGATGACGGGGTCCCGGCGAAAGTCTGAGAGCGGGACCTTAGGAGGGCCTGGCATCCGGAGGGCCTGACCTTATGAGGTCCTGACATCCGGAGGGCATGACATGAGCCGGGACCGGCGCACTCGGGGCGCCGGTCCCGGCTCCTTCCGTAGCGCCGACCCCGGACCACCGGCGGGCGGAACAGCCCGCCCCCGGCCTATAGCCCCGCCACGATCTCCCGCGCCCGCTCGGCCCCCACGCCCGACCGGTGCCGCGGCCGCCGAAGCTGTCACGGACGCCTCCACGGATGCCGACGCTGCTACGGAGGCCGCCCCGGCCGCGGAGGCGATCACCGACGAAGTGGTGGTCCGTACCGAAGGCACCACGGCCTCCTTCGCCAAGGAACTGGTGCGGCGCTCGGTCCTGGTCGGCGCGGAACGGGGCGCGCCGCGCACCGGTTCCGAGGACGTCCGGACCGCGCTCGACGAACTGCTCTCGGACCGGGACGCCCTGACCCGCAGGCTGCTGGGCGTCCCGGACCCGGAGGCGGAGTAGCAGTCACTGCTGGATCGGATTGCCGTCCGTCCCGCAGATGTACCCCGCGACGATGCAGTTGGCCACCCGGCGCTTCAGCTCACCGTCGTCCCACGCGTTGAAGAAGTCGCCGTGGAAGGTGTAGCCGGGCGCGTTGGTGACATTGGCTCCGTTCCTGGTGCCCGCGAGGGTGAGCCCGCCGCCGTTCACCGGCCAGGTGATCAGCAGTTCAAGACGCGGCACGACCACCGGGTGCGAGGCGGGACAGGTCTGCCCCACCGCGTACGCCATGTGATCCCGGTGGTTGGCGGTGTCCAGGTTCTTCCCGTCCCAGCAGGTCGGGAAGTCCAGATAGTTCTCCAGCTTGGTGCCGGGCGGGCAGTTGATGAAGTCCCGGCTGGACTCCGGCCGGCCCACGCACGACCAGCGTGCGGCCGGGTTCTGGTCGGGCGCTGTGGCCAGGGCGTTGCCGACGACGTACCGCAGGCCGCGCGGATGGGCGACGGCCCGGGTGTGGTCGGTGATGCCCTGGTAGTAGACGGTGACCCGTTCGGGGGCCACGGGCACTCCGTTCTGGTAGAGGGTGGGGGTCCAGTATGAGGAAAGGTCGGTCTTCGGCGTGCAGTTGGTCGTGCCTGCGGCCAGCGACTGGAGCGTCGAGGACGCGTTCGCCGTCCGGTTTCCGTAGAACTCATGGATGTGGGAGCGGCCAGCCTGACCGGGGAAGACGATGGGGTCGTCACCCTGGCGGTGGCTGGAGAAGCAGTCCGCGCGGAATTCGCTGCCGCGGACCGGCGCCGCCGCCTGGGCGACGATCGCGGCCGCCTGTTCAGCGGTGAAGGAGTACGCGTGGCCCGCATGGCCCGTGTGACGCGAGGCCGCATCAGGGGCCGGTGAATCGCTCCTCGTGGTCACCCATCCCGCCGTGATCAGGAAGATCACGGCCGCGGTGCTCGCGAGCATTCGGCGGAACATGTGTCGGTCCTCCCGTCAGGATCAGTCGAAGGGGATGCGTACGACGGACTGGTTCCCGACGCCGAGCGTGCTGGCGCCGTTGCCGATGGCGCTCCAGACCTCGATCTGCACCTTGCCGTTGGTCAGATCGCCGAGCGCTCCGGTGGCCGACCTGACGCCCTTCGCCTGCGTGTAGTGCTCGTAGCCCGTCACGGGATCGGTGGCGAAGTAGTTGTACGTCTCCGTCCGGTCCCAGCTGCCGTCGCCGGTACGGTCGTAACTCACCCTGATCTGCTGACCGTTGGCGACCGTGGAGCCCGCGTCCACGAACAGGTCGAACTGCGTGGCCCCGCCGTTGTACTTCCGGGTGATCCCGGTCGAGGTGAAGACCTGCGGGTTGTGCGGGGTGCCGTCGTAGTTGGCGCCGCCCGCCGACGCCAGGCTCAGCGTCGCCGCCGAGGCCGCCGCCTCGCCGGCCCCGCCACCCGTACGCAGATACAGCTGCGAGGAGCCGGACGGCGGCGGTGTGGTGGGCGGCGGCGTGGTCGGCGGGGTTGTCGAGCCGGCGCCGCGGGTCCAGACGGCCACGTAGTCGACGAGCATCGGGCGGCCGGGGACGGTCGCCGCGGTGGGGGTCTTGCCCGCCAGCGCGTCGGGGAACGCGCCGCCGATCGCGACATTGAGCAGGATGAAGTAGCCCGCGTGATTGGTCATGTTCGCCCAGGTCCCGGCGTCCACGCGGTTCTCGGCGACGCTGTGGAAGAGCTGGCCGTCCACGTACCAGCGCAGCTCATTGGGCGAGACGGAGCGGTCCCACTCGAAGCGGTAGGTGTGGAAGGCGGACTGGCAACTGGCCCCCGGGCAGGCGCGGTTGTTGGCGATGCCGCTGGTCTCGTTGCAGGGACCGCCGGGATTGACGCCGCAGTGCAGGACGCCCCAGACGGAGTTGATCCCGTTGACGTTCTCCATGATGTCGAACTCGCCGATGGACGGCCAGTTCCAGTAATTGCCGCGGTAGGGGGAGCCGAGGGCCCAGAAGGCGGGCCAGTAGCCGAGCGCGGCCTGGCCGGTGACATTGGGCATCTGGATGCGGCTCTCGATGCGCAGGGTGCCGCCCGCGGGCGCCTTGAAGTCGGTGCGCCGGGTCTCGATCCGGCCAGAGGTCCAGTTGCCCGCGCCGTCACGGAGCGGGTTGATGCGGAGGTTGCCGCCTCCGTCGAGGGAGAGGTTGTCGGGGTTGTCGGTGTAGTTCTGGATCTCTCCGGTGCCCCAGTTGCCGGGCCCGCCGGGGTAGGCGTGGCCGAGGTCGATCTGCCAGTTGGCGGACGAGGGCAGGGTGCGGTTGGCGCCGTTGAAGTCGTCGCTCCACTGGAGGCTCCAGCCGGGCGTGGGGGGTACGTCGCCGCGCGCGGACCCGGCGCCGGTGACGGCGATGAACCCGGCGAGGGCGACGGCGAGGGCGACGATCAGGGTGAGGAAGGGGGTGCGTCTGATGCGGCTCGTGCTCAAGGAACACCTCCGGGAGGACGGTGCAAAGCGGGTCTTGAGAGCGCTCTCACCAACAGTTTTGTAGATGTAGGCAGAGCGCCCGTCAATAACCCTGGACCGTTAACTTCCTGAACGCGGTACCCGAGTTGGGCTGAATGGCTGGTCAGGAGCGAGGAGGTCGGTGGGCACCCGGAATTTGTTCATCCGCGAGGGCGGCGGGTGCGGGGCGGGACGTGGCCGGCCCGGCGGTCGTGGCGTCGAGTCGTCGGACTGGCGAACTGGCGAACTGGCGGACCGGCGTGGTGGCGTCGGCTCGGCGCCCAGGTGCCCAGGCATGGCGGGCGTGCGGGCGTGTGTGCCTGCCGGGCCGGGCGCGAGGACGACGGCGGCGCGGCGCCCTGCGGCGCCCCGGCGCCCCGGCGCACGGGCGTTCGGGCGTGCGGCCTGCTGGCGCCGAGCCCGACGTTCTAGCCGGCCGCTCCCGGGCGGCCGGCCGTCGCGTTCAGCTCCGCCAGTTCTCCCTCGTCCAGCACCAGATCCGCGGCCGCCGCCGAGGCCCGGATGCTCTGCGGGCGGCTTGCCCCCGGGATCGGGATCACCGTCGGCGACTGCGCCAACAGCCAGGCCAGCGCCACCTGTTGGGGGCTCGCGCCGTGCTCGCGGGCCACGCGGTGGAACGCCTCGTACGGGCCGGGCGTGGACGGGCGGCCGGAGGGGCCGTCCAGGGAGCTGCGGGAGATCCCGCCGAGCGGGCTCCACGGCATGAAGGCGAGTCCCAGCTCCGCGCAGAGCCGCAGCTCCGGCTCGCTGTTGCGCACTTCGGGCGAGTACCGGTTCTGCACGGAGACCAGCCGGTCGCCCAGCACCTTCCTGGCCAGCCGGATCTGGTCCGCGTCCACGTTGGAGATCCCCGCGAGCCGGATCGTTCCCTCCTCCAGCAACTCCCGGAGCGCACCGAGCGAGTCGGCGAAAGGGACGTTCGGGTCCGGCTTGTGCAGCTGGTAGAGGCCGATCGCAGCGACGCCCAGCCGGGCCAGCGATCCCCTGGCGGCCCGCTTCAGGTGGCCCGGGTCGCCGTTGACCGTCCAGTCGCCGTCGTCCGTCCGGCCGCGGCCGCCCTTCGTGGCGACCAGGACGGAGTCCGTGTCACCTCCGTACGCGGCAAGCGCGCGGGCCACGAGCAGCTCGCCCGGACCAGGCTCCCCGCCCGGCGCGTAGTACGAATCGGCCGTGTCGATCAGGGTCACGCCCGCGTCCAGGGCGGCATGGATCGTGGCGAAGGCCTGCCGCTCGTCGGGGTGCCCCTCGATGGACAGCGGCATCGCGCCGAGCCCGATCGCACCGACCTGGAGCTCGCCGAAGCTGCGGTACCGCATTACTTCCCCTCCTTGCCCGTTGCGCCCGTTGCGCCCGAGTCAAGCGTCTCCACGATTGCCTTCGGCAGCCATTGAGAGCTGTGCCGGAAGGTGTAACCCAGTTCCGCCGCACGTGAATTGTCCATGCCGTATGAACGGAAGAAGGAGAACGGCGAGACCTCACCCACCTCCACCGGAAGGAACTCCGCCTTTCCGCCCACCTTGCGCTCGATTTCGGCGCAGATGTCGTCCGTCGTCAGTAGTCCGTACGCATTTGCATTCACCGGACCGGTGAATTCCCGGCCCGCCGTCCAGGCCAGGAAATCGGCGATCTCCTCCACGTAGACATAGGTGGCGGGATGGTTCTCAGCGGGTACGGCGATCGGCTCGTCCGCCCGGATCCGGCTCGCGTAGTGGTCAACCCGTCCGGTGAAGTCGTCGGCCCCGCCCAGTACATGCGCAACGCGCACGGACACGTAGGGGAAGCCCGCATCCCGCGCCAGCACCGCCTCGGCCTGGCGCTTTCCCTCGCCGTAGTACTCCTCGCGGTAGTTCGCGTCGTCCCACGGGGCGGTCAGGTCGACGGTTACCGTCAGCGGGTCGACGGCGTCCTCGCGCACAAGGGTCGTGGAGTGCTCGTACTCGTACACCTCGACGGTGGACGTCATCACATAGCGCCCGGTGCGGCCCGCGAACACCCGCCGGGCGATGTCCGCCTGGCGCGGTGTGTAGCAGACCTGGTCGAAGACGACGTCGAAAGCGCGCGAACCGAGCGCGGCTCTCAGCGAATGCTCGTCGTCCCGGTCCGCGACCAGATGGGTCACCCCCTCGGGTGGTGCGGACGACCCGCGATTGATGACCGTCACCCGGTCTCCCGATTCCAGCAGCCGGGCTATCAGCCGCTTTCCGAAATAGCGGTTTCCGCCGATGACGCAGATCTCACGCATTCCCAACTCCCTCTCTCCGTACGTCAAGTGTTACGTTTGCGGGCCACGTCCTGAAGGGGGAGACATGGGAGATCCGGCCGTCCTGCCGAAAGAACCACGGAATCTGCGAGCCGCCACCGGCGAATCCTCTGCGGCCGCCTTCGACCCCGTCGACCGGCAGATTCTGGAACTCGTCCAGACGGACGGCCGCATCAAACTCAGCGAACTCGGCCGCCGGGTGCGGCTGAGTCCGGCGGCGGTGACGGAACGGGTCCGCCGACTGGAGGCGTGCGGCGCGATCACCGGCTATGGCGCGCATGTCTCCCCGACTCGTCTGGGGTACGGGATTCAGGCGTTCATCCGGGTCAATCCGCACGGCGGGTACAACCTCAAACACCCCAGGACACTGGAACTGCTGGCCCGTCCCGAGGTGATCGAGGCGCACCATGTCGTCGGCGAGGACTGCTGGATCCTCAAGGTCGCGGTGACCGACACCGTCCACCTCGAAGACGTACTGGAGCAGACCTCGGCACTCGGGCGTACGACGACATCGGTCGTGCTGACCTCGCCGCTGGAGCGGAAGCCACTGCTGCCGCCGCAGTGACCTCGATGTTTACCTTTCGGTGAGTACCAGACTTATTTGTAGGTACTTGTGGGGGAGTGAGCGGCCAACAAGCATGGCCGTCATGTCTGCGAAGAACACCCCGCTCACTTCCGTCACCGTCATCGGCCTCGGCGCGATGGGCCGGGCGCTTGCCGGCGCCCTGCTCGACGCGGGCCACCCCACCACGATCTGGAACCGCTCTCAGGGCAAGGGCGACGAGTTGGTCGCCCGCGGCGCGGTGCGTGCCGCCACCGCTGAAGAGGCCTTACGAGCAAGCGAGTTGACCGTCGTCTGCGTCGTCGACTACGACGCCGTAGAGACCATCCTCCATCCGCTGAGCGATGCGCTCCAGGGCCGCGTGCTGGTCAATGTCACCTCGGACACCCCGGAGCGCTCGCGGCAGACCGCGGCCTGGGCGGCCGAGCGTTCCATCGCCTATCTGGACGGCGCGGTGATGGTGCCGACCCCCCTCATCGGCTCGCCCGATGCGCTGCTTTTCTACTCCGGCTCGCAGGAGGCGTTCGAACGGTACGAGTCCACCCTGAAAGTGCTCGGCGGCAAGGCCGCGTTCGTCGGCACTGACCCCGGGCTGGCCGCGCTCTACGACCTGTCCCTGCTGGACTTCTTCTACGGCAGTATCTCGGGCCTGGTGCACGCCTATGCACTGGCCACGGCCGACGGGGTCAAGGCCGCCGACATCGCCCCGTATCTCCACACCATCGTCCAGATCCTGCCGCCCATCGCGCAGTACACGGCGGCCAACATCGACGCAGGCGACTATCCGGGGGCGCAGGCGAACCTCGGCATGATGGCCGCGGGCGTCGAGCACATCCTGCACGCGGCGCGCATGCGTGGGCTCGACGTGTCCCAGCTGGAGTCCATCAAGTCCGTCGCCGACCGGGCAATCGTGCAGGGCCATGAGTCCCACGACTGGGCGAGCACGTACGAGGCGCTGAGGGGCCGGAACTGAAAAACCCATTGCCTTGACGTCCGCGTCAAGGATTACCGTCGAGGTCATGCGAATCGGCGAGCTCGCGGAGCGGGCGGGCACCACCACCCGCACCCTGCGCTATTACGAGTCCCGCGGGCTTCTGCCCGCCCGGCGCGCGGTGAACGGCTATCGCACGTACGACGAGGACGATCTGCGGCTGCTCCAGCAGATCCGGACCCTGCAGGACTTCGGGTTCGACCTGGAGGAGACCAGACCATTCGTCGAATGCCTGCGCGCCGGGCACCCCGCCGGGGACTCCTGCCCTGCCTCGCTCGCCGTCTACCGGGCCAAGCTCGGCGAACTGGACACGCTCATCGAGCAGCTCCAGTCGGTGCGTTCCCAGGTCGGGGTGCAACTGGCGCGCGCCGAGCGGGAGGCGCAGGCACTTCAAGCGCAAGCCGATGTTCCGGGCGGGCCCGATCCGCGCTGTGAGCTGACCTACGGAGGGGAAGACGAATGATCCACGCAACAGGCGTCGCCGAGGTGACGGACACCGACTTCGACGACGAGGTCCTCAAGGCGGATCGCCCCGTCCTGGTGGAGTTCACCGCCGACTGGTGCGGCCCGTGCCGCCAGCTCGCGCCCGTGCTCAGCGCGCTGGCGAGTGAGGAGGCCGACCGGCTCAAGGTGGTGCAGCTCGATGTGGACACCAACCCGGAGATCACGACGCGGTACGCGGTGCTGTCGATGCCGACGCTGATGGTGTTCCGCGAGGGGGAGCCGGTGAAGTCGATGGTGGGTGCCCGGCCCAAGCGCCGACTGCTTCAGGAGCTGGAGGACGTCATCTAGTCGCGTACGCGGTGCGCGCTGTGCACAGTCATCCCGCGTCGGCGCAGGCGCCCGGCCGGCTGTTCCGGCCGGGCGCCCGTCCCGTCCCGTGTCTCACAGACCAGGTCAGGTGGTGTGAACGCTGCCGGGATCCCCTCGTGAGGGAGTGCCCGAATGCTCTGTGTGTCAGAGGCGTGCCGGAGGGGTGGGTGCCGGTGTGCGGCGGCACACACTGATGAACTCGTAGACGGCGCCGTAGGGCACTTCGGCGGTCGGAGTCTTCGCCGGGTCACAGGATCCGGCCGGGGCCACGCCGCCGCTGGTGTTCAGGCGGCGGATCTTCACCACCTCGGCCAGCTTGCCGGTGGACCTGCCCGACTGTGTGGCGGTCAGCTCCAGTTCGGGGATGTTGCCCGGGCCGTTCGGGGTCTTGCTCGCCACCTTGCCGGTCACGGCGCTGCCGTCCCGGGCGATCCACTGCGGGGGGCCGGAGTCGGGGTTCACGAACGAGTGCTTGATGCCGCCCTGAAGGGTGGCGCGGACGCCGCGCTGGGTGAAGGCGAAGGTGCCGTCCGCCTGTTGGGTGCAGGCGTAGATCTGGACTCCGGAGATCACCGACGCCCGGAAGGAGCGCTCGACGGTGCCCTGGGCTGCGGCGGTGACCTGGGGTGCGTCGGCCTGTGTCCCGGTCTGAGAGGCGAAGCCGGATCCGGTCGTCACGGCGAAGCCGCCCGCCACTATGCCGGCGCCCGCGACCAGCCAGGCGATCTTCTTTCTCCCGGTGGCGGTTCGTTTCCTGGACATTCCACTCCTCATTTCGTCATCACGTACGGAGAGTTGAGAAATCGCACCGTGGAAGCGTGAAAGGACGCATTCCAGGGCGAAGGTACTGCGCGCTTTTCCCGCCTCACCCTCTCCATTCTCCGGAGCGGATGTCAACCTCGACCAACCGTATTACCAGAGCTACTTGGACGGTGATTGCCGGAACCCCTGCCGATCATTCGACCGGTGCAGAGATCTGCTCTGCGCCCTGATGTACGCGCCGGGTCCACCAGGTACTCAGGCGTCGCCGAACTCCTTTCGGGAACGTGCCGGAACGCGGTGACAGGGGAATGGTCGGCCCTGGATGTGGCGAGCAGATGTCAAGATAATCGCAGGTCAGGGCAGTTCGATGAACTCTGGCAGATTCTCCTTCGGTGGTCCCGAAGTCTTTGCTCTGAGGACCGAAACGCCCCACCGAAGCGACCGAAACATTACGGCCTGCGGGCCGTTGCTCTTGCCTGCGTCCACCGCGCCCTGATGCCATGGGACCTCGCCCTGGGTGCGTTCCTCTTCCGGTTTCCCGAGAATGCGGTCCGAGTATGAAGGGGGCGGCGGCCGGAAGGAATTTGGAATGGTGATTCCGGACTTCCGAAGACGAACCGGCGCCGTTACCAAGTCGTCAGAGCGCCTTTCACCTGGTCCCACAGGCACAGCGGCCTGTGTTGGTGCACGGCGGTCCATGCCCGAGAATCGGAACCGGCAAGGAACGAATCAACCGTCGTACGGGGGAAGGGTCACGTTGTCCCGCCCATTCGGACCGTGAGGCGGACCCGGCGGGAGTTGATGTTGATTGCCGCGATCTCGACGTCGACCTCGTCGCCCGGCTGCAGTTCGCGCCCATCGAGTTCGCCCCGGTGAACGAGCCCCTCGATGCCGTCGTGCACCCGGATGAACACTCCGAACGGCACCGACCTGGTGACCTGACCGCGCACCACGTCTCCGAGCCGCCGCGTGCGCGCGAGTTCCCGCAGCGGGTCGGGCGTCAGGTCCTTCAGTGACAGCGAGACTCGCTCGCGGGACATGTCGACGCCCAGGACCGTGAAGGGCAGCTCCTGTCCCTCGCGGATCACGTCGGCCGGTGAGTCGACGGGGCTCCAGGACACCTCGGGAATGTTCATCTGCGCCTCCACACCACCCAGTTCCACAAAGGTGACACCGAAGCTCGCGATGTGGGAGACCACACCGGCGACGACCTGGCCCCGCTCAAGGCCCTGGAGAAAATCGAGCCGTTCCTCGGCCCGCAGGGTGAGCACCTCGCGTACGTCCACCCACGCCGCCTCGCTCAACAGCCCGCGCCACCTCGTGAACAGGCGCAGCAGTTCCCCGCCCCACCGCGCCCGGAACGCAGCGTCGCCCCGCGCCAGGTCGAGTTCATTGACCGCCGTCAGTTCCGCGAAGTCCTGCCGTTGAGCAAGACTGGGCGTGTACGTCACTCCCGTGAAGCGGTCGCGGAAGGCCGCGTCGGCGTCCGCGAGCGTTGCGTACGAGGCCGACCGGTCGCAGCTCGCGTAGAAGTACACGAGCTCCTCCGCCTCCGTGCCGATCACCGCCGCCAGCTCGGCCCGTCTCTCCAGTGGCAGCAGCCCGGTCGCGAAGCCGTCCGTGCCGTAGAACGCGTGGCACAGGCCGGCCAGTTGGAGTTCCGGGCGGGCGCCCCACTCCGACAGGCGCTGCCGGACCCGGTCCAGGTGGGCGAGCAGTGTGCCGCCGGGGTGGTCCAGGTCCCCGGCGCCGTGGCTGCGCAGCAGTGCGGTTGCTTCTGTTGTACTCCCCGATATGTCCACGAACACAAAAATACCCCGGAACCGAATTGACGGCCGGGGTCTTTCTCTGGGTATATTTGGTGTTTGAGTGTTCGCGTGCACTAAGGAACACAGAGAAGTTCAATAAAGGCACTGTATCGCGTCAGGAGCTGAATTGTCAACCGGGGAAATGCGGCAGGAACAACAATTCGTCTCGCTCGCCCACGAGCGGCTCGACCAGCTCAGGGCCGAGGCCGAAGCCGCCATGAACGCCACGATCGCGCAGGTCAGCACGGGTCGTCAGGCGCGCGTGGAACGCGATGTCGGCGTGGTCGAGCACTCCGCATCGCTCGCCGCGCTGAATGCCGCCGACGTCGGGCTCTGTTTCGGGCGCATCGACCTGCGTGACGGAGTCACGTACCATATCGGGCGCACGGGAATCCGGCGGGACGACGCAGAACGGACTCCGTTGCTGATCGACTGGCGGGCTCCCGTCGCGCGGCCGTTTTATCTCGCGACCGGATATGAACCGATGGGGCTGCGCCGCCGCAGGCACATCACCACCCAGGGGCGGACCGTCACCGCCCTGCACGACGAGATCATGGATCTCGCCGACACCACCCGCACCGGATACGAGTCGCACGACGCCGACGAGGTGCTGCTCGCCGCGCTGAACAGTGCCCGTACCGGGCGCATGGGCGACATCGTGTCGACCATCCAGGCCGAGCAGGACCACATCATCCGCGCCCCGCAGCGCGGAGTGCTCGTCGTCGAGGGCGGACCGGGGACCGGCAAGACCGCGGTCGCTCTGCACCGGGCCGCGTATCTGCTGTACGCGTACCGGGAGCAACTGGCCAAGCGCGCCGTGCTGATCGTCGGACCCAACCCGGTCTTCCTCGGCTACATCGGCGAGGTGCTGCCCTCGCTCGGTGAGACGGGCGTGCTGCTGGCCACGGTCGGCGAGCTGTTCCCCGGCGTCACGGCCACGGGCACGGACAGCCCCGCGGCCGCGGCGGTCAAGGGCCGGGCGGACATGGCCGGCGTACTGGCCGAGGCCGTACGGGACCGGCAGCAGGTGCCCGAGAAGGACGCGCCGATCGTCATCCGGCACGACGACGGAGATCTGCTGCTCGACTGGGACATGGCCGTCGAGGCCCGGCACAAGGCCCGTGAGACCGGTCTGCCGCACAACCTGGCCCGCCCGCACTTCGTCTTCCGGATCATCGACGACCTGACCACCCAGCTCGCCGACCGGATCGGCGCCGACCCGTACGGCGGCCCCAACTTCCTCGGCCCCGACGACATCGCCCAGCTCGGCAAGGGCATCGCCGCCAGCGCCGAGGTGCACTCCGCCATCGCGTCGCTCTGGCCCCCGCTCAGCCCGCAGAACTTCCTCGCGGACTATCTCGCCGATCCAACACATCTGCCGGAAGACGACGCGGAGTTGATCCGGCGCACCGGCACCGCGCGCACCGGCACCGCCTGGACCCCCGCCGACGTGCCCCTCCTCGACGAGGCCGCCGAGCTCCTCGGCGAGGACAACTCCGCCGCCCTCGCCGCCGCCGAGGCCGAGCGGGCCCGGCAGATCGCCTACGCACAGGGCGTCCTCGACGTCTCGTACGCCTCCCGTACCTACGAGTTCGAGGACAAGCAGGACATCGACGAAGACGCCTCCGAGGTCCTCGCCGCGCACGACATCATCGACGCCGAGCGCATGGCCGAGCGGCAGGAGGAGGCCGACCACCGCAGCGCCGCCGAGCGTGCCGCCGCCGACCGGACCTGGGCCTTCGGGCACATCATCGTCGACGAGGCGCAGGAGCTGTCGGCCATGGCCTGGCGGCTGCTGATGCGGCGCAGTCCGACCCGCTCGATGACCCTCGTCGGCGACCCGGCGCAGACCGGGGACCTGGCAGGTTGCGACTCCTGGCAGGAGATCCTCGCCCCGTACGTCCAGGACCGCTGGGAGCTGGCCCGGCTCGGCGTCAACTACCGTACGCCTGCCGAGATCATGGAGTACGCGTCCCGGCGGCGCCGGGTCACCGACCCCGCCTTCGAGCCGCCGCGCTCCATCCGCTCGACGGGGGTACCGCCCTGGGAGCGCACCCTGCCGCTCGGCGAGGTGGCCCGGCTCGCCGCCCGGGAGACCCCGCAGGAGGGCAGGCTCGCGGTGATCGCCCCGCGCGAGCGGCACGCCGAACTCGGCGGTCTGGAAGCGGACGACGGGCCGCTGGATCTGTCCCGGCCCGTCGTGCTCATCGACCCCCGCCAGGCGAAGGGCCTCGAGTTCGACACCGTCCTCGTCGTCGACCCCGACCGGATGAGCGCCAACGACCTCTATGTGGCGCTCACCCGGGCCACCCAGCGACTCGGGATCATCAGACCGGCCGCAGCCACACCGTAGCCAGCGGCGGCAGCGTCAGCTGGATGCTCCCCGGGCGGCCGTGCGACGCGACCGACTCGGGCTTCAGCGGGTCCGGGTTGAGTACGTCGCCGCCGCCGTAGCGGGCCTCGTCCGTGTTGAGGACCTCCGTCCACGCCTGGGCCGGGTCCGGCACACCCAGACGGTACTCATGGCGCACCACCGGCGAGAAGTTGCTCACGGCCAGCAGCGGTGAGCCGTCCGCGGCATGGCGCAGGAAGGCGAAGACATTGTCCTCGGCGGCGTCGCCCACCACCCAGGCGAAGCCCTCGGGGACGGTGTCCCGCTGCCAGAGCGCGGGGGTCGCCGCGTACACCGTGTTCAGCTCGCGGACCAGGTCCCGCACGCCCCGGTGGTCCGCCTCCGCGGCGTACGACGGGTCGAGCAGCCACCAGTCGGGGCCGTGACCCTCCGACCACTCCGCCCCCTGGGCGAACTCCTGCCCCATGAAGAGCAGTTGCTTGCCCGGATGGGCCCACATGAAGCCCAGATACGCGCGATGGTTGGCGCGCTGCTGCCACCAGTCGCCGGGCATCTTGCTCACCAGCGCCCGCTTGCCGTGCACCACCTCGTCGTGCGAGATCGGCAGCACATAGTTCTCGCTGTACGCGTACACCATCGAGAAGGTCATCTCGTTGTGGTGGAACTTGCGGTGCACCGGCTCGTGCACGACATAGCCCAGCGAGTCGTGCATCCAGCCCATGTTCCACTTCAGGCCGAAGCCGAGGCCGCCGAAGCCGCCCGGGCCCACATGGTGGGTGGCGCGCGTGACGCCGTCCCAGGCGGTGGACTCCTCGGCGACGGTGACGACGCCGGGGCAGCGCCGGTAGACCGTGGCGTTCATCTCCTGCAAGAAGCCGACCGCGTCCAGGTTCTCCCGGCCGCCGTGCTCATTCGGCGTCCATTCGCCATGCTCGCGGGAGTAGTCGAGGTAGAGCATCGAGGCGACCGCGTCGACCCGCAGCCCGTCGATGTGGAACTCCTCGCACCAGTACACGGCGTTGGCGACCAGGAAGTTGCGTACCTCCTTGCGGCCGTAGTCGAACTCGAGCGTGCCCCAGTCGGGGTGCGCGGCCCGCGCCGGGTCGGCGTGCTCGTACAGCGGGCGGCCGTCGAACTGCGCCAGCGCCCAGTCGTCCTTCGGGAAGTGCGCCGGCACCCAGTCCACGAACACGCCGATGCCCGCCCGGTGCAGGGCGTCCACCAGATGGCGGAAGTCGTCGGGGGTGCCCATCCGGGCGGTCGGGGCGTAGAAGCCGGTGACCTGATAGCCCCACGAGCCGCCGAAGGGGTGTTCGGCGACCGGCATCAGCTCCACATGCGTGAAGCCCAAGTCCTTGACGTACGCGGGGAGTTGGACAGCGAGCTGGCGGTAGGTGAGCCCCGGGCGCCAGGAGCCCAGATGCACCTCGTAGACGGAGAGGGGCGACTCGTGGACCGGCCGGTCGGCGCGCCGTGCCAGCCACTCCTCGTCCCGCCACACATGGTGGGACTCCGTCACGATCGAGGCGTTGGCGGGCGGCACCTCGGTGCGCCGGGCCATCGGGTCGGCGCGCAGGGTGTGCGAGCCGTCCGGCCGGGTGATGTCGAACTTGTAGAGCGCGCCCTCGCCGACCCCCGGCAGGAACAGCTCCCACACGCCCGACGAGCCGAGCGAGCGCATCGGATACCCGGTGCCGTCCCAGTAGTTGAAGTCGCCGACCACCCGCACCCCTTGGGCGTTGGGCGCCCACACCGTGAACCGGGTGCCGGTCACGCCCTGGTGTGTCATGGGGTGCGCGCCCAGTGCCCGCCACAGCTCCTCGTGCCGTCCCTCGCCGATCAGATGCAGATCGAGCTCCCCGAGCGAGGGCAGGAAGCGGTACGGATCCTGCACCTCGATCTCGATCCGGGCCCGGGTCACGTCCGAAGCCTCGCCCGTGTCGCCGCCCGTGCCGTCGTCCGACGCCTCGTCCGAGGTCTCGCCGCTGTCGTAGGCGACAAGCAGCTGGTACTCGGGGGCGGTACGCAGGGGCAGCACTCCCGAGAAGAACCCGTCGCCGTCCTCGTGCAGTTCGGCCCGCAGGCCCTTGGCCAGCATGGTCACCGACCGTGCGAACGGACGCAGTACGCGCAGCTCCATGCCGCCGCGCACCGAGTGCACCCCCAGCAGGGCGTGCGGATCGTGGTGGGAGCCGGCCAGCAGCCGCCCCCGGTCCCCGTCCGCGAGCGGGTGCGCGGCCCGCACTCCATGGCTGGCCCCGGTGCGCGGACGTGGCGCCGCGCTCTGCCGGCGGCCGGGCCCGGTGTCGGACGTCCGCTTGGGCCCATCGGGGTCGGAGGAATTACGGGACGGGGGTCGGGCGGTCACGGGGGTCGGCCTCCTTGGGCAGTGGGGTTCAGGTGAGGGCGGCGAGGCGGTCGATCGCGGCCATCGGCACCGGCAGCCAGTCGGGGCGGTGCCGGGCCTCGTAGACGA
Source organism: Streptomyces sp. NPDC019890 (assembly GCF_044903445.1). Taxonomy (NCBI): domain Bacteria; kingdom Bacillati; phylum Actinomycetota; class Actinomycetes; order Kitasatosporales; family Streptomycetaceae; genus Streptomyces; species Streptomyces sp. NPDC019890. The sequence continues at coordinate 274,811 of NZ_JBJDQK010000003.1, read as the reverse complement.
CCTCGTACACGGCCTTGTCCGTCTCGTAGGCGCGCAGTAGTTCGGGCTCGGCGCGTGGGTCGGCGCCGTCGGCCTCGGCATAGCCCTCGCAGTACGCCGTACGGCAGCGCTCCGCCCAGGCCGGGTTCCACGGGCGGTGGGTGCGGGCCGCGTAGTCGAACGAACGGAGCATGCCCGCGACATCGCGCACCGGGGGCTGGGGCCTGCGACGCTCGCCGAGCGGGCGCGCGGGCTCGCCCTCGAAGTCGATGACCGACCAGTGGCCGTCGCTCCGCCCGCCGCCGCCGCGCAGCGTCTGCCCGAGATGGAGGTCGCCGTGGACGCGCTGGGCCCGCCAGGAGCGGCCGCGCCTGCCCAGCGTGGCGATGGCGTCGAAGGCCGCTCGCAGCCGGGGTGCGTACGGCTGCAGGGCGGGCACCGCCTGCGCGGCCGCCTCCAGACGCTGGGTCATCGCGGCCGCCAGGTGCTCCGTCTGCGGCCGGGTCAGCATCACCGTGGGCAGCTCGCCCGCGAGCGCGGTGTGCACCTCGGCGGTGACCCGGCCGAGCGCGCGGGCCTCGTCGGCGAAGGAGTGCCCGCCGGCCAGCGAGTCCAGCGCGAGCACCCAGCCGTCCCGTGAGCCGCGCAGGAAGGGCTGCAGCACACCAAGGGTGTACGGCTCGGGCGCGGTGGTCTCGTACCAGGCGACGGGCGCGGGCACCCGGCTGCACCCGGCGCGGGCCAGCGCGAGCGGCAGCTCCAGATCGGGGTTGGGGCCGGATTGCACCCGGCGGAAGAGCTTGAGGATGTACGCATCGCCATAGACCAGCGAGGAGTTGGACTGCTCGGCCTCCAGCGGGCGGGCGGTCAGGCCGCCGGGGATGGCCGGGGCCACCTCGGACCGGTCGAAACGCAGTGGCCCGAGCGCGCCCGGCGTACGCAGCCGCTCCAGGATCAGATCCGCCAGGCGCGGGTCGTGCAGGCCCTCGTAGACCGTGCGCCCGGCCAGCGGGCCCTCGGTGAGATGGCCGATCAGTGCGGGCGCGAGATGCGGCGGCAGCGTCGTGCGTACGCCGAGGAGCAGTTGGTAGCAGTCCTGCGCCGAGGGGGCGGGAAGCCCCGGCTGCTGGACGCGCAGCAGCAGATGCAGCAGTCCCGGACCGGGCGCCGAGTCCAGGGGCAGCAGCTCGGTCGCGGAGACGAGCGAGAAGCCGGTGACGGGGTGCCCCTTGCCCGCGAACCACCGCTGCCTCGGCAGCCAGCTGTGCAGGAGTGGGGCGAGTGACGGGAGAAGAGCGACGGGAGTCCGGGTGGATGCAGCCTCCGACATGGCATCGCGTCCTTTCCCCGGGTACACCACGAATGCGCAGAGTGTCCCGGATTACAGCAGTGGCTGTCCGGCGGCGCGCGGGGATGAAGGGGAGAGTGCCCGGTGCGGGGCGGCGGAAACCGCCCCGCGGGAGGTACCTCTCGTTACACGTGCATCATGTGGCGCCGGCATCCTTTCTCAGCCGGAACCAGTAGAAGCCGTGGCCGGCGAGCGTCAGCAGATAGGGCCACTGGCCGATGGCGGGGAAGCGGACCCCGCCGATCAGCTCCACCGGATGCCGTTCGGCGAAGGTGCGCAGATCGAGCTCGGTGGGCTGCGCGAACCGCGAGAAGTTGTGCACGCAGAGCACGAGATCGTCCTTGTACTCGCGGGTGAAGGCGAGCACCGCCGGGTTCGACGAGGGCAGTTCCGTGTACGAGCCGAGCCCGAAGGCGCGGTTCTGCTTGCGGATCTCGATCATCCGCCGGGTCCAGTGCAGCAGCGAGGACGGGGACGCCATCGCCGCCTCCACATTGGTGACCTGGTAGCCGTAGACCGGATCCATGATCGTGGGGAGGTAGAGCCGGCCGGGGTCGCAGGAGGAGAAGCCCGCGTTCCGGTCCGGGGTCCACTGCATCGGCGTCCGCACGGCGTCCCGGTCACCGAGCCAGATGTTGTCGCCCATCCCGATCTCGTCGCCGTAATAGAGAATCGGCGATCCGGGCAGGGACAGCAGCAGCGCCGTGAACAGCTCGATCTGGTTGCGGTCGTTGTCCAGCAGGGGCGCGAGCCGGCGGCGGATGCCGATGTTGGCGCGCATGCGCGGGTCCTTGGCGTACTCCGCGTACATGTAGTCGCGCTCTTCGTCCGTGACCATTTCGAGCGTGAGCTCGTCATGGTTGCGAAGGAAGATGCCCCACTGGCAGTTCTTCGGGATGGCCGGGGTCTTGGACAGGATTTCTGAGACCGGGTAGCGGGACTCGCGCCGTACGGCCATGAAGATCCGGGGCATCACCGGGAAGTGGAAGGCCATATGACACTCGTCGCCGCCGGCCGGGAAGTCGCCGAAGTAGTCGACGACGTCCTCTGGCCACTGGTTGGCCTCGGCGAGCAGCACGGTGTCGGGGTAGTGCGCGTCGATCTCCTTGCGCACCCGCCTGAGGAAGGAGTGGGTGGCGGGGAGGTTCTCGCAGTTGGTGCCCTCCTCCTGGTACAGGTAGGGCACGGCGTCGAGACGGAAGCCGTCGATGCCCAGGTCCAGCCAGAAGCGCAGCGCCGAGATGATCTCCTCCTGCACCGCGGGGTTCTCGTAATTGAGATCGGGCTGGTGGGAGAAGAAGCGGTGCCAGTAGTACTGCTTGCGCACCGGGTCGAAGGTCCAGTTGGACGTCTCGGTGTCGACGAAGATGATCCGGGCGTCCTGGTACTGCTTGTCGTCGGGCGCCCAGACGTAGTAGTCGGCGTACGGCCCTTCGGGGTTGCTGCGGGACTCCTGGAACCACGGGTGCTGGTCGCTGGTGTGGTTCATGACGAAGTCGATGATGACGCGCATGCCGCGCTGGTGCGCGGCGTCGACGAACTCCACGAAGTCGGCGAGGTCGCCGAAGTCGGGGAGGACCGCGGTGTAGTCGGACACGTCGTAACCGCCGTCCCGCAGAGGGGACTTGAAGAACGGTGGCAGCCAGAGGCAATCGACCCCCAGCCACTGGAGATAGTCAAGTTTGGCGGTGATGCCCTTGAGGTCGCCGATGCCGTCGCCGTTGCTGTCCTGGAAGGACCGCACCAGGACTTCGTAGAACACGGCCCGCTTGAACCAGTCGGGGTCGCGGTCCTTGGCGGGGGTGTCCTCGAACGTGTCGTGGACGGGCTCATTGACGATCATGATGTGGGTGACCCTCCGGTCGGCGGGGACGGTCGCAGGACGACGATGTGCGCGGGCGTGACACCCGGCTCGAGGCGCACATACGTGGCTCTGCCCCAGTGATAGGTCTCGCCGGTGAGCTCGTCGCGCACCGGCGCACTCTCGTGCCATTCGAGGCCGAGGTGCGGCATGTCCAACGAGACCGTGGCCTCCTGGGTGTGGTGGGGGTCGAGGTTGGCAATCACGATGACGGTGTCACCGGTGTTCGACCCCGGGCTCCCGGCGGATTTCGAATACGCAATCACCGCCTCGTTGTCGGTGTGATGGAAGTGGATGTCCCGCAGCTGCTGGAGAGCGGGGTGGCGGCGCCTGATCCGGTTGAGCGCGGTGATCAGGGGCGTGATGGTGCGGCCCTCGCGCTCCGCCGACTCCCAGTCCCGCGGCCGCAGTTGGTACTTCTCGGAGTTCAGATACTCCTCGCTCCCGTCCCGCAGGGGAGCGTTTTCGCACAGTTCGTAGCCCGCGTACACGCCCCAGGAGGGCGACATGGTGGCGGCCAGTACGGCCCGCACCTCGAAGGCCGGGCGGCCGCCGTGCTGGAGGTAGGCGTGCAGGATGTCGGGGGTGTTCACAAAGAAATTGGGACGCATGTACGAGGCGGCGTCGCCGGACAGCTCGGTGAGGTACTCGGTCAGCTCCTGCTTGGTGGTACGCCAGGTGAAGTACGTGTACGACTGCTGAAAGCCGATCGCGGCCAGCGTGTGCATCATCGCCGGACGGGTGAATGCCTCGGCCAGAAAGACCACATCGGGGTCGGTGCGGTTGATGTCCGCGATCACCTTCTCCCAGAAGACGACGGGCTTGGTGTGCGGGTTGTCGACGCGGAAGATCCGTACGCCGTGGTCCATCCAGAAGCGCAGCACCCGCACGGTCTCGTTGACCAGACCGCGCATGTCCTTGTCGAAGGCGATCGGGTAGATGTCCTGGTACTTCTTTGGCGGGTTCTCGGCGTACGCGATGGTGCCGTCGGCGCGGTGGTGGAACCACTCCGGGTGCTTCTCGACCCAGGGGTGGTCCGGCGAGCACTGCAGCGCGAAGTCGAGAGCCACCTCCATGCGCAGGTCCCGCGCGGTCTCGACGAAGTGGTCGAAGTCGTCGAACGTGCCGAGGTCGGGGTGGAGCGCGTCGTGGCCGCCCTCGGCGGAGCCGATGGCCCAGGGCACGCCGACGTCATGGGCCGCGGGGGAGAGGCTGTTGTTCGGGCCCTTGCGGAACGTGGTGCCGATGGGGTGGACGGGCGGCAGATAGACGACGTCGAAGCCCATCGCGGCGACGGCGGGCAGCCGTTCGGCGGCGGTGCGGAAGGTGCCGGAGACGGGCGGGGCGCCTTCCTCGACGACGGCGCCCTCGGAGCGCGGGAAGAGCTCGTACCAGGAGCCGAAGAGCGCCCGGCGGCGCTCGACCTGCAGGGTCAACGGGCGGGAGCAGGTGACCAGTTCGCGCAGTGGATGACGGGTGAGGGCGGCGGTGGCGTCGGGGGCGAGAGCGGCGGCGAGCCGGGCGGCGGCGGACCGGTCCTCGTCGCGCAGTGCGTCGACGGCGGCCAGTACGGCCTCCCGGCCGTCGCGCTTGGGGACGTCGGCGGCGGCCCGCTCGTACAGCTCCGCGCCCTCGGCGAGGACCAGCGCGGTGTCGATGCCGGCCGGGATCTTGATCTGGGCGTTGTGCTGCCAGGTGGCGACGGGGTCGCTCCACGCCTCGACGGCGTACGTCCAGCGCCCCTCGGCGTCCGGGGTGACATCGGCGCCCCACCGGTCGGTGCCGGGGGCGAGCTCGCGCATGGGGGTCCAGGGCCCGGGGTGCCCGCTCGGGTCGCGCAGCACGACATTGGCGGCGACCGCGTCATGGCCTTCGCGGAAGACGGTGGCGGTGACCGAGAAGGTCTCACCTTCCACGGCTTTCGCGGGCCTCCTGCCGCAGTCGACTTGAGGGCGGACGTCGAGGACGGGGATGCGACCGATCATGGGATCACCTGAGGGCTGTGCGGGCAGGGCGGTTTGAGCGGGTTGTTCCTTTTTGCGGGGCTGGTGGGTTCTTTGTAGCTGCTCAGTCGACGACTGGCGGGCTGCGGGCATGGCCGCTCCTGTCCGCGTTCACTCGGGTGGGCGGAAGAATGTTGAGAAGCGTGCGGTGGCCCCCGTACCGAATGAGCCTTCCCACGGTCTTCGGGTGGGCAATCCGGTGCTTTGTTAACTACTAGGACGTAGGTGCTCGCACAAGAGAGGAGGGACGCGGAGAGACCGGCCGCGTCCTGATGACGAGGCCGGTCCCAGTGGTCCGCTTCTTCTTCTTACGCGCCCCAGCTCGGCTCGGGCCTCTTGTGGCTCACGGCTGGTCACCCGACCACATCTGCCACGGCTGGCGCGCCACCCACTCGTCCACCTCGGCCGGCTTCAGCGAGAGCGCCGCCGCCGACTCCCCCTGGTCGCCCGCCATCAGGCCCGGCTCCAGGCCCGTCGCCATGTAGTGGTAGATCCCCGCCACCCCGGCCGCCGACTCCGGGCCCAGGATCTGTGCGAGGCTCTGCTCGAAGACGGCCGGCTCCAGATGGACGTAGCGGACCTCGCGGCCCAGCCCCTGGCCGAACGCTTTCGCCAGTTCGTCGCCCGTCAGCGTCTGCGCACCGCCGATGTCGAACGTACGGCCCGCCACGCCGTCCACGGTGAGCGCCGCATAGACCGCCTCCGCCAGGTCGCGGTGGGAGATCCACGCCGTGGGCGCGTCGGTGGGCAGCGGATAGGCGAGCACGCCCTCGTTCACCAGGGCCGGGCCGTTCCACGGGCTGAAGAGGTTGTCCAGATAGATCGGCGGACGTACCACCACCAACTCCACGGCGCTCTGCGCAAGGCTCTCGCGGAACACGGTCTCCGCCAGGCGGCGCGTCTCGAAGGCCGCCACGTTCGTTGTGCGGTCCGGGACACGGGTGTTGGAGTTGTAGACGAGCCGCCGCACTCCCGCCTCGCGCGCAGCCTTGGCGATGTGCTGGGCGTACCGCATGACCTTCTCGGCCTGGTACACCAGGGGCATCATCACCGCTGCGTGCGTGGCCCCCTCGAAGAGCTGGCGTGCGTCCTCGTAGCGCCCGAGGTCGCCGCCCGCGACCGAGATGCCGGGGAGCTCCGGCCGGTCCGCCTCCGGTTTGCGGCTCAGTGTGCGTACCCGGTGGTTCCGCTCCGCCAGCAGACGGGCCGTCGCACCGCCCTGGAAGCCGGTCGCCCCCACGACCGCTACGCGCATCGGATTGTGATCGGACATGAGTCTGATGAGCCCTTCGATAGGGTGTGGCTGCTGCCGTGAACGGCTCTTCCAGGCTCGCTTCGGCGGCTTCGGCCGATCAATTAACAAACCGGGGCGGGGGTTGAAGGATCGTCCATGGAACCGACGGAGCGCGAAAGCGAGGATCTCCTCAGCGAACTGCTCAAACCCCTGCGTCTCACCGGGGTCTTCGACAGCCGCTGGCATGTCCGCGCCCCCTGGGCCATCGAGGGCGACGCAGAACAGAGCTGCGCCGTACTCCACTTCATCACCCAGGGCGGCTGCTGGATCACCGCTGAGGACCAGACCCCGATCGAGATGCACGAGGGCGACCTCGCCGTTTTCCCCACCGGGACCGCCCACCGGCTCGCCGACCGGCCCGACCGGCGGGGGCTCGCGCTCGCCGCCGTGCTGCCCGAACGGGCCCCCGGCACCTCGGGCGAGCTCCGGATCGACGGCGAGGGCCCCGAGAGCAGGCTGCTCTGCGCGGGGCTGCACTACGACGCCTCCGCGGCCACCGGTCTGTACCAGGCGCTGCCCTGGGCACTGGTGCTGGATCGCACCCAGGTGGACAAGGAGCCGCTGCTGCGCGACACGCTGCGGCTGCTCGCCGCCACCGACCGCCCGGTCGGACCCGGCGACCGGCTGATCACACTGCGCGCCTTCGAGATGGCGCTGGTGCTCGCGCTGCGGCCGCTGCTGCGCGAACTCGCCCGCAACCCCTCCGCGCTGCCCGTGTTACGCCATCCCGGCATCAGCAAGGCGATGGTCATCATCGCGACCCGGTTCGCCGAGCCCTGGACCATCGAGTCGCTCGCCCGCGAGGTCGGCATGTCCCGCTCCGCGTTCACCGCCGCTTTCCGGGAGCTGGTCGGCGAGGCGCCCGCCCGGCATCTGACCGGCCGTCGGATGCAGGAGGCGGCCCGGCTGCTGGCCGAAACCACGCTGCCCCAGTCGGCGGTGCCGGAGCGCGTCGGGTACCACAGTGCTGTCGGCTTTCACCTCGCCTTCCGCAAGTGGTACGGCATGACGCCGGGAGAGTACCGAACGGGAAGCCCCTCATCTGCATCACTGGCCGGTTCTTAATCACCGCTGGACGGTCGTTCATTGCCCAGCGTCCATGGCTGGAGCGAGGCTCGGCTGTGTCGGGGGACATTCCGTTTGAGGAGAGACGTTGACCAGGTCCGGCCAGGAATACCTCGAATCGCTCCAGGACGGGCGAGAGGTGTGGCTCGCTGGCGAGCGCGTCAAGGACATCACCCGTCACGCCGCGTTCCGCAACACCGCCGCGAGCGTCGCGCACCTGTACGACCTGGCGCACGACCCCGTACACCGCGACGTACTCGTATCCGGCGGCGTCCACCGCGCCTACACCGTGCCGCGCAGCTACGAAGACCTCGTCGGGCGCCGCAAGGCGTACAAGGTGTGGGCCGAGTCGAGCTTCGGTTTCCTGGGCCGTACGCCCGACTACATGGGGGGCGGCGCCGCCGGCTTCGCCGCCGTGCCGCACATCTTCACCACCGACACCTTCGACGGCGCCGCCAACGCCCTCGCGTACCACCGCAGGCTCGCCGAGGGCGGTCTGTACTCAGCATTCACCATCACCAACCCGCACTCGGGCCAGGGGGACGACGACCTGGTGGTGCGGGTCGTCGAGGAGAAGGACGGCGGGATCGTGGTGCGCGGCGCCAAGATGATCGGCACCGGCGCGGTCTTCGCCGACGAGGTGATCGTCGGCACGATCGAGCCGCTCGCCCCCGGGGACGTCGACCACGCCCTCTGCTTCTCCGTCCCGGTCGACACCCACGGGCTGAAGTTCGTCTCGCGCACCTCGTACGAGGCCCAGGCGCGCGGTGTCTTCGACAATCCGCTCTCGTCCCGCTTCGACGAGAACGACTCGCTGCTGGTGTGCGACGACGTCTTCGTGCCCTGGGAGCGGGTGCTGACCTACCGCAACGTGGAGGCCACCGCCGCCATGTGGTGGCAGACCCCGGCCTACCTCAACTTCGTCCACCAGGCCGCCACCCGCTTCTGGACCAAGCTCGAATTCCTCACCGGCCTCGCCATCCTGCTGACCCGGGCCGGCAACACGTACCAACTGCCGCCCGTGACCCAGGCGGTGGGAAGGCTCCTCGGCATGGTCGCCCAGGCCAAGGCCTTTGTGCTGGCCGCCGAGGCCTCGTACGAGCAGGTCGACGGCGGCCGTGGCGGGGTGATGCCGGGGACCGAGATCTCCTATGCCCAGCGCATCATGGCCGGCGAGCTGTATCCGCGTGCCGTCCAGGAGATCAAGCAGCTCGCGGGCGGCTCGGTCATCCAGCTGCCCGCCTCGGCCGAGGACCTGCTCCACCCCGAGATCGGCCCGGTCCTCTCGACGTATCTGCGGGCGCCCGGCACCCCGGCCGAGGACCGGGTCAAGCTGCTCAAGCTGGCCTGGGACGCGCTCGGTTCGGAGTTCGCCGCGCGCCACGAGCAGTACGAGCGCTTCTACCACGGCGCCCCGCACGTCTATCTGACCATGCAGACATGGGCGGGCGGCGCCGAGAGCTGCGAGAACCTGGCCCAGAGCTGTCTCGACGGATATGGCCTGGGCCATGGGAGCGGCCAGTGACCTCGGCCCGCCCAGGCGCCGCGCTCGCGCTGCTCGCCTCCACCCAGCTGCTGCTGATCATGGACACGGCGATCATCAATGTCGCGCTGCCGTCGGTCGGCGAGGACCTCGGCTCCGGCTCGGCCGGACTGTCCTGGGTGGCCAACGCCTATCTGATCACCTTCGGCGGGCTGCTGTTGCTCGGCGGCCGCGCCGCCGATCTCCTCGGCCACCGGCGGCTCTATCTCACCGGCCTCGGCCTGCTCGCCGCCGCCTCCGCGGCCGGGGGTCTGGCCGGGACCGAGGGCATCCTCATCGCCGCGCGGGCCGTGCAGGGCACGGGCGCGGCCCTCGCCGCCGCGGCCGCTTTCGCGCTGCTGCTGGGCCTGTTCCCCGACGGGCCCGGACGGCACAAGGCACTCGGCGCGTTCGCCGCGATGGGCGGACTCGGCGGCGTCACCGGCACCGTGCTCGGCGGTGTGCTCACCGACTGGTTCGGCTGGCGCTCCACGTTCTGGCTCAATGTGCTGCTCGGCCTTGTCCTCGCGGCACTGGCACTGCGCGTTCTCAACGGGGGGACGCGCAGCGCCGGTGCCGGCTTCGACATCGGCGGAGCGCTCACCGCCACCGGCGGCCTGGGCCTGATCGCGTACGCACTCGTCGGCGCGGGTGAGGCGGGCTGGACCGGCCCGCGCACCCTCGCCGCGGGCGGCGCGGGACTCCTCCTGCTCGCCGCCTTCGCCGTACTCGAGTCGCACATCGCCCGCCCACTGGTGCCGCCCGCGGTGCTCCGGCGCCCCGCACTGCGCGACGCCAACATCCTCAGCGCGCTGGCCCAGATGGCGCTGTTCCCAATGTTCTTCCTGGTCAGCCTCTATCTGCAGACCGTACTCGGGCAGACCCCGCTGACCGGCGGCCTCGGACTGCTGCCGCTGTCGCTGGTCGTCGTCGCCGTCGCACCGAGGACCGGCCGCCTCATCCACCGGATCGGGCTCAGACCCGCCATGACGCTCGGCTTCGCACTGCTCTTCGCGGGAATGATGTGGCTCGCGCTCGCACTCACCGCCGACGGCACCTTCTTCACCACCGTCCTCGCGCCCAGCCTGGTCATCGGCGTCGCACTGCCCCTGGTCATGGTCACCACCAATGTGGCCGCCACCGCCGAGGCGGCGCCCGAGGAGACCGGACTCGCCTCCGGACTCATCAACACCAGCCAGCAGTTCGGCTCGGTCCTCGGGCTCGCCGTCCTGGTGGCCGTCGCCACCGCCGGGCATGGCGCGACGGCCACCGCGCAGACCACCGGCTTCCGCTCCGCGCTACTGGTCGCAGCCGCCTTCGCGGCCCTGGCCGCCCTGCTCTCCGTACGGCTTCGGCTGCCCGCGCCCGCCATGGCGCCCCCGCGCCAGGACCGTGTGGGCGGCGCCTTGGAGTGACCGTGTGAGGCGAGAGCGTGCGGCATACGCCCACGCATGCGGCACAAGCGTCCGGTGACCGCGTGGCGCGAGCAACCCCGCATTCCACCCATTGAAGTGACATTGCCCGAGGGGGGCATTCCGTTGACCCTGTACGACCTAGTCGCGCCCGGTCCCGATCTCAGGGGCGAACCGCGCTACCGGATAGCCGAGATACGTGCGGCCGATCCGCTCGGCGCCGACGCCCTGCTCGCCGCACTGCCCGCGATGAATGCCGACGCCGATGTGCCCGCGCTCGCCGTCGCCCTGCGCACCCTGGTGCCCGACCCCGACCGGGTCGCCGCCCTCGCCGTCACCGACGCGCTCGCCGCGATGCGCGACCTGGGCATCCTCCTCGGCTCGCTCAAACGGCACGGCGCCGAGCCCGTCGCCGCGGTCCCCGAAGTCCTGCCGGTGCTGGAGGAGCTGGGCAGGCGCACCGACATGGTGCCGCGCGACACGGTGCACCACTACACGACGTGGAACCCCCTCGGTGCCCGGCAGCGCATGTACACCGGCCACACCATGGAGGGCAATCTCCAGGACGCGGTCCGGATGGTCTTCCCCAGCCTGGTGGCCGCTCTCGACACCTGCGCCGAGCTCGCCCGGATGGAGCCGTACGAACCGGGCTTCTCCCTCGCGCTCGACCGCACCGCCCAGCATGTGCAGTCCATGGTCGACTCCATCGACTTCACCGTCGCCAATGTCTCCCCGGTCTTCTTCGCCAAGGAGATGCGCTCCTACTTCGAGGAGATCGACATCGCGGGTGTCGACTACCTCGGCCCGGCCGCCGCCCAGGTGCCGCTCTGGCTGGTCGATCTGACGCTGTGGCAGAGCGACCGCAGCGACCCCGCCTACGACGCGTTCCTCGACGAGTCGGTGCAGTACAGCCTCCCCTCCTGGCGCGACCACTGCGCCGCGCACAGGGGCGGCACCTCCGCGGTCTCCAAGCTGTCCGCCGCCATCAGCTGGGAGGACGCCGAGCGGCTGCCGCCGCAGCTCGCCGCGTCCGCCGTCTCGCTCACGCGCGTGCTGCGCATCCTCAAGACCTTCCGCGCCCGTCATCTGACCATGGCCCGCAAGGCGTACAGCGAGGACGTGCGCCAGTACGAAGTGGGCAGCGGAGGGGCTCCGATCCAACTTCTACGCGCGGTGCTCGACCTGACCCGGGACAACGAGAGCCTCGTGCGCCAGTCCGCCGAGCGGCCGCGCACCCCCGTCGCCTGACCGTCCCCAGGAGGTCCCTCCCCATGCCCCACATAATGATCGCCGGCGGTGGAATCGCCGGTCTGACCGCGGCACTCGCCCTGCACAACGCCGGATTCCAGCGCATCACCGTCGTCGAGACGGTCCGCGACATCCAGCCGATCGGCGCCGGGCTGAACATCATGCCCAACGCGGTCCGCGAACTCGACGCACTCGGCCTGCTCGACCGGCTCGAAGAGCGCGCCGTACGCACCCGGGAACTGCGCTACTACCACTGCAGCGGCGGTCTCATCTCCCGCGACCGGCGCGGCCTGGGCGCCGGATACCACTGGCCCCAGCTCTCCATCCACCGCGGCGAACTCCAGCTCGCGCTCGCCGAAGCGGTACGCACCCGGCTCGGCCGCGGAGCCCTGGTCGGCGGCGTCAAGGTCACCGGCGTCGAACCGCTGCCCGACGGCAGACCCCGGGTCCAGCTGGAGCACCGCGACGGCGCCCGGCGCGGCAAGGCATCGCTCGAACCCGATGTCCTCATCGGCGCCGACGGCATCCGCTCGGCCGTCCGGGCGGCGCTCAACCCGGGCGAGGGCGAACCGCCGTGGAACGGCATGCTCATCTGGCGCGGCGTCTCCCGGATACCCGCCCACCGGATCGGCACCTTCATGTTCATCGCGGGCGACGACCGCCGCAAGGCAGTGGTCTACCCCATCACCGAGCCCGCCCGGGACACCGGCGAGGTGCTGGTCAACTGGGCGCTCGTGATGCCGGCCGACTCCGTCGAGGACGCCTGGCGCGGCGACTGGAACCGACGGGTCCCCGTCGAATCGTTCCTGCACCACTACGACGGCTGGGAGTTCGACGGAGTCAGCGTCCCCGACGTCGTCCGGGCCGCCGACACCGCGTACGAGTACCCCATGGTGGACCGCGAGCCGCTCGCGCGCTGGTCCCACGGCCGTACGACGCTGATCGGCGACGCGGCCCACGCCATGTACCCGGTCGGCTCCAACGGCGCGACCCAGTCCATCGTCGACGGCCGCGCGCTCGCCCACGCCATGGCGCTGCACACCGACCCCGCCGAAGCGCTCGCGGCATTCGAGGCCGAGCGCAGGCCCGCCATGACCGAACTCCAGCAGTCCAACCGGCAGCTCGGCCCCGAGGTCGTCATCAGCCTGGCCCATCAGCGGGCCCCCGGCGGCTTCAGCGACATCGACGAGGTGATCCCGCAGGCGGAACTCGCCGAGATCGCCGCCCGGTACGCGGCCACCGGAGCGTTCGACCCGGGGACCGTCAACCGCGGGTCCCCGTACGACCTGGCGATGCGTTCGCCGCGCTGAATGCCCCGGCGAGCGCCCCTCGGACGGCCGCGCGCCGTGGCTGCGGAGGGCGGGGTACAGATACCGTCATGGGTGACGGAAAGGACGCACACCGTCGTGCGTCCCCTCGGATGCGTACCTCCCCTGCAAAGGTGGAACCTGTGAAGGCCATTCGTCGATTCACCGTCCGCCCCGTCCTCCCCGAACCGCTCCGGCCGCTCAGCGACCTCGCGCGCAATCTGCGCTGGTCCTGGCATGCCGAGACCCGAGACCTCTTCCAGTCCGTCGACCCCGAGGAATGGCAGGCGGCGGGCGGCGACCCCGTACGGCTGCTCGGGGCCGTATCCGCAGCCCGGCTCACGGAACTGGCCGGCGACCGGCCATTTCTGCGCCGGCTGGCCGCAGTCGCCGACGACCTGGACGACTATCTGCACGGACGCAGGTGGTACCAGGCACACAGCGGCGCCGGCGCACCCGAGGGAACCGAATTCCCTGCCGCGGTCGCCTACTTCTCGCCCGAGTTCGGCGTCACCGCCGCACTGCCCCAGTACTCCGGCGGTCTCGGCATCCTCGCCGGCGACCATCTCAAGGCAGCCAGCGACCTCGGCGTACCGCTGATCGGCGTCGGGCTGCTCTACCGGCACGGCTACTTCCGCCAGTCCCTGTCCCGCGAGGGCTGGCAGCAGGAGCACTATCCCGTCCTCGACCCCAACGAGCTTCCCGTCAGTCTGCTGCGGGAGCCCGACGGGACACCCGCCCAGGTCTGTCTCGCACTTCCCGGCGGCCGCTCGCTGCGCGCACACATCTGGGTCGCGCACGTCGGTCGCGTACCACTGCTGATGCTCGACTCGGACGTCGAGGAGAACGGCTCCGGCGAGCGCAATGTCACCGACCGGCTGTACGGCGGCGGCAGCGAGCACCGGCTGCTCCAGGAGATGCTGCTGGGCATCGGCGGCGTACGCGCGGTGCGTACCTACTGCCGGCTGACAGCTCACCCCGAGCCCGAGGTGTTCCACACCAACGAGGGGCACGCCGGGTTCCTCGGCCTGGAGCGCATCCGCGAACTCGGCGAGTCCCCGGAAGACGGCGGCCGGGGGCTGGACTTCGACGCCGCTCTCGAATCCGTGCGCGCCGGGACCGTGTTCACCACCCACACCCCGGTGCCCGCGGGCATCGACCGTTTCGACCGGGAACTCGTCGCCCGTCACTTCGGCGAGCGCGGGGAGCTGCCCGGTGTCCCGGTCGAGAAGGTGCTCCAGCTCGGCATGGAGACCTATCCGGGTGGCGAGCCCAACCTCTTCAACATGGCGGTGATGGGGCTGCGGCTCGCCCAGCGCGCCAACGGGGTCTCCACGCTCCACGGCGCCGTCAGCCGCGGCATGTTCGCCGGGCTGTGGCCAGGCTTCGATGCCGAGGAGGTGCCGATCACCTCCGTCACCAACGGCGTGCACGCGCCGACGTGGGTGGCGCCCGAGGTGTTCCGGCTGGGCGCGCGCCAGATCGGCTCGAGCCGCGCCGAGGACGCCCTGTCCGTCGGCGGCCCGCAGCGCTGGGACACCATCACGGACATCCCGGACGCCGAGATCTGGGAGCTCCGCCGGGAGCTGCGCGAACAGCTCGTCACGGAGGTGCGCGACCGGCTGCGTGCCTCCTGGCGCCAGCGTGGCGCCGGAGCCGCCGAACTGGGCTGGATCGAGGGGGTCCTCGACCCCGAAGTGCTCACCATCGGCTTCGCCCGCAGGGTCCCCTCGTACAAGCGGCTCACGCTCATGCTGCGCGACCGGGACCGGCTGATGGAGCTGCTGCTGCATCCGACCAGACCGATCCAGATCGTCGTCGCGGGCAAGGCGCATCCGGCGGACGACAGCGGCAAACGCCTCGTACAGGAGCTGGTGAAGTTCGCGGACGATCCGCGGGTGCGGCACCGGATCGTCTTCCTGCCCGACTACGGCATGGCGATGGCACAGAAGCTCTACCCCGGCTGCGACGTGTGGCTGAACAACCCGCTGCGACCGCTCGAGGCGTGCGGGACGAGCGGGATGAAGGCGGCGCTGAACGGCTGCCTCAATCTGTCCGTCCTGGACGGCTGGTGGGACGAGTGGTTCGAGCCGGACTTCGGCTGGGCGATCCCGACCGCGGACGGCTCGGCGACCGACGAGGACCGCCGGGACGAGCTGGAGGCGGCCGCGCTGTACGAGCTGATCGAGAACCGGGTCGCGCCGCGCTTCTACGACCGTGGGGTCGGTGGACTGCCCCAGCGCTGGATCGAGATGGTCCGCCGCACCTTGTCCACGCTCGGACCCAAGGTGCTCGCGGGCCGCATGGTGCGCGAGTACGTCGAGCGGTTGTACGCACCCGCCGCCCGGGCCCACCGGGCCCTGGACGCGGACACCGCGCGGGAGCTGGCGGCCTGGAAGTCGCGGGTGCGGGTGGCCTGGCCGCAGGTGGCCGTCGACCATGTGGAGGCACTTGAACAGGCCGCGGCATCCGGCACGGCTGAGCTCGGCGACACGCTCGCGCTGCGGGTGCGGGTCGCCCTCGGCGGACTCCAGCCGGACGATGTGGAGGTGCAGGCGGTGGCGGGCCGCGTCGATTCCGACGACGCGATCGGCGACGCGCAGACCTCGCCGCTGAAGCCGGCGGGCGGGCCGGACCTGGAGGGCCGCTGGGTGTACGAGGGGCCGCTCTCCCTCGGCCGCACGGGGCCCTTCGGCTACACGGTGCGCATCCTGCCCGCCCATCCACTGCTGGCGGCCAGCGCGGACCTGGGTCTGGTCGCGCTGCCGACGGAGGCGACGGGGGAGGGCGCGGGAGTACTGATGCGCTGAAGGGTGGCGCGGTGCGCTGATCCGTGGTGGGGGCGGGGCCAAACCCCGCCCCACCACCTTTTTTAAAAATGTGTAATAAGAGTGTTTTACTGGCCCAAGGGTGGGCGTAGTTTACATCGCCACCCCCCGATTGACACACACC